>JADLFX010000032.1 GCA_020849665.1 Planctomycetota bacterium | reverse complement strand
TCTTCTTCGCCACCGGCGCGAGCGGACTGATGTACCAGGTGGTCTGGAGCCGGATGTTCGGCGTCGTCCTGGGCACGACCATCCACGCGGTGAGCACCGTGCTGGCGGTGTTCATGGCCGGCCTGGCACTCGGGAGCTGGATCGGCGGCCGCATCCTGGATCGCACGCGCCTCCCGGGATTGCGCGTGTACGGCGTCTGTGAACTGTGCATCGGGGCCTGGGCCCTCCTGCTCCCCTCGCTCATGGATGCCTGCGACGGCGTGTTCCGCGCCGTCTGGCCACTCGTGGAAGGCTCGCCGGGCGGTGTGCTCGGGCTGCGTTCGCTCCTGGCCGCGGCGGTGCTGCTCGTGCCCACGACGCTGATGGGAGCCACCACCCCGGCGTTGGCACGAGCCGTGGTCCCGGGCAGCGGTTCCGTGGGCCTCGGTGCCGGAACGCTCTACGCGGTGAACACCCTGGGAGCGATGGCCGGCTGCTTCGTGACCGGATTCGTGCTGCTCGAACGCCTCGGCCTGCGTGGGACCCTCCTGGCCGCAGCCGCCGCGAACCTCCTGGTCGGGATCCTCGCACTCCGCCTGCGCGCTCGGGAAGGCGGGGCGAGCGGAGTCCCGGCAGACGACGCTCGCGGTACCGGCCCCAGCGTCGCACCGCGCGTGCGCCGCGCGGTCTGGCTCGCCTTCGCGCTCTCGGGGTTCGCGGCGCTGGCGCTGGAGGTGCTGTGGACCCGGAGCCTCATGTACTTCGTCAGCATCGACACATGGGCCTTCACCGCCATCCTCACGTGCTTCCTCGCGGGCCTCGGGGCAGGCAGCCTGCTGGGCGCGCGGCTGGCGGCGTCCGTGCGCGATCCCCTGGTCGTATTGGCGCTGCTGCAGCTCGGGATCGCGGTGTCGGCCGGCGCGAGTGTGCCGCTCTTCCGCGCCTTGCATGGACTCGGGGCCGGCGGCTGGTGGCACGACCTCCAGTCGACCGGTGTGCTCGGCAGCGCGGCGTTCAAGCTCGTGCAGTGCGGCGTCGTGCTGCTGGTTCCCACGTTCTGCATGGGCATGGCGTTCCCCCTGGCCAGCCAGGCGTACCTCGGAGGCGGCGGCGCGGTGGCGGGCGGTGTGGGCAGGCTGCTGGCCGGCAACACCGCCGGAGCGATCGCCGGATCGCTGGTCGCGGGCTACGCGCTCATCCCGCTCCTCGGACTGGAACGCGCGATCCTCGCCCTGACGCTGCCGTACGTGGTCGGTGCGCTCGTGCTGCTGCGCTGCGCCGCGCGCAACCCGGTACCGCGCGCCTTGGCCGCCACCGCTCTCGTGGGAGGCCTCCTGGCGACGCTCCTGGTCCGGACGGAACCGATGATCCTGCGCAGCTCCTGGTTCCGCGCCGAGCCGGGGGCGTACCGCCTGCTCGATGCCCACGAGGGCGTGGGTGCGTCGCTCGCGGTGATCGAGCGGCGTTCGGGTACGCGCGAGCTCAACCTCAACGGCATCACCACGGCCGGCGACAACTACATGGACATGCAGGTGCATCGCATGCTCTCGCACCTGCCGATGCTCCTGCACCGCGAGCCGCGCCGGGTCCTGGTCGTCGGCTTCGGCATGGGATCGACCGCGTGGGGATGCAGCCGCTACCCGGCCGTCCAGGTCGACGTGGTCGAGATGCTGGCCTACGAGCGCGAGACCGCGAGGCACTTCCGGCACGTGAACCACGACGTGCTGGCCGAGGACAACGTCCGCTTCATCCAGGGGGATGGCCGCAACCTGCTCCTGGCCAGCCGCACTCCGTACGACGTGATCTCGTTCAACGCGATCCACCCACGCTATTCCGCGAACCTCTACACCGTGGACTTCTACCGGCTCTGCCGCGAGCGGCTGGCCCCGGACGGCGTGATCGTGGCGTGGATGACCCAGGCGTCGCTGCTGCGCGACGAGTGGCGGATGCTCTGCGCCAGCATGCTCGAGGCCTTTCCCGAGGCATCGCTCTGGTACTGCAACCCGCAGCACTTCTGCCTGCTGGCGACCAAGCTCCCGCTGCGCGTCGACCCGGGACAGCTCGCGGCACGGATGGCGCAC
Source organism: Planctomycetota bacterium (assembly GCA_020849665.1). Lineage (GTDB taxonomy): Bacteria > Planctomycetota > UBA1135 > UBA1135 > UBA2386 > JADLFX01. Next base: position 161,963 of record JADLFX010000032.1, on the reverse strand, counting down.
CCCGGCATCGCGGCCGACCTGCGCGAGTCCAATCTCGACGACCCGTACGTCCTGCTCGGGCGGCACCTGCTGAGCGGTCCGACCCTGCGGCGCTACGTGGCGGGCGCGCCCCTGAACACCGACGACCAGCCCCGGATCGAGTTCACACGCGAGTTCGTGACCGAGGAACGCTCGGTGATCGACGACCTCGTGGCCGCGCGCGAGAGCGCGGCGGCGTTGCTCGCGCCGGAACCCACGCCCGGGCAGCGCCTGGCGCTGGAGCGGGCGGAGCGGAGCTCGATCTGGATGATGCGCGGGCAGATCGAGCTCTGGTACCCGACGGGCGCATCGAAGGCCGAGATCGCGTTCCGCGAAGGACTCCTCCTGTGGCCGGAGAACCATGATCTGCGCCACAACCTCGGCTTCTCGCGGCTGCTCGCGCAGCGCGCCGCCGAGGGGTTGCGGGTGCGTCCCGACCTGGCCGTGGCCCAGCTCGAGGCCGGCCGTGTGGCGATGGAGGAAGGGCGTCTCGAACAGGCGGCGAGCCACCTGCGGGCCGCGGCGGCACGCCCTGACCCACCGGCCGAGGCGGTCCGGCGCCTGGGTCTGGTGCTCCTGCTCCTGGATCGGCCCGCGGACGCGGCACAGTGTCTCGACCCTCTGGTGCAGCGCTACGGGTTCGACGCGCTGGCCCGCCACGCACTGGGCGTGGCGCTGCAACGCTCGGGGCAGGCCGAGGCGGGGGCGCGCCACATCCGCGCCGCACGCGACAGCGACCCGGATGCGGCGCGGCTCCACCAGCTGCTCGAGCAGTCGATCCTGCTGCTGCGCTCGCGCCGCGGCTGAGTCCGCCCGGGGGTCCGGGCCGGGCTCCGTCCGCGTTCCCGGTGCGGCCGCGGCGCCGCGGCCCGAAGGCTCAGAGGTACCTGCCGATCAGGAGCTGGAGGCGGCGGCGGGCGTCGGGGGTGATCGCCTGCTTCGCCGTGAGGATCGCGTGCTCCATCACCCCGGCCGCGCTGATCCGTGGCGCGCTGGCCAGGAGCCGGCAGGTCTCGGCGATCACGCGGCGGCTCTTCTCGACGTTGGCCTGCAGTACCGCGACCACCGCCTGGATGCTGACGTCCGCCTCGGTCTCGTGCCAGCAGTCGTAGTCCGTCGCCAGCGCGAGGGTCGTGTAGGCGATCTCCGCCTCGCGGGCGAGCTTGGCCTCCTGCAGGTTGGTCATGCCGATCACGTCCACGCCGAGGCCGCGGTAGAAGCGCGACTCCGCCCGCGTGGAGAACGCGGGACCCTCCATGCACACATAGGTGCCGCCGTCGTGGACCGTGTAGCCGAGGCCCCGCACGGCCCGCAGCACGAGCTGGCGGAGCGGCTCCCAGACCGGATCGGCGAAGTGCACGTGCGCCACGCAGCCCCCGCCGAAGAAGGTCGACTCCTCGGTGCGCCCGCGCGTGCGGTCGAGGAACTGGTCGATCAGCACGAGATCCCCGGGGCGGATCTGCTCCTTCATGCTGCCGACCGCGGAGATGCCCAGCACGCACTCCATGCCGAGCTGCTTCATGGCGTGGAGGTTGGCCCGGAACGGCAGCTCGTGCGGCGCGAGCCTGTGCCCGCGCCCATGCCGCGGCAGGAACGCGACGCGCACGCCATGCAGCCGGCCGGTCACCAGCCGATCCGAGGGTGGGCCGAAGGGCGTGGACACCTCGACCTCATCGCGCCCCTCGAGCCCTTCGAGCTCGTAGAGGCCGGAACCACCGATCACGCCGAGGGAGGCTTCTGCCATGGCTTGGAGTCTCGCGAAGGTCGCCGGGTGGGGCGTCCCGTTCCCGGCGGGCGGCGCGAGCCGCCGGGTCCGGGGCGGTAGCCGCCCGATCCCGAGCGGTAGCCGCCCCCAGGTCCGCGGCGACCCCTGCCGCCCGGCGGGCCGAAGAACTCGCGCGGAGGCCGCTCACGGTCGGTGCGCGGCTCGGGGGGACGCGCGAAGAGCCGCTTGATCAGCATGGTGGCGTACGCACCGCGCGGCAGCCGGAACGAGAGCGTGATGCGGTGGAAGCCCGGGGCCAGGTCGTCCGGCAGGAGCGCGCCGGCCTGGAAGGCCCCAGGCATCACGAGCAGGGGGCGCGCCTCCTCCTTCCAGATCATGCCCGGCACCTGATGCTGGCGGACCATCTCCTCGGTGATGCCGTCCTCGTCGAGCACCGTGGCCATCGCACGCCGGAACCCCGGATCGCCGCCCTCGCCGTCCGGCGCCCAGAGCGGGGTGCGGGCCGTACGCAGGCGGGCCACCATGTCCTCCTTGAGGTAGCGCCAGCCGAGGAAGGTGCCGGCCTCGGTGGTCAGCTCGACGCGCTCGCGCTCGAGGACCATCGGCCGGAGGAAGCGGCTCACCGCGCGGTTCCAGAGGAACGACTGGTAGGCGAACGCGTGGATCAGGCGCAGGCGGAGCGGCAGTTCGGCGAGGGCGCCACGGAAGTCGCCTGGATGCGCGGCCAGCCGCTCGAACGCGTTGCGGTAGAGCGGTCCCCTGGCCACCCGGAGCAGGAGATCCCACTCGCCCCAGTGCTCCTGCAGGAAGCGCTTGAGCCGCACGTCGCCCGAGATCGCCACGCGCGACGGGCGCGCGAGGATCCGCTGCAGGGCCCGCTCCGGGTCGCCACGCAGCAGCGAGCGCATGGCGAACCCCTGGCCGTGGCGCAGGCAGCCGAAGCGCTGGTCGTCGAAGTAGTTCGGGAACCCTGCCTTGAGCAGCGAGGGCAGGTTGCGGCGCAGGCGCGCCGCTTCGAAGAGCGAGAGGCTGCGGACCACGATGCGGAATTCGTTGCCCGCGCTGAGGTGGCTCGTGATGGGCTCGGTCGAGCGGCCGACGCAGCGCACCTCGAGCCCTGGCGCGTCGATGTCCACGCGGCGGCCGCGCACGCTGATCCACTGCTCGGTCTGCGCCTGGCGGTCCTTGAGCCCGGCGAAGGCGATGTCCGCGCGCGACACCCCGGTGTGCTTCACCAGGAGTTGCAGCGCCTGCATCGTGTCGAGCTTCTCCTTGCGCATGCGATGCACGAAGTACGCGCCTTCCGGATGCTCCGGGAAGGTCAGCACCTCGCGCACCTGGAAGTCCTCTGGCGCGACCTTCAACCGCATGGCGTCCTCCGTCTGGGCGGCGCGAAGCGCCGCAGTTTCTCCAGCACTGTCTCGAGGTCGCGCGGCAGCGGGGCCGCGACCGCGACGGCGCCGCCGGCCGGGCTCTCCAGGGTCACGCGCTGCGCGTGCAGGAAGGCACGCGCCACCAGCGGGCGTTCCGTCACGCCGCGCCGCTGCTTGTAGCCGGGCTTGAGCTCCGAGAGGCGCAGGCCTTCTCCGCCGCCATAGTCCGCATCGCCGACGATGGGATGGTGCAGCGAGGAGAGGTGCACGCGGATCTGGTGGGTGCGGCCGGTGTGGGGAATCACGCGCACCAGGGTATAGCGGGCGAAACGCTCCTCGATCACGATCTCGCTGTGCGCCGGCCGTGCCCGCCGCGCATCGGCGGCCACCACGACCATCTTGCCGGGGCGGCGAGGGTCCGGACCGAGAGCGCGATGCACCTCGCTGCGGGCCTCGCTCAGCTCGCCGAGCACCAAGGCCAGGTACTCCTTCCGCACGCGTCGCTCGCGGAACGCGACGTCGAGCGCGCGCGCCGCGGCCACACCCTTGGCGAGCAGCAGGCAGCCGGACGTGTCGCGGTCGAGGCGATGGACGATGCGCAGGTCCGCACCGGGGCGCAGGGCGGGGAGCCGCGCGTGCACCGAGTCCGGCGAGCGGACGCGGTCCGGGACCGTGGGCAGCCCGGCGGGCTTGTCGATCACCAGGAGCGCGGGATCCTCGTAGAGCACCGCGAGCCCGTCGCGCGCGGCCGCCGCGCGTGACGCCCGCAGGGCCCCGGGGTCGTGTTCCGCATCGACCTCCACCAGATCGCCGGGCCTGAGCCTCTGCTGCGGGCGCGCGGGCTGTCGGTTCACGCGCACACGCCCGTCCCGCACCAGGCCCCGAAGCGCGGCCCGGTGGGCATCGGGCCAGTGGGCTTCGAGCAGGTCCTGGAGCAGGATGCCTTGTTGGGTTTCAGCGACCGGGATGCGCAGCAAGTGGGCCCACGAAAAGGGCGGGGAGCGTAGCGTGGATGTCGGCCCTGGCCAACGCCCACCCTGCGGGCGCCCGGAACCGTTCCGATCCGTCCCAACATCAGGAATGACCTGTCCCAAACATGATTCGTTCGGATCCCGGACGGGGTCCGATGGGTGCCCGAACCAAAGTCAACCGATTGTCCCATCGAAGCTTGGGCATCGTGTCCGCGGTCGGATCGGGGTTAGTGGCACGCTCTTTGAACTGTCCGAACCCCGTCTGCGAAGTCCGGGATTCGACCCGAACCCGCGGACCTCGGTGCGCACCTCCCGAGGCGACCGGCAGGATCCAAGCCGATCCAGCCAGTCCCATGGCGGGGAGCGTGACGAGCGAGGAATACCGTGATGGAGGCCGCGCCACGCCGGGCCACACGCATTGGGAGGCGAGCCCAAGTGCAGTGAGCGAGGTGTGCAAGTGTGCAGGTGAGTAGCGCCGGTGTGGCGCGGCCGTCCGTCTTCGCGGTTCTTCGCCCCCCCGGCGGTGGTCCCGCCCACCGGTTCCGCCACCTGGGCGTGATTCACCCTGAGGGTTGGGAGACGCGCGGCGGAATGCCGATCCCCACAAGGTGAGGATCTCGGCGATCATCCCCTGCTGGAACGGGGTGGAGGACACACGCGCCTGCCTGCAGACCCTGCAGGCGCAGCGCGGCGGGTTCGACCTGGAGATCCTGGTCGTCGACAACGCCAGCGAGGACGCCACCCCCAGCCTCGACCGCGAGTTCCCCGGCGTGCGCGTGCTGCGCCAGCCCCGCAATCTCGGCTTCGCGGGCGGGGTCAACCAGGGACTCGCGCACGCGACGGGCGAGCTCTTCCTGGTCCTCAACAACGACACCCTGGCCGCCGAGGATCTGCTGGAACGCCTGCTCGCCGCGCTCCGCGGGGACGAGCGCCTGGGGATGGTGGCGCCGGTCAGCAACCACGTGAAGGGCCCCCAACGCGTGGCGGTCGGCGACCGCGGACTGGATGCCCGCGGCCGAGCCGCGGTGGCGGCGGAGCTGGCGCGCTCCTGCGGCGGCATCGTCGAGGATGCGTCCACGCTGGCCGGACTCTGCTGGCTCCTGCCGCGCGACACCTGGCAACGACTGGGTCCCCTGGACGACCGCTTCGGCATCGGCAACTACGAGGACGACGACTACTGCCTGCGCGCGCGCCTCGCGGGGATGCGTCTTGGCATCGTGCGCGACGCGTTCCTGCACCATCATGGCCATCGGACGTTCCGCGCCCTGGGCGTCGACTACGGGCAGGTGCTCGCCGAGCGGGGCCGCATCTTCGCGGGCAAGTGGCAGGACGACCCGGCCGCGCGCGCCCTCGCGGCCGAACAGGCCGGCGAGCACCTGGCCGCGGAGCATTGGGCTCGCCTCGGTCTCGGCCGGCATCCGGCGTGGGTGGACGGGCCGCTGCTCCTGGCCAACGCGGCGGCGCTGCGCGGCGACGTCGCGGCGGCCCGCGCGCACCTGCGGCACTTCCGCGCCGCGTGCCCCAACCTGCCGCGCGCGCTGGCCCTGGAGGCACGGCTGCGGCTCGAGGCCCGCGAGTTCGAGGCGGCCGAAGCCGCGCTCGCGGAGCTCTTCGTGCGCACCCATCCGGAGCCCGGACTCGCCGCCGCGACGCTCGCGCACTTCGCGCGCGTGCACCTCGACGCGGGCCGGCTCGAGGACGCCGAACGCCATGTGGGCTGGCTCCGCGAACTCGATCCCGGACGGGCGGACGCCGCCAACCTCCAGGGGGCCCTGCACCTGGCCCGCGGCGCATTCGCGGCGGCGGCGGATTCGTTCGCGGCCGCGCACCGCGGCGGCGATCCGGATGCGCTCACCAACCTGGGGATCGCGCTGTGGCGCCTGGGCCGGACGGCGGAGGCGCTCCAGGCCGCGACCCGTGCGGCCGCGCGCGCGGCCGCGGCCGGCCCCGCCCGCGCCAACCTCGGCGCCATGGCGGATGCCCTCGAGCGGGCCGGCCATGCCGTACCCGAGCCGGTACGGCGCGCGCTCGCCCGCTGAGACCGGAGTGCCCGGCTCAGCCCTGCGGCGGCACGAGCGCCGGGGTGCGCAGCATCGCCACCACCTCGCCCACCACGTCCGCGATGGGCGTCGACGGCACGGATCCGAGGAGTCCCCGCAGGCGCGTCAGGTCCGGAACCCTGCGCTCGACATCGGTGAGATCCGGGTACGCCTCGGCGAAAGGCCGGTGCACCACGGCGGAGGGCGAGCCGGTCGCGTGGCGCACCAGTTCCGCGAGCGCCAGGATCGACACCTCCTGGTCGCTGCCCACGTTCACCACCTGCCCGCTGGCCGCGGGCAGGGCGAAGAGGCGCAGGAGACACGCGACGACGTCTCCGGCGCGCGTGAAGCAACGCGTCTGCGCGCCGTCGCCGTACACGGTGAGGGGCTCGCCACGCAGCGCCTGCTGGACGAAGCGCGGCAGCACCATGCCGTAGCGGGGACTCTGGCCCGGCCCGACCACGTTGAAGAGCCGCGCCACGACCACCCGGAAGCCGCGTTCGCGGTGCAGGGCCAGCGCCAGCGCCTCGCCCGCCGCCTTGCTGCAGGCGTAGCCGCCGCGTGGCTGGGAGAGGGCGGGGAGCTGCAGCGCCGCATCCTCGCGCAGAGGCAGGCGCGCGCGTGTCCCGTACACCTCGCTGCTGGACGTGAACAGGCACGGCACGCCGCGCGCGGCCGCCTCCTCGAGCACCACCACGCTGGTCGCGAGGTTGTTGGCCATCGCGGCCGCGGGGCGCTTGGCGAGCAGGCCCACCCCGACGCTGGCGGCGAGGTGGAACACGCCCGCGCAGCCGCCGAGCAGGCGGCCCACGAGGTCCCGGTCGGCTGCCGATCCGACCACCAACTCCGCGCCGCCCCCGCACGCCGCGAGCCGTTCGCGCGAGCCAGTGGAGAGGTCGTCCAGGACCACGACTGCGTCGCCCCGCCGGCACAGTGCCGCGGCGAGGTGGGACCCGAGGAAGCCTGCGCCTCCGGTGACCAGATACCTGCCCATGCGCGCTGGCGACCGTAGACGGTGCTCGCCGCGGGAACCAGCCGGCGATCTGCGGGCTTTTCCCGCGCCGCTACCTGCCGCCCCGTTCCTCGCGCCGGCGTGCCTCCAGCAGGGCACGCACCTCCTCACGCAGGGCGCGCAGCTCGTCGCGCAGGGCACGCACTTCGGCGCGCAGGGCCTCGGTCTCCGCGGCCTCGGGGCCAATCATCGGCCGGGGCTGCGGCGGCGGCTGGACCCGCGCCACCGAGCGATCGCCGCGCTGCTGCGGCTGGGCCGGGACCCGGGCGCGCTCGCGCTGCTGGGGGCGGTTCGCCTGCAGCAGCTCCACCAGCGCGGGCGGCGGCAGGTAGCCGACCTTCGTGGCCCTCGCCTTGCCGTCGCCACGCAGGATCACGAGGTGCGGGATCTCACCCACGCGCCATTCCTCGGCCATGCGTCCCTCCTTGTCCGTGTCGATCCACACGGGCACGAATCCCGCCAGGGCGTCGCGGACCTTGGGATCCTGGAACGAGCGCTTCAGGGCCTGGCAGGCCGAGCACCAGTCGGCACCGAACACGGCGACGACGTGCTGGTTGCGTTCCCGCGCCGCGGCGACGGCCCGCGGCAGCCCGCCCTCGAACCACGCGATGGGCGCGCGCGCGATCGGCTCCTGGGTGCGCTCCGGTACCGGACGCGCCCGCTCCTCGGACCTGGGCTGCATCTCGGCTGCCGGGCGCGGCGCCGGGGCCGAACCCACGGTGAGCTCCAGATCCTGCATGGCGTCGCCCCGCCGCACGACCAGGCTCACCTTCGCACCAGGGGTCAGCGTGCCGACGACCTTGTCCAGGCCATCGAGCGTCCGGACCTTCGTGCCGCCGACGGTCAGGAGCACGTCCCCCACCTGCACGCCCGCGGCCTGGGCCGGGCTACGCGGCAGGACCTCGTCCACCCGCAGACCGGCGTCCGCCTCGGCGAGGGCCAGCCCGAGGAAGGGCTTGGCGCCGCGCTGCGCTTCTGCTGCGGGCGCACGCTCCTGGCGTGGCTCGCCGCGTGCCGGACCCTCCGCCGCGCGCTCGAAGTACTTGCCCAGCGTGATGGTCAGCTCCGTCTCCTGCTCCCCGCGCAGGAGGGCGAAGCGCACCTTCTCGCCCGGCGAGCGCTTGCGGACCGCCTCGGCGAAGGACTCCGGGGAGTCGACCTTCACCCCGTCGACGGCGAGGAAGCGGTCCCCCACTCGCAGCCCCGCCTTGGCGGCCGGCGAGTCGGGCACCAGCTCCGAGACCGTGGGCCGCGCCGCATCGGCCAGGATCACGCCGAGGAACCCGCCGCCGCCCTGGGCCTGTGGCTGGAGCAGCGCGAGGGTGAAGAGGAGCGAGTGCAGCAGTGCCGTCATGGTGGCCTCCGGAAGCGGACGCGGACCTCGGGATCACGAGCGAACCGCGACACGATACCTCTCCCCCACGCGCCGGAGGCCCCCGAACTCCTTGCCTCTTGACACGCTTCGGACACCCCCCTATCAAGTCGCCCCCTCGCGGGCCCCCATCGTCTAGAGGCCTAGGATATATGGTTCTCAGCCATAGGACAGGGGTTCGACTCCCCTTGGGGGTACCAGTGAAGGCCGCTGCGGCCTGAGCCAGCCCGACCTGCCGGCCGCAGGTCGGGCTGGTTTGCTTCCTGGCGGCCCGGCCGATGCGATGGGGCGCAGGAGTCCGCGGCCAGCCCCCGGCCCCGGCCACCCGCGGTGGTCGCGTCCGGCCCTCCCGCGCGCGACGATCCCCACGGAGGTTCCGCCCACATGGCCTGGCTGCGCCGAGAAGACCTGGAGGACGCCGAGCTGCGCTCCCTCCACGCCCTGGCGGCGCAGAGCCGCAACCACGGCGGCAGACGGCTCGACGAACCCGACGACGCCCTGCGCACCGCCTTCCAGCGGGACCGCGACCGCGTGATGCACAGCGCGCCGTTCCGCCGCCTCCAGGGCAAGACCCAGGTGTTCGCCGCGTTCGAGGGCGACTACTACCGCACGCGGATGGCGCACAGCCTGGAGGTGTCGCAGATGGCGCGCGGCGTGGCCCGTGCCCTGCGCCTCAACGTGGATCTGGCCGAGACCGTGGCCCTCGCCCACGACCTGGGGCATCCCCCCTTCGGTCACGTCGGCGAGGAAGCCCTGCACGAGCTGCTGGAGGGCCGCGGCGGATTCCGGCACAACGCGCAGGGCTCGCGCATCGTCGACCTCCTCGAGGATCGCTACGGCGGCGACGTCGGCCTGAACCTCACCCTGCTCACCCGCCGCTCGCTGCTCAAGGGCAGCGTGCCCGACGGCTTCCCGCTGGCTCCCGACCTGCTGCCGCGCCAACCGGCGCCGCTCGAGGCCCACGTCGTGGACGGTTGCGACAAGATCGCCTACCTCTGCCACGACCTCGACGACGGCCTGCGCGCCGGAGTGTTCGCGCTCGAAGCGTGCCGAGGCCTGGCGCTGTGGCGGCGTGCCGAGGTCGCGGCGACCACGCACCGGCACCCGCGCGTGATCAGCGAGATGATCTCGATCCTCGTGCACGACCTGGTGGAGGCCAGCGCCGAGGAACTGGAGGCCTGGCCGCACGACGGCCGCCAGCCGCAGATCCGCCACTCGGGCGACATGCAGGTGCTGGCCAACGAGCTCCTGGTCTTCCTGCGCGAGCGCTTCTACCGCTCGGCTCGGGTCCTGGAGGTCATGCATGCGGGCCAGGACCGCATCCGCAACGTGTTCGCGCACTACCTCGCCCACCCCGAGGAGATGTCGGATCGGTTCCGCTCCCGCATCGGCCGCGACGGCCTGCACCGCAGCGTGTGCGACTACGTGTCAGGGATGACCGATCGATTCCTGCTCCGGCAGGTGACGTAGCACCGCCCCGAGCACGCGCTCGGGGAGGATCAGCGCCTGGCAGTGCGGCTGGCGCTCGCAGATCGGCAGGTAGCAGACCAGGCACTCGAGGCCCTCGGGCACGATCTTCTCGCCTCGCCCGTAGAGCTCGATCTCCGCGCTCGAGGTCGGCCCGAAGAGCGCCACCACGGGCACGCGGCGCGCCGTCGCCACGTGCAGGGCGAACGTGTCGCCGGTCACCACCGCCGCGCAGAGCTGCGTCTTGGCCGCGAAGAGGCCGAAGCTGTTGTCGGTGCCGGCATCGAACACCGGCAACCCGCGCGCGGCGGCACGCAGCGCGAGGTGGCGCTCGCGCTCCTCGGGTCCGCCCAGGAGCAGCACGCCGAGCCCGGCGCCGGCGGCGAGGCGCAGGAAGCTCCGCTGGTGCTCCAGGGTCCACTGCTTGTACGCCCAGCGCCCGCCGGCCCCGGTGTTGAGGCCCACGAGGCGGCCGGGGAAGCCCAGTCCCTGGCGGAACTCGCGCGCGGCGGCGTGGTCGTCGGCAGCCGGTTCGAGGATCGGCTCGCCCACCTTGGCGGCGTCCAGGCCGAGCGCCTCCGCGACGAGGGCCTGGTAGGTGCGCCGGTTGGCCTTCTTGCGCCGGTCGTCGACGCCCATCCGCAGCCACTCGAGCGCCGCCGGCGCTAGCGGCACCACGTGCCCGGCCGCGTCCAGCCGGAAGCCGCGGTGCTCGCGGGCACGCGCCATGCCGGCGAACGCCGCCGCCTCCACATCGGCGTCGGGACAGAGCACGGCATCGAACTCCTCCACCGCGAGCCGCGCCGTGGCGAGCGGCTGAGCCGCGTTCAGCACCTCGTCGACGAGCGGGTTGCCGCGGAACAGGGCGACGGCGCCGGGCGCGGTCAGCCACACGACGCGCGCCCCCGGCCACTGGGCATGGATCGCGGGCAGGAGTGCGGTGGTGCGCAGCACGTCGCCGGTCGCCGCGAGCTTCACCACCAGGACCCGCGCGCGGTACGGCTCGTACTCCGGGCAGCCCGGACACGTGCGCCCGCGGGCCTTGTGCGGCGCGCAGGGGCGGTCCCAGCGCCAGTGGCGGCAGTCGACGTGCAGGCCGTCCAGGTCACTCACGGGAGAGGAGGTCGTGGAAGAGGTCTTCCATCTTCTGGGCCATGCGGCTCGCGGGGAACGTCGAACGCGTCCGCGCCGCGCCGGCCTCGCCCATGCGAGCCCGCGCCCCTGGATCGGCGAAGAGCGAGCGCAGACCTTCGGCCAGGGCCGCGATGTCCCCGGTCGGGACGACCCGGCCGGTGACGCCGTCGGCGACGATCTCGGGCAGTCCACCCGCCCGGCTGACGAGGCAGGGCAGGCCGGAGGCGCTGGCCTCCAGGACCGCGTTGCTGAGGCCCTCGTGGTACGAGGGCATGCAGAACACGTCGCTCGCGGCGTAGAGATCCTGGATCGGCCGGATGGGGCCGGGCACACGCACCGCACCGGCGAGGCCCGTCCTGGCCGCCAGCGCCTGGAGGCGCGCCCGGTCCGGTCCCTCGCCCGCCAGGACCAGGACCGCGCCGGGGAAGTCCGCGGCGATCCGGGCGAGGGCCTGGACGAGGAGCGCCTGCCCCTTGCGCGGGCGCAGGGTCGCGGCGCAGCTGGCCACCAGGGCGTCGGCCGGCAGGCCGAGGAGCGCGCGCGCCGCGGCACGCCGGCTCCGCAGGTCCCCGAACGGTCCGAACTCGATCCCCTCGTGCACGACGCTGACCTGCTGGCGCGGCACGCCGGCCTCGAGCACCCGGCGCGCCACGCCGTCGCAGTTGGCGATGACGTGGTGCACGAGCCGGCGGTAGCGCCACCCGCGCAGCCAGCGGCCGATCGGATAGTCGATCCGGCGCGTGGTGACGCGCACGCGCACGCGCTGCCCGAGGGTCAGGAGCCCGCCTGCGACGAGGGAGCGGCCGCAGCCGAAGTGCAGGATCTCCGGGGCCGCGTCGTTCACCGCGTGGCGCATCGCGGCCCAGGTGCGCGGGTGCCAGGGCCGGCGCAGGTCGACCCAGTGCACGGGCAGCCCGTGCGCTTCGGCCACGCGCGCGAACGCGGCCCCCGGCACCAGGGCCAGCGCGTTGACATGACCCTTGCGCACCAGGTGCTCGACCAGGAAGCGGAGCTGCTCCTCGCCGCCCGACCAGCCGCGTTCGGCCAGGACGTGCAGGATCCGCAAGGGCTACTCCGCGAGCGGACGCAGCGAGCCGTTGCGCGAGGCCGGCTCCACGCCGCGCGGGCGAGGCGCAGTCTCCGGGCTCGGCGCACGCTCGGGCGCGCGCGCGCCCAAGAGCCTCAGGACCTCGGCCATCCGGTGCGAGTAGGTATGGCGCTCGAGGGCGAGCGCCGCCCCGGCCATGGCGACGCGCGTGCGCGCCGCCTCGTGGGCCAGGTAGTAGCGTGCCTTGTCCAGGCACTCCTCGAAGCTGCGATACCAGGCGAGGTGCACGCCGTCCTGGAACACGGTCTCCAGGCCGGGCACGTAGTGGGTGAGATGGAATGCCCCGCAGGCCAGCGAGAGCCAGGTGCGGTTCGAGAAGTAGAGCGGCTCGGCGTTGACCTCGTTCAGCCCCAGGACGATGCGCGACGTGGCGCAGATCCTCCGGTAGGCGTGCGGCCGCACCGGGCCATGCACCCGCAGCGCGCGGTTGCGGCCCATCCAGGCATCCCAGCCCTGGCCGAACACGGCGACGGGGTTGTGGTCGGCGAGACGCAGCAGGAATTCGGCGCGCTGCCCGTGGCGCCCCGGGCCGCCGATGAACGCGAGGTCGCGCTCCGCCGGCCGCGGGCCGAGCGGGTAGTGATAGCGCGGCGAGAACCCGCTCATCAGGAACGCCATGTTCTCGAGCCCGTGTTCGCGCAGGATCGGGAAGCGCCCCGGGTTGCTCATGCACACGAGGTCGGCGGCGCGGAAGTAGCGCACGTGCCGCTCCTCGAGGTCTTCCAGCGCCTCCTCGGTCCACAGCACGGTGCGCGCCTCGCGGCCGAACTCCTTGAGCAGCGGCAGCGGAAGGTCCCTGCAGAACACGAAGATCAGGTCGGGGCGGAACGAGCGCACGACGCGACGCGCCATCGCCTCCGACACGCTGCGCCCGAGCCACTGCGTCCAGCGGCGCAGGGTGGCCAGATTGACCCACTTCACCTCGAGCCCCTGGGCGCGCAGCGCCTCGACCAGGGCGCCGGTGCAACGCGTCCGCGACATGCTCTTGCCGAAGAACACGACGCGCCGCAGCGGCCGCTCGACCGTCCGGAGCTTGGGGCGGGGCGCGATCAGGTCGGCGACGCTCGCGGAACTCGCGCCGGCCGGGGCAGGGCGGAGGCGCTCAGGGGGCATCCTGCGCACTCCTATGGGCCTGCCAGGGAACGGGACCCGATGTCCCGCGTGGCAGTGGCCAGTTGTCGGTACCTCGCATACCCCTCGAGCAGTTCTTGGATCTGATCGGGGCCCAGAGCCCTCGGCGATGGGCCGGGAATATAGACATGGTGCTGGCCCGGAAGCCAACACCACTTGCGGCGTAGCCCGGCCAGCAGCGGCGGTTTCCCATCCAGGACCTCGCGCGCCCGGTCGCCGAGCCACCAGGTCACCAGTTCGCGGCCACCCTGGCCCGCCGGCGCCAGTTCCCGGGCCTCGCGCCGGCGGTGCTGGACGCCATCGGCGCGGAACGAGCGCGTGAACTCGGTGCTCTCGTGCATGCAGCGCTCGATCCGGTCCCGCAGGACCGCGACGCGGAGCCGCTCGGCGGCCACCAGCACCGCCTGCACCTCCCCCTCGGGCAGGAACCCCGCGCCCACCAGGCAGGACACGAGGCGCTGCGCGGCCGCGGTGCCGTCCGGCTCGCGCAGCAGGTCCGCCACGAGCTTGGCCGCCATGCGCACACGCACCGGGCCGGCGGGGGGCGAGCCGCGGAAGCGAGCCCCGTGCAGGTCGAGGACCGCCGCGCCGCCCCCTTCGAGGGCGACGAAGTTGCCCAGATGCAGGTCGCGGTGCTCGACGCCCGCGGCCGCGAGCGAGGCCGCGATGGCCGCGACCGCATCGGACTCCGGGCGGCCCACCCGCGTGGGCAGCGAGCGGGTGACCAGCAGGCTGGCCACGGGCACGCCGAGGCGACGGAGCCCGCGCCATGCCACCGGCTCCGGACAGAGGATCCCCAGCGCCCTCGCCCGGCGCAGCGCCACGTACTCCACCCACGCCGGGAAGGGCTGGAATGCGTAGCGGAACCGGTCCTTGAAGCGGGGGAATCCCATCACCTTGACGTGGACCGGACCCGCGTCCGGCAGGCGCCCGCGGCCCACGGCCCGGATCAGGCGCGTCTGCACCGGCTCGACGCCGGGGGGCAGCGCGCCGGGGTGCGCCTGCTGGTGCGCCCACCACTGCGCCAGCACCGCCTCGTCCGGATTCACGGCGCCGCGCCTCGGGCCAGCCCGGCGTAGAACGCGAGCAGGCGCTGCGCCGCGCGGGACTCGTCCATGTGCACCTCGACCTTGCGCAGGGTGCGCGCCACCAGGGCCTCGCGCCTGGCGGGGTCGCGCAGCAGGCTCGTGAGCGCGGCGGCCAGCGTGCCGGCGTCCTCGTCGACCGCGAGGCCGCAGGGCTCGGCAGGATCTCCGTCGGGGCCCGGCCCCAGGAGCTCCGGCAGCATCCCACGGCGGGTGGCGACCACGGGCAGCCCCAGCGCCATGGCCTCGCGCACGGCCCGGCAGGTGCCATCCGAGCCCGGCACCAGGAAGCAGAATGCCTGCAGCGAGCGCAGGGCCAGGCTGTAGCGCGGCTCGTAGAGGTAGCCGGGCAGGATCACGTGCGCCTGCAGGCGCAGGCGCGCCACCGGCTCGGTGACGAGTTCGCGGGTGTCGCGTTCGTTGCCGCGGCCCAGCAGGACGAAGCGCGCGCGCGGTTCCTGGTCCACCACCCGGCGCGCCACCTCCCAGAGCAGGTCGAAGCAGCGGTGCCGCTGGATCCGCGCGGTGATGCCGATGGCGAAGTCGCCGGGGCGCAGGCCCAGCTCGTCCCGCAGGTCGCCCCGCAGGTGGCGGCGGGTCTGCGGCACCGGGGGCTCCTGCACCAGGATCCGTTCCGGCGGCAGACCGAAGCGCCGCTGGACCCCCTCGGCGCAGGCCCGCGTGGGAGCGACCACCCCGTCGGTGAGGCCGAACGCCAGGCGCTCGCGCCAGCCGCGTCGCGGCGCCTCGGGCTCGTAGAGCGAGCGCACCAGGATCGTGCCCCGGCGCGCGCGGCGGCGCGCCAGGGCCGCGATCAGGTGGTCGGCGAGCAGGTGCGTGTGCAGGAGGGCGAAGTCGCCGCGCTGCAGGCGCCGGGCCAGGCGCACCGCGTCGCGCTGCAGGCTGAAGAGCGCGAAGTGCTTGCGCAACTCGAGGCCCCCGATCACCGGCATCCGCGCGCGCGCCAGCTCGAGCGCCATGCGGTGTTCGGCGCGGGGCAGCGTCCAGGCCGCCTGGGCGAAACACACGTCGGCGCCCAGGCGGCGCAGCGCCGCCGCGCAGCGGATCGCGGGATCCGCCGGACCCGTCCACTTGAAGTTGGCGAACAGGTGGAGGATCGGCTCGGGCCATGGATTCACCGGCTCGATCCCTCCCCGCGCAGCCGGAAGAGCCGCCAGTACTTGAGCCAGTCGTACCACGCGGCCAACGCCGCGATCACGAATCCCCGCCAGCCGTCGAGGAAGCCGCGCTTCAGGATCAGGCTCTTCACCGCCACGGCCGGCGGGCGGACCAGGAGGTCGAAGGGATTGGCGCGCCGGCCCTCGGCGTGCAGGGCGCGCGCCGCGATCCTGGTGAACGAGTCGATCGTGCGCAGGTGGTGGCGCAGGTCGCGGTAGCTCAGGTGCTCGATCGGTTCCTCCAGGCGCGCCGGCACGGAGCCGTCGTCGATCTCGACCCGGTCATGCGGATTGGTGCCGCCCCAGCGGGCGCGGCGCCGGTCGAAGAGCCGGACCTTGCGGTCGGGCCAGAAGAGCCCGCGGCGCACCACGCGGCCCAGGTAGTGGTTGCGGCGCGGCATCTCGTACGCCGCCCCGCGCAGCCCGGCGCGCTTGAGCGCCAGCAGACGCTCGCGCAGCTCGGGCGTGACCCGCTCGTCCGCGTCCAGGCAGAGCACCCAGTCGTGGCGCGCCTGCCGCACGGCGAAGTCCTTCTGCTCGCGATGTCCGGGAAAGGGTGCGTGCACGAGCACGCGCGCGCCCGCGGCTGCGGCCACGTCGCGCGTGCGGTCGCGGCTGGCGCTGTCGACCACCAGAACCTCGTCGCAGAACGCGAGGCTGCGCACGCACTCGGCGATCCGGTCCTCCTCGTCGAACGCGATCACGCAGCCGGAGAGCGGCGTGCCTGGCGCCGGGCCTTCACTCCCCGCCATGCGCCGCCTCGGCCGCCGCGGGGCCTTCGCGCAGTGCAAGGCGCAGCTCGCGCCGCTGGCGCAGGAACGCCTCCTTCAGGGCGGCGATCCGGGCACGCCACGCGTGCTCCTGGCGGTCGTCCTCGACCGCGCGGGCCGCCGCCGCCAGGATCCGGTCCCGTTCGGCCGCCGGGATCTTGAGGTGTTCGCCGAGCAGGTGCTGGTTGGCGTAGCCGAGGACCTTGAGCCAGCGGACCTGGTCGAGCACCTCCTCCAGGAGGGCGACGAGGTCCAGCTCCGTGGCGGTGACGCCGAGCCGCTCCGCCTCTTTCTTGCGCTTGCGATGCGATACCACGCGCGATCCGATCTCGGGCCGCCCGGCCCGACGTCGGCCGGGAGGATAACGCGCGCGTGTCCCTGCAGAAGCGTCCGCACCCTGCCCTGGGCCCCCTGGTCCTCGTCCTGGCGTGCGCGGTCGGAGCCGTGTCGAGCCTGCGCAGCCTGCGCGCCTACACCGACCTCGACATCTTCCTGGACGCGGCGCTGGAGCTGATGCGAGGCGGGGTCGACCTGTACCGCAGCCATCCGGACCACGGCGCCTTCGGCTACCCGCACGTGGCGCTGCTGCCCTTCGTGGCCGCACTCGAGGCCTTCGGGCGCGAGGCCACGCGCGTGCTCTACGCACTCTCGCTGGGGCTCGCCACCGCCCTGCTCCTGCGCGACCTGGCACGCATGTCGGGGGCGTTCGCCCCGGTGCGCCTCCTGCCCGCCGCGCTCTTCGTGTTCCTCTTCGCACGCTGCGTGTCCGCCAACTGGACCAACCTGCAGCTCAGCCTCTGGGTGGCGGTGCTCTGCACCCACGGGGTGGCCCGGTTGGCGCGCGCCGACGCGGCGTGCGGGGGCGTCACGCTCGGCGCCGCGACCGCGCTCAAGCTCACCCCCGGCCTCTTCCTGCCGATCCTGCCGTGCACCGGGCGCTGGCGCGCGGCAGCCGCGCTGACCGCCACCGCCGCGTTCCTGGTCCTGGTGCTGCCGCTGCCCATCGTGGGGTCCGCCGAGCACCTGCGCCACCTCGGCGAGTTCGCGCGGGCCATGCTCGGCCCTCTGGTCGGCGAAGGGTCCGGCGACCGCGCGATGTGGCAGGGCAGCAGCGCGAGCGTGAGCGGCACCCTCGACTTCCTGCTGCAGGCCCGCGGGCGCGGGAACGGCGAGCCGTCGTTCCACCTGGCGGACCTCCCGCCGGGCGCCCTGGCCGCCGTGAAGGGCCTCTGGTCGGCTGCGCTCCTCGGCCTCCTCGTCGCAGGGTTCGTGCGCGCGCGCCGGGTGCAGGACCCGCGGCGCTGGCTCCTCCAGGCGAGCGTGGTGATGCTCGCGACCGCGTTCTTCTCCCCGCTGACCCGCACCTATCACCTGGCCGGCGCCCTCCTGCCGGGCGCGGTGTTCTGCGCCCAGCTGCCGTTCGGGCAGCCGGGCGCCCGCCGGCGCGAACGGGTCGCATGGTTGGCCGTGGCCCTCTGCCTCGCCCTCGCGATGAGCCTGCGGCAGCGCTGGCTGCTCGGACGCGAGCTCTGGCGCACCCTCGACCAGATGGGCCTCCTCCACCTCGGCTTGGTAGGCTTGGCGGCGTGGATCGCACTCCTGGCACCGACGATCGCGGCGCGCACGCCCCCTCCCCAGGCCTGAGCACGCCTCCAACCGGGGTGCCGCAGCTGGCACGCCTCGTGCAGATCGTGGCCCGCCTGCGCGCCCCCGACGGCTGTCCGTGGGACCGTGAACAGTCCATGGCCAGCATGGCGCCGCACCTGCTGGAGGAGGCGTTCGAGGCCGTCGACGCGATCCAGGCCGGTCAGGAGGACGGGATCTGCGAGGAGCTCGGCGACGTGCTGATGAACGTCGTGTTGATCGCGCAGATCGCCGGCGAGGCCGGCCGCTTCGACGTGGAGCGCGTCGCGCGCGGGATCGGCGACAAGCTGATCCGCCGCCACCCCCACGTGTTCGCCAACCTCGCGGTGTCCGGGTCGGAGCAGGTGCTGGCCAACTGGGAGCGGATCAAGCAGCAGGAGAAGGCCGCCGATGCCGCCAGGGCGAAGGGCGTGCTCTCCGGAGTGCCGGCGGCGCTGCCCGCGCTGCTCCGCGCCTACCGGATCGGCGAGAAGGCCGCCCGCGTCGGTTTCGACTGGCCCGACCCCGCGGGCCCGCGCGCCAAGGTGGACGAGGAGCTGGCCGAACTCGACCGGGCGCTGGCCCAAGGCGACCCTGCGGCCGTGCAGCAGGAGTTGGGCGACGTGCTCTTCAGCCTCGTGAACCTCGCCCGCCACGCCAAGGTCAACCCCGAGATGGCGCTGCGCGCCACCATGGACAAGTTCGTGCGCCGCTTCGCCCACGTGGAGGAGCGCCTGGGCGAGCGGATGGGAACCGCGGACCTGGCGGAGATGGACCGTCTTTGGAACGAGGCGAAGTTGGCCGAGAAGTGAGCCCAGAGATGAAACTCCTGACCGCAGGCCTGGGGCTCACCGCGGCCCTCACGGTGGTGATCGTCCTCGCCAACTGCTCGGCCGAGCCGGCCGGCCCCAAGCTCTCCGACCTCGCCGAGAAGGGCCGCCGCGTCTACAGCCTGAATTGCACGGTGTGCCACGGCGCCGACCCCCATGTCGCCGGAGCGCAGGGCCCCGAGATCGCCGGCGCGTCCCTGGAGCTGCTGACCGCGCGCGTCCTGCACGCGACCTACCCCGAGGGCTACAAGCCCAAGCGCGACACGAAGCAGATGGTGGCGTTGCCCTACCTCCAGGACGCGCTGCCGGCGCTCGAGGCCTACCTGCGCGAAGTGCCGCCGAGCCAGTGAGCCGGGCGGGGCAGCGGCAACGCAGCCCGCACCGCCCCAGCCCCAGTCCCCCGCCGCAGGCTCCCACCCGCTGCGCCCGCGCCGCCTTCGGCCTGCTGCCATGCGGACCTCACCTCCCAGGTTCCGTCCCGCGAGTCCGCGTGGCCGCATCCCTGACGGCCCCGGTCGCCTTCACCCCGCTGCCATGCGAACCTCGCCTCCCAGGTTCCGTCCTGCGAGTCCGAATGGCCGCATCCCTGACGGCCCCGGCCGCCTTCGCCCCGCTGCCATGCGAACCTCACCTCCCAGGTTCCGTCCTGCGAGTCCGCGTGGCCGCATCCCTGACGGCCCCGGTCGCCTTCGCCCTGCTGCCATGCGAACCTCACCTCCCAGGTTCCGTCCTGCGAGTCCGCGTGGCCGCATCCCTGACGGCCCCGGCCGCCTTCGCCCCGCTGCCATGCGAACCTCGCCTCCCAGGTTCCGTCCTGCGAGTCCGCATCCCTGACCTTCCCCGCCGCGTTCGCCGTGCTGCCATGCGAACCTCGCCTCCCGACTCAGGCCCGCGTGGCCGCATCCCCGACGGCCCCCGCCGCCTTCGCCCCGCATCCTTCGCGTTGTCGCCGCCGGGGGGTTCGAAAGGGGGGCCACTGGCCCCCCTTGGGCTAACTCAGGGTTCGAAAGGGGGGCCACTGGCCCCCCTTGGGCTAACTCAGGCCATCAGATAAACACCTCGCACGAGAAGTACATCACCGCACTCAGGATGAACCCGAGCGTGATGGCACCCTTCACCGTGGAGAGGATCTTCTGGCGCGGCTGGTCGAGTCCGCTCAGCGCGTTGAACTCCATCGCCACGATCACGAGCAGCAGCACGCCGTAGTGCGCGCCGATCATGCCCTCGCCCCTGGCGAGCTTGTCCCCGAGGCTCTGCAGGTGGCTCGCGGCGCCCATGAAGAAGAGCATGGGGATCGAGAGCGCGGTGTTGGTGCGGCTGGCGAGACCGGCCCGCTTGCCGCGGTTCGCGGCGTCCGGGATGGGCTGGCCGCCGGTGGCGGTCTGGTTGGCGTTGGCGATCACGACCTTCTGATTGGGCCAGATCACGAACCACACGTTGGCCCACATCACGGTGCCCAGGAGGCCGCCGGTCATGATCAGGGTCATGTAGGCGCTGCCGTGCGGCACCTTCTCCAGGCCCATCTTCATCCCGATGTAGGCCCAGCCGGAGAGGAACGTGATCATCGCCCCCCAGCGGAACCACCAGAGCGCGCTGGGCACCAGTCCGCGGATCATGCCCGAACGGACGGGAGCCTCGGCGGTGGCGAAGAACGGCGTCTGGACGAAGTTGAAGTAGTAGAGGAGTCCGATCCAGACGATGCCGGCGAGGAAGTGCAGCCAGCGGAGGAGGAAGTACACGCCCTCCTGCGTGAAGAGTTCCATCGTGCCTCGATTGGTTGGTTGCGGTTGCGACCGTGCCCCAAGCGGTTCACAGGTGGGGCGCCGGCGCCGTGTATAGGACAGCGCCCCGACGCCTTGAACACTTCTCTTGCCCATCGCGGTCCGGAGTCGGCCGCAGCCAAGGCCCGCGCCCGTGGCGCCGGCCCACCCCGGGAGTGCGATGGGGCACCCGGAACCGCTCGCGGGACGCAGGCCACGCCACCCGGGGGAAGGGCCGCGCCACGCGGCGGTCCTGGGAATGGCCGCCCGAGCACGCCCGCGACGGCGCGGGTGCCGCCCTGCTTCACCCTTGGAGCCCGGGGCCCCGCCCGCCAACATCGCCCGCACGCGTGAACGCCCTCCGGCGCCATCTCCCGGC
Source organism: Planctomycetota bacterium (assembly GCA_020849665.1). GTDB lineage: Bacteria > Planctomycetota > UBA1135 > UBA1135 > UBA2386 > JADLFX01. Next base: position 140,987 of record JADLFX010000032.1, on the reverse strand, counting down.
TCTCGTGCTCCTGGCCCACGCCATGGTCCTGCTCGCGCTGGCGTGGCAGACCGAGTGGACCACCGACGAGATGAACTACCTCAAGGCCGGGATCGCGATCCGGCAGGAGGGCCGCTTCGACGTCTTCGTCACGATCCTGCACGGCCCCCTGCCCTTCCTGGCCAACCAGCTCTTCGCGTGGGTCCACGACCCGATGGACCTCGTGGCCTACAAGTTCTGGGGGCGGCTCGGGCTGCTGCCCTTCGCGATCCTGTGCGCGTTCTTCGTGCACCGCTTCGCGAAGGATGCCCTCGGCCCCCGGCTCGGCCTGCTCGCCCTCGCCCTGCACTGCGCCAACCCGATCGTCCTCGCGCACGGCTGCCTGATGACCTCGGACATGGCGCTGGCTGCGTTCTACGTCCTCGCCGTGCACGTGGCGTGGCGGTGGCTGCAGACCGGGACGCGCTGGGCGATCCCCGCTCTCGGCTGCGCACTCGGTCTCGCGCTGGCCACCAAGTACCTCGCGCTCTTCCTCGTCCCGGTGCTGGGCATCGCGCTGGGCGTGGCCGCCCTGCGCGGCTGGGCGCCCGGCTTCGCCCTTCGTCGCGGCGGCGGCGGCGCACGCGTGCTCGACCTAGGGCTCGCGGGACTCGCCGTGGCCGCCATCGCGACCCTGGTGCTGCACGCCTGCTACGGGTTCGGCACGGGTGGCTACACGGTGCGCCCCGCGGCGCCGGCGCCCGTGAATCCCCAGGATCCCGCGGCCGGCCCGCTGAGCGCCAGCTTCCGCCGGCTGGTCGCGTGGCCGCTGGTTCCGCAGCTGCTGGCACTCCTGCCCGAGCCGTTCGTGCGCGGCGTGGACTACCAGAAGTTCTATTCCGAGCAGGGCGGGGTCACCTACTTCCTCGACCGCATCCTGCGCGGCGGCCACCCGCTCTACTTCGTCGTGGCGCTCGGCACCAAGCTGCCGCTCGCGTTCCTGGCCCTGCTCGGCGTGGGCGTCGCGGTGCGCCGGCCGGCGTGGCCCGCGCGCCTGCGCCTCCTGCTGGTCCTCGCGATCGGCGTGCCGGTGCTCTACCTGTCGTTCTTCACCGCGCTGCAGATCGGCGTGCGCTATCTCCTGCCGGTCCTGCCCCTCCTCGCCCTGGTCGCGGCACGCGGCGGCGGATGGCTGGTGGGCGAAGCCACGACCACGCCCGCGCGCGTGCGGAGGGCTGGGTTCGCGGCACTGCTCCTGGGCCTCCTCGCATTCCATGCCACGGAGGCGCCGCGCTACATCCAGGCCTTCAACCTCCTCGCACCGCGCCCCTACCTGCTCTTCTGGGACTCGAACCTCGACTGGCGGGTGAGCTGGCTGCACGACGAGGACGAGGCAGTGCTGCACGCGCGCCACCCCGACGCCGCGCGCCTGCCGGCCGAAGGCGGCCCTCGGCCGGGCAGGCTCCTCGTCTACGGGATGGACCTCGCGCGCTCGGACCCGCGCTCGGTGCAGCCTGCGCAGGGCGCCGGCGCCGTGCCGCACCGGGACCGGATCCACCATTGGCTGCGCCACGTGCCACCCGCGGATCGCGAGGGTGCGTGGTACCTCTTCGAGGTCGATCCCGACCGCCTGCTCGCGCTGGCCGGAGCCGACGCCCGCCGCCGGGTCGAGGCCGCGATCGCGATGCTGGGGCAGCGCGCACCAAGCGAGATCCTGCGCGTGCTCGAGGGCAACGCCGATCCGGATGCGGAGTCCGTCCGGACGGTCGCGCGCCTGCTGCAGGCCGGCCGCGAGCGGGAGCCGGAGTGCCTGGCCTCTCTCCTGCGCCTGGGTCGGGGCGATCGGATCCTCCGCGAACCCGCCGGCGTGCCCGCGGCGCTCCTCGCCCACGCCGCGTTCCTGGAGGGCCGCGCGCACCTCGCCATCTCGGTCCTGGAATCGGAAGCCGGATCGCGCCGCCTGGGGCTCGACGAGGCCCTGGTCCTCGCCAGCGCGTACGCCGTGCTGGGTCATGGCTCCGCTGCGCTCGCCGCGCTGGACCGGTTCGCCCCGCCGGAGGGCACCCCGGAGCGCGCCGCGTTCACCCGTGTGCGGGACCGCCTGGCCGAGGGCGTCCGCGCCAACCTGGACGTCCAGGGCGTGGGGCAGCGGCGCTGACGGAAGGTCGACGGACCGGCGGCGGATCGCCGGCAGCATGGCGCCCCCGGGCCTCGACCGGAGCCCGGTAACAGGGTCGGGAAGAAACACGCAATCCCCTGGAGATGCTAGGCTTGTGGCACTGTCGATCCCCCGGCCCTCGGGCGTGGCACGCTTCCTGCTCCTAGGCCGCCCGGTGGAAAGATATGCGACGGGCCCACAAGGCCCGTGGCAGGGATCTGGACCCGGCGGAGTGTGGTGCTCCGCCGGGTCGACTTTTTTCAGGGGGAGTGCGCCGCGCCCCGATCTCGGCCAGGGCGATGGCCGCGAGGAGCGCCCTCCGCTGCAGCGATTCCGCCCGCACCGCCACCGAGCACCGGGCTCTGGATCAGCATTCCTTGCTCCATCAGCCTGGCGATCATCGCGGAACGCGTCCCCACGTGGAGCTTGGCGAAGACTCGCCGCATGTAGGTCGCCACGGTCCACGTGCTGATCTCGAGGACTGCGGCGACGGTCTTGTTGCAGTGCCCCTTCGAGATCAGGCGTGCGATCTCCAGCTCGCGGGGGCTCAGCGTCGCCGACGGCTCGCCCGCCTCGGCTGCAGGACGCGTGGCGATCCACCTCCAGCCATGAGCCTCGACGTCGAGGAGCACCTGCCAGGCGATCCCTGTGTGGTTGTCGAATGCGCAGCGGATCTCAGAACCCGAGAGGAGAGCGACCAACTTCCGCAGCAACTCCGCGATGCAGGCTTGGGTGTCGTGCATCCCCGGAACCCGGGGCTCGGATGACCTGGCGACGTGACGTGGGCTCACCTTCGGTCTCCTTCACAGGCCGATCTTTCTCTCCCAGCGCAGCCGCCCCAAGAGGCTGCGGAGGATACCGACGCCCGCCGATGGGCTCGTAGCACATTCCGGCGACACCGCCCGTGTTGCCTCGCGCATGCTCCCGAATCCGGTGTCACCGGATCCGGTTCCTGTAGAGGGGCTCCCCCCAAGAGGCGGCTGTGGGCCCCACACCGGCTGCCTACACGTTTCCGCCATTCGCACACGGGTCTGCGCCTGCTGGCCCGGGTGGTGAAGCGACCGAGGAACTGGCATGGATCCACGCACTGACCGCGAGGGCGACCTGGAACTGGATCTCGCGTTCGATCGCGAAGGCGAGGGCGACGTGGACCGCGAACGCGACGGTGAGCTGACCACCGACCTGGAAGGCGAAGGCGCGCTGGCCGCGGAGGAGGGCGCCCTGGGCGATGAAGAGCTCCTGGAAGGGGAGCTCGATGGCGGAGTCGCCGCAGCCGGCTACCTCGAAGGCGAGGACGAGTACGGCGAAGAGCCGTTCTTCAAGCCCTTCCGCCGGCGTCTGGCCCGATTCGCGCGCCGCGCGGCACCGCTGCTGAAGCAGGTCGCGAGGGTCGCGGCCCCGCGCATCGCCACACTCGTGGGAACCGCGTTCGGCGGCCCCCTCGGTGCCACCCTTGGCGCTTCCCTGGGTCGCGTCGCGGCGAACGCCTTGAGGGAGTCGGACCCGGAGTTCGATGCCGAAGAGCCGGAGATGGCTGCACAGCTCATGGACGGCGAACTCCTGGCCGCGCTCGCGGCGCGTGCGCCTTCGGAGGCGGAGTCGGAGGCGCTGAGCGGTGCCGCGGTCGTGCGCAGCCTCTCCCCCGCCACGCTGCGCCTACTGCGCCACGCACTCCCCCACATGGTCCGTGCCACCTCGCTCGTGGCGAGGCTGCTCTACCAGAGGTCGCTGACCCGCCCCGCCATCCGCGTCCTTCCGGCTGTCGTACGCAGCACGGCCCGTGTCGTGGCCGCAAACACGCGCCACGGTTCGCTGCCTTCCTCAGCCCTCGTCGCAAGGGTCATGGCTCACCAGACGGCGCGCCACCTCGGCGACCCCAACCGCACCCTCGCCGCGCTGGCTGGCAATGCACGCGCCGCCGCCACCGCCCGGCGGCGTTCCCCCTGAACCACCCACACCCCACACCGAGAGAAGGAGAACCCATGAGCAAGGCGAGGACCGACCTGGACCTGGAAGACCTGGAGGACCTCGAGACCGGCCTCGATCCCGAGTCGGATCTGGAGGGCGATCTGGAGGGCGACCTGGAGACCGACGCGCTGCTGGAGGACGAGAGCCTGCCAGGAGAGGGTGAGGACGAAGGCGAACCCTTCTTCGGCAAGCTTCGCGGCATCGCGAAGCTCGCGGGGCGGGCCGCACTCATGGGCATGGGACCAGCGGGAATGGCGGCAGCCGCACTCCTGGACTCGCGCGGCAAGAAGCGCAGACGCCAGCGCGAGTTGGAGTTCGAGGATCTCGAGCTCGAGGCCCTCGATCCCGAGAGCGAGGTGGACCCGACGTTGCGCGCCTCCCCGGCACGGGCGATGGAGCACCTGGCCCACATGGCCGCGGAGGCGGAAAGCCCGGGCGACTCCGAGGCGTTCCTCGGGGCGCTCGTGCCCCTGGCTGCACAACTGGTCGCACGAAGGGTACTTCCCACGGTGATGCGGGCCGCCCCGCAGCTCGTGCGCGGCGTCACGCAGGTGGCGAAGACGCTGCGCGCCACGCCCCAGGGTCGGAGCCTCATGCGGACGGTACCTACGATCGTGCGCCGCTCCGTGGCGCGTGTCGCCCGCAGCGTGGCGCAGGGCGCGCCCGTGAGCCCCGGAGGCGCGGTCCGCATCCTCGCGTCGGAGACTTCGCGAGTCCTGTCGTCGCCGCGCCGGTGCCGCTGCGCGATCCGGCGTTCGCGCGCGCTCGACCGCGGCTACCACCGCGAGGCCGAAGACCTCGGCTGAAGACCCCGGACCACCCTCTTCCTCCCATGGCCCTGACGCGACCCGAACCACCCGCGAACGGAAGCCTCGGCACCACCCCAGTGCCCGCATCCGCCGTTGAAATGGCCGGGTCGCAGGCGACCACGGTGGCGGAGGGCGTCTGGCGTCCCTGGGTGCGGGCGCAGGTGGTCAACGCGCTGCGGCACGCGGCGGCGCTGCGGCCATTCCGGGTCGACGAGTTCGGCACCGGGCCCGAGGCGCCGACTCCGGGCCACGTCACCGCGGTCAACGACCTGCTCATCCGGCTGCGACGCGGGCTCGTGCAAGAGGTCGGCCGGGTGCGCACCGCAGCTCGTACCGCCCTCGCCGCTCCTGGGACGCCTGCGCTCCAGGCGCTCGTCTCCACCAAGGAGCAGGCGCACACATGGGTGCGCGCCATCGAGCGAATCTGGGACTTCTACTTCGAACTCTTCGGCCAGAGGCAGAGCCGCTTCGGTTCCTGGCTGCTGGCCTGCGACCGGATCGCGCTCGACTGCTACCAGCACGTCTACCTGGGCGTGCCGATCCCGAAGTCGATCCCCGCGCCTCCACCGCTCGCCTACCTGCGTACCGGGTTCTCCCCGGCCACATTCCGCAGGGGGATCCCGCTCGCCCATCTCGGCAAGCAGCTCAACCCGTACCCATTGGTGCAGCTGCCCTATCACAGGCTCGTTTCGCCCTGGACCCTGGGTGCGGTCCTGCATGAAGTCTCCCACAACCTGCAGAATGAACTCGGGCTGGCGGATGCCATCCCCGATTCGATCGCTCGCACCCTCGCCGGACATGGTGTCCCCCGGCCGATCGCGCTGGTCTTCCAATCCTGGCAGCGGGAAACCTTCGCGGACATGCTCGGCTGCCTGATGGGCGGGCCAGCGGTCGTACGCTCGCTCTTCGACGTCGTCGCCCGATCGCCCCGCTCGGTGCGCACGTTCGTCCCTGGCGCCCCGCATCCGACGCCCTACGTGCGCGCCCTGTTGAGCCTGCAGCTGCTGCGGCAACTCGGCTTCGCGGAGGAGGCCCTGGCCCTGCGCCGGCTATGGGACCGGATCTACCCTGCGCCCGAGGCCTCGGACTACCCCAAAGGACTGATCCGCAGCCTTCCGGAGACGGTGCCGTTGGTCGTGCACGCCATCGCGGGCGTCCCGTTTCCGGCCCTCGGCGAGCGCCGCCTCCTCGACGTGGTCCGCTTCCGCGCCAAGGACCAGGCCAGCGTCCAGGAGGCGGCCGCCCGCCTGGCCGCGGGCACCGACCCCGGCGTGCTGCCGGAGCGCTTCTACATCGGCGCCGTGCGCACGGCGCTCGACCAGCGCCTGGCGCGCGCGGATCGGTTGGCCCGCAACTTCTACAGACAGCTCGCGAGGCGGGCATGACAACGGCCCCAGCACGACACAAGCCAGAGTCACTCGAGGACGTGCGCGCCTGCCTCGCGGATGCCCTGGAGGACCTCCGCGCCCGACTCGGCGACCTCAAGCTCCACCTCGCGGCGCATCCGCTCCAGGAGCTGGTGCCCGTGTGCCGCCATCTCGTCGCGATCGAGGATGCGCTCGCGATCGCACCCATCGGGCGGAGTGCCGATCCCCTCGTCGAGACGGAGGGGACCGCAGCGCGCCGCCAGTCCCTGGACCTGCTCGAATCGCTGCAGAGCTCCGCGACTCGCGTGCACGCCAGGCTGTGCGACTACCCGTTCTCCTTCCTCGACTTCCTCGTCCTGGCGCGTCTTGGGTCGGCGAAGGCGCCGATCCCCGCGCGCTGGGTACACGACTACAGCCAGTTCCTGAGCGAGTGCCTCCGATCCCACTCCCGACTGGCAGACACCCTTCACAGTGCGGCTCTGTGGTTTGCGGAACGGCCATGACCCGCGCCCTGACAGCGCGGCCCGCCATGGGCGGCCCGCAAGGCGACAACCTACCCACCTTGCCTCACAGCCTGGACTCGACCCTCCCAAGGCCCTGACTCCCCGGACCCCATGACCCCCTCCCGACCCTCCGTCCCCCGCGATGTGATCCTCACCAGCGCCCACGCGAGCCTCCTATCCAAGGTCACGAGGAGTCCGGTGCGATCGATCTCCGACCTGCGCAGGGCTCTCCGTAGCTCAGCCACGACTTCGCCGTCGCAGACGTCTCCATCACTTACACCCTCAGCACGCTCCGACGCGCGGTTTGCATACGACAACTCCCTGCCGCCCTGGAATTCAGCGCATCCAGATCCTTTCACACGGGCGGAGAGCATTCTCCTCGATGGCTTCACGCCCGACCACGATACCCGCACCAACTCATTCGCAGCACGCTCAGGCGGCTCGCAGGCATCGGCTCGCACAACTTGGCCCGACCGCCTGGCTCAACCCCTGCAGTCGATACTAGAGGTTCTCCGTCGCGGACAGAGCCTGCTGCGCACTTCGCCGACACCTACGCAAGCAAGCATCCACGACCTTCTAAGCACGCTGATTGGGCCTGCATCCCGTGATACACAGGCTCCAACCATGCCTTCTCCTGATGACACCTCCACTAACAGCTTCTCGCGACTGGCGCACATTCTGCATCACGACTTCTTTATCCCCTCACCCGACCACACCAACACCATCCGCTGGCACAGTCTGGCCACGGCGTACCAGCTCCTTCTCTCGTTCAGCGCGCGTGCACTGGACACACAACCCGACAGTCTTGACCGGCGCCAGGGGATAACCGCATATGCGCATGTGACACGCTCGCTTGACGACCTGCTTCATGCCGCGGTCGACGCCCTTGATGCCTTCAACGACACTCTATCGACTTCCGGCATCGATCCTGTCGCCCAGGACTCGCTGCCTGTTCTGGGTACGCCCACACCCTACACCCTCCGCCAGATTCTGTCGGCCTGGCACACCCTGCTGCACTCGATCCTTCCCTCCACCCTGTGGGCAGGAGCCGGTGGCCTTGCATCGTTTCAGCACGCACTCATCACAGTACTGGTGGACACCAACGCGCCGTTACGCGACTTCCTGGAGTCTCGCTTCCCAGCAAGACGCGGTGAGCGCCTGCCTGCGCCAACTGACGCCTTCCGACGTCTGACATCGACGCTGCACGTGATGGCGTGGACCGCTGGCTTACTTTGGTCGGAGAACAACACTCTCGAATCTTGGTCTGAAGAATCTTCGCGCTACCTTCGGTATAAGCGCCACAAGGCAGATGACCCCAGCCCCCCTAGCGTCCGTATTGCCTTTTCGCCCCAACTGCTAATTGCCTTTGCGCCTGCGCATAGCGGACGCTTGGTATACATCCCGCGCACCGACACTGTCGGACAGTGGACTGCTGTGACCGATTCTCGTCTAGTACCTTCCGCTCATCAGCATTCTATGACAGTCTCAGTCATTCATGGGTGCGATGATCGCATTGGCACTGCCGATTGGCGCATTACTACTGTCACTGCCGACGGGGCCGCCATGTACCTGCCACTGTTCGAATGCGCCCCTATCTTCAGCTCGACTGTCAAGGTGTTTGCGTCAACGCAGAATCCGATACACATCTCCTAACATGTGCCCCATGAGCAACAAGAGCAACAAGAGCAACAAGAGTCACGATCCGATCAACACGCAGAAGCAGCAGCTCAAGACACTTCTCAATGATTCCCAGAGCTTTCGCAAGGATATCAACAAGCAGGAAGAGATGATCAAGAGGCTTCTTGAGGATACCCGAAGCTTCCGCAAGGGTATCAACACGCAGAAGCAGCAGATCAGGAGACTGCTCGGGCATTCCCAGAGCTCTCGCAAGGCTATCACCACACTCCGTGCTCAGTTGAAACCCCTTGTATCGAAGCCGCATGTCCCTGACGTGGTCCCTCAAGCACTCAAGGAGTTGGTTCTTCAGCGCGGGGGAAGGGAACTCAAGCGCGGAGACGATATTGAGCGTCTCGCATGTGATGTTATCAGCTACGCCCGCGCTCTTGCGACTGACACGCCTGATGACGTTTCCAGTACGTACCAAGGCTGTCCAGTGCTTCTTGGGAAGCTGAAGAAGTTCTGGAACGCCAAGCATGACAACGACCGACAAACGCACATGAAGGCTGTTATACATGATGCTGTTGTCCCGCTAGTGAAGAGCGTTCTTCGGGACAAGGTCGCGCCGACGTTGCTCAAGGACGTGCAGAGTGCTTTTGATGAGCTCAAGAAGGAAAACAAGGACGTGCAAAGGATAATGTGTCTTGAGGTGGCCTGTTCGTTGCTTGAACCTTAGTGACGAGGTGGACACAAGCTTGGCAGCGATGCAAACTCCTGTCTCGGTATGTGGGCTTCGACTGTCGGCGTTTTCTTGATTGGTTGGATCGGTGACACATGGCACTTAGTGAGATACTTCAATTCCTTCGCCAGCTGGCGGAGATCGAGTCGGAGCCGGGCAGCCCTGAACAGCGGAAGGAACGCCTGCGAGACCACCAGGAGGCTCTCGCCCAGCTCCTTGCGAGCTACCGAGCCGACCAACCCACTCCTGATGGAGGCCTCTCGGGCTTGGTCGGCATCGGGGACGGGACGGCCCCGGACGTGGACTCCGTCGACACTCCCATCGACGTCGCACCCTACGACGACGTGGAGCATGTGTCCTCCGAGCGGATCGGGGCGGTCGCTAGCCTCTACTACATCTACCAGATGGAGAAGCTCGGGGTCTTCCGCGCGTGCAGACGGCTGCGTGAGCTCTTCCTCGCGGGGAAGATCAAGATCTCGGGCGGCGACGGCGCCCTTGGGCTCTACCGATTCGACCGGCGCGAGGTGCTGCGCTACACTCAGCGCGAACGGCACATCGCCTACCGCCGCGTGTTCGGCTACGGGGGGAGCGAGCTTCCGGCCGGCATCCCGTCGAACGGCGACTTCCACCGGCTCTTCAGCTTCTTCATCTGGCAGGTGGTCACGTACTGGCGGGACAAGCGGGTCTCGCAGGTGATCCGCACGGGCGGGGCCGAGCCGACGTTCGGGAGCATCGCCATGGTGCGCCGGGCCGGGCTGGACCTGCGCAACAACCTGAAGTTCATGTCATACGGCCACGTGCACGTGCTCACGGTGGAGATGCTCCAGGTGTTGGAGGAGGCCTTCGCGGTGCTAGGCGCCCCCGACGTCCGCAACGTGTTCGGCGCCGACACGGCCTACGACGTGATCGAGGACCTGCTCACACAGCACCTGCGGGAGACGCCGGCCACGTCCGCCCGCCAGCGCATGGGGATCTCGGGCCGTGAGATCCTGCAGTGGCTGGCCGTCACCGACCTGGCCAACACGATCAACCAGGACCGCTTCGACTTCCTGCTGGAGTGGATCGCGGTCCACTCGGAGGACTGGGTGACCAGCGCCCAGTCGGTCGGGGTGCTGCGTCAGGCGCCGCCGACCGCCCTACCGTGGGACCAGAGGCCAGCCCTGCCGCCGCCGGCGCGGGTGCACCCAGGCCCCCGGCGCGTGAACACGCTCTGAGTCCTGACCCAGGCGGCGTCGGTGGGCGTCGCCGAGTGGGCCCACGCATGGTCATCGATTTCCACTGCCACGCCGGACCGGGCGACGCCCTGACGGCTCCCTGGAACACGCGAGCACCCCTGCGGGCCTACCTGGCGCGGGCCGCCGCATGCGGGATCAGGCGTACGGTCGTGGTTCCCGCCTTCCACGACGACTCGCTACGCGCCCACCGCGCGCTGGCGGCCCTGGTGGCCCGCCACCGCCCCAGGCTCGTGGGCTTCGCCATGGTCCACCCGAGGCAGGACGCGGGCCGGGTCCACGCCCTCGTGCGCCGCGCGCGGACGCGCTACGGCTTCCGCGGCATCAAGGTGCACGGACACGACGCGCTACCCGGCAGGGAGGTGCTGGAGGCCGCCCGGGCGGAAGGCCTCCCCCTGCTCCTCGACGTGGCCGGACAAGCACACACGGTCGAGATGCTGGCGGGCGAGTACCCCGAAGTACCGATCGTGATCGCGCACCTGGGGTCCTTCGCCGACGACTGGCGGGCCCACCTCACCGTGATCGACCTGATGGTCCGCCATGCCAACGTGCATGCCGACACCTCCGGAGTCCGCCGGTTCGACTATCTGGTGGAGGCGGTCCGCAGGGCCGGGCCGCACAAGCTGCTCTTCGGGAGCGACGGACCGTGGCTGCACCCGGCCGTGGAGCTCCACAAGATCCGGATGTTGCGCCTCGATCCGCAGGCAGAGTGGCTGGTCACGCGCGGGAACGCGGCCCGGCTCCTGCGAGGCTCCACGGCGGCCCCCAGCGCCTCACTGGCCGGGGTCGGCGGCGCGGGCTGATCGCCCTCCGCATGGCGGGGCTCAGGCCTGGGACAGATCCACCCGCGGCGGGGCCACCGTGTCGGCCGCGAAGAACTCCGCCGGGCGGTGTCCGGCCAGGCGAGCCACGATTCCGCTGGGCATCTGCTGGACCAGGTCGTTCCAGGCCTTGGTCATCCGGTTGTAGAGCTCGCGGCTGGTGGCGAGCTTCTCCTCCAGCGCCACCAGCCGGTCGTGCAGGTCGCGGTGCAACCCGCTGGCCGCGAGTTCCGGGTAGCGCTCCTGCAGCGCGATGACCGCGCGCACCGTGCGCGCCGCGTCGGACTCCGCCGCGACGCTGCCGCTGCGCAGGCCGGCGATCCGCTCGAGAAGGCCGCGCTCGTGGGCGCCGTAGGCCTTCACCACCTCGACCAGGTTGGGGACCAGCTGGGCGCGCACTGCGGCGTCCACGTCGATCTGGCGCCACGCCGCGCGCACGGCGTTGCGGGCGCGCACCAGGCGGTTGAACGTCGCCCAGGTCCACGCGAGCACCAGCGCACCCAGCCCCACTCCCAGGGCGACGGGGAGGGCGAACTCCCTCCCCGGCTCCCCCGCCAAGAACCCGCTCCCGGTCCCGCTGCCGAGCAGCACCAGCAGCAGGCCGCCGCGCCGCAGCCACACACCGGCCCGCTCGCGGCCGCGGGTGTACTCGTGGTGCTCGGCGTGGGTGACCAGCAGGGGCACCTCGCGCAGCGGCCCGAAGGTCCCGTCGTCGCGCTTCACGCCGAGCACCGAGACCTCGGCGTCCACCCGGAGGATCCGCGCTTCGTGGCGCAGCGACGCGCCCTCGTACTCCGTGCCCAGCGACTCCCATGCCTCGATCTCCCCCTCGGGCGCCTGGACGACGATGCGCTGGTCCGCCTCCACGAGGGTGAAGGGCGCCGTCTCGGACTCGGAGGCCACGACGCTCCAGCTCTCCTCGGTGCGCGTGCGGCCGTCCTTGTCGCGCACGGTGCGCGTGGTCTTGCGCTCCTTCCGGTAGGCGAACGCGATGCACTCCACGCCGAACCAGGGGCAGGTGAGGGGGCTCGCGGTGGTGGCGCGGCCGCGCAGCCACGCATCGTCGTGCACGGCGAGGAGGCGGATCGGCAGGCGCGGGGCGCGCGCGGCGATCCAGGCGCGCCGCTCCGCGGCGGCCGCCGCGAAGCAGAGTGCGAGACCCAGCCCCAACCCGATGGCGACGATGACCCAGGCGGTCGGCCCCTCGACGGGGGCCAGGGTCAGGACATTCATGTCTCGCCGGGGGGCGGAGCGACCTTGCCCGCCACCATCCTGGCCAGTGCGCCGATGCAGTGGAAATTCGCCAGCCCTACCTCTTCGTCCGCGATCTGGATGTGGAAGCGACGCTCCAGGAACTCCACCACCTGCAGCACGCCCGCCGAGTCGAGGATTCCGGAAGCCACCAGCGGCGTGAGGGCGTCGATGCCCTGGCCGCGGCCATCGCGGAACGAGGCCACGATGTAGCCGCGGATCTCGGCGAGGATGCTGTGCTCGTTCCAGCGCTGCTCGGTCATGGCTTCCGAGATGAGACGAGGAGAATGGCGGGAGCGCATGGGAATCGAACCCACCGGGGCCGTCACTGGGACAACCCCCGCTGGTTTTGAAGACCAGGCAGGACACCAGCCCCGATCCACTCCCGTGGCGTAAGGGGCGCGCAGTATTCACTCCCGGTGAGGCCCGGGCAAGGCGCGTTTCCGGACCGGGTCACGCCGATCCGGTGGTACCGGATCGGGTGGATCGGGGAAAAGCACGGGCACCCGCTCCCGCTCGCGCGCGCCCGCGCGGAGAATCGGCCGCTCGACGCACGCTGGAGTCGCCATGCACCACCATTCGCTCGCAGCCCTCGCGCTCCTGGCCGCCCCTGCCATGGCGCAGGAGCCAACGCCGCGGCAGGACCTCGCGGTCCTCTACGCCGGCGTTCCCGACCACCCGCGGACCAAGGTCTGGCTCGAGTTCCTCGGCCAGCACTTCAAGACGGCCAAGGCCGCGGACCTCGCCGCGTTCGAACCCGCGCTGGCAGAGGGCTTCGACGTGGTCATCGTGGACGCTCCGAGTCCCTTCACCGCTGGCAAGGGCGCGAGCGGATTCCAGATGCCGAAGGTGGCGCGCATCCCGGCCGACTTCGCCAAGCCGATGGTCCTCCTCGGCGCGGCCGGCGGCGCGGTCCTCAACCAGCACCAGCGCAAGCTCGACTGGCTTTGACTGTGCCTGGACGGTGGCGCCCACGGGCTGGACGCCGAACACGAGATCTTCCGCACGCCGTACCGCGTCACCCCGACCCTCGAGGAGGCGCCGACCCCCAAGAACTACTTCTCGTACCACGACGGCGCGGACCTCGGCAAGTCGCTGAAGGTCTGGCGCGTGCACGGCCCGCCCGCCGAACAGAATGTCGGTCTGGTGTCGGACGGCTTCCGGTTCGCCGACAACCCCGACTGCGAACGGATCGCCGGCGGGCTGAACAGCAAGAACGTCAACGCCGTGGCGCTCGGGCGCGAGGCCAATCTCTTCCTGTGGGGCTTCTGCGCCGCGCCCGACGCGATGAGCGACGAGGCGCGCAAGGTGTTCGTGAACACGGTCGTGTACATGCGGCGCTTCGCGGGCACGCGGCCGATCGCGCCCAAGGTGACCAGCGGCCGCGAGTGGGCGCTCAACTACTGCCGCTTCGCGAAGTCGAAGAAGGACATCGCCCGCAACTACGACGCCGATCTGGCCGATCTCTGGGCCGAGCTCGAGGCGAAGGACCAGGGCGGCTTCGCGCGCCGGATCGCTGCTGCCCTGCCCTACCTCGACCGCGACCCGATCGTGGTCCTGGAGGGCACCGGCGACCAGACGCGGAAGAGCGAGCGCTGGGTGTTCCGGATCGACCGCGACGCCGAAGCCTACGGCATCCCCAACCACGACCCGCGCATCCTGGAACGCGCCGTGGCCGACCTGGAGGCCGGCCGCGAGCCGGCACGTGCCCGCCGCGTGCTGGAGAACTACACGGACCAGAAGCACGGGGACGACGCCGGGGCGTGGCGCGCGTGGCTGCGCGAGCACCAGCGCCGGCTCTTCTTCAGCGACATGGGCGGGTACCGGTTCTACGTGCGGCCCTGAGCGGGCCGCTACGCAGGTTCCAGGCGCGGGCCCTGCGGCGTGTCGACGATCTTCCAGCCGCGGCGCGCGAGTTCGTCGCGCAGCCGGTCGGCCTCGGCGAAGTCCTTGGCCTTGCGGGCGGCCTGGCGCTGCGCGAGGAGGGTCTGGACTTCGGCCGGCACTGCGCTGGCCCCGGCCTCGAGGCCGGCGCCGCCCTGAAGCACTGCGCGGCCGAGCACCTCGCTCGGCGGGGGCTCGGACCCGAGGCAACCGAGCACGTCCTCGAAACGCGCGAACGCCCGGCGTGCGGCATCGGCACCGGCGACCGAAGGGCGCGCCTTGTTCAGCACACGCACGAATTCGAACACCGCCGCCAGCGCCTCGCTCGTGTTCAGATCGTCCTCGAGCGCCGTGGTGAACGCGGCGTCAGCCCGGGCGATCTCCGGCGCCAGATCGTCCGGGCCCGCAGGTTCACGACCCGTGGCGATCCGCGCCACGCGCCCGCGCGACTCGCGCACGCGGTTGAGCGCCGTGCGCGCCTCGTCCAGGCCCGCCCAGGTGAAGTTCGACGTCTGCCGGTAGTGCACCCGCATCAGGGCGTAGCGCAGTTCGACGCCGCTGTAGCCCTTGTCCAGGACCTGCTGCACGGTCACGAAGTTGCCCTGGCTCTTGGCCATCTTCTTGCCGTCCACCAGGAGGTGCTTCACGTGCAGCCAGTAGCGCGCGAACGGCGGCCGGCCCGTGTGCGCCTCGCTCTGTGCCACCTCGCACTCGTGGTGCGGGAAGAGGTTGTCCTCGCCGCCGGTGTGCACATCCAGGTTCGGTCCCAGGTACTTCATCGACATGGCCGAGCACTCGATGTGCCAACCCGGGAAGCCACGCACGCCGCCCGCGAACGGCGCGTCCCACTGCATGATGTGCTTGGGATCGACCTTCCAGAGGGCGAAGTCCTTGGGGTTGCGCTTCTCGCCCTTCACCTCCACCCGGTAGCCCTCCTCCAGGTCCTCGATCACCTTCTTGGAGAGCTTGCCGTAGCCGGGGAACGACTCGATGGCGAAGTACACGTTCCCCGACGGCACCTGGTAGGCGTGCCCCTTGCGCAGCAGGTCCTGGATGATCGCCCCCATCTCCGCGATGTGCTCGGTGGCGCGCGGGATCTCGTGCGGCACGCGGAAGTGCAGCTTCGCAAGGCACTCTCGGAACTCGTCCTCGTACTTGCGCGCGATCTTCCAGGGGTCGAGCTTCTCGCGCCGCGCGGCGATCTCCATGCGATCCTCGCCCTCGTCGGCGTCGTTGGTGAGGTGGCCGACGTCGGTCACGTTCATCACCTGGTGCACGCGGTAGCCGCGGTCCTCCAGGAAGCGGCGCAGCAGATCCGCGAGGAGGAAGGTGCGGAAGTTGCCGATGTGCGGCGACGAGTAGACCGTCGGGCCGCAGTGGTACATCCGCACCTCGCCGGGCAGTGCCGGGACGAACTCTTCCTTGCGTTGCGTGAGGGTGTTGTGAAGCTGGAGCGCCATCGGAACGGGGGGGCGCGGCCGGGGGCTGCAGACGGATGCGGGGCCGCCGCCAAGCGGGTAAGAACCTGCCGTGCCGCAGCCTGACTCTACGAGCCCGCCGCCCGAATCCCAGCCCGGGCTGCCGCACCGCATCCTCAGCGGCGACCTCGAACTGCTCGAGGAGCTGGGCACCGGCGCCAGTGGGACCGTGTACCGCGCGCGCACGCGCGTGCCCATGGAAGACCTGCCCGCGGGCAGCGAGGTCGCGGTCAAGTTCCTGCGCAGCGATCTGCTCAGCGACCGCGCCGCACGCGAGCAGTTGGAGCAGGAAGGCATCCTGGGGCTGCAGCTGCGCAGCCCGCACGTGGTGCGCATCTACACGGTCGAGACCGTGGAGGTGCTCGGCCTGCCGGTCTCGTACCTGGTGATGGAGTACGTGCGCGGACGCACGCTGCGCGCGTTCCTGCAGGAGTCGGGACCGGCGGTCGAGGACCTGGCGCGGCGCATCGGCCGCGACGTGGCGCTGGCCCTGGCCGACCTCTCGCGCCTGGGCATCGTGCACCGCGACATCAAGCCCGAGAACCTCGTGCTGACGCCCGAAGGCAACGTGAAGCTCATGGACCTGGGGCTCGCGCGGGTGGTGCCGGCGACCGGCACGCATTCCAGCGGCGGGTTCTTCGGCAGCCTCGCCTACGCCGCGCCCGAGCTGCTGCGTGGCAAGACCGCGACCCACCAGAGCGACCTCTATGCCCTCGGGATCGTCCTCTACGAGGTGGTGTGCGGCCGCCACCCCTTCGCGCAGGACCCGCACGACGCCGACGAGCTGTTGCGCCGCCACCTGGAGGTGGAGCCGCCGCGCCCCTCCCATCTGCTGCCGCGCATCACCGCATTCCTGGAGCACATCATCCTCGACCTCCTGGCCAAGGATCCGCGCCAGCGCCCGCGCAGCGCCGCAGAGCTGGCCCTGACCCTGGAACGGGGCGAGTCGTCGCCGTGGTGGAAGCGGCACGAGCGGCAGGCGCCGGTCCTGGCCTCACGCCGGCGGCTGCGCGCGCTGCGACGCTTCGCCCCCACACCGTTCCTGGGCCGGGCGGACGAGCAGCGGCGCCTGGACGAGATCCTGGCCGGGGTGGTCGCGGGCAAAGGCACCGCCGTGCGCGTCAGCGGTCCGGAGGGCATCGGCCGCCGGCGCCTCCTCGACGAGGTGGTCGACCGCTGGCTGCACGAGCGCGAGGACCTGCTCTTCCTCGGCGGCGAGGCAGGCCACGGCACGGCGCGCAGCGCGGGCGCGCCGTTCACCGACCTGGTGCGCGACTGGTTCCTGCGCGACGACCGGCCCGACTCGCCGCGAGTCCAGGAGCGGCTCACGGCGCGGATCCGCGCCGAGAGCGGCCTCGACGCGCGCGAGGCGGCGCTGCTGGCGGCGATCGTGCGCGGCGACGACCAGGCCGGGCCGCCCGAGGTGCGGGCCGACCTCCTGGCCCGCGTCCTGCGCGGCCTCCCTGGCAAGGACCGGCGCCTGCTCCTGCGGGTCGACCGCCCCGAGCGCCTCGACACCACCGGGCAGCGGGTGCTCCAGCGCCTCATGGACCGGATCGAGGAGTCGCCCCTGCTGCTGCTCCTGGTCGCGGGCCCGGACCAGTCCGAGCAGCCCTTCCCGCATCACTCCCTCGTGGTGGTCGGACTCGCGCAGGCGGCGTTCGTGGAGTTCGGCACACGCCTCTTCGCCGAGGGCCAGGCGCCCGAGGCGATGCTGGTCACCGCGCACGGCGTGCTCGGCGGCAGCCCCGGCAACCTGCTGGAGGCGCTCGACAGCCTGGTGCAGCAGGGCAGGCTCTCCGGCCAGCCGGGCGCGTACCGCGACTTGCGCGAGGTGGACGAGATCCCCCCCGCGGGTCCGCTCCTGGCCCGGATCCGCGATCGCGTGAAGCGCCTCGCGCCCGGCCAGCGCAGCGCCCTGCAGGCGGCGGCGATCCTCGGAGACAGCTTCCCGCTCGCCGACCTGGTGGCGCTCACCGGCCAGCAGGAGCTGTCGGTGCTCGAGGCGTTGTCGGCCTTCCAGGGCCGCTTCGTGCGCGCCGAACGCGGGCGCGCCTGGTTCCGGCACCGCGACTACCGGCTGCCGTTCCTGGAGTCGATGGCGATCGAGGAACGCCGCGAGCTGCACCGGCGCGCCGCCGGGATCGTGGCGGCGCACGGCGCAGGCCCGCTGGAGACAGGCCTGCACCTGTCGCGCGCGATGGAGCACGCGGCCTGTCTCGACCCGCTGCTCGCGGCGCTGGCCGAGCTGAATCGCGCCGGCTCGCGCCAGCGCTCGCTGCGCGTGGCAGAACGGCTGCGCCTGCACCTCAATGCCCTGCCGCGCAGCCGCGAGCACCTCGTGCGCCGCCTGCGCTACCAGCTCCTCGCGGGCGAGGCCTTCATCCGCGCCGATGCCAGCGCCTCGGCGCGGCGGGTCTACACCCAGGCCCGCCACCTCGCCCGGTACCTGCGCGACCCGGGCGGGGAGGCCGAGGCCTGGTACGGACTGGCCGGCATCGACCAGGGCGCGGGCCGATTCCGGCCGGCGCTCGCCCTGCTGGGGCGCGCCGAGGCCCTGCTGCAGGAACCGGGCGACGAGGCCATGCGCCTCCTGCGCGCGAAGGTGGTCGACCTGCACGCACGGATCATGGGCTACCTGGGCCGCTCGATGGCCGCCCTGGAGCTGTTGCGCGAGGCCCTGCGCCTGCTGCCCAGGTCCGAGTCGCTCTTCCGGCCCCATCTCTACATCGACATCGCGCGGGTCGAGGCTCTGCGCGGGCACTTCCTCGACGCGCTGAAGGCGCTCGACCGCGCCGACAAGCTCTTCTCCGCGGCGGACGACAGCATCGGCCTGATGCGCCTGTGCCTGCACCGCGGCCGCGTGCTCGCCGGATTGGGGGACATCGACGAGGCCCGCCGCGAGCTGGAGGACGCCCTGCAGCGCGCCGAGCGCCTGGCCAACACGCGGGTGCAGGCCCGCTCGCGCCTCTACCTGGGAGAGCTGCACGCGACGCTCGGCCAGCGGGACGAGGCGGTGGCCCATCTGGCCGCAGCGGGCTCCCTGGCGCGGCGCATGGGCGACACGATCACCCACGTGCAGGCGATGGTGGGCATGTACGCGTTCGGCCACGACACGCCGGGGCTGGAGGCGGAAGTCCTCGGCCTGGAGCTGCCCTTCCTCGGCGTGCAGTGGTTCCTGCTCCGGGCCAGCCAGGAGCTGGAGGCGGGGGAACGGGAGCGCGCCGCAGCGCTCCTGCAGCGCGCGGCGGACCTGGACCGTGAGGCCACGCTGCCCCTGCCGCTCCAGCTGCGCCTGTGGGTGGCGCGAGGCGAGCGCGCGCGAGCCGAACGCGCCATCCAGTCCGCCGCGACCCGGCTGCCGCAGGGCTCCCTGCGCCGGCGTTTCGTCGCGCAGGCCGGCGCGCTCCTCCGCTGAGCGGCCGCGCGGGCGGAGAGCGGCGGTCCGGCCCGGCTCAGCGCGCCTGCGGCACCTTGAGGCGCACCGCCGCCTCCTCGATGCGCGAGAGGTCCTCGCCGAGCAGATGCTCGAGCCGCGCGAGCTGCGCGTCGATCGCCGTGGTGATCTCCTTCTCGACCGCCAGGGCCTGGGTCGTGGGCGGGAACTCGCCCTGCGCCACCACCCCGGCGAGCGCGCTCAGCCGGTTGTTCCAACGGATCGGGAAGTTGAGCGGGTCCTGCGGGCTCTGGTTCCGGGTCTGGTACAGCGCCTGCTCCACCTCGCCCAGGCCGCCCTGCAACGCTGCGATCGCGTCGCGCAGTTCCTTGCGCTCCGGGACGTCCCCGGCGCGCGCGCCGAGTGCATCGAGGTCCCCGCGGACGGTGCGGATCCTGCGGATCGCGTCGTGGGTCTGCGAGAGCTTGTCGCGCACGCGGAGCAGGAAGTCGAGCTGCGCGCGGTACTCCTCCGAGGTCGCCGTGGCACGGGGGTCGGCGCGGATCTCGCACGCCACCGTCTGGGACTCGCCGCCGATCTCGAGCGTCGCGCGGTACGTGCCCGGCACGGCCGTCGGTCCGCCGGTGCCGCCGCCCCAGAGCACGAGGCCCGGGAAGCGGCGCGCCCCCGGCCAGCGCATGTCCCACACCACGCGGTTGCAGCCGGCCTTCAGGTCGAGCCTGGCGTCGCCACCACCCTCCTCGGCCTCGTCGGCGCCGCGCTTCGCGCTGGAGAAGCGGCGCACCACGCGCTCCTCGGCGTCACGGATCGTGAGCGTGGCGGCACGCGCGCCAGGTGCCTCGGCCAGCCACACGTGGAACACCACGCCCGCGGGCGGGTTCTGGCCAGCGGTGCGCGAGCGCGCCGCGCCGCCGCCCAGGCGCCAGGCCGGCCGCGGGCGGAACAGGTGCACCGCCTTGCCCGCGGCCTCGTGCGCCTGGTGCAGGAACTCCGCGCCGTCGAGCACCCAGAACGAGCGGCCCTGGGTGGCGGCGATCAGGTCGCCGTCGCGGACCGCGAGGTCGGTGATCGGCACGATCGGCAGGTTGCGCTGCAGCGGGCGCCAGGCCGCGCCGTCGTCGAACGACACGTATACGCCCGCCTCGGTACCCGCGTAGAGCAGCCCCGGCCGCCTCGGATCCGCGCGCACCACGCGCGTGAAGTGGTCCCGCGGGATCCCCGCGTCGATGCGGGTCCACGTGCGACCCAGGTCCAGGGTGCGGAACAGGTAGGGCGTGAAGTCGTCGCTCTGGTAGCGCGTGGCCGCCAGGTAGAGCCCCCCGGCGACCTGCGGGTGCGGCTCGATGCTGTTGATCCGCGCCCACTCCGGCAGCTCCGGCGGCGTGACCCCGACCCAGGCCGCCTCCGCGCCGTCCCGCACGTGGAGCAGGCCGTCATCGCTGCCGCACCAGAGCAGCCCCTTGCGCAGCGGCGATTCGCACAGCGCGAAGATCGTGCAGTAGTACTCGACGCCCGTGTTGTCCTTGGTGATCGGCCCACCCGAGGGCTGCATCCGTGCCGGATCGGCGCGGGTGAGGTCGGGCGAGATCGCCTGCCAGGAGTGGCCCTGGTCGCGGCTCTGGAACAGCACGTTGGCCGCGGCGTAGAGCGTGTCCGGATCGTGCGGCGAGAAGAGGATCGGGAAGTTCCACTGGAAGCGGTAGCGCAGGTCCGCCGCGCCGTGGCCCATGGGATTGTCGGGCCACACGTTCACGTTGCGGCTCTGCTGGCGGCGATGGTCACGCCGCTCCAGGAACCCGCCATAGCTGCCGCCGAACACGATCTCGGGATCGACCGGGTGCGGTGCCAGCCAGCCGCTCTCGCCCCCCGCGGTGGGCTCCCAGTCACGGACACCGATGCCGCCGCCCTCGGTGCGGTGCGCGATGCGCACGGTCGAGTTGTCCTGCTGGGCGCCGTAGATGCGGTACGGGAAATGGTTGTCCGTGGCGACCCGGTAGAACTGCGCCGTCGGCTGCGTGTCCTGCGCGGTCCAGGTGCGCCCGGCGTCGAACGTGACGCACGCGCCGCCGTCGTTGCCCTCGATCCAGTGCTCCGCATCGTCCGGATCGATCCACAGGTCGTGGTTGTCCCCGTGCGGCGTGCCGATGGCAGCGAACGTCCTGCCCCCGTCCTTGCTGCGGTGGAAGGCCACGTTCAGCACGTAGCAGACGTCCGCGTCGCGGGGATCCGCGTAGATGCGCGTGTAGTACCACGCACGCTGCCGCAGCGCGCGGTCGGCGTTCACGCGGGTCCAGGTCTGCCCGGCGTCGTCGGAGCGGAACACGCCGCCGTCCTCCGCCTCGACGATCGCGAAGACGCGCTCGGGGCGCGTGGGCGCCACGGCCACGCCGCAGATGCCTACCACGCCTTGGGGCAGGCCCTCGTTGCGGGTCAGCTCGGTCCAGGTGTCGCCGCCGTCGTGGCTGCGCCAGATGCCGGAACCAGGGCCGCCGCTCTCCAGGCCGTGGGGCGTGCGCCGCACCCGCCACGTCGTCGCGTAGAGGATGCGCGGATTGGTGGGGTCGAGGCAGAGATCGACGGCGCCGGCATCGGCATTGGCGAAGAGCACGCGCGCGAAGGTCCGGCCGCCGTCGCGCGAGCGGAACACGCCGCGCGCCTCGCCCGGTCCGTGGAGATGGCCCAGCACGGCCACGTAGACCAGGTCGGGGTCGCGCGGATGCACGCGCACCCGGGGGATGTGGTGCGCGTCGGCCATGCCCAGATGGGTCCAGGTCTTGCCGGCGTCGAGCGACTTCCAGAGCCCCGAGCCGTGCGAGACGTTGCCGCGCACGGTCTTCTCGCCGCCGCCGACGTACACGACGTTCGGATCGCTCTCGGCGACCGCGACCGCCCCGATCGAACCACCGAAGAACCCGTCGCTGACGTTGTCGAAGGTGCGCCCGCCGTCGCCGCTCTTCCACACGCCGCCGCCGGTGCCGCCGAACCACACCACGTCGGGCTGGCCGCGCACGCCGCACACCGCGGCGACGCGCCCGCCGCGGAACGGCCCGATGCAGCGCCACTGCAGCGCCTCGTAGTGCTTCGGCTCGGGGGTCGGCGCGGCCGTCTGGGCGGCCAGCGGCAGGAGCAGGAACCAGGACGCGATCCAGGAGTGGGTACGCATGGCGATTCGCAGGGATCCCGTGGGTTGTCTCAGCCCTGGATCCACCACGCCAGCCTGTGGCGGCGGACCTGGGCCTCCAGTTGCGGCACGAGCCGCGCGACGAGGCTGCGGCGCTCGGCCCGCGTGTGCCCCATGCCGGCGAGAAAGCGCAGCCGGTCGGGGAGCGAGGCCGCCACGCGCAGGCTGCGCGCGTGGCGCACCAGGTAGCGCGCCATCCGCACGAGCATGGCATCGTGCTGACCAGGGGTGAGGCGCGCCACCACCTGGGCGCGATCGAGGTCCAGGAGCGCGACGGTCAGGGCGCCGCCCGGCTCCAGCCGCGCCACGAGGTTGTCGGGGTGCAGATCGGTGTGCACGAGTCCCGCGGCGAATGCGGCCGCCACCACCCCGCCGGCCCGGCGCACCGCCGCGCGGCGCAGGTCCGGATGCGCGGCGACGAAGTCCGGCAGCGGCGCCGCGCCCTCGATCCAGGTCGTGACCAGCCGCAGCTCGAAGAGCGGCGCGGCGCCCCGCCACAGCGCCGCCAGCGGCTCCACCACCAGCACGCCGCGCGCGCGCAGTGCGGCCAGCACGGCGAGTTCGCGCTGGACGCGGCGCGGGCTGGCGAAGCGATCCGGCAGCACATGGCGCAGGGCGCCGCCCCGCCGGTAGCGGCGGGCGACGCCACGCACTCCGTCCAGGTCCAGCAGCGCCACCTCGCCGCGCCCTTTCGCGCCGGGAAACGGCTGTCCCGCCTCCCACCACACCGCGGCGGGCAGGGCCGCGAGGTCGGCGCGGAGCCAGCCGGCGCACTCCCCCTGGGAGCACGCGACGAAGCCTGGGGGGGCGTCGCTTCGCATTGCGCGCAACATAGTCGCCGCCCGCGACGCCTCCTAGCCGTGCGCGGCGTGGGCCGTCCCGGACCGCGCCGCGCGGGAGTCCCTGCTGCGGCTGGTGCGCGGCGCGTGCGGGGGGAACAATCCGCGCCCCGATGGCCGTGCTACCCAACGGAGCCCGCGTGCTGCTGGTGCGCCTCTCGGCGCTCGGCGACGTGATCTTCGCCCTGGAGACGCTCGCGTCGCTCAAGCACGAACGACCCGACGTGCGCGCCGACTTCCTGGTCGAGGACCGCTGCGCCGGACTCCTGTACGGCCATCCGCAGATCGAACGGGTGCTGGCCTTCCCGCGGCACCGCAAGCTCGCCATTCCGGGCGCGGTCCGTGCCCTGCGCGCCGTCCGCTACGACGCGGTCCTCGACCTGCACGGCATCCTGAAGAGCGCCTGGCAGGTGCGCCTGGCCCGCGCGGAACGCCGGATCGGCTACGCCGCCCCAGGCTCGCGCGAGGGCGCGCAGCTCTGCTACGGCGAACGCGTGGTCCTCCCCGATCCGCTCCCGCACCGCGCCGAGATGGGCTACCACCTGCTGCGCGCCCTGGGACTGCACGGCGCGCCGGCACGGCCGGTGCTGCCGGCGCCAGGCGCGGCGCCACGCTTCTGGGGCGAGCGGCGCGGCGGGCGCATCGTCCTGCACCCGGGCGCGAGCGCGTTCGCCGCGTTCAAGCGCTGGCCCGTGGCGCGCTTCGCCTCCGTGGCGCGCCGCCTGGTGGCTCAGGGGCATGAGGTCGCGGTGAGCCACGGCCCCGGCGAGGCCGAACTCTGTGCGGCCGTGCGCGCCGAGGCGCCGCAGGCGCGGGCGCTCGACGGCGGCGCCCTCGGACTCGCGGGTCTGGCCGCTGTGTATCGCGAGGCCGACCTGATGATCGCCGCCGACACCGGACCCTTGCACCTCGCCGCGGCCGCGGGCACGCGCGTGATCGCGCTCTTCGGGCCGAAGGACCCCGCCCGGTACGGCCCGCGCGGCGCAGGCCACCGCGCGCTCTACCACGAGGTGCCATGCCGGCCTTGCCGCCTGCGCTGGTGCCCCGCGCCGCTCTGCGTGCTCGGCATCCAGGTCGAGGAGGT
Source organism: Planctomycetota bacterium (assembly GCA_020849665.1). GTDB lineage: Bacteria > Planctomycetota > UBA1135 > UBA1135 > UBA2386 > JADLFX01. The sequence goes on along the minus strand of JADLFX010000032.1, from coordinate 116,701 downwards.
GATGACCGCGATCGGCGAGGCGCTGGCGCGATGAGCGGCTACCCCGTGGTCGTGATCCGCCACTGGAAGGAGCGGATCGCCAAGTGCTCGCTGCGCCTCCTGCACGAGCGGCCCGGGTTCACGTTCCTCCGGGCGAGGCCCGGCTGGAGCTTCGACTCCACCGGCCACCTCCTGCTCGCCGTCGACGCCCCGCCGCTCACGCCGGCCGACGCCGGGCCGCCGCTCCTGCTGCTCGACTCGACCTGGCGGCTGCTGCCGGCGTTGGAACGGTGCCTGACCGGAACGCCGATCCGCCGCTCGATCCCGGGCGGCATCCCCACGGCCTATCCGCGGGCCAGCCGCGTGTTCGCGGATCCGCCAGCCGGGCTGGCGTCGCTGGAGGCGCTCTACGTGGCGCTGCGCATCCTCTGGCGCGACGAACCGTCGCTCCTGGACGGCTACCACTGGCGGGCCGAGTTCCTGGCCGGCCTCGCGGCGCATGGCGGGCGCTGACGCGCCCGCCCAGGCGGCTCACGGGCAATTGGCCGTGTAGACGGTGACCAGGGTGTGGCCGTTGGTGCTGTTGGTGGCCCGGGTCTCGGTGCTGCCGGCCGCGGTCCACACGAACACTTCGGCGTTGCCCTGTCCCGCCGGTACCCGCGTGAAGAGCACGCGTGCGCCGCCGCTGAGTCCGGCCAGGAACGCGTCGTTCCCCGCGGTCGTGCTGATCGGCACCGTGGCCGAAGCCGACTCGTCCCAGAGGTAGAGGTCGGTCTGGCTGCTCGCGGTCTGCGTGTAGCAGAAATCGCCACCCAGGCTCGCGCCCGCGAATGCGGCGCCGTTGCCGCTGGCCACGGTCGCGCTGGCGCCGCCCGGCGTGTAGAGCGAGACGGCGGGAGTCGCGCCGCCGACGCCGTACACGACCTTGTCGTTGGGCAGCACCGCATGGAAGAGGTAGTCGTCGCTGCCGGCGGTCGCGATCGCCGCGCTCGCGGGCACGCTCACGTCGTAGAAGTGGAGGTCCACGCCGCCCGCGCCCGTGTCGACGCTGTAGACGACGTCGCCGGCGCTGGTCGAGCCCTGGTACTCCTCGTCGTCCGCGCTGTTCGCGATCGTGGCGCTCGCGTTGCCCGCCCACGTGTAGAGCGCGAGGTCGTCGTTGCCGGCCGAGATCACGATCTTGTAGACGACCCCGTTGCCCGCGGTGACCGCGACCCAGCGCTCGTCGCTGGCGGAGGTGGCCAACGCTCGCGACTGGCCGGTGGCCGGGTTCCACATGTACAGGTCGATGCTGGCCGCCGCGGTCACCTCGAACACCACCATCGAGTCGGACGTGTGCGCCGCGTAGGTCTTGGTCTGCGCCTGCACCGTCGCGGAGAGATCGGCGCCGATCTCCGCGAGTCCCGTGGCCACCCTGAAGCAGTACAGGTCCTGTTCGCCACCCGCGCCGATGCGGCTGAGCACCACGGCGCCGTTGGGCAGCGCCCCGCGCAGGGTTTCGGCGGTGGCAGCCGTGGCCACCGGGTAGGACTCGTCCTCGCCCGGATCGTAGTAGTAGATGTCGGACTGGCCCGCGACGCCGCGTTCGTAGAACACCAGGTCCGTGGCGTTCACGATCGCGTTGCGGTCGTGCTGGCCGAGGCCGTTGCTGATCGTGCGGGTGAAGCTGGTCGCGGGGTTGAACACGAACAGGTCGGTGTCGGACGCGGTACCGCTCGTGAACACGACCTTGCCGTCGGAGGTCGCGGCGGCGTAGCGCTCGTCGGCACTGTCGCTGTCGCCGAGGCGCGTGGTGGTCCGCGTGTTCGGGTCGTAGACGTAGAGGTCGTACTGGCCGCCGATGTTGCGCTCGTACACCAGCTGGCCGCACGGCAGCGCGGCCCGGAACGTCTCGGCGAACCCCGAGGAGGCCACCGGCAGCACCGTGAGCGTGTCGGTGTCCATCAGCTTCAGGCCGGAGTCGGCCTGGAGCGCCGCGAGGTTCGCGGCGCCGACCTTCACGGTGATCGGCGCGACCGAGCTCTTGCCCATGGCGTCGGTGGCCTGCACCTGGACCGTGTAGGTCCCCAGCGTGGCGAACGTGTTGGAGTACGTGCTGCCGGCGAACGACCCGCCGCCGGACACCACCGACCAGCTCAGCGTCTGGCCTTCGCGATCGACGACGTACCCGGCAAGGTCCATCGTGAGCGTCGCGCCGGAGCCGACCGTCTGCTTGGGAATCTCCTGGAAGCGGGGCGCCGAGTTGCCGACGCCGCTGCTGCAGGCGCCGAGGGCGAGGCTGGCCAGGAGGGGGAGAAGGTGAAGCGTGGGCCCGGATCGGGACATGGTGGATCGGTTCGGGTTGCGGACTGGATGCACCCTGGTCATCGAACGCGGAGGGGTCCCGGGTTGAGTCCGGGTCGGCCGCGAAGCCGGGTGCCGGGCCCCCAGCCTCGGCGGTCGCCTTGGCCTTGCCCCGGCCGGTCATGCGCACGCGCAGCCCCCGGCGCCTGGCCAGCCGGCGGCCCGGGCCTTCGTCGGCGCCGACCGCTTCCAGGTGGGCTTCACGCGACGGTTACGCCAGCTCCGAGACCCCGGGCTCGGCGATCGCCTCGAGCTGCCAGGCGACCCGCGTCTCGAGGTAGGGCTCGTTGCGGGGCCGCGGCGGGCCGCCGAACACCTCGCGTACCCGGTCCCCCCTGGGAGACGGTCCGCGCCTCCAGGCCCTGGAGCTCCCTGGCAAGCTTGCTCCGCGTCGCGGTCATGCCTGGCTCTCCGGTCCGGCGGCCAAGGGCCGGGCCCGGCCGCCATGACCCTGCCGTTCCCCGAGGGCAGGTGGCCGATCCGGGGTGGGATCCTCGGAGGGCTCGGGGTCCCGGGCGAGATCCTGGCTGGCGGCGCCTGCCTCCCGCGCTGGAAAGACAAGTCCGTCTTGCACCAAACCCCCAGGGCTATCCATCCATCCGTTCCAGTGCCCAGCTGCACAACCGTCGAACATCTTCTGAACCATCCAGGTTCATATGTCTGGCCACAGTTGATCGAGCACTCCTGGCCCGTCTACCTATGAGTCCTATCGTATACACAGCCATGCACCTAGCATCCTCACACGGGCTGTCCAACAGTCCCTGCGAGACCGAGACAGCCGTGCGCACATCACCGCACACCACGTACACAGCCCTTGCAGCGACACCCTTTACAATGTCATCGGGTCACGCGTTGCCGCACGGAGTCCATCACAGACCCCTTCGCTATCTCTGGCACACTGTTCTATGGCAAGCAGTGCCGCCACCCTCACTGTCCACTCAGCATCATCGCACCCCTTGAGAAGAGCTCTGACAATACTCTCGACGACCTGAGAACCGCCTTCATGCAGGTTGACGCGCTGACTATCACCACCGCTGGGCCACGCACAGGCAGCATATACAGATGGACCTGCCACACACACCTTGCCAACCAAGCTAGCCCCCAACGCGCCAAGCGTGTGCACCGCACGTTCTCGCACCACAGTCTCCCCGCTTGACAGATCCGCCACTGCCAGATCGCAGAGCTCCTGCCATGATGGCGTCTGAACGCTCGATGCGCACGATAGAAGCATAAGCAACACCGCATGAACGCTCACCCTGGTCCCTGCCAGTCCATCACCCGCTCCGGACCCGACATGATCGTCGATATTCACGACCTTCGATCTCTAGGATGTAGCACGCTTCGAGCGCCCGCCGTACGGCCACACGTTCCAGCGCGGCCGGTGCATGGTGCCGATGCGCGCCCTGCTTAGCAACCCCCCGCTTCTCCACCACTCTCCGGAGCTGGGCCTTGTCCCCCTCGACCCCGCAACCAGCCCACGAGAGCCGCTCCCTACCTGCCCGTCCCGTAACCGTCCCGTGAACCACACGTCGAGGACATAGCTCTGTCGGCCCGCCGGTTGCTGATCGTCGGTGCTACCGCGCCTTGGCAAAGTGGTCGCGCAACCTGCAGAGGATGTCCGTCGCAGGCCCACATCGTCGCGCTCACGCCGCGCCAGCAGCCCAGCCATCTGCTTCCGTCGCTCCATCACGCAACCATGGCGTCTGCCACACCAGCTTCCAGGTGTGCTTCACGCGACGGTTACCTTCCCTCCTGGCCATGAGTCCAGCGGTACGTAGGCCGGGCGTTTCGATGATCGCTCCCACCTCAGGAGACCCGGAACTCTCGCGACGCGGACAAGCAGCCACACACCGCTGCACTCCCTCCGTCACTAATCCCTGAATAGCCTCAGCTGGGTCTGGATGATCCAGTGTTTGTCGGCAGCCAGTTCTTCACGCACAGCAAGCACCTCACCGTCCCTCACACCACTAGCACGAATAGCACTGAGTGCGGCCCCTCGCTGCCATACAGTCTCTCCGGAACGCGCCTTTGCCAGCAGGAATGCTCTGACCTCGCCATCACGGGGATAATGATCGGCGAGCCCTTCGATTGCGGCATAGCCGATCTCGTCGTTGCGCGTTCGCGCAAGCTCCAAGATATACGCCCTTACCCGACCGCTCGCATCTGGCATCCGACCTAGAGCTAGCACACACCATTGGCCAAGCCGCCCACGGCTCCCCGACGCCAGGGCGACAAGGGTTTCACGCAGTTCCTCCGACCGCGGCCGTATGATACTCGTTGCGCCAGCCGCGCATTCCATCGCTTTCGCGTTGCCACTCTTCAGGGCCGAGAGCAAATGCGGCACAGCTCTGGCACCAAGTCGTGAAAGGGTCCACACGACTTTGCGTACATCGTCTCCTTCTGACACCGACGCGACGGTTGTGATACCATTATTCGGACACGCATCTGGCCGGTGCCCCAGAATCCACAAGACATGATCACGGGCTCCCTGGCTGGACCCACTCAGCAGCCGACACGCCGCACCAATCACAGGTGCCGGCAGTTGGACGATCACACGCGCCGCGGTCCCGCCCACATATGGATCATCAAGACACTGTATCAGCTCGTCTGCGTACTTCACTGCAGACGTCGGCATAGCCCCAAGAGCACGAAGCGCCTGGACGGCTGCTACTGGATCAGTCTTGCGCGCCCTGATGATCCTGATCAACTCCACGGCCAGTTCAGGGGCCCTTGTATGTTGAGCGATCAGACACGCCACGAGCCTTGGGGACGATCTGGCATCAACATCCTCGAGCCGAGCCAAGTACTGCGGGCCAGGAACAGGCTCGTCCGTGAGCCAAGTCTCCAGCGACTCGACCTCTTCCTCCGGTCGCTCGATCCACTCGTCAGGACAGGGGCCAACTTGCACTTGCCACATCCACACAGGCGTGCACGGCGTCGCCTCATCACGCAGGAGCTGCATAATGTACGGGACGCTCAGCACAGGCTGTGCGACAAGCAGCAGCGCTGCGCCTCGCATAGCCGCAGCTGACTCGCCTTCGCGTATGCGACGCGCAGCATCCTGCAGGATCCTATCCTGAGTTACACCGACATTCTGGCAAGACGCGGTAGCAATTGCTAGCACAGCTGCCAGACATGGCGTTTGCATCACATCGCGGATAACCATAGCGCTCATGGTTTACTAGACCACATAGGATCCTTCCCATGTACCTTCTGCCACTTCATCACACGCTCCGGACCCGACATGATCGTCGATATTCACGAACTTCGATCTCTAGGATGTAGCACGCTTCGAGCGCCCGCCGTACGCTCACACGTTCCAGCGCGGCGGGTGCATGGTGCCGACGCGTCCCCAGCTTCGCAACCCCCTGCTCCTCCACCACTCCGCGGCGCTGGACTCTGTCCGTCTCGACTCCGCCCCCAGCCCACGATGGCGGCTCCGCGCCTGCTCGACTCCGCACCAGGTCACCCAGTGGACTCGGAGCAGCCCGAATCGGCATACACCGGAGACCACGGCCGCTCGCCGAACACGTTGCGCAGGCCCCGTAGCCCGCAGCGACCCCCCCGGATCCGATTCTCCTCGGTGAGCACAGGGTGTCTGAACCGGACAGCACTTCTGAACCTGCCGCCGATGAAGGGCTCGGAGAATAACGGGCTTGGGAATTCGACGACGACTCTCAACCTGCATCGCACCGCAGTGTCAAGAAAAGGGGACTCGCGACAGCGCCAGGGTCTATTAACGTGCCTTTCCATCAGAACCAACCAGCTTACAGAGGCAGCAGCGCTATTGTCCATAAGTACACCGCATGACACACCATCGCAGCCCGCAAACCACCCCACACTCGCACGAGCATAAGGACGACGCCAACGCTGACAAGCTCCAGATACCCTACCGCACTCTGCGGCGCATGGGCAGCTGCGAACGCAATACTGCTAAGCGCACAGGCGCTCTTGCTTCCAATACCACAACGACCGAGTCCCCATGGTATTGCTCCGCGGAACATCGTCTCTTGAGACATGACTATCACCGGCACTCCCACTCCGAGTGTTAGGACCGTTCCGAGTACAGATGCGTTGCACCCTCCATTTGCTGCCCAGAATGCCTCTCTCTTTGGTAGTCTGACGCTAGTGTCCGCCCAGCACAACCCGGCCAACTGATGCCATATCTCGCTCGCACACCATACTCCAACCACTCCTCCGGCGCACACCCACAGCTTCCGCGCGAAGGTAGCCCTAGTAACGACGCTCGCTGCACTTCCTCGTATTGCAAGGTAACTCAGCGCACATGCAAGCGCCCACTGATTCAGTGAGTTCGATATTTGCCTGCACAGCACTACCGAGCACGCGCGTTCCTCTGCCCCATTGGCGACAAGCACCTCTTCAAAAGCCCAGAGCGAGTACCCGACTGCCACGACCCACACGAGTAGCCGCAGCAGGTGATCACTTCTCACCGTCATTCGTTGAGCTTCACTCATTACACAAGTCAGTTCTATACCTGCTCCCTATGACTACTCCAGGCCACTCCATCACAGTGTCAGGACCCGGAACGAGCGTGGATACTGACGACCTTCGATCTTGAGGATGTCGCACAGTTCGACCGCCCGCCGGACGGCCACACGTTCCGCCAAGGCAGGTGCATGGTGGCGAGGTCCGCACCTATTCGCAACTCCCTGGCCAGCTGCTCCTTGCCCACTTGGCCCCCACCCGTCGACGAGGGCTGCTCCACCCCCGGCCAAACCACATTGGGCCACGCGGCCGACCCCAGGGTTTTGAAGCAGCCAAGCCTGCGACCACCATCCCACGCCCAACACATGGCCCAGGCCTCGTGGCCTGAAAGACCCCTTCAGGTTCGGTTCTCCTCGGTGAGCACCGAGAACCTGAACCTGCCGCCGACGGAAAGCCCGGGGGTTCGATGCGACTTCTCAACCTGCTTGGCACCGGGGTCTCGGGAAGGGGGACTCGGGACAGCGCTAGAGCCTATTGTCCTGCCTTTGCCTCACAGCCAACCAGACTAGACAGGCAGCAGAGCTATTGTCCATAGGTACACCGCATGACAGACCATGGCAGCACGCAACCCACCCCATACTCGCACGATCATGAGGACGACGCCAGCGCTGGTAAGCTCAAGATATCCTACCACACTTTGCGGCCCATGGGCTGCTGCGAACACAATACTGCTAAGTGCACAGGCGCTCATGCTTCCAATACCACAACGACTGAGTCCCCATGGTATTGCTCCGCGAAACATCAGTTCTTCAGCCACGACAATCAGTGGCACTGCTACTCCAAGTTCCAAGGCCATTCCGAGTACTGATGCCTTGCACTCTCCACGATCTGCCCAGAATACCTCTCCCTTGGTCATTCTGACACCACCGTCCGCCCAGCACAACCCGGCTAGATGATGCCATACTTCGATCGCACACCATATCCCAATTACCCCCGCACAGCACACCCACAGCTTTCGCACGAAGGTGGTCTTTGTCATGATGCCCACTGCGCCCCCTTTTATTGCGAGGTAACTCAACGCAGATGCAAGCGCCCCCTGATTCAGCGAGAACGATACTTGCCCACACAGCACCACCGAACACGCCTCTTCATCCGCCCCCATGACGACGAGGACCTCCGCATAACCCATGAGTAGGTATCCGACCACCACGACCCACACGAGCAGCCGCAGCAGTTGATCATCACTCACTGCTATTCGTTGAGCATCACCCATTTCACACACCAGTTGTATACCTGCTCCTCATGATAACGCCATGCCACTCCATTACACGTTGCGGATCCGGAGTGAGCGTCGATACTCACGACCCTCGCACTTGGGATGCGACACACGTCAAGCGCCCGCCGGACAGCCACACGTTCCAGCGCGGCCGGTGCATGGTGCCGATGCGCGCCCTGCTTCGCAACCCCCTGCTCCTCCACCACTCCGCGGCGCTGGACTCTGTCCGTCTCGACTCCGCCCCCAGCCCACGATGGTTGCTCCGCGCCTGCTCGACTCCGCACGAGGTCAACCAGTGGACTCGGAGCAGCCCGAAGCGGCATACACCGGCGACCACGGCCGCTCGCCCAACACGTTGCGCAGGCCCCGTAGCCCGCCGGGATCCCCCACGGGTCCGGTTCTCTCCAAGACCCACCGAGAACCTGGACGTTCAGCAAGAGGAAGGCCGTGGGTTTCGATACGGGTTTCAGGTGTCACAGAGGCACAGTGTTCGGCAGGAGGACGGGCATCGGAGAACGGGACTTCGGAGCGGAGACATGGGACAGTGGGACCTCACTGCCTCACTTGTTGCTCCCACTCCAATACACTCGCACTCCCCGCACATCATATGCTTCTACACTACCAACCCCGTCGCTGCCGGTAGACAGAAGAACGCTCTTCCCGCCCTTGCCGGTACTCAGAACCATCCTCGGTTCTTCGCCCTTGAGGATTCCGGCCATGACGCGGGGGATACCGCTGCCGTCAAACAAGAACAAGCCACTATCTACCTTCCCGCTACAACCAAGCTGCGCTCGAATCTTGCCATCCGAGTCCTTCGCCATGAGCGCTACCTCACCGCTCTTCGGATCGAATCGCACCGCCGCCCTAGCCTGGCCCTTGTCATCAACAATGGCCAGGCCTGCACCCTCTTGTCTGTATCCGACGGTCACGGATCCTCCCGCTGCGCCGGATGCCACCAGAAGCGGCGCGGCTCCATCATGCAACGACACACCTGCGACTGCTTCCTCCGCCCCCTTCATCCGCACACCCACCCTGCAATTACCATCGCTGGCTGTCTCCAAGAACGACACACCCTTGCTGTTCGGGTTATCCAGCACCAAGGAGGCACTACCATCCTTACCCGCAGTCACGTTGACAGCGCACACACCCGCCCCCGCATCAGGCCTCATCATCAGTCGGGCACCCTGTGTATCACTAACGGCGAGATCTGCTTGCATGGCGCCACCGGATAGGAGGCATATGGCAGCTTCGTTCGCCGCAGCCAACTGAGTGCTGTGAGCCCTATTCGGTGATATCACTCGCACAACGCTTCTCTGCTGCGTCTCGGAATGCCCAACCTCTGCAACAACCTTGCCATCGCTTCCGACAAGCGCGACCGCTGATCCTTTATCACTCCCGGAGATGTTTGCGCGTTGCCTGCCAGTGACGTCATACACGGCGATGACAGCCAACCCTTCGTCATTGTCTCGCGCAGAGAGGACGATCCGCTTTCTGCCTTTCGCGTCTCGAATCACGAGCTCATCGCCCGCCTCGATCACTCGTACTCCCTGACGAGAGTCCGCACCCTGCACGATGACCAACGCCACAGCCGCAACCGATACCAGAAGAGAGACACAGTGCTTCATGGATCACTCCTCGCTCTTACCGTTGAGTTGTAACGCGGAACCCTGATACCGCCTTCACAACCGGACACTGACAACGACTCCTGCACAGACGCTGAGATCACCCGATCTGCCGCCGGCCTTGGGGTAGGATGCGCCTGCTGCGAGGCCCAAGGATCTATCCTCACGATAGACACATACTCCCCCAATACCGACGTCGGTACCGGCACCCAAGTTCGGCCACACGAGTGTACTCCGTGCCATTTCATCACATGCTGCGAACCCGAGAGGACGGTCGATGCTCAAGGCCTTTGATCTCGAGGATCTGGCAAGGTGTGAGCCCCCGCCGGACGGCCACATCTTCCAGCAAGGCGCGTGCATGGTGCCGACAAGCGCCCTGCTTCGCAACCCCCCGCTCCTCTGCCACCCTGCACTTCAGCTCCTCCTCCGCCATCAGGCTGCGCTCCACGTGCAGCACCAGGAGGAAACCCCCCCGGGAATATGCGCCACGCGCTCGCTCGGTCCCTTCCGTGCACGGCCTGATCGATGTCGGATTGGCAGCGGCTCCCCACGGCGCTCCGGACCCTCGACTCGGCCACGGCCCGCACCTTCGCCCAGCCGCCGCCCACCTCGCACGCACCGCTGTAGCTCGGCCGGCGGATCGGCGAGTGCAGCAGACTGAACTTGTACCAATCGCAAGGCTTCGCCAACCGTAATCGATCTTCCGAGCAGGGGGATGTGGAGCAGGAGAATCCGGGTCGCCACACTCATGCTCAAGGGCTGGGACAGCCTTGAGGCACCCATGCTGAACCGGCTGCGCGCCATCCGCGACATCGGATTGAGAGTGCATGCCCCGACGAGTCACCACCCCGCGCCCTTGCGCTCATCCTGGTCACCCAGAAGGAAGCGCATATGACGATCAGTTGTTCACGAGCACGAGCTTGCCCGTCAACCCACCCTTTCCGAGCACTTCGTGCGCATGCCGTGCTTCTGTGAGTGGAAGTCGCTGCGCGACGAGCGGCTTGATCCTCTGCTGCTGAAGAAGTCCCAGCAGCGTGACGAGGTCCTCTCGGAAGACCGCCGGCTTCATGCGCTTGAGCCACTGAATGCTGTATGGGACGACACGTTTCCGGCCCGGAAGGAGCCAGCTCCCGGCGAGGTAGAGGGCGAAGATCCTGATCTCGCGAAAGCGACGACGACCCCCTCCGCGACCAGGAGCCGATCGGCCCGCTTGCAGCGATGATGTGAGACCATAGGCTACAACTTTTCCGCCGGAGCGGATGGCTCTGCGAGATCGCCAGATGTGGGGGCCGCCGATGCCGTCGAATACGACGTCCACTCCAACGCCCGTAAGGCGGTGGATCTCCTGCACAAAGTCCTGGGTTCGGTAGTCGATCGCGATGCCGCCCAAGTCGGACACCACGGACGCGGACGGAGCTGAGCAAGTGCCGTACATCGTCAGCCCGGCGAGGCGTCCGAGCTGCAGGAGTGCAGTCCCGACTCCGCCGGCAGCGCCGTGGATCAGCACGCGCTGCCCAGGGCTCACCCTGGCCGAACGGTGCAGCATCTGGTAGGCGGTGATGTAGTTCAGCACGAGGCTGACGGCCTCGGCGGGGTCCAATCCAGGCGGCACCGGGACCAGCTCACGCTGCGGGAGGCAGGCGTACTCCGCGTACGCACCGCTGATCGGCAGCGCAGCAACCACTTGGCCCAGTTCGAATCCCGAGACGCCGTTGCCGAGCCGTTCCACCAGACCGACCAGATCCCAGCCCGGAGTGAACGGCACCTTCGGTGTCTCGGGGTGGAAGCCCTCCCGCGCCATCAGGTCAGGCAAGGAAACGCCTGCGGCCAGGACTCTCACCCGGACCTCGCCGTCCTTCGGCTCGGGGCGCTCTTCCTCGACCACCTGAAGGGCATCGGGCCCGCCGTAGTGCGTGACGATGATGCGCGTGTGCTTCATGGACGACCTGCCTCGGCTGGTCAGCACTCGGCCTCGTGGCGACCGGTCCGTGGGACTGCTCGTCGATTGCGACGGGAGCGGCAAGTCTACATGTGTCGGTGCCGAGTAGGCGGGGAGGTTGCCCTCCCTGCCCCTCACAGACCCGGGCGTGCAGGTCTCCCGCATCCGGTTCCTCGCGGTCCAGGTCCGCTCGCGGCGGCCTAGCGGTGGACGATCCGTGGCGTGGGCAGGGTGTGCCGTTGAAGGAGTGCCTCGAAGGTCCGGTATCCGCCTTGTTCGCAGCGAGAGCGACTACGAAGCCAGTGAAACCAGATCCTCTCCACCCGGTGGGCGTACCAGCGCACGCGAAGTCCGTTCCCACGCGGATTTCCAGCTGGAGCCCTCGCCTCAGGGAGTCCCAGGTGTCACCCATGTGCCCGGACAGAACTGCTACCCATGTTCCCGGTTGCACCAGCAGCCAGCCGGCAACGAGAGCGGGAGAGCTGGAGATCGCCAACTTCACCGTTCGACCCCGTGACACAGTGCCTTTGAAGGTACCGCTGCTGGTTTCGATCCAGTTGACAAGGGGTGGCCACGCGAGCCGGGTCTCGTGACTCGACCTCTCCCGTACGCACACGATCGAACGTGAACCGCAGGCCAGGCGATTCACGGACGGTTCATGGCGACGGGGCGAGCGATTCGCGGTGGATCCGTACACCTCGCAACTACGCAGCGGTCCGGGGAACCTAGAGCGCCGCCTGCTCGCGTGCCGCGCCCTCCGTTCCCCGGAGCACCGCGCGCAGTCTGCGCGTTGCCATGGCATCTCATGCGGCCAGTCAAGCGCGGGCGTCTGAGGGGGCGAAGGCCCGCGACCCTCCCGCCCTCCGGCGCGCGGACCGTCGCGAGCCGCACTCCGCTGCTCTCACGGAAGCCGCGCTCTCGCGCTGGATCTCGGCGGTGGACCGACGCTCCTCAGCCCCAGAGGGTCCGCCTCCGCCACTCCGGCAGGATCGGGTCCGGATTCCCACGCAAGCGCATGGGCTCGAAGGCCACCGCCGGAATCGCGTGCATGCCGGCCGGTGGCGGTGGCACCGCGGGAGGAATCCGATCCGGGCACCACGGGCATGCGATGGTGACGACAGCAAGTGCTGTCTCCCATCCCCGGGGTGCTGGAAGCGGTGCACCGCGGGGACGCGGGCACAGGTCCGCCCGCCGCCTCACTCCCCGATGACGCGGCGCGGACGGCTTGCAGCCGCGACGGTCTTCGCGGCGCGCGCCGGCACGGCGCCGAACACCGCCGCATACACCTCGGAGAATTCCTCCACGTAGGTGAAGCGCAGCCCGCGCACCAGCTCGGGCTTGAGCTCCTCCACGTCGCGCCGGTTCTCCGCCGGCAGGACCACCCGCTTGAGGCGCAGCCGCTGCGCCGCCAGCACCTTCTCGCGCACGCCGCCGATCGGCAGGACCTCGCCGGCCAGCGTCAGTTCGCCGGTCATCGCCAGGTCGGCCGGGCAGCGCAGGTTCCTGAGCAGCGACACCAGCGCGCACGCGATCGCGATGCCGGCCGAAGGGCCGTCCTTCTTGATGGCACCGGCCGGGAAGTGCACGTGGAAGTCGCTCTCCTCGATGGTCGCCACCGAGAGCCCGTAGGCCGCGGCCGCGCTCTTGAGGTAGCTGAGCGCGATCCGGCACGACTCGCTCATCACCTCGCCCAGGCTGCCGGTGAGCGTCATGCCACCCTTGCCTTTGGCGCGCACGGCCTCGATGTAGAGCACGTCGCCGCCCAGCGGGGTCCAGGCGAGGCCCTGCACGATGCCCGGGCCGCGCACGCGCCGCTTGCCCTCCTCGAGGAAGCGCGGGGCGCCAAGGTGCACGTCGACGTCCGCGGGCTTCAGCGTGCCCGGCGGCTTCTTGCGGGTGGTGACGGCGAGCGCCGCCTTGCGGCACACCTTGTGGATCATCTTCTCCAGATTGCGCACGCCGGCCTCGCGCGTGTGCAGCTCCACGATGCGGCGCAGCGCCGGCGTGGTGAACGAGAGCTGCCTGCGCGCCAGCCCGTGCCGATCCAGGGCCTTGGGAACCAGGTGGCGGCGCGCGATCTCGACCTTCTCCTCGAGCAGGTAGCCGGGGATCTCGATCACCTCCATGCGGTCGCGCAACGGCTCGGGGATCTGCGGCAGGACGTTCGCCGTGGCGAGGAACATGACCCGCGAGAGATCGAAGGGCACGTCCAGGTAGTGGTCGAGGAACGCGCTGTTCTGCTCCGGATCCAGCACCTCGAGCAGGGCCGAGCTGGGATCGCCGCGGAAGTCCGCGCCGAGCTTGTCGATCTCGTCGAGCATCACGACCGGGTTGTTGGAGGCGCAGGTCTTGAGGCCCTGCAGGATCCGCCCGGGCAGGGCACCGATGTACGTGCGGCGGTGCCCCTTGATCTCGGCCTCGTCGCGCATGCCGCCGAGCGAGAAGCGCCAGAACCTGCGCCCCATGGCCCTCGCGATGCTGCGGCCCAGGCTGGTCTTGCCGACCCCGGGCGGGCCGGCGAAGCACAGGATCGATCCGGCCTGGGCGGGCTTGAGCTTGCGCACCGCGAGGAACTCCAGGATCCGCTCCTTGACCTCCACGAGACCGAAGTGGTCCTCGTCGAGCACGCGCTGTGCCTGGGTCAGGTCCTCGTTGTCCTGCGTGGACTTCGACCACGGCAGCGCGGTGAGCCAGTCGAGGTAGTTGCGCACCACGCTGTACTCCGCGGACTCCGACGGCGTGGTCTTGAGGCGCGCCATCTCCTCCTCGGCACGCTTGTGGGCGGCCTCGGGCATGCCGGCCCGCTCCAGCGCCTCCTCCAGGCGCCGGATCTCGGCCTGCCGGGCATCGGTCTCCTCGCCCAGTTCGCGCCGGATGATCTTGAGCTGCTCCTTGAGGAAGTAGTCCTTCTGCGCCTTCTCGGCCTTGGTGCGGATCTCCTCCTGGATGCGGTTGCCGAGTTCGGCGAACTCCAGCTCGCGCATCACCATCTCGAGGGCCGCCTCCAGGCGCTGCTCGACGTCGACCAGGTCGAGCAGCCGCTGGCGGTCCTCGATGTTCTTGAGGAAGTACGAGCCCGTGAAATCGCAGAGCTGGTCGCCCTGTTCGATGTTCAGCAGCGCGGTGGCGAACTCGTTGCCGTAGGTGCCGCTGACCTCCACCACCCGGCGCAGGTTCTTCTGCAGGGCACGGAACAGCGCCTCGGCACGCTTGCCGCGCGGCGGCAGCTCCACCACCGGCTTGACCTTGGCGAGCAGCAAGGGCTTCTCGCGCACATAGCGCTCGATGCGCCCCCGCCGCAGCCCCTGGCTCATCGCCGAGGCGTTGCCGTCGGGGAGCTTGAGGGTCTTCAGGACCCTGGCGATCACCCCGGTGTCGTAGAAGTCCGCGGGCCCCGGCTCCTCGATCGAGGGGTCCTTCTGCGTGAGGAGCAGGACGTAGCCCTGGTTGGCCTCCGCCTTGGCGAGGATCTCGCGCGCCCGCGGCGAGTCGACCAGGATCGGCATCATCAGGTTGGGGAACGGCACGGCGCGCCGCAGGGGCAGCACGAAGAGCGTCTCGGGGATCTGCTCCTGGACGGTGAGCGAGGTTCCCTGGCCCTCCGGTCCCTGGACCGTCACCGCGGGTTCCGGCTTGGACTCCGGCTCCTGGGCCGGTGCGGCAGCGTCGTCCTTGGGGTCGGATGCCATCGCGGCGATGGTCGGCCAGCCGCGGCGGCGGTTCAAGGGCGCGGCGCGTCCTCCCCGCCGCCACCGCCCGCAGACGCGCGGGCCCAGCCCAGGCTGCGCCGCACGGCCTCGGCGTACGCGCGGCGCAGCCGGGTCGCGTCCACCGCCACCTCGCCGGGCGCGAACACGCGCGCGCCGGCCGCCAGCGGCGGGAGGTCGGCAGGTCCGCGCGCCACGCCGGCGCCGAGCATCGCCATGCGGCAGGCGCCCAGCGCGGTGCTCTCCAGGTCGGCATTGCGCCGCACCGGGATCCCCGCCAGCCCCGCCAGGATTCCGAGCAGCAGGTCGTTGCCGGCCGCGCCACCGTCGACGCGCAACTCGGCGAGCGGCGCGTGCAACGCCTGCGCGAACAGCTCGCACTGTTCCGCGGCCTGCAGCGCCATGGCCTCCAGGGCCGCGCGCGCGAGGTGCGCCCGGGTGGCGCCGCGCGTGATGCCGAAGATCGCCCCGCGCGCGTCCGGGTCCCAGTGCGGCGAACCCAGGCCGGCGAACGCGGGAACGATCGCCAGCCCGGCCGAGTCCGGCACGGAGCGGGCCAGCGCCTCGACCTCGCTCGCATGGGCGAAGAGCTGCAGGCCGTCGCGCAGCCACTGCACCAGCGCCCCGGACACCAGCACGCTGCCCTCGACGGCGAAGGTGTCGGTGCCCCCCAGCCGCCACGCCACCGTGGCCAGCAGGCCGCGCGGCGGATGCGGGCGGCGCTCGCCCACGTTGCAGAGCAGGAACGCACCCGTGCCGAACGTGCACTTGGCCGCCCCTGCCGCGAGGCAGCCCTGACCGAAGAGCGCGGCCTGCTGGTCGCCCACCACGCCGGTGATCGGCCAGCCATGCGTGGCGCAGGCGCCGAACGCGCCCGCCGACGGCCGGATCTCCGGCAGCATCGCCCGCGGCACGCGGAACCACGCGCAGAGTTCGTCGCTCCACCCGCCCCGCTCGAGGTCGTAGAGCGAGGTGCGGCTGGCGTTGCTGGGCTCGGTCGCGAACACCTTCCCGCCGGTGAGGCGGTACACGAGCCACGCGTCCACCGTGGCCGCGCCGAGCTCCCCGCGTTCCGCGGCGGCGCGTGCGCCGGGGACGGCGTCGAGGATCCAGGCGATCTTGGCGGCGGAGAAATACGGGTCGAGCGGCAGGCCGGTGGCGTCCAGCACCGCCGCCTCGCGCCCCCCGGCGCGCAGCGCCTGCAAGTACCCGGTCGTGCGGCGATCCTGCCACACGATCGCGCGGTGGATCGGCTGCGACGTGCGGCGATCGAACACCACCACGGTCTCGCGCTGGTTGGTGATCCCCACGCCCAGGATCGGTGGCGCGCCGGCGGCCCGCCAGGCCCGTTCGGCGCTCTGCCACTGCGTGGTCCAGATCTCCTCGGGGTCGTGCTCGACCCAGCCCGGCCTGGGGAAGTGCTGGGTGAACTCCTGCTGCGCGCGGGCCAGCTCCCGTCCGGCAGAGTCGTAGACCAGGGCGCGGCTCGACGTGGTGCCCTGATCGAGGGCCAGGAACGCGGTCATTGCCCCAGTCTCGCCGGAGGTTCGCGCGACGCCAGCACCAGCTCGGGCGCAGGCTCTGCCACCCCGGATGCGAGGTGGGCGAACGGCACTTCGGCACGGCTATAGTCCCGGGGCCCTCACCTCCACGCCCGCCCGCGCCGATCCACTCCTGTCGCATGCCGCGTTCCCGCGCGATCCAGCTCTTCACCACCTGTCCGCCCAGCTACGGGTGCGTCGATGGCTCCGCCTATCGCGCCACCGCCCGCGACGTGGCCCGGTGGAGCGACCGCCACGGGGTGCAGGGCATCCTGGTCTACACCGACAACGGGCTGGTCGACCCGTGGTTGATGGCCCAGGACATCCTCGGCTGCACCGAGCGCCTGGAACCGCTGGTCGCCGTCCAGCCGATCTACATGCACCCGTACGCGGCCGCCAAGATGGTCAGCACGCTCACCCTCCTGCACGGGCGGCGGATCTGGCTCAACATGCTCGCCGGCGGGTTCAAGAACGACCTGCTGGCCCTCGGGGACGACACGCCCCACGACGACCGCTACGTCCGCACCACCGAGTACACGCTGATCATGAAGGGCCTCTGGGCCGGCAAGGCGGTGAGCTTCGCGGGCAAGTACTACCGCACCGACAAGCTGAAGCTCACGCCCACGATCGAGCCAGGGCTGACGCCGGGCATCCTGATCTCGGGTTCCTCGGCCGCCGGCATCGAGGCGGCGCGGGCGATCGAGGCCACCATCGTGCAGTACCCCAAGCCGCCGGAGGAGTACGCCGAGGAAGCCCTGCCCGGCCTGCCCTGTGGATTCCGGGTGGGGATCCTGGCCCGCGGCGCCGCCGACGAGGCGTGGCGGATCGCCGAGGAACGCTTCCCCCTGGACCGCAAGGGCCAGATCACCCACCAGCTCGCGATGAAGGTCTCGGACTCCGCGTGGCACCAGCAGCTCTCGGACCTGGGCAAGGCCGCTGCGCAGGGGCGCAGCCCGTACTGGCTGCACCCGTTCGAGAACTACAAGACGTTCTGCCCCTACCTGGTCGGCGACCACGCCACCGTGGCCGCCGAGCTCGCGGGCTACTTCCGCCGCGGGTTCAAGACCCTGATCGTCGACGTGCCGCGCGACGAGGCCGACCTGGTCCACGCGCAGAAGGCCATCCAGATGGCGGAAGCGATGGCGCGCGCGTGAACGGACTGCTGCAGGAGCGGTTCCGCGCCCAGGTACGGGCGCGCCCTTCGGCGATCGCGCTCGTGTCCGGAGCCGAACGCTGGACCTACGCCGAAGTGGCGGAGCGGACGAACCGCCTGGCCCACGCGCTGCGCGCCCATGGCCTGCACCCAGGCGACCGCGTCGGAATCCTGCTGAGCAAGACTCCGGCCGCGATCCTCGCCATCCTCGCCTGCGTGGAAGCGGGCCTGGTGTACGTGCCGCTCGACCCCGCCTCCCCTCCTGCCCGCCTCGCCCGGATCGTGACCGCCTGCGAGCCGCGGGCCATCCTCAGCGGCGCCACGCACGCGCGCCTGCTGGCCGAGACCCTCGCGGTGCCCGGGACGCCCGCGCCCGCCGTGCTCGGCACCCTCGAGTCCGCCGCCCTGTCCGCACCGGCGGGGACGCGCACGTTCGCCGCGGATGCCCTGGACGCCGTGAGCACGGCCGCGATGGCGCCGGCGGTCGGGCCCGATGACCCGGCGCACATCCTGTTCACCTCCGGCTCCACGGGGATCCCCAAGGGCGTGATCCTCACCCAGCGCAACGTGCTCGGCTTCCTGGACTGGGCGGTGCCGCATTTCGGCTTCCAGGCCGGCGACCGCCACTCCAGCCACCCGCCCCTGCACTTCGACCTCTCGACCTTCGATCTCTTCGGCGCGTTCACCAGCGGGTGCGAGCTGCACCTCGTGCCTGCGGACACGGCGCTGCACGCCGGGCGGCTCGTCGAGTTCATGGCCAGGTCCGCGCTCACGCAGTGGTTCTCCGTGCCCTCGGTGTTCAACTACGTGATGAGCTTCGACGCGCTGCGACCGGACATGCTGCCGGCGCTGCGCCGCGTGCTGTGGTGCGGAGAGGTCCTGCCCACGCCCACCCTGGCGTACTGGATGGAGCGACTGCCGGGCGTGCGCTTCACCAACCTGTACGGCCCCACCGAGGCCACCATCGCGAGCACCTGGTACGACGTGCCGGCGGTGCCGCGGGAGCTCCACGTACCCGTGCCGATCGGCCGGGCCTGCGGCGGCGAGGCCGTGTACGTACTCGACGAGGCGCTCGCACCCGTGCCCAGCGGCACCATCGGCGAGATCTGCCTCGCCGGCGTCGGCCTGAGCCCCGGCTACTGGCGCGACCCCGAGAAGACCGCCGCCGCGTTTCCTGCCCTGGCGGGGGCGCCCGGAGGCCGCGTGTACCGCACCGGCGACCTGGGGCGCCTGGACGCCGACGGCATCCTGCACTACTGCGGCCGCCGCGACGCACAGATCAAGAGCCGCGGGTACCGGATCGAACTGGGCGAGATCGAGGCCGCGCTGGCCACACTGCCCGCGCTGCAGGAGAGCGCCGTGGTGGCCGTGGAGAGCCCCGGCTTCGAGGGACACGTGATCTGCTGCGCGTACACGCCCCGCGCCGGCGAAGCGCCCATGCCAGCGGCGCTGCGCAAGGAGCTGCAGCGCCTCCTGCCTTCGTACATGCTTCCCTCCCGCTGGGCCTCGTTCCCGGCCCTGCCGAGGAACCAGAACGGCAAGGTCGATCGCCCACGACTCCGCCAGCACTTCCTGGCGGAGGCAGGCCGATAAGTGGAGGATCCGGCACTGCCGTATCCCGCTCCCTCATGGCTCCGCATCCCGAGACCCTGCGCACCGAACTCCTGGCGCTCTTCAACCAGGACCTGAACCTCGCCGTGGAGCACGCGGAGACCGACCTCCTGGAGCAGGGCATCCTCGACAGCCTCACGTTCGTGGAGCTGCTCTTCCGGCTCGAACAGCGCTATGGAGTGCGGGCCGACCTCGAGACGCTGGACACCGAGAAGTTCCGCACCGTGGCGCGCATCGCCGCGTTCCTCGAGGAGGAGATCCGCGCCGGGCGAGCCAGGACCGCCTCGTGAAGGTGGTGTTGGTCGGGGAGGAGTCCGCGGGCCTGGGGGCCCTGCGGCTGCTGCTCGACCGCGGCGTCCCGCCGGTCGCGGTGCTCACCACGCCACCAGCGGCGGAGCGGCGTGGGTTCTCGCTGTGGAGCGAGGCGCACCGCCTGGGGGTGCCAGCCCTGCCCGCCCACGCCGTGCGCGAGCCGGTGCCCGATCACCTGCGCCAGGCCGGGATCGATCTGCTCCTGAACGTCCACTCGCTGCATGTGATCCGCGCGCCGTGGCTCACCCTGCCGCGCCTGGGCGCGTTCAACCTCCATCCGGGCCTCCTGCCGGAGTACGCGGGCCTCGACTCGGCCAGCTGGGCGCTCTACGAGGGCGCCGGCACGCATGGCGTGACGCTGCATCACATGGAGCCCGGGATCGACACCGGGCCGATCGCCTGGCAGCGGCGCTTCCCGATCGGCGCAGCCGACACGGCGCTGCGCCTGAACCAGCGCAGCATCCGCGAGGGTCTGGGCCTGCTCTCGCTCCTGCTCGAGGCCGCCGGGCGAGGTGGCACCGCGATCCCGCGTGTGCCGCAGGACCTTTCGCGACGGCGCTACCTGGGCCGCACCCCGCCCGAGGGCGGGTGGCTGCCCATCGAGGGCCCGGTGGCCCGGTGCATCGGCCTCGTGCGGGCCTGCGACTTCCGCCCCTTCCCCTCGCCCTGGGGTACCCCTGGCCTGTTGCGCGGCGACCGGCGCGTGGAGATCGTGCAGGCGTCGCCGGGGACGCACCCGGCCGGATGCGCGGCAGGGACCTTGGGACCACGACACGACGACGGGATCGATCTGGCCTGCGGCGATGGCTTCCTGCGCGTCCACCTGGTGCGCTGGAACGGCACCGTGATGGCGGCCCAGGAGGTGCTGCGCGAGGGCGAGCTCCTGCGGCGCGGTCCGGGCGACGACGCGGGAGGTACCAAGCGATGAACCAGACCACCCAGAATCCCAGGGAAGACGTCGAACCCGTGCACGACCTGGCGGCCGCCGCCGACCTGATGCGGCTGGCCTGGAAGCCCCCGTCCTGGCGCTACACCCCCGAACTGCTGCGCGAGTACCTGGGCCGCCCGAGCGTGCGCCCCGACATGATCGTGGGGGTGCGCCGCGAGGGACGGCTGGCCGGGTTCTTCGCGGCCATCCCGTTCGTCGCGCAGCGGGGAGCCAGCCGCGACCGAGGCATCTTCACCAGCTTCCTGAGCGTGCATCCCGAGGTGCGCAACCCCTCGCTCTCCGTGCGCATGCTCAGCCGCGTGGTCGAGAACGCGCGCAAGGCCGGGTTCACGCACCTCTACACCGTGTTCCACCACGACCCGAACACGAACAAGCTGATCGCGATGATGTTCAAGATCGCCGGCATCCCGGCGACGGCGATCGCGGAGGTGCGCTTCTTCGTGCGTCCCAACGGCGTGCGTCGGGGAACCGCACTGCCGCACTGCCCCGGGGACCTGGTCGCCTACCAGTCGAGCTGGCGCGCCCAGGTGAGCGAGCTGCTTGCGGCCCAGGCCGCGAGCCTGGACCTGGCGCAGGTGTATCCCGAGGCCGACATCGAGCACCTCTTCGCCACCAGCGCCCTCACCCGGACGGTGCTCTGCGTGCGCGACGGGCGGCTGCACGGACTGGTGGCCGGCAGGGTCCGTGATCTCGTGGCGCCCAAGCCAAGGCGCGACGTGCACGTCGACTTCGTCGTGACCACCGGCATGGACGAGGACGAGGGCCACGCGTTCCTCGACCACGCCCTGGTGCGCCTCGCCCCGCCGGACGTGGATGCGCTGGTCGTGCCGTGGAGCGGCCAGCTCGACCCAGGCTACCTGCAGTCCCGCGGCTTCCTGGGCATGGGCGGCAAGGCGGAGTTTGCGTACTCCGCGCTGGTGCCGGAGGCCGCCAGGGTTCCGCGCCTGCCGCGCGCCTGGTTCGAGGTGTTCTGAGCCGGGCGGGCGCGACGAAGCGCGCCGCCTGCGGCACAGGAAAAAACCCCCCGGGAGCCGTCCCTTGCCTGCCCCAGAAAATGGGACGGCCCCCAGGGTGAGAGAGAATCGGGCCTGCGGAGTCGGGGTCCCGGTCGGCCCTGCCTGCCCCAGAAATGGGCCTTGGGGCCCCCGACTCCGCACCGCCCATGAGCGATGCGGCCTGCGCGCGGCAGCGGGCCCGCGCGAGGGTCCCTCTCCCGGCGCGCCGAACGCGCGTCGGGAGAGAGAACCGGGAGCCGCCCACTGCCTGCCCCAATCGTGTGCAGCGGCCCCCGGTCGAAGAGGGGACGGGCGGGATCGGTGAGTCGGTCGCCCTTGCCTGCCCCAGAAATGGGCTTCCGGCACGCGCGACCCCGCCGCGTCGAGAATGTCGAGTTGTGGAAGAGCGATCCGTCAGGACTGCGAGAACACGTCGATCCGGACCATGCCGTCCTCGACGCGCAACGCACCGTGGTGACGGGAAGGAGCAGGCGCCGGCTCGCCGGCGTTGGCCGCGAGTCCGGGCAGCTCGAAGGAGAACACGGCGCCCAGGTTGGGCTGCTTGCCCGCGCCCAGGCGCTGGAGAGCGTTCTGCAGGCCAGGACCGCGGCTCTTCGCGCCCCGCATGGCCGCCAGGGCCTCGGGGAGCGTGCCGGCGTGCAGTCCCAGCAGGAGGGCGTCGTCGGCCACCGTGAGGAACGCGACGGGGTCCTGCGAGAGCTGGGGCATGTGGATCGCCAGGCACTCCACACCCCCCGCGACGGTCCGGACCACGCCCAGTCCCATCTGCAGCAGGTTGCGGCGGATCTCGCCGTAAAGCGCGGCGGCGGCGGAGCGGTCCTTGGCGCGCAACGTGTACGCCGGCTGGATCTCCTCCGCCGTGCCGACCAGGAGGAGCTGTACGGAGGCGGAGCCGGTGAGCCGGCGCAGGATGCTCCGCTCGAGATCCAGACCCATGGCCCGGAATCCGCTCCTCGGCGTGGCGCGCACCCGGCCGAACCCGAGCGGGACCTCGCTGCGCAGGACGCGTTCCAGGTCGAGATGGAAGGCCGCGCCGCCCAGGCTGCCACGCGGCACACCGGCCTGGAGCTGGGCGCCGCGTGCGGGCGCGATCCAGTTCAGCCAGCCTTCGCCGCTGTCGTCGCGCGCCACGCAGATCGAACTCTGCACGCCGTCCTTCTGCGGATTCAGGTTCAGCATCACGCTGCGCACCGGCGTCAGGCCGAACCAGTCGGCGAGCTGCTGCACGCGCACGGCCGCCCGCGGCGCGAGCACCTGCTGGACCCGCTTCCAGTCCGCGAACACCGTCACCGTCCCCGCCTCCGCCGCGAGCCGCCCGCGCATCGTCTGGTAGTCACGGTTCAAGGCCAGGGTCTCGCGCGACGCAGACGTGCCGGCGCGCCGCGCGGTGAGGACGGCGTCGAGGCTTGCGGAGTGGTTGGCGACGATCAGGTCGCGGCCGATCAGGCACACCTCCAGGTCCCCGCTGCCCCCCGCATCGCCGAGCGCGTGGATCGAGTGGCCATCGATGGTGCGGGTGCTCCGGGACAGCTCGCCGCGCCCGAGGACCTCCGCCATCGATCTGGCGGTGGCCTCGTCGAGGCCCGCGCGGAACACCAGCACCGGCAGGCCCGGACGGCCCTCGCGCGGCAGGAGGTCGGAGAACGCGAGTTCGATCTCGCCCCCGGCACGCTGCAGCAGACGCTGCAGCACCGCCGATGCGCTGCCGCCAAGGCCTGCGACGTCGCCTTCGTCCTCGCCCTGCACGAGCCGCAGTCCGAGCCGGGCCAGATAGAGCGGATCGCGCGACGGCGAGGCCTCGCTGCCGTCGAGGGCCTGGGAGACGAGGTAGATCAGCGGTGTGGGCAGCCGGGTCGCCAGCCACGGCTCCGTGCGTGCGGGATCCCGGGCCGGCTCCTGCGCGGTGCCGGGCACGGCGCAGAGGGACAGACCCAGGGCCAGGAGAGGGGCACGCATCGCCAGGCACAAGGCAAGCGCCGTGCCCCGGCCGCGGATCTCCAACGCGCCATGCCACAAGGACTTGCCTTCGCCGCGGCGCGTCGCGGGGCGCCCGATCCTGCACACGTGTGCACGAAATGCACGCCTTGGTCAGGCGCGGGGACCCTTCAGGCGCCCTCGGGGCCCTTCTCGCCGAGCTTGTTGTAGAGGGCGCGACGGCTGATGCCGAGCAGGCGGGCGGCCTCCGCCTTGTTGCCCCCGCTCCGCCGCAGGGCCTGCTGGATCGCCCACTGCTCCAGCGCGGCGAGGTCGAGGGTCTGGCCCACGCTCTCCGGGACCTCGGCCGGGAGCGACTCGACGCCCAGCGTCTCCCCAGTGGCCATCGCGTCGAGACGCAGGATCTCGTGGCGCAGCTGGCGCAGATTGCCGGGCCAGGTCCGACGCTGCAGCTCCTCTGCCAGTTCGGGAGAGACCCGGCGTGCGGTCCCGCCGCGCAGCGCGGCCGCCTCGGCCAGGAAGTGCGCGACCAGTTCGGGGATGTCGCCGCGGCGCTCGCGCAGCGGCGGCATCGCGATCGTGACCGCCGCGAGCCGGTAGTAGAGATCGCGCCGCAGCCGCCCCTCCGCGACCGCCTGCAGCGGGTCGCGGTTGGTCGCGGCCACCAGCCGCACGTCGATGGGCACGGCGCGGTCGCTGCCGACCGGGCGCACGGCGCGCTCTTCCAGCACGCGCAGCAGCTTGGCCTGCAGGTCGGCGGGCATCTCGGTCACTTCGTCCAGGAAGAGCACGCCCCCCGAGGCCTCGCGCAGGAGGCCGACGCGGTCGCGGTCGGCGCCGGTGAACGCGCCGCGCACGTGTCCGAACAGCTCGCTCTCCACCACCGACGGACTCAGCGCCGCGAGGTTGGCCGCCACGAACGCCCGCGAGCGCCGCGGGCCGATCCGGTGCAGGTCGCGCGCGAAGAGCTCCTTGCCGGTGCCGCTCTCGCCGGTGAGCAGCACCGGCAGGTCCTGGTCGGCCACCCGTTCCAGCAGCTCGAGGCAGCGCACCAGCGCCGGCGAGCTGCCGAGGATCTCGGGATGGGGATGGCGCAGCGCGGCGCGGGTCGCGGTGGGCTGCAGGGCGGCGAGATCGTGTTCCTGGCGGGCGAGGCGCACCTCGAGCTCGCGGTTGCGCTCGGCGAGGCGGGCGGCCATCGCGCGGTTGTCGTCCAGCAGGCGATGCAGGTGCAGGGCGATCGCCGCCTGGTCGGCGAACGCCTGCAACCACGGCAGATCCTGCTCGCGGAACACGCCGCTCTGGAAGCGGTGATCGAGGTAGAGGCAGCCCAGGCAGCTCTCCCCCACCAGGAGCGGCATGCACAAGACCGAGCGCAGGCGCTGGTCGGCCACGCTCTGCGCCGCGCCGAAGTCGCCCTCGGCCGCGTCCGCCACGAAGAGGCCGCGCCGCTCGGCCAGCGCGCGGCGCACGATCGTGGCCGAGATCTTCGCGCGCGGGGTGCGCACGGGCTCGCGATCGAGGCTGCGCGCCAGGTCGACCTCGATCTCGCCCTGGGCGTCGGGCGCGCGGATCAGGAACCCGCGCTCGGCGCCGAAGAGGGCGACCGCCTCGTCGAGGAGGACGCCGAGGAGCTGGCGCCGATCCTCGGCCATGGCCAGTCCCCGGCTGAGCTGGACGATCGCCGCGAGCCGGTTCTGGTCCGGGTCGGCGCCGGCGCGCCGGAACCGCTCGAGGAAATCGCGGAAGCGCCCGGCCATCAGCGCCTCCGCGGCCGCGCGGCGCGCAGGGCATCGAGCGCCAGCGCCTCGGCATGCCGCTCGTGAGGCGCGAGCCCGCCGAGCGCCTCGAGGCGCGCATGCAGGAAGTGCGCCGCCGCGGCGCGGGGTGCGCCGCGCCACGCCGATGGCAGCGCAGCCGCCACGGCCATGCAGGCCGGGCAGCCCACCGCCTGCCACTGCACCTCGGCGAAGCAATCCCCGTCCATCCGGAAGCTCAGGCTCAGCTCGTCCCCGCAGACGGGATGCACGGCGCTGCCCTGCTCCACTCCCTCGCCCGCCAGGACGCCGGCACCCTCGGCGGAGGCGAGCAGCGCCCGCAGCCCCGGACTCACCACGGCTGCGCCTGCACCGGCGGCGGCGGAGGCGGGGTGGGATCGAGGGTGAAGAACTCGTTCTGGAAGAACTGGCACCCGGCCGTGCCGAGCACCAGCAGCAGCAGGCAGAACACCCGCACCCGTCGCCTGGTCACGTGTCCAGCTCCGCGGCCCAGAGGTCCTCGAAGCGATCGCGGCGCCGCACGAGCTTCGCCTCGCTTCCCGAGACCAGCACCTCGGCCGGACGGCGTCGCGAGTTGTAGTTCGAGGCCATGACCGCACCGTACGCGCCCGCGACCAGCACCGCCAGGAGGTCGCCCCGGTGCAGCGGCGGGAGCATCACCCCCCGGGCCAGGAAGTCGCTGCTCTCGCACACCGGGCCGACCACGTCGAAGGTGCCCAGGGGCGCGTCCGGATCGGGTCGCACCACGGGCACCACCGGGTGGCTGGCCTGGTAGAGGGCGGGGCGGATCAGGTCGTTCATGGCCGCATCGACCAGGAGGAAGCGCACCGAACCCGAGCCCTTGGTGCCCAGCACGCGCGTCAGGAGCAGGCCGGCCTCCGCCACCAGGAAGCGGCCCGGCTCGATCAGCAGTTCGAGGCCCATGCCGCGCACGCGCCGCACCAGCGCCGCGCCCAGCTCGGCCGGATCGAGGACCGGGTCGCCGGGCTTGTAGCGCACGCCGAAACCGCCACCGAGGTCGAGGTAGCGCAGGCCGCTGCGCCGCTCCGGGGCGCCCGCCAGGAACTCCTGCACGCGCTCGAGCGCCTCCAGGTACGGCTGCGTGCTGGCGACCTGGGAGCCCAGGTGCACGTGGTAGCCGACCAGGCTGAGGTGCGGGCTCGCGACGATGCGCTCCACCGCGGCGCCGGCCGTGTCGAGCCCCAGGCCGAACTTGTTCTCCTTCTTGCCGGTGGAGATGTAGGCGTGGGTGCGCGGATCCACGTCGGGGTTCAGGCGCACGGCCACGGGCACCCGGACGCCGCGCGTCATGCCGGCGCGCTCCAGCAGCTCGATCTCGTGTGGCGACTCGAGGTTGAAGAACAGGATCCCGGCCTGCAGCGCCGCTTCGACCTCCCACTCGTCCTTGCCCACGCCCGCGAACACCGAGCGCTGCGTGGGCACGCCCGCGGCGCGCAGGCGCAGGAGCTCCCCGCCGCTCACCAGGTCGAAGCCGGCGCCGAGCCGGTGCAGCAGCCGCAGCACCGCGAGGTTGCTGTTGCTCTTGACCGCGAAGCAGATCCGGGTCTCCGGGCCGAAGGCGTCGCGCAGGCGCTGGAAGCGGTCGCAGATCTCCGCCTCGCTGTAGACGTAGAGCGGCGTGCCGTGGGTCGCCGCGAGCGCGGCGAGGTCGGCCGATTCGCAGTGCAGGCGGTCGTCGCGCCAGACGACGTGACGGACGTCGGTGCCGGGCACGGGCTCGGGCTGCCGTGCGTCCGTCACGCCTAGCCTTCGCCGAGCAGGCGCTTGAGCTTGACGAGCACCCGGCCGTGGAGCTGGCAGATGCGCGACGCCGAGAGGCGCAGCCGCCGCGCCACCTCCTTGCCGGTCAGCCCCTCGAAGTAGAGCAGGCGGAGCACGCTCCACTCGACCGGCTGCAGGGAGCGGACGATCTGCTCGACCAGGTCCTGGCGCTGCAGAACGTCGATCGGCGACACCCAGGCCTCGTCGGCGAGCTGCTCCATGCCGTCACCCGCCTCGCCACCCTCCTCGGCGTCGCGGCCGCGCGCGAACGGGGCGGGAGGGGTGCGCAGGCGCGATCCGTACTTGCGCCGCAGGTCGACCTCGGACACGCCGAGCTCCGCCGCAACGTCGCTGTCGGAGGGCTCGCGCTGCAGGAGCGCGCGCAGGCGGTTCACGGCGGCCTCGCGCTGGCGCAGGCGCCGCCGGTGCTTGCGGGGCAGGTAGTCCATCTGCCGCAGCTCGTCCAGCATCGCGCCGTACACACGCGGACGCAGGAACGCCAGGAAGTGCGTGCCGCGCTCCGGCACGAAGTTCTCGATCGCCTGGATCAGGCCCGAGACCCCCGCCTGCACCAGATCCTGCACGTCCACCGAGTTGGGCAGGCGCCCGGCCAGTCCCTGCGCCATCGCTTCCACCAGGTTGCGGTAGCGCTCGACCAGCCGGTTGCGCAGCGCCGTGCTGCGCGAGCCGGCGTAGCGGAGGAAGAGACCGTCGCCACCGCCACGCGCGTCGCGCGTGGCGTCCTCCACGACTCGATGCGTCGAGGTGCTACGACCGTGAGCGGTGCGGGACACCATCGACGTTCACCAGATCCGCGTGGTCGTGTCGACCATGACGGCCGCGCAGTGTAGCGAGCCGAGTTCCGCGAGTGCAACGGCCTCGTGCTCGCTTCGCTCACGGAAATCGTGCGACCTGCAGCGCGAGCGTGGCGAGGATCGCGCGCTCCGCGCGTCGCATGCGTGCGCGCGCGCGCGTGGCGTGGTCGTCGTGTCCGCACGCGTGCAGCACGCCATGCACGAGGTAGAGCGCGAGTTCGTCGCGCCACCGGTGTCCGCGCCGGCGCGCCTCGCGCCGCGCGCAAGGCACGCTCACCACCAGGTCGATGCCGTCGTCGAGCGCAAACGACATCACGTCGGTGGGCGTGGGGTCGCCGAGGAACCGGCCATGCAGGTCGGCGATGCCGGCGTCGTCGGTCAGCAGCACCGAC
Source organism: Planctomycetota bacterium (assembly GCA_020849665.1). GTDB lineage: Bacteria > Planctomycetota > UBA1135 > UBA1135 > UBA2386 > JADLFX01. The sequence goes on along the minus strand of JADLFX010000032.1, from coordinate 88,105 downwards.
ACCTCGGCGTCCGGACGCCCGCCGTGACGCAGCGCGGCACGCACCACCTCGAGCACGAAGGCGCGCGGCACCCGGTGCCGGGTGGCCCCGAGCACGGAGATCCGGCCGGGCCCGGGCCCGCGCCGTTCAGCCCTTCGCGGGCGGCTCGGCATCGCGGTGGATGGGAGGCACCTTGCCGTACGCCTCCAGGATCTGCTGCACGACCGGATGGCGCACGATGTCCTCGGCCCCCAGGTGGATCTGCACCACGCCGGCCACGCCCGCGAGGCGCCGCAGGGCGTCGGCCAGGCCGGAGGGCACCGACGACGGCAGGTCCACCTGGCCCGGATCGCCGGTCACCACCATGCGCGAATTCTCGCCCAGGCGGGTGAGGAACATCAGCATCTGCGGCACGGTGGTGTTCTGGGCCTCGTCCAGGATCACGAAGGCATCGTTCAGGGTGCGGCCGCGCATGTAGGCCAGCGGACACACCTCGATGACGTCGTTCTCCAGGTAGCGGTGGCGGGCGCCCTGGTCGAGGAGGTCGTGCAGCGCGTCGTAGAGCGGGCGCAGGTACGGATCGACCTTGGCCTGGAAGTCGCCCGGCAGGAAGCCGAGCTTCTCCCCTGCCTCGACCGCGGGACGCACCAGGACGATCCGCCGCGCGTTGCCACGCCGCACGGCCTCGATCGCCGCCGCCATCGCCAGGTAGGTCTTGCCGGTCCCCGCGGGTCCGACGCCGAAGACCACCGCCTCGTTCTGCAGCGCGTCCCAGTAGCGGCGCTGGCCCACGGTGCGGGGCTCGACCAGGCGCCGCGACTCGGGCAGCGACGGCCGGGACTCCGCGGTGCGCGGGGCGGCCGACGGGTCGGCGGCCGCCCCCGCGTCGCTGCCCCCGCGGATCAGGCGCGCCATCTCCGCGGTGGTCATGCCGCGCCCCTTGCGGTAGGCGTCGAGGCCCTCCTCCAGGAGCACCCGCACCCGTGCGATGTCCTGGGACTTGCCCACCAGGCGCAGGTTGCCGTCGCGCACCAGCACGTTCACCTGGTGCAGGTCGCGGATCAGGCGCGCATTCGTGTCGAGCGGGCCCAGGATGACGCGCGCTTCCTCGAAGTTGCGGACCGGGATCAGTTCGTCGGCCGTGGTGTCTTTCAAGTCAGTCGGCAGAGCACGAGGAAGAATGCCGGGAAGGAGAAGAGCAGGCTGTCCACGAGGTCGAGCACACCGCCGTGCGCGGGGAGGAGCGCCGACGAGTCCTTCACGCCGCAGCGGCGCTTCATCAGCGACTCGATCAGGTCACCGACCTGCGTCGTCACGTTCAGCATGATCCCGACGCCCACCGCCGCGGTCAATCCGAGGTCCACCTCGGGTTGGAGCAGCCAGGGCCGCAGCAGGACCGCGAGCGCGCAGGACGCCGCGAGGCTGCCGGCCGCACCCTCCCAGGTCTTCCCCGGGCTGACGTGCGGGATCATCTTGCGCCGGCCGAGCGCGATCCCGGCGAAGTAGGCGCCGATGTCCCCGCCCTTGCACACCAGCACCACGTAGAGCACCGATGGCGTGTGGCGGATCGCCATGCCCTGGGCCAGGAACATGGTCCACGCGATCATCACGAAGCCCAGCAGGGATGCGCCCTGCTCCTCCAGGCCCTTGGCCATGTGGTCGCGGAGCAGGGAGCGCGTGGCGATCGGGAAGAGCAGGAGGATCGTCCCGATCGCGAGCGGGTAGAGCTCGTGGTCGATCGAGTGCCACTGGAAGAAGAACGCGCTCACGAAGAGCGCGGCCGACAGCGGGTAGAGGAAATCCGCGGCCACGGCGAAGCCGGCGCGGCGCAGCATCACGACGTACTCGTGCAGGCCGGCCATGCCGAGCAGGCCCAGCACGCCCGCCGACAGGTAGCCTTGGCTCCAGCGCAGGTCGGCGTAGTAGCAGAGGCCCACCAGCACGAGGAGGAGCGGGCCGAAGACCAGCCGGGTCTTGAGCTCGCTGCGCCCCTTGGCCGGGCCGCTGGCCGGGATCGTGGTCATGACGGCACCCGGCCGAAGCGCCGCTCACGCTTGCCGTACGCCTGCAGGGCCTGCCAGAGGTGCTGCTTGCGGAATTCCGGCCAGCACAGATCGGTGACCCAGATCTCGGCGTAGCTGATCTGCCAGAGCAGGAAGTTGGAGACGCGCAGCTCGCCGGCGGTGCGGATCAGCAGATCCGGATCGGGCAGCTCGGGCCGGTAGAGATGCGCGGAGATCGTGGCCTCGTCGATGGCCTCGGGCTCGAGCTGGCCGGCGGCCACCTTGCGGGCGATGGCCCGCATCGCGTCGACCAGCTCGGTACGCGCGCCGTAGCTGATCGCGAGGCAGAGGGTCATGCGGTCGTTGCCGGCGGTGAGCGCCACGCTCTCGGCGAGCAGGGCGAGCACCTCGGGCGACAGGCGCTCGCGCCGGCCGGCGTGCACGAGCTTGACGCCGTTCTGCATCAGGGTCGGCCGCTCCTCCACCAGGAACCGCTTGAGGAGGCTCATCAGCGCCGCGATCTCGGTCTCGGGCCGCGACCAGTTCTCCTCCGAGAACGCGTAGAGCGTGAGCGCCTGCACGCCGAGGCGCGCGCACTCGGTCACGGTCTCGCGCACCGCCGTGATGCCGTGCTCGTGGCCGCGCACCCGCTGCCAACCCTTCTTCCGCGCCCAGCGGCCGTTGCCGTCCATGATCACCGCGATCGAGCGCGGGACCACGAGGTCGTCCGGGGCCTCGCTCACGACGCCCCTCGCCCGGCCGCCCTGGCAGCGCGGCGCGTGCACGATCGGGCGCGCCTCACCGCCAGATCACCTGCTCGCGGGCTGGGCCCACCGAGATCAACCCCACCCGGACCCCGGCCAGGCCCTCGAGGGTCTCGATGTAGCGCTGGGCCGCCGCGGGGAGGTCGGCGAAGCGCCGCACGCCGGTGATGTCCTCCTGGAACCCGGGCAGGTCCTGGTACTCGGGGCGCACCTCGTCGAGATCGAATGCCGGGAACTCGGTGACGCGCCGGCCGGCGACCTGGTAGGCGACCGCGACGCGGATCGGGTCGAAGCCGCGCAGCACGTCCAGGTTGGTCACCACCAGTTCGGTGATCCCGGCCACGTCCACCGAGTAGCGGCAGGCAACGGCGTCGAACCAGCCGCAGCGGCGCGGCCGCCCGGTGGTCGAGCCGTACTCGCGTCCCGCGACCCGCAGGCGTTCGCCGGTGGCGTCCGCGAGCTCGCTGGGGAACGGCCCCTCGCCGACGCGCGTGGCGTAGGCCTTCACCACCCCCACCACCCGCTGGATCGCGGCCGGTGGCACGCCAGAGCCGATCGCCACGCCGCCGCTCGACGCGCTCGACGAGGTCACGAACGGGTAGGTGCCGTGGTCCACGTCGAGCAGGACGCCCTGCGCTCCTTCGAAGTAGACCCTCCGGCCGTCGCGCAGGGCGCGGCGCAGCACCGCGCCGGTGTCGGCGACCGCGGCCCCGAGCCCCTCGCCGATCCGGAGCAGGTCCTCGGCCAGCGGCCCGGCCTCGATCGGGGGCAGTCCGAAGGCCTTCAGCACCGGGTTCTTCTCCGCGAGCAGATGCTCGAGGCCCGCCGCGAGCCGCTGGGGGCGGATCAGATCGCCAACCCGCAGTCCGCTGCGGTTGGCCCGATCGGCATAGGCGGGGCCGATGCCCCGGCCGGTGGTGCCGATCCGGCCGGCGCCCCGGACGTGCTCCGCCACCTGATCGAGCGCCCGGTGCAGCGGCAGGATCAAGGGCGCCCGCTCGGAGACCAGGAGGTTGGTCCCCAGCCGCACCTCGACCCCCTTCGCGACCAGACCCTCCAGCTCGTTGCGCAGATGGAAGGGGTCGACCACCACGCCGTTGCCGATCACGTTCAGGACCTGGGGCCGCAGGATCCCGGACGGGATCAGGTGCAGGACCAGGCGCTCCCCCCGCCAGACCAGCGTGTGACCGGCGTTGTGGCCGCCGCCGTACCGGGCCACGACGTCGGCGTCCTGAGCGAGGACGTCGATGATCTTGCCCTTGCCCTCGTCGCCCCACAGGACGCCGAGGACGCAGGCCGCGGACTTGGAAGGGTTCCGGGTCAAGGGTCGCTCGCGGAAAAGCGCGGGAGCATAACGGCCGGGCGAGAACCCGGCACCGAGGCGTTGCCGTCTTGACTTCCTGTGCACAGAAACATCGGATTCTGTTTCAACGCAACCATGCCACCAGGGAGATCCGCACCATGCCGCACTACGGCCCCCCCGGCCCGGAACCTGTCCTGCCCCTGGCCGAGAGCTTCGTCCGGGAGGCGCTTCCGGCCCTGATCACGCACCTGCGGCGCTGGAAGGGTCTGGATCCGCGCCTGCATCCCGAGGTCCTCGAGGATCTCCGCCAGGATCTGGCCCTCGACTGCCTCCTGCATGAGCCCGAGATCCGCGGCCTGTCGCCGCGCGAGCGCAACGCCCGCTGGTTCCGCCTGCTGGAGCGGAGCTACTACCGCATGCGCCTGCGCGGCCGCTGCGCCTCTCTCGACGAAGTCTGCGAGGAGCCGCCGGCGCCGGAGGGCCTGCGCGGCGCCGAGTCGGCGCTCGCCCTCGTGCCGGCCGGCCCGATGCGCGCGCGGGCCGAGGCGCTGCTGGCCACGGCCGAGCGGCGTGGCAACGGCCGCGTGAACGCCACCGCCACCGCGGCACGCCTGGGACTCCGTCCCCGGGAGGTGCGCAGCGCCTGCACCGACGTCGCGATCCGCCTCGGCTACGGCGACGAGTTCATGCGCTTCTGGCGCCGCCGCCTGGTCGAGGCGCTGACCGGCCTCGCCGCGGACCTGCTGCGGGATGCGCGCCTCGTCCACCTCGTGGACGAGGCGCGGCGGGCGCGGCCCGATCCACGCGGGCGCGGCCGCCGGATCCGCCGGATCCGGGCCGTGCTCTGCAGCAGGCCGCTGCCCCGCGACCTCAAGGAGGAACTGGCGCAGGCGATGCGGCTGTGCCGCGGCACCGCGGACCCCCGCGCCTGCCTGGAGGCGGCGGCCAGGCTCGCGCCGCGGGATCCCGGCGTGCAGCTCTGGCTCTTCGAGGCGGCGCTCGCGGAGGGCGACCTGCGCGCCGCAGCGCGCGCGTTGCGGCGCGCGCGTGCGTGGGAGGCCGAGCCCGGTGCTGCGGCGCTCGCCCTGGCCCGCTTCTGCGAGGCTCGCGGCCGGCCGGGAGCGGCGCTGCGGGTCATCGAGCGGGCCCACAGGCGCGCGCCGCGCGACCCCCGCCTGCGCGCGGCGCTGGCCGCACTCGCGGGCTAGGGGCGATGCGGGCGGCTCAGCGGAAGCGGATCGCGAGGCCGTTGCTCAGCTGCATGCCGAATGGATTGGCACCCTGCGCCATGTGGATGAACTGCGCGTAGGCGGACCCCCGGGTGCCCGCCAGGAAGCCGGGCGCCGCGGCGCGGTAGGTGGCGCGGCCCGCGCCGTCGGTGGTCAAGGGCAGCATCACCTCGCCGCTCGTGTAGAGCGTGCAGCCGGTCGCGCCGAGGTAGCCGAGGTCCAGGGGCAGCACCAGCCCGCCGAGCCGGGTGCTGCTGACACCGACCAGGAGCATGCCCGGCACGTTGGGCCGCGCGCCGTCGAGCACGAACTCGAACGTCTCGCCGAGTTCGGGGTTGCTCACGCTCGAGGCGATCCTGCTGGCGCCGCAGGCGACGCCCTCGGCCGCGAACGAGACCGGGTTGAGGTCGATCGACTGCACGAAGAGGCGGAACGTGCCGCCGGCCAGGGAGCCGATCGCGTAGACGATCGTGTGCACACGGCTCTGGAGCACGAGGTCCGCGGGGCCGAACACGGCGCTGCCGCTGCCGGCGGGGAAGATCGTTGCGCGGTAGGCGCCGTTGGCGATGTCGGACTTGGCCTCGCCCGGGTTCGCGAGACCTTGGAGAGTCGCGACGCGCTGGCCGTTCTGGTCGAGACCGACATCCACCGCGGGGGCCTGGGCGGTGTGCCGCACGCTGAGTCGGGCCTGCCCGCGGGGCAGGTCGCCGATGTCGTTCTCGTAGAGCGAGAGGGTGATCCCCGTGACCGGCCGGAAGTGCGCGATGGCCGTGTAGTCCTTCCCCGCGGCGAGCGAGGGGTTGGCAGAGAGCACGGTCTGGCCGTTCAGCTTCACCTCGATCGCGTACGTGGCGGGGGAGAGGACGAGAGGCCCGCGGCTCTGGCCGAAGTCGAAGGAGAAGAGGCGGCCGCCGTTGGCGAACACCTCGACCGGCGCGGGGAGACCCGAGATGCCGTGGATCACCGTGAGGCGTGGGTCTTGCGCGAGCGCGGTGCTGGCCGTGGCGAGAGCCAGGAACGATCCGAACAGGAGTGACTTCATGGGATCTGGTGTCTGGTTTGGTTGGATCGGGAGGGCGCCGGACACTCCCCGGCGCGCGCACTCCTTGGGTCGCGCGCGCCTCACGTCCAAACAAAACTCAGATCAATACGGACGCAACTCTTTGTCTGGACAGGAGGTCCAGGACACATCCGCATTCACTCAGTGACCCGCGCCGTTGGGGCCCCGCACCAGCGCCTCGATCTGGCGGAGCAAGTGCCCCTCCGACTCCGCCGAGATCTGGACGCTCGACCAACCCACTTCGCCCAGGAACGGATCCTGCAGGTAGCGCGCCTCCACCACCACCGCGAGCGTGTGCGGGTCCAGGAGGAAGACGCTGGCCCGGCGCTGCGCGGGACGCTCCCCCGGCTGCCACGGATGCCAGGCGGAGCGGATCCGGAATCCTTCGGCGTCGATCTCCTCCAGCCGAGGATAGAGGCTCTGCACGGCGAGCTGGATGCGCGCGAAGAGCTGCGCGTCGGCGGTGGCCGGCAGTTCGAGACGCGCGGGCCGGTGCGGAACGACGCACCCGGCCAACGCGAGGGCGAGCGCCGGCGCGAGGAGCCTCACGCGCCGTAGCCGCCGCCGCCCGGCGTCTCCACGCGCACGACCTGGCCCGCCTCCAGCGTGCGCGTGCACTTGGCAGGCAGCACGGCGGGGTCGCGCCCTAGCACCGCCGCCCGCCCCGCGCGACCCGGCCTGCCCCCGCGCGCACCCGGCGGTCCGCCGCGATGGCGCTCGGCGAAGAGCGAGACGGTGAGCGGCGCGAGCACTTCGAGTTCCTTGGTCACGCCGTCCCCGCCGCGGTTGCGTCCGCCGCCGCCGGACCCGCGCCGGAGGGTCCAGGCACGGACTCGCACGGGGAATCGCCGCTCGAATTCCTCCAGGGGCGTGTTGCGCGTGTTGGTCATGTGGGTCTGGACGCCCGAGGTGCCGTCGAACGTCGCGCCCGCTCCCGCGCCTCCCGGAAGGGTCTCGTAGAACGCGAAGCTCCGCCCGGTGCGCGGATCGACCCCGCCGAACGAGAGGTTGCTCATCGTGCCGGCAGAGCACGCCGGCACGCGCTCCGGGACCGCGCGCAGCAGGGCGCGCAGGAGCACGTCGACGAGCCGCTGGCTGGTCTCGACGTTGCCGCCGGCGACGGCGGCCCCGGGCCGCGGATCGAGGATCGAGCCGGGCTCGGTGAGCACCTCGAGGACGCGGAAGAGGCCGTCGTTGGTCGGCAGCCGGTCCGGGCAGAGGCAGCGGAGCACGTACACGCATGCCGCCAGGACGACGCTGCGGTTGGCATTCACGCCGCCGCGGGCCTGCCGCGCGCTGCCGCGGAAGTCGCAGCGCAGCCGCCCGCCATGCGCGCGGAGCGCGACGCGGATCGGGTAGGGTCCGCCCCCGCAGCCGTCATCCTCGAGGACGTCGCTCGCCGTGTGGACGCCGGGCGGCAGCCCGGCGATCACGGAGCGGGCGATGCGCTCGCTGGCGGCCATGAGGTGCGCGGCGTAGGTCTCGACCGTGCGCAGCCCCTGCGCGTCGACCAGCTCGAGGAGGCGCCGCTCGGCCGCGCGCAGGCTGGTCTCCTGGGCGGCGAGGTCCACCTCGCGCTCGGCCGCGCCGCGCACGTTGGCCAGCAGCAGGCGCAGCACGCCCGCGACCGGCACACCCGCGCTGCGCACCTTCACGGGCGGGAGCACGAGGCCCTCGGCCAGGAGTTCGGTCGCGGCGGCCATGGACCCGGGCACGGCGCCGCCGATGTCGGCGTGATGGGCCCGATTGACCACGAAGAACGCGGGACGGCGCCTGGCCCCCACGAACACCGGCCGGACCATGGTCAGGTCCGGCAGGTGCGTCCCGCCCGCGAACGGGTCGTTGAGGATCACGACGTCGTCGGGCTCGAGCGGGAAGGCGCGACGCACCGCGGCCACCGACTCGGCTGCGGAGCCCAGGTGCACCGGGATGTGCGCGGCCTGGGCGATGAGGCGGCCGCGACCATCGAAGAGCGCGCAGGAGAAGTCCCGGCGTTCGCGGATGTTGGGCGACACCGCGCTGCGCTGCAGCACCGCGCCGCTCTCCTCGCAGATCGCCGTCAGCAGCTGGTGGAAGACCTCCAGGCGCACCGGATCGGGCCGCATCGCACGCATGATGCGCGAAGCGAACGGCGCAGGGGCGACCCGTCCCCTGAATCCTCGGGCGGCCGCCCGGGAATGGCGCGGGGCCGCGCCTCCTGCGGGCCCGCCGCCGCGGATCGCGGCGGGAACCCTGCAGCAGGCGCGGCCCCGCAATCTCCGGAAGCCGGGCGTCCGGCGCGGCTCAGTTGCCGCCGCCGCGGCGCGGGAAGAGCTTGATCAGCTCCTGGCGCGCCTTCTCGGCCTCGTCCTTCTTGCCGGCCTTGAGGGACTCGCCGAACTTCTTCAGCTGGGCCTCCATCTTGTCGGCGTCCTCGGCGCGGCCCATCTCGCGCATCCGGTCGAGCATGCCGGTCATGCGCTCGAGGCCGCCCTGCACCTGCGTCAGCTCCTCGTCGGTCATCTCCGTGATCGGCTTCTGCATGAGGCCCATCGCACCACCCCGACGGCCACCGGCGCCTCCGGCTCCGCCCTGCGGGCGGCCTTCACCGCCGCGGCCTTCGCCGCGGCCACCGGCGCCCGGACGGCCCTCGGGCTGCGGGCGACCCTCGCCCGCGTCCGCCACGCCGGGCCGGGCCTCGACGTTCTTGAGCAGGGCCGCGTACTTGGTCTTGAAGGCCTCGGCGTCCTCGGTCTTGCCCGTGCGGTTGAGGAGGTTGAGGGTGTAGCCGGCCGCGGTGCTGGCGTGCCGGTGGTTGGGAGCCTGCTCCAGGAACTTCTTGTAGAGCTCGATCGCCTCGGGGGCGCGCCGCTCGGAGCGGTCGAGCCAGAAGGCGCGGAAGAGCAGGTTCTCCGCCTCCGCCGATGCCTGCACCTGAGCCGCAGGCGCGGGCGCCTTCATGGGCTTGGGGGCGTCGGCCTCTTGGGCGGCCAGCGGAAGGGCGAGAATGGTGAGTGCAGTCAGCAGTCGGGACATCGATCTCCTCGTCGTTGGGTCGGCGCGTCTATACGGCCCCTGGCATGCGCGCGACGTTCCGGGGGCGGTAAATCGCTTGTATCAAGGCCAGAATCCTGCAAGCGGGATGGAAACCTTGGTTTCCGCCATACCGAATCTACGAGACAGCCCCGCAGCCTGGCGAGCCTGAGGATGTTCTGCCTCAACTGATTCACTTCTAGCAACTTGGGATCACGACTCCAGGATCCTGCCCGAAGTCGATACGGTAGTTCCGTATTCGGTGATGGACCGCAACGCTCCCTCTGCCCCGTTTCCGCCCGCCGGCGACCCACCCCAGCCGCTGCCCGTGCGCACCGGAATCCGGCCCACCGGCGATCGCGCCTGCGGCCCGGGTCCGGAGGCGGCCCAAGGGCGCTGCGCGCCGGCGGCACCGTGCGCCTGGAAGGTGCCGACCGACCCGCCACGGGTCTAGGCGGCTGCCGGGACCCCGCCACACCGAGACGCGTGGTCCGACATCCCCACGCCGTTCCGCGGCGGGATCCTCAGGCGCGTGCGCCGACCGCCGCGCGCACCTCGTGCTCGACCAGGGTGCCCAGCTCGTCGGTGCCGTGCACGCCGGCCTGCAGGCTGCGGATCCGCCCCGAACGGATCAGGCTCGCCACGGCCTGCTCGATCGCGCTCGCGGCGCGCGACTCGCCCACGTGGTCGAGCATCAGGGACACCGCCATGATCGTGGCGAGCGGGTTGGCCTTGTTCTGGCCGCGGTACTTCGGCGCCGAGCCGTGGATCGGCTCGAACATCGAGACCTGCCCGGGGTGGATGTTGCCGGACGCGGCGATGCCCATGCCGCCTTGGATCATCGCGCCGAGGTCCGTGATGATGTCGCCGAAGAGGTTGGGAGTGACCGCGACGTCGAACCACTCCGGGTTCTTCACCATCCACATGCACGCCGCGTCGATGTACGCGTGATCGGTCTCGATCCCGGGGTACTCGCGTGCGACCTCGGCGAAGGTGCGGGTCCAGAGGTCCTGCGCGCGCACCGCGTTGGCCTTGTCGATGAGCGTGACCTTGGGCGCCTTGGCCCCTGGCTTCGGCCCGCGCCTGCGCGCCAGCTCGAACGCGTAGCGCACGATCCGCTCCGTGCCCTTGCGGGTGTAGAGCATGGTCTGCTGCGCGACCTCGTCGGGCGTGCCCTTCTTGAAGTAGCCGTGGATGCCGGTGTAGGCGTCCTCGGTGTTCTCCCGGCAGATCACCATGTCGACGTCGGCCGGCCCCTTGTCCTTCAGCGGGCAGAGGCTCTCGTGCATGAGCTTGATCGGCCGCAGGTTGACGTAGAGGTCCAGCTTGAAGCGCATCCCCGCGATGATCGCGAACTCGAGCTTGCCCACCTCGATGCGCGGATCGCCGATCGCACCCATCAGCACCGCGTGCATCTGGCGGATCCGGTCGAACGCGGCGTCCGGCATCATCTCGCCGGTCTTCAGGAAGTGGTCCGCGCCGTAGGGCAGGTGTTCGCGCCGGGTCTTGAAGCCGAACACCTGTTCGGCGGCGGTCAGCACCTTCAACCCTTCGCGCACCACCTCTTCGCCGATGCCATCGCCGGGGAGAACTCCGATGTCGTAGACCTTGCTCATGGTAGGAACGCGCGCAGACGCGAAACGGCGCACGGTAGTGGCGCGCGCCCGCGGGGGCAATTGCGTGAGGACGCGTGGCGAGGCAGGTGAAGCATCGGACCTCGGCCAAGGCACTGTGCAACGTGGGGCATCGTCCCCGCCCCGCGGCGTGGCAACATGCACCGCCATGCGCGCGCTCGGTCTCGCCGCCCTGCTGGTCCTGCTCGCCGCCGCTACGTGGTTCGCCCTGCGTGGCGGCGAGGAGCCGGCGCCGCCGACCGCCCCAGGCGAGGCACCGGCAGAGCGGGGTCCGGACCGCGTCCCCGCGGGCGAACGGGTCCCCGCCCGGACCGAGTCCCTCCCCCAGATGGTCCCGGCTCCGCCCGCCGCCACCGAGGCACCGGCCCCAACGCCTGGGCCCGCGCCCGCGGTGCTCCTGGAGGTCGTGGACCGTGCCACGCAGCAGCGCATCCCCCTGGTGCGGGTCACCCTGCGGCGCAGCGGCCAGCCGCGCGAGGAGCGGATCGTGCAGGGCGATCCCATGGAGGTCCTGCTGGCGCTGCGCGAGGCGGCCACCCTGCGCGTCGAGGCCCACGGCTACGAGCCCTCGCTGGAGGAGCCGGTCCTGCTCACCGAGGAGGCGCCCCGCCAGCGCCTGCGGGTCGAACTGGAGCCGGCATCGCGTGGCGCCGGAATCGTGTTCCTGGTGCGCGGACCCGACGGACGGCCGGTCCCCCACGTCTCGGTGCAGTGCTTCGCCGCCGACGCCGACCCGGCACGGCAGGCCCTGCTCTGGCACCGGCGCAGCGGCGACGAGCGCGGGCGCTACCAGCTGCCCGACCTGCGCGCGGGGCCATACCGATTCGTCCTGCACGCCCTCGACGCGGAGGGCGAGGTCCTCACCCACCGGCCCGCCGAACACAGCCTGGCCTACGACGGCAGCCAGTCCGTCCTGCAGCTCCTCGAGCTGCAGGAAGGGGCGCAGCTGGAGCTCACCGTGCGCGACGGCAACGGCATGCTGCTCGGGCCCGAGGTCGGGGCGCGCCTGCTGTGGCCGGACGGACAGGCCCGCACCACGCGCTGGCACCAGCGCGGAGAGGGCAGCTCGCTCACCCGGGCCGACGCGCTGCCGGGTCCGGGGCCGGTGCGCCTGCTCGACGCGGTACCGCCCGGCTCCTACGTCCTCGAAGTGCGCCGTGCGAACACGCCGCCCGCGCAGCGCGTAGTGACCCTGCAGGCCAACGCCGTCGAGAAGGTCGAGGTGACGCTGTGAACGGCGCCTGCTGCCGAGCGGCGTCCGCGGTCAGAGTTCGTCGGGCGAGCCGATGCGGCCCAGGAACGCGCTCGCCGCGACGACCAGCGGGCTGGCCAGGTAGACCTGCCCCGGCCCCGAGCGCCCCGGGAAGTTGCGGTTGATCGCCGACACGGTCACCTGATCGGGACGGTCCGACACGCCCGGCCCGGCCTTGATGCACGCGCCGCAGCTCGGATCGATGAGCTCGATCCCGGCCTGCTGGAAGAGCTGCACGTAGCCCATGGTCTCGGCGTAGTCGCGGATCTTCTGCGAGCCGAACTGGATGTAGCACTTCACGTGCGCCGGCAGCGTGCGGCCCTTGGCCAGGGCCCGGCGCACCGCGCTGGCGTACATGTCCATGTCGGCCTTCTTGCCGCCGGTGCACGAGCCGCCGTAGGCGATGTCGATGCGCAGGTCCCTGCGCAGCTCGCGCAGCGGCACGCCGTTCCGCGGGTCGCCCGGCGTCGCGATCATCGGCTCGATGGTCGCCAGGTCGATGTCGAACGTGGTCAGGTAGCGCGCGTCGGGATCCGGCCTCTGGATCAGGGGCAGCAGGCGCTCGCGCTGCAGCCCGCGCATCTGGACGAGGTAGTCGAGCACGACGTCTTCGGCCGCGACGATACCGGTGAAGCCGCCGGCCTCGACCGCCATGTTGGTGAGCGTGGCGCGTTCATCCAGGGAGAGCGAGTCCACGCCCGGGCCGCCGAACTCCAGCACCTTGCCGATCCCCTTGCCGGTCTTGAAGAACTCGTGGCTGAGCAGCAGCAGCATCACGTCCTTGGCGGTGGCACCCGGACGCAGCGCGCCGCGCAGGTTCACGCGCGCGGTCTCCGGCACGCGCACGCGCACGTCCTTGGTGAACCACGAGTTGGCCATGTCGGTCGAGCCGACGCCGAACGCGAAGCAGCCCAGCGCCCCGGCCATGCACGTGTGGCTGTCGGTGCCGACCACGACCTGCCCCGGCAGCGCGATCTCCTCGATCACGATGTTGTGGCAGATGCCCTCGGAGCCGACCACCCTGCCGTCCCGCTCCACCTCGCCATAGAGGCGCACGCCCTGCTCGCCGGCGAAGCGCTCCTGCACGGTGGCGAGGCTCGCGGCCTGCTCGCGGAGGCCCATCTTCACGTGCGCCTCGGGCATCACCCGGTCGAGGAAGGTGAGGTGGTCGCGGAACGCGTACACCGAGGCCGGATCCTGGATCCGCGCGTCCTTGCCGAGGCCCATCTTGAACAGGGACTCGGCCATCGGCGTCACGTACTCGTGGCTGAAGCGCACGTCGGTGCGCACGAAGAGCGCGTCGCCGGGCTGCACGGCGGGGATGCCGAGCCGCCCGGTCTTCGCGTCGGCGATGGCGCGGCTGGCCACGATCTTCTCCACCAGGGTCATGGGCCGCGGCCCCGTCTGCGGCACCTTGGGCACGATCTCGCCGGCGAGCCGGCGCCGGTTGTAGGCGAAGAGGCCGCCACTCTCGACGATCGCCGTGGCGATCTCGTCGAGGCCCTTGGTGAACTCGTGGATCGAGAGTTCCTCGCCACGCTCGAGACGCTCCAGCAGCGAGAAGTCGGTCGAGGTCAGCAGACCGATGTTCTGGCAGTTCTGCCCGTAGATCTTCTCGATGGTCCGGGCGAACACGATCTGGACGCCGGCCTTCAGTTCGGAGAACGGCGCGGTCTCGCGGCTGCTGCCGCAGCCCTTGGAGAGCCCGCTCACGATCACCTGGAAGCCGCCGTTGGCGATCGCGTCCTTCTGCACGTGGTTGCCGCGCAGGCCCACGAGGCAATAGCGCGCCAGCGTCTCGTCGTAGTAGTAGCAGACCCAGCCCGGCGTCAGCTCGTCGGTGGAGATGTTGTCCACCAGCTTGCGCTGCGGGTCGTGGCGCAGCCGCTTGCCGTCGTAGAGCTGGGCCTTCAGCTCGGCGGGGTCCTCGGCGAGGTAGAGGACGCGGCCGGTGAGGCGGATCGAAGTGCGCTTGCCCTGGGTCTCGCTCATCGTGCCGGCCCGCCCCTCAGACCCGTTCCACGATCATGGCGATGCCCTGGCCGCCGCCGATGCAGGCGCTGGCACAACCCAGCCGCCTGCCGCTCACCTCGAGTTCCCGCACGAGCGTGAGCAGGAGCCGCGTGCCGGTGGCGCCCAGCGGGTGCCCCAGCGCGATCGCGCCGCCGTTCACGTTGACCTTGCTGCGGTCCAGCTCCAGCGCCTTCTCGCAGCCCAGGTACTGCCCGGCGAAGGCCTCGTTGATCTCGATGAGGTCGAGGTCCTTCACCTGCACCTTGGCGAGCTCGGCGGCACGCCGGATCGCGGGGACCGGGCCGATGCCCATCAGCTCGGGCGGGACGCCGGCCACGGCGTACGAGCGGATCTTCACCTTGGGCTTCAGGCCCAGGCGCCGGGCTTGTTCCGCGGTGGTCACCACCAGCGCCGCCGCGCCGTCCACGATGCCCGATGCGTTGCCCGCGGTCACGGTGCCGTCCTTGGAGAAGGCCGGGCGCAGCTTCGCCAGCGCCTCCAGCGAGGTGTCTGGCTTGATGTGGTCGTCCTTGTCGACGGTGACCTCGTCGCGCCCGCGCTTCACCTTCACCGGCACGATCTCCGCCGCGAACTTGCCGGCCTTCACTGCCGCCGCGCCGAGCTGGTGCGAACGCAGGGCGTACTCGTCCTGCGCCTGGCGCGGGATCTCGTACTTGCGCGCCACGTTGTCGGCCGTCTGCGCCATGTAGAAGCCGCAGAACGGGTCCATCAGCGAGGCCATGAGCAGGTCCTCCAGCATCGGCTGGCTGCCGAAGCGGAACCCCTCACGGCCGCCGCGCAGGACGTGCGGCGCCTGGCTCATGTTCTCCATGCCTCCCGCCACGCAGAGCTGGGCCTCGCCGAGCTTGAGCGCGTGGGTCGCCGAGATCACCGACTGGATGCCGCTGCCGCACAGGCGGTTGACCGTGAGCGCAGGGACCTCGATCGGCAGCCCGGCCTTCAGGCCCACGTGCCGCGCCCCGTAGATGGCATCGGCGCTGGTCTGGAGGGCGTTGCCCATGAACACCTGGTCGACCTGCTCGGGCTTCACCGCGGTGCGCTCCAGCGCGGCGCGCACTGCGATCGCGCCCAGCTCGATCGCCGAAAGGTCCTTGAAGAGGCCGTAGCCGGGCGTGCCCGAGTACTCGGCCATCGGCGTGCGAGCCCCGCCGAGAATCACGATCTCCTGGTGCATCCCCGCAGCATGGGCCAGGAGTCCGCCCGGTGCAAGGCACGCAGCCGCGCGCGCCCGCCGCGGCTCAGCGCCGCTGCCAGAGGTACCACCGCTCCGCCCCGGCGCGGCGCGGCGCGCTCCGTTCCGCCTCGAACGATGCGGCCAGGGTGAAGTGTCGGGCCAGCGTCACCTGGAGGTCCTCCTCACGGACCAGGTAGGGTGGCCCCGAGGGGGCCGCCGCGGCCGCCGTCAGCGGGAAGGTGAGCGCCAGCAGGTACCCGCCGGGGCGCAGCAGAGCCGCCGTCACCCGGGCAAACTCGCCGCGCAGGTGCGGTGGCAGGGCGCAGAAGAACGTGTACTCGTACGCCCAGTCGAAGCGCCCGGCGAGCTCCTCGCCCAGGCCCAGGAAGTCACGGCAGAGCACTTCGCCCTCGGCCCGGTTGAGCGCGAGCAGGCGCCGCGCCTCCTCCACCGCGGCCGGGACCAGGTCGAACCCCGTGACCCGGTAGCCGAGTTGGGCCAGGTACCGCAGATCGTGGCCGCGCCCGCAGCCCGGCACCGCCACCGCCGATCCGGGCGTGAGGCCGCGCGCGGCGAGCCCGCCCGCCTCGGCCAGCGCCTGCAGCGGCGGCGTCACGCCCCGCAGGTCCCACGGCGTCTCGCCGCTGCGGTAGTACTGCTCCCAG
Organism: Planctomycetota bacterium; assembly: GCA_020849665.1. Lineage (GTDB taxonomy): Bacteria > Planctomycetota > UBA1135 > UBA1135 > UBA2386 > JADLFX01. The sequence continues at coordinate 71,996 of JADLFX010000032.1, read as the reverse complement.
TCGGGCCCGGTGGATTCCATGGGGATCGGACTACACTAGCGCACGTGAAGCGCGTGCCACGCCCCTTCCTGCTCCTCTTCGCAGCCGCCCTGCTCACCGCCTGCGAGACGGTCGAGGAGACCGGGCGCCGCCGGCTGCGGCTGCCCTTCCTCACCGACTCCTACATGAACGACCTGGGCGCGCAGGCCTACCAGGAGGAGACCGGCAAGTACAAGGTCCTCCGCGGCACCAAGGAGGCGCAGATGATCGAGCGCGTGGGCCAGCGGATCGCGAAGGCCTCGGGGCGCGACTACCAGTGGGAGTTCAAGCTCCTGGACGCACCGAACGTGGTGAACGCGTTCTGCCTGCCCGGGGGCAAGATCGCCTTCTACACCGGCATCCTGCCGATCTGCGCCAACGAGGACGGCGTCGCGATCGTCATGGGCCACGAGGTCGCGCACGCGACTTCCGGCCATGGCGCCGAGCGCATGAGCCAGGGCCTCGCCGCCGAGATCGTCCTGGCGGGGGTCTCCGTCGGCCTCGACCTGGGCAAGATGAGCACCGAGAAGAAGGAGACCGTGCTCGGGGCGCTGGGCGTGGGCGCGTCGGTGGGCGTGATGCTGCCGTTCAGCCGCGAGCACGAGAGCGAGGCCGACGAGATCGGCCTGCGCTTCGCGATCCGTGCCGGCTACGACCCGAACGCGGCGCCCCTGCTGTGGGAGCGCATGGCCAAGATGGGCGACGGCGGTCCGGAGTTCCTCTCCACCCACCCCGACCCGGCGCGGCGGGCCGAGCGCCTGCGCGAGCTGATCCCCCGGCTGGTCGCCGAGGAGAAGGCCCGCGCCGCCGGTGGCGCCGCGCGCTGACCGCATGTCCCCCGCCCCTGCGGCCCCGGCCCGGAGCCGGAACGCGTGTGGATTCGCCGCGTCTGCCGCTCTTCGATCCAGCAGAGCCATGCTCCCCAACCGCCTCCTGCGTTCCCTGCTGGCGCTCCTGGCCCTCGGCCTCCTCGCCGCCTGCGAGACGGTCGAGGAGACCCGGCGCTCGCAGTTCGTGCTGCCCTTCCTCACCGACGGCTTCATGGCCGAACTCGGCGCGGAGGCCTACGCCGAGGAGACGGCCAACTACCGCGTGCTGACCACCACGCGCGAGGCCGACATGCTGGCCCGCGTCGGCCGGCGCATCGCGCAGGCCTCGGGGCGCGACTATCAGTGGGAGTTCAAGCTCCTCGACGCCCCCGACGTGGTGAACGCGTTCTGTCTGCCCGGCGGCAAGATCGCCTTCTACACCGGCATCCTGCCGATCTGCGCCAACGAGGACGGCATCGCGATCGTCATGGGCCACGAGGTCGCGCACGCCACCTCGCGCCATGGCGCGGAGCGGATGAGCCAGGGTCTGGTGGCCGAGCTCCTGATGGCCGGAGCCGCCGCCGGGCTGGAGGAGACCAAGTGGAGCGACGAGACCAAGGGGCTGGTGCTCGGCGCACTCGGCCTCGCCGGCACCCTCGCCGTGCTCCTGCCCTACAGCCGCGACCACGAGACCGAGGCCGACGAGATCGGCCTGCGCTTCGCGATCCGCGCCGGCTACGACCCCAACGAGGCGCCCCGCCTGTGGGAGCGCATGGCCAAGCTGGGCGACGGCGGACCGGAGTTCCTCTCCACCCACCCCGATCCGCTCAAGCGCGCCGAGCGCCTGCGCGAGCTGATCCCCCGGCTGGTGGCCGAGGAGAAGGCCCGCGCCGAGCAGCCCGCACGCTGAACGGTGCGAGGGGAGGCGCCGCCGCGGACAATGCCGGCATGCGCGCGTTCGCCCCGGTGGTGGTCGTCCTGCTCCTGCTCGGCCTCGGCGCCTGCACGCGGCAGGCGCACTACACCCCGATCACCGTCCCCACACTCGACCCCGCGACCGAGGCCAGGGTGCAGCGCGCGCTCGCCGCACGCGACGCGCTGGGCAAGGCCCTCCTCGGCGAGCTGCAGGGCGTGATCCAGGCGCGCGGACCCGAGGCGGCGATCGAGGTCTGCCACGACCGCGCCGGCGTGCTGGCGCGCGAGGTGGCGGCGCGCGAGGGGGTGGCCATCGGCCGCACCTCCTTCCGCCGCCGCACGCCGAACAATGCGCCCCCGGCATGGGCGGCGGCGTACGTCGAGATGCGCGCCGACGACGCCGTGTACCTGCGCCGTGACGACGGCGCACTGGCCGCGCTCCTGCCCATCCAGCTCCAGCCGGTCTGCGTGACCTGCCACGGCCTGCCCGAGGAGATCCCGCCAACGGTGCGCGCGGCCCTGGCCCGCACCTATCCGCTGGATCAGGCCACCGGGTTCCGTGTCGGCGACCTGCGCGGCTGGTTCTGGGTCGAGGTGCCCTAGTCGCGGCCGACCGCTCCGTCGACCATCCTCAGGATGCCGCGGGGATTGCCTTCCTGCAGCTCGGGCGGCAGCAGCGCGGCCGGCGCGTCCTGGAGGCAGAGCGGGCGGACGAAGCGCAGCAGCGCCGCGGTGCCCACCGAGGTGACCCGCGGGTCGGTGCTCGCCGGGTACGGGCCGCCGTGTTGCATGGCGGCGCACACCTCGACGCCGGTCGGGACGCCGGCGAACACCAATCGTCCGGCACGGGTGGCCAGCACGTCGGCCAGCGCGCGCGCCGCCGCCTCGTCCCCGGGCCCGGCGTGCACGCTCGCGGTGAGCTGGCCGGGCAGCGCATGCGCCACCGCCAGCATCGCGGCCTGCGACGCGCAGCGCACGACGATCGTCGCCGGCCCGTAGACCTCCGCCTGCGCGCGCGGTGCGGCCAGCCAGGCCGTGGCGTCCATCGCGAGGAGTGCCGCAGGCGCGACCGCCGGCGCGCCCTGCACCGCGGCCGCCCGGGCCACCTCGTGCACGCCCGGGATCGCGCGCAGCTCGGCGAGGGCCCGCGCGTACCCGGCGGCCAGCTCGCGGTGCACCATCGTTCCGGGGGCGCACGCCCCGAGGGCGGCCGCGAGCGCGGCGACGAAGGGGGCGGCGCCGCCGTCGTCGGGCAGGACGATCAGGCCCGGGTTGGTGCAGAACTGACCCACGCCCAGGGCCACCGACGCCGCGAGGCGGCCGGCCAGCGCGGCGCCGCCCTCGGCCAGCGCGCCCGGCAGGACGAACACGGGGTTGCTCGAGCCCATTTCCGCGTACATCGGGACCGGCCGCGGCCGCCGCATGGCGAGGTCGAAGAGCGCCCGCCCGCCCCGCTCCGAGCCGGTGAACGCCACCGCCGCGATGGCCGGATGCTGCACCAACGCCGCCCCCACCGCGTGGGCACGGCCGTGCAGGAGCGCGAAGGTCCCCTCCGGCAGCCCCGCGCGCGCCGCCGCGCGCGCGATCGCCTCGCCCGCCAGCTCGCTCGTGCCGGGGTGGTAGGGATGCGCCTTCACGACCACGGGGCAACCGGCGGCGAGCGCCGACGCCGTGTCGCCCCCGGCGACCGAGAACGCCAGCGGGAAGTTGGAGGCGCCGAACACCGCCACGGGGCCCAGCGGCACGAGCATGCGGCGCAGGTCCGGGCGGGCGGCAGGCTCGGGCCCGGGCCTGCCGCGGTCGATGCGCGCGTCCACCCACGACCCCTCGGCCACGACGTCGGCGAACAGTTCGAGCTGGCGCACGGTACGCGCGCGCTCGTGCATCAGGCGTCCCGGTGGCAGCGCGGTCTCGCGCCCGGCGCGCGCCAGGAGCGCATCGCCGAGCCCCAGCAGCTCGGCGGCGATGCCGCGCAGGAACGCCGCCCTGCGCTCCGGTCCCACTGCCGCGCAGCCGGGCGCCGCCTCCGCGGCCAGCGTGCACGCCTCGTGCACCTGCGCCGCGTCCGCGTCGCGGAACTCCGGTCCGAGCGGCGTGCCGTCGCGCGGATCCTCGGCCCGGTAAGCCGCGCCGCGCCCCCACGGGCGCGCGCCGCCGAGGATCAGGGCGCCGCCCGGTTCCCCCCGCGCATCGCTCACGACGCGGGACGCGACGCCAGCGCCGCGCGGATCGTGGCCAGTGCCGCGTCGCGCGCCGGACCCTCGAGCGGCAGCCGCGGCCGGCGCACGTGTTCACCGCCCATCCCGACTTCGTGCTGCACCAGCTTGATGAGCTGCACGAACTCCGGGACCGTGTCCATGCGCAGCAGCGGCAGGAACCAGCGGTAGAGCGCGAACGCCTCCTCGCGCCGTCCGGCCAGGGCCAGCTCGAAGAGCCGCACCGACTCGCCGGGGAGCGCGTTGGCCAGCCCCGCGACCCAGCCGCGCGCGCCCGCCTCCACGCCTTCCGTCACCATGTCGTCCAGGCCGATCAGCAGGGTCAGCCGCCCGTCCAGGAGCGCGCGCAGCGCCGTGACGCGGCGCGCGTCGCCGCTCGACTCCTTCACCGCCTGGAGGTTGGCATGGCGCGCCGCGAGTTCGGCCACCTGCGGCGCCTGGAAGTCGGTGCCGTAGGCGATCGGGTTGTTGTAGAGCATGCAGGGCAGGCCGCTGGCCGCCATCACCGCCGACACGTGCGCGCGCGCCTCGCGCCACTCGCCCTTGTGCACGTAGGCCGGCAGCACCATCAGTCCCTTGCAGCCCACGCGTTCCGCGTCCTGGGCGATGCGCACCGCGCGGCGGGTGCTCAGCGCCGCGACGCCCGCGATGACCGGTGCCTTGCCCTGCAGGGCGTGCACGCAGGTCTCCAGGATCGCGTGCTTCTCGTCCGGCTCCAGGGTCGCGCCCTCGCCGAGCGAACCGAGTGCGACCACGCCGCGGCAGCCCTGGTCGACCAGCCAGCGGCAGTGTCTGGCCAGGAACGCGTGGTCGACCTCGCCGTCGTCACGGAACGGGGTCGTGATCGCCGGCAGCACGCCGGTCCATTCGAGCTTGGGAATCACGGCCCGATCGTGGCGTCTCGGCCGGCGTGGCGCAACGCGGTGGCGCCCGTCCGGCCACGCGCCGGCCACTCAGCGGAACTGGTCGGGGTCGATCCCTGCCGCACGCATGCGGGCCCGGAGTTGTCCTGTGGAGATCCCCGCGGTCTCCGCCGCCTTGGTCACGTTCCCCCGGCAACGGGTCAGGAGCGCAGAGAAGAACTCGCGGTCGAAGCGGCTGGTGGCGTCGGCGTAGGTGGTCGGCGCCTGCGGCGGGGCGAGGTTGGCGCGGATCTCTGCGGGCAGGTCGCCGGCACCGATCGACTCGCGCCCGCCGGCGAACACCGCCAGGCGCTCGACCACGTTCTGCAGCTCGCGCACGTTGCCCGGCCAGGCGTAGTCGCGCAGGAGCGCCATGGCCTCGGCGGTCACGGTCTTGGCGCGGCCGCGCTCGCGCTCGGCGATGCGCCGCAGGTGGTGCGCGACCAGCGCCGGCACGTCCTCGCGGCGCTCGCGCAGCGGCGGCACGTGCAGATGCACCACGTTCAGCCGGTAGTAGAGCTCGGGCCGGAACGTCCCCGCCGCCGCGGCCGCCTGCAGGTCCCTGGTGCTCGCCGCCAGGACGCGCACGTCGGCGCTCCGCGGCGCGCCGCCGCCCACGGGCACGAAGGCGCGCTCCTGCAGGAAGGTCTCGACGCGCGCCTGCGCACCGAGGCTCAGCTCGCCGATCTCGTCGAGGAGGAGCGTGCCGCCCTGGGCCCGCGCCAGCAGGCCCGGCTTGTGCGGCGCACCACCCGCGCCGGCCTCGCGCCCGAAGAGCTCGACCTCCAGTAGCGCCTCGGGCAGCGCGGCGCAGTGCAGCTCCACGAACGGCCCCTGGGCCCGCGGCGAGAGCTTGTGCAGGGCGCGGGCGACGAGGTTCTTGCCGGTCCCGGACTCGCCGGTGAGCAGCACGGTCGCGTCGGAACCCCGCAGCAGCTCGACCTTCTCGAGCAGCGCACGCAGTGCCGCGCTCTGCGCCACGATCCCGAGGGCGTCGGGGCGCAGCACGGGCCCGGTGCGCTCCGCCGCCGTCGCGACCCGCGACTCCAGCACCCGCTCGATGCGCAGCGCGAGTTCCTCGATCTCGAACGGCTTGGTGACGAAATCGCGCGCGCCCAGCTGCATGGCCTCGACCGCCGTGGCGATCGTGCCGTAGGCGGTCATCAGGACCACCGCGGCCTGCGGGTCCTGGGCCCGCACGCGCCCGAGGACCTCCAGGCCATCGCAGCCCGGCATGCGGAGGTCCACCACCGCCACGTCGAAGGGCTCCGCGCTCCAGCGCCGTACCGCGGCGTCGCCCTCCGCCAGGACCACCACCCGGTAGCCCAGGCGCGTGAGGCCGCGCTCGAGGAAGTGGCGCATCGCCTCCTCGTCGTCCACCACGAGGATGCGCGCGGCCCGCGGCCCGGCCGCTCCCACGTCCTGGCCCGCACCGCTCGGCGCCGTCGCGTCCTGGCTCGCGCTCATGATGGATCCACGGGCCAGGGTAGCGAGACCTGGCGCGCGCGTCACCCGGCGCTAGTGAGCATCGTCGGGCAGCAGCGGCAGCCGCACGGTGAACGTCGTGCCCGCCCCGGGACGGCTCTCGACCGTGAGCGCTCCGCCATGGGCGGCCACGATCCCGTACGAGACCGAGAGCCCCAGACCCGAGCCCCCTTCTCCCTCGCGGCGGCTGAAGAACGGTTCGAACACGCGGTCGAGATCCCCGGCCGCGATCCCCACGCCCGTGTCGGCCACGCGGACCACGAGCTCGCGCGGCGCCGCCGCCGGGGCCGGCTCGGCGGTGACGGTGAGCGTCCCGCCCTGCGGCATGGCCTGCAGGGCGTTGGTGAACAGGTTCAGGAACACCTGGTGCAGTGCGTCGCCGTCGGCCAGGAGCGGCGGCAGGGCCGGCGGCGCGCAGCGCACGGCCACCCCGCGGCGGCGCGCCTCGGGCTCCACCAGCCGCAGGGCATCCGCCAGCACCGCGGCGAGGTCCACGTCGCGGCGCTGCCCGACCGAGCGCTTCGCGAAGCGCAGCAGCTGTTGGGTGATCCCCGTCGCCCGATCGGTGGCGCGCAGGATCACCTCGAGCGTCTCGCGCCGCGCGCCCTGCGCCGCGTCGTGCAACAGCTCCTGGGTGCAACCGCGGATCCCGCCGATCAGGTTGTGGAACTCGTGCGCGATCCCGCCCGCGAGCGTGCCGATCGACGCCATCTTCTCGGCCTGCACCAGCTGGGTGTGCGTGGCGCGCAGCTCGCTCAGGGCCTGCTCCAGGTGACGGGTCTTGCCGGCCACCTCCTGCTCCAGGCCGCGGTTGAGGCGCGTGAGCTCCGCGCGGGAAGTGCGCAGCTGCTCCACCATCGTCGCGAAGTCGGCCGCCAGCGCCCCGATCTCGCCGCCGCCGCGCGCCTGCACCGCCACGTCCAGGTCGCCGCCGGCGATCCGGCGCGTGGCGGCTCGCAACGCCGCCACCGGCCGCACGACGAGGCGGTAGAGGCCCACGCCCAGCATGAGGATCGCCACGCCGAACACCCCGCCGGCGAGCTCCAGGTGCGCGCGGCGCAGGTCCGCCGCGAACTCCTCGGTGCGTACCAGCTGCTCGCGCGTGAGTTCGGCCACGTGGCCCTCGATCCGGTGCGTCGTGCGGCGCTGCATCTCGCGCGCCAGCACCTGCACGTTCTGCGCGAGGCGCGCGGCGCGCTCGGCGTCCTGGGCGCGGATCTCGCCCCGGATCTTCTCGACGTCGCCGCCGTGCAGCGAGAGCGGCAGGTCGGCGAGGGTGCGCTGGCGGGCGTCGGTGGTGTGGGTGATCAGGTCGATCAGCACCTGCCGGCTGGCCTCGGTCTGTTCCGCGGCCAGGGCGAGCATGCGCGTGCTGGAGCCCTGCACCAGCGTCGCGCAGCGTGCCGCGACGCTCGCGCTGGCCGCCGGCCCGAGGACGGCGAGCAGCAGCACGACCGTGGCCCCCGCCAGGATCAGGATGGCGCCCGCGAGGCGCGTGGCGAGGCGCGCCGGCCGGGGCTCAACGGCGCCCATCGCCACCTCCCCCGCCGCCCTCGGCGTCGATCAGGATGTCGGCGAGCACCAGCAGGGAGAGCGGCACCTCGTAGCCGGCACGCCGGGCCGCCGCGAGGTTCACCAGGACCTGGTAGCCGCGCATCGTGTCCACCGGGATCTCGCCGGGCCGGCGGCGGCCCGCCAGGATCTCCACGGCGAGCGCCGCGGCGCGCTGGCCGAGCAGCGGGTAGTCCACCAGGACGCCCACCACCGCGCCGTCGCGCGCGGCCTGCAGCGAGGACGAGAGGAGCGGCAGGCCCGAGCCCGCACTCGCCGCCAGCACCGCGGGCATGTTCTGGTAGATCGTGAAGTCGATCGGGATCCAGAGGGCATCCACCTCTGCCGCGCGCAGCGCCTGCACCGCGGCGGCGATCCCCGCGGCGTCCGGCGTGAGCGCCTCGACCACCTCGACCTTCGGCGCGCCGGCACGGCCCAGGTGCTCGCGCATCGCCTGGAGCTCGGCGCCGCTGACCACTCCCGTCGCGTGGGAGCGCAGCATCCCGAGCCGCCCTAGCTTCGGCACCGCCTGCCGGAACACGTGCAGCAGGGTCTCCGGGGCGATCCAGTTGCTGTTGCCGGCGAGGTTGCGTCCCGAACCCTGCCAGCCTGGAACGACGCCGGAGGCCACCGGGTTGGTGACGGCGGTGTAGACGACCGGCAGCGTGGCGTGCCGATCCCGCGCCAGGAGCGCCGCCTGCGTCCCCATCGCGAAGAGCAGGTCGCAGGGCCGTGCCGCCAGGGCATCCAGCGCGGCCCTGCCCTTCGCCTCGTCCGAGTCGGCGTGCAGGACCTCGAGGACGTGCGGCAGCCCGGCCGCGCGCAGGCCGCGCCGCACCCCCTCGAGCGCCGCGAGGTCGTTGGGCGAGTCGTGCCAGAAGAACGCCGCGAGCCGGCGCGGCGCCGGTGTGCGAGTGTCCTGACCCGCCAGCACGCCGGCGGCCAGGAGCGGGCAGCCCAGCAGGCAGAGCCGCCGGAGGGATGCGATCCCGAGCATCGAGGGCCTCATCGTGGACGGAGCATAGGCAGGGCGGCGCGCGCCGTGCCCTACACTGCCCGGGCCGTCCCGCGAACCGCCGCCATGAGTGCCGACTCCTCGCTGCCCCTCTCCCCGGCGGTGCGTGCCCTGATCGAACGGATCTTCGCCGCCAGGTCGCGCCCCGAGGCCGAGCGCATCCTCGTGCAGGAGTGCGCCGGCAACCTCCCGCTGAGTGCGGCCCGGACCCCCGAGGAGCTCGACCGCGTCCGCTGCGCCGCGCTCAAGCTGAGCCGCGGCCGGCTGGCGAAGCTGCAGGACGCCGCGCGGCTGGCGCAGGTGGACTGGCGCGACCTGCTGATGGCGGCGGGGTTCGGCGGGTCGACGACGGCGCACCTGGAGTGGCAGCGGCAGATCCTCGGCTGAGTGGCGGCGCGCCGAGCGGAGCCACCCGCGCTGGCGCCCGGCATGCCGGCGTCGAGGGCTTCCGCGAGTTCCGCGCATGAGCTATGAGACCCCGGTGCGCACGGTCCCCTCCTCGAGCCTCTGGATCGCCGCCGCCGCGCTCGCCGTGGCCGGCTACGCGATGCTCGGCGGCCGCCCCGCGGACCGGGCCCAGGCCGCGGCCCCGCAGGATGGCACGCCGGCGGAGGCGCCGCGCGCCGGATTCGCACGGCCCCTGCGCAGCTTCACCCTCCCCCCGCTGCTGCAGGAGATCTCGGCGGTGACCTGCATCGACGAGCACACCGTGGCCTGCGTGCAGGACGAGAAGGGCGTGCTGTTCCGGATCGACCTGAACGACGGCCGCCTGATCGCCGCCCATCCGTTCGGCCCCGACGGCGACTACGAGGGCCTCGCGCGCGTCGGCACGGAGTACTACGCGCTGCGCAGCGACGGCGTGCTGGCGCGCATCGCGCCGCGCGGCAGCGGCTATCACATCGTCGAGACGTTCCGCGTCAGCACCGACAACGACGACTTCGAGGGCCTCTGCCACGATCCGGAGCGCGGCCTGCTCCTGCTCGCGCCCAAGGACATCGCGAACGCGGAGCCGGAGGAAGCGGAGGCCCAGGAACCCCAGACCCGGCGCACGAAGCGCGCACGGGGCCAGGACGCCGCCGAGTCGCGGCCGGCGCGGCGGGCGGCGAGCCGCAGGCAGCAGCGCGACCAGCGCGTGATCTACGGTTGGGACCTGCGCACCCGCACGCTCCTCCCCGAGCCGGTGCTGCGCCTCTCGGTCGACGAGCTGCGCAGGCAGGCCGAGGCACGCGGCTTCGACGTGCCGACCCGCACCACACGGCGCGGGCAGGAACGCCCCGCGCTGAAGCTGCTCTTCTCGTGCCTCGCCGTGCACCCGCGCACGGGCGACGTGTTCCTGCTCTCGGCGGCCGACCAGACCCTGACCATCGTCGCCCGCGACGGCGCATTGCGGAGCCTGCATCGGCTCGACCCGGACCTGCTGCCCCAACCGGAGGGTCTGACCTTCCTGCCGGGTGGCGATCTGGTCGTGAGCAGCGAGGGAGGGGACGGCCCCGCCCGCCTCGCCGTGTTCCGTCTGCCGTAGGGCGCGGCAGCGCGGCCGCCGTGCCTGCGGCGCGCCACCGGCGGGTGGCGCCGGAACGAGGTCGTGGATGCCCCCGGCCGAGGTGAATACCATTCCGGGTCCCCCAATGAGAGCCATGAACCACCTGTACCGAACCCTCACCCTCTCCGTCCTGGCGATCCTCGGCGCATGCAAGAGCAGCGCACCCGCCAGCGAGGCCGACGCCACGACCTCGGCAATGGCCACCTACCGCGCCGAGATGGCGAAGTCGATCTCCGTGGCGAAGTCGATGATCACCGCGATGAACGCGGTGGTCACCGAAGCCGACAAGGACCCGCGCCCCGCGTTCGGCAGCTTCACCCAGGAGATCAGCTCGCTCGAGGCCCAGGCCGCACGCACCCGCGCCTCGCGCGACGCGATGCGCGCCCAGGGCCAGTCGTACTTCCAGAACTGGGAGGCCCAGCTCGCCCAGATCACCAACCCCGAGATCAAGAAGCGCGTCGAGGCACGCAAGGCGGAGCTTTCGACGAAGTACGGCAAGATCCGCGAGTACACCGACACCCTGGCGGAGAACGCGCAGACCTTCATGGCCAACGTCAAGGACCTGCACAAGGCGCTGAGCGTCGACCTGAGCCCAGCCGGCATCAAAGGCTCCGCCGGCCTGATCAAGCAGTTCTCCACCGAGGGGAACAAGGTGATCCAGCAGGCCGAAGGCGCGATGAAGGTCGTCGACGAGGTCGCGGCCGTGCTGCAGGTGAAGGTCGCCCCGCCTCCGCCTCCGGCCGAGCAGCCGAAGAAGTGACGGGTCGAGCGGGTCGCCGCCCTCGCGCAGGCAGGCAGCCCGCCACCTGCGCGGCGAGGCGGCGCGTCGCGGCACCCGGCCAGATCGGCGCCCGGAGCATCGCCTGCACATCGCGGCCCGGCGCAGGCCGGAGCCGGGGCCCGCGCCCCGCGACGCTTCCCGCCGGCTTGCCCGGTCGATCCCGCAGCCCAGGCGCAGCAGGCGGCCTTCAGCGACCCTGCACGCGCTGCTCGAGCGCGGCGATGCGCTGCTCGAGCTGCGCCATCGTCCGGGTCTCGAGGCGCACCACCACGGCCTGCAGCGCCAGGACCGCCGCCGCCCCCCCGACGGTGAGGCACGCGACCAACGCCACGAAGGCGTTCACGTTGATCAGCACGTCGCTTCCGAGCAGTCCGATCCAGCCCAACAGCGTGAAGACGACGTAGATCGACAGGCCGGCCAGCACCGCCGCGGAGAGGACGAGGAGGAGGTTTCTCACGAGGGGGAGAGGAACCAGGGCACCGGCGCGGCGCAAGGCCGGACAGCTGCAGACGGGTCCCCGCAAGGCCGGCGCGCCTTCCCGGAGTGCGCGAGGTCCGCCCCGACCCCTCACCGATCACGCGCCCCGCAGCATCGGCCGGGCAGCATGACACCCGCAGCTCACGCGAGCATGCGGCTCCTCTCCACCTTGCGGAGGGCTCGGCCGCCACTCCGGCAGGCCGCGGACGAATAGCATGAGCACCATCGCCATGTCGACGCGCGCCCTGGTGTTCGTCCTGCCTCTCCTCCTGGCTCCGCTCTGCGCCCAGAACTTCGTTCGCGTGCGCGACAACGTGCTCGAGCGGCGCGGACCGGCCGGTCCGGGCCAGTCCGCGCCGGACTCGGTCGCGCCCCCACACTGCGGCACGCGCATCGCCGCCTACGACGGCGAGCCGATCCTCAACGGCGGCGGCGCCACGCTGATCACCAATGCGTTCATGAACCCGGCGTGCATGAACCGCACCGGCACCATCGCCTTCTACGCGGGCGCCACCGGCGCGCGCAACCAGGGCATCTTCGTCGCGGACGGCACGGGCGTGCGTGCGATCGTGATGGGCTGCGGCCAGGGCGGCGGCTCGGGACAGCACGGCACCTGCGGCGATCCGTCGCCGGTCGGCGGCACCTTCGCCGGCTTCTTCAGCAGCACGGTCTTCGCGCCGCCGATCAACGAGGACGGCGACGTGCTCTTCCTCGCCGACATCAAGAACGGCACCACGACGCGTGGGCTCTTCCTCTACCTGGCGGGCAGCCAGACCATCGTGAAGGTCGCCGGCGTCGGCGATCCCTCGCCGCTGGGCGGCGTGTTCACCGCGCTCGGCCCCGGCTCTCTCGACCGCGACCGCCAGGTGCTCTTCCTGGCGCGCAGCACGGGCAGCAACCAGTACCTCGCCGACATCTTCCGGTGGAAGTCGGGCACCGTGAGCCGGTTCTGCGTCGCCGGCGATCCCGCGCCCGGCGGCGCCACCGTGGGGATGCTCGGCACCGAGAGCTTCGGCTTCGTCGACGGCACCACGGTGTTCGCCGGCCCCCTGCCGTCGATCAACGACTGCGGGCAGGTCGCCTACCGGATCATCACCACCGGCGGCCCCGTCGGCGTGGGCATCGCGGTGCGCAGCAACGGCACGGACGCGTGGTACCTGACCGACACGATGTCGACGCCCGTCGGCGGCACCTACTTCGACTTCCAGGGACCCATCCTGAACGGTGGCGGCCAGATCGCGGTGTTCGCCGAGTTCATGCAGGGCGGCAACCCGTCCGGGGGCTGGTTCGTCGGCCGGCCCGGCAGCTGGCGCGCGGCGCTGTGCTTCAACGATCCGGTCGACGGCGGCCTGTGCATCGTGCTCGGCTTCTCGCGGCCGCCGATGACGCCGCTCAGCGACAACGGCGACCTCGTCGTGTGGTGCGATCTCGACCCCAACCAGACCAAGGGCCGCATCCTCCTCAGCGCGGCCGACGGCTCGCGCACGGTGCTCGCGCGCCAGGGCGGCCCCACGGGCACCGGCGCCGACTACGGCGTGATCGACGGCTGGCCGTCGATGGACAGCTCCGGCCGCGTGTCGATCTCCACCGGCGCGACGGGCGGCACATGGAACAGCGCCCACCTGACTCCCGTGCTCTGTGGACCAGGCGTCTCCAGCAACCCCTGCCGGTCGCCGGGCGACACCCTGCAGATCGACGACTACGGCCCCGGGGGCGCGAGCTTCGTGCTGTTCTTCTCGACGGCCATGCAGAACCAGCCCCTGCCACCCTTCGGCACGCTGCTCATCGGCCCCACGCCGATCCTGGCGCTGACCGGAGTCGTGCCCTATCCCGGGTTCTCCGGGCCGCACGCACAGCTGCTGCCGATCCCCAACAACCCGGCGCTGCGCGGTCTCTCGCTGCACTTCCAGAGCCTCGCGCTCATCCCCTCGGACTACCAGCTCACCAACCGCGCGACGTCCTTGCTGCGCTAGGGCGCCGCGGAGCGGCGGTCGCGACGGTGGTCCGGACGGCGTGCCCCGCCGGATTGCCTGGCGCGAGGCGCGGGCCGCGCGAGCTCCCCGGGGCGGCGCTTCTCGCGTGGACACCGCCGGCGCCCGGCCGCATCCAAGGCCAGAGCCCAAGGACCAGCATGACCATCCGCGACCGACTTGGATGGCTGGCACGCCTCGTCCGCGCGCTGGCGACCCGCCTGGAACCCGTGGCACCGTTGCTGACCAGGCTGGTGCTCGGCTGGGCCTTCCTCCGGACGGGCTACGGCAAGCTGACCCAGTTCGCCGACGCCGTCGCGTTCTTCGGCGCGGTCGGCATCCCCTTTCCCCGGCTCGGTGCCGCACTCGTCACGACGCTGGAGCTCGCGGGCGGCGCGCTGCTCTGCCTCGGGCTCGGCACGCGCTCGGTCGCCGTGCTGCTGTCGTTCACGATGGTCGTCGCCACGCTGACCGCGGACCGTGCCCAGTTGTTCGGCTCGTTCGCGGCCGGATCCGGCTACGGGCCGATCGAGGTGGTGCCACTGCTGTTCCTGTTGTTCCTGCTCTGGCTCGCCGCCGATGGCGGCGGGCTCGTGAGCCTGGACCGGTTGCTGGCGCGCGCGCGCCCCGCCATCGGCGAGGCCGAGGCGGAACGGGTGCTGCAGCGCAGTGCGGCCACCGCGGTCCGGCCGAAGACCGCCCGGCGCTGGTGGCGGCTCGTCAGGCAGCCCGACCTTCTGGCCCCACACCTGCGGTCCGTGGCGGCTCTGGCGACACGAGTCCTGGTCGGCTACGCGATGCTCCGGGCGGGCATCGGCCACGCATCCGCCCTGGAGGCAACCGCGCAGTCGTTCGCGAACCGCGGTGTGCCCTTGCCGGCCGCGGCCGCCCTGCTGCTCGCCGGACTCGAGTCGGTCGGCGGTCTCGGCATCCTGGTCGGTCTGGGCACGCGCGTGCTGTCCCTGTCGCTGGGCGTGGTCATGACCGTCGTCCTCGCGACCACCGAGCGCGCGCGGCTCGTCGAGGCGGTCGTGCCCGGCGGTGAACTCTGGGTGCTCGAGGTCGTGCCGCTCGTCCTGCTGATGCTCTTCGCATGGCTCGCGATCCGCGGCGCCGGGCGGCTGGCCCTCGATCCAGTGCTCGCCACCCGGTTCCGAGGGCGGCACTCCGCCCGCCGCGCCGACGCAGCCGGCAGCAAGCGCATCGTGATCCTCGGCGGCGGCTTCGGCGGCATGTATGCGGCGATGGAGCTGGAGCGGATCTTCGCCGACGATCCGGGCGTCCACGTCACGCTCGTCAACCAGGACAACTTCCTGCTGTTCACGCCGATGCTGCACGAGGTCGCGGCGTCCGACCTGGACGTGACGCACATCGTCTGCGCCGCGCGCAAGCTGCTGACCCAGGTCGAGTTCGTGAACGGCGAAGTGCAGGGCATCGACCTCGGGCGCCGCGAGGTGACCCTGGCCCACGGCGACGCAGGGCTCCGGCACGTGCTGCGCTACGACCACCTGGTGCTCGGCCTCGGCTCGGTCACCAATTTCCACGGGGTGCCTGGGCTGGCGGAGGGCGCCTACACGATGCGCACGATCGGCGACGCGATCGCGCTGCGCAACCGGCTGATCGGCAACATGGAGGCCGCCAGCGTCGTCGCCGACGCCAACGAGCGCGCGCGACTGCTCACTTTCGTGGTCGCCGGCGGCGGCTTCGCCGGCGTCGAGACGGTCGCGGCGATCAACGACTTCGCCCGCGAGACGCGCCGCTTCTACCCGGCTCTGCGCGAAGGCGACATCCGCATGGTGCTGGTGCACTCTGGCGACCGCATCCTGCCCGAGTTGTCCCCGCAGCTCGGAGACTACGCGCGCAACAAGCTCACCGAGCGCGGCGTCGAGGTCCGGCTGCAGACGCGCGTCAAGGGTCTCGGCGCGGATGGTGCGACACTCGGTGACGGCACGGTGCTGCCGACGCGGACGCTGGTGTGGACTGCGGGCACCGCGCCACACCCGCTGCTCGCGACGCTGCCGTGCGCGAAGGAGAAGGGCCGCGTCGTCGTCGACGCGACGCTGGCCGTACCCTCGTTCCCCGGGCTGTGGAGCCTCGGCGACTGCGCCGTGGTCCCGGATCTCGCACGCGGCGGGAGCTGCCCGCCGACCGCGCAGCACGCCACGCGTCAAGGCAGGGTGCTGGCAGGCAACATCGCGGCGGCGCTGCGCGGCCAGCGGGCGCGGCCATTCCGTTTCCGGATGCTGGGCCAGCTCGCGGCGCTCGGCCGGCGGTCCGGTGTGGCGCAGATCCTGGGGCTGCGCTTCTCGGGGTTCGTCGCCTGGTGGCTGTGGCGCTCGATCTACCTGCTCAAGCTGCCCGGGTTCGAGCGCAAGGTGCGCGTCGCGCTCGACTGGACTCTGGACCTGCTGTTCACCAAGGACCTCGTCAAGTGCCCGACGGACCGCGGTCCGCGCGTGCCTGCCGCGCCGCCCAAGACCGCGCCCGCCGGCGAGCTCGAGCCCGCCGGCCGGTGATCCGGCGACCGCCGCCGCGACACCGATGGCCCCCGCCAGCATCCCATCGCCATGGTGCTGCGAATGCTGGCGCTCGCGACGCTCGGACTCTGCGGCTGCGCGGCCGTCGCGCCCGCGCATGCGGACCGCTTCGAGTCCGCGGCGATCACCGTGGCCGACGCCGGCCTGCAGCCTGCCGGGGTGGCGCGCGTACGCCGGTTCGGCACCGTGGTGTTCCGCAATGCCCTGCCCGGGATGCCCGTTCGGGTCACCGTGATGCGTCCGCTGGCCTCCTCCCTGCCGTGTTCGACCATGCTGGGCTTCACCCCCGAGGGCGACGCCTCGGTCGCGCGCGGCGTGCTGCCGCAGGCCTTCGCGGCGCTGTGCTTCCACGAGGCCGGCTCGTTCCCGTTCGTCGTCGAGATCACCGGCCGGCAGCTGCGCGGCACGGTCGAAGTCGCCGATGAGGTGCGATGATGCGCCGCGCCGCCTGGTCCCTGTTGGCGCTGTTGCCCGCGTGCGCAGGCGTGTCGGTGCGGAGCGACGACCGGCCGCTGCCGCGGACCGTCGCCGTGCTGCCCTTGCAGGGCGCGGCCGATGCCCGGCTGCGCACGCTTTGTCGCGCGCTCCTGGTCAGCGGCCTGCGCCAGCACGGCCTGCAGGTGGTCGAGACCGAGCACACCGACCGCATCCTCGCCGAGTACGGCTGGCTCGGCGACCCGGAGGTGTTCCGGCCGGAGCACGTCGGCGTCGACCGGGCGTGTCAGGCGCTCGGCGTCGAAGCCGTGCTGGCCGGCACCGGTTTCGACCACCGCAGCTTCAACCTGCTTCTGGTGCGACGCCATGTCTTCACGGGCGAAGTGCAGCTGCGGCGCGTCGACGGCAGCCAGGCGCTCCAGATCACCGCCAGGGCTGCGCGCGGCGGCGGCTTGCTGCTGCAGAGCGGACAGATCCTGAGCGAATTGCGGGCCCAGGGCGAACACGGCACGCCGCGCGAGGCGGTCGCCCTCGTCGACGCGTTGGTCGACGATGTGCTGGCGGCGCTGCCCCCGCCCGCCTCCCCCCCAGCCGGGAACGCCACCGGCGGGCGCATGGACGTGGCGCTGCACGCCGCGGACCTGGTCTTGGCGGCAGGCACGGGCAGCGAGTCCCGGCTGACGATCCGGGGCACGGTGCCGCCCGGCACGCGCGTCTGGCTCGACTTCGATTCCGCCAGGTCGGGGATCCCGGCCAGCGAGCGGTCGGGCGCGTTCTCGGTCTCCCACGACGCCGACCCGGCACGGTTGCCGGGATCCGTACGCCTGCGCGCCCGAGACGGCTTCGGCAACACGGCCAGCGTCGAGGTGAAGCAATGAGAGCTGGCTCGTGCGCCGCGCTGATCCTCCTGTGGCTCTGCGCCTGCGCGACCAGCGATGTGACGCTGCGCAGCGACCCGCGGCTGCCGCACCTGCGCGCGCAGGGGTTGCGGATCGCGGTGCTGCCGTTTGCCGTGTCCGCGGCGGAGGAGAGTTTCCTCGCGGCCAGCCTCGGGCCGGTCGGCGAGCTGCTGTCGCTCGAGGTTGCGGGTGCCGGAGTGCCGGCGCGCGCCCGCATCGGCGCCCTGATGCGGCAGCAGGTGATCGGCTGGCTCGGCCGCAGCGACTTCGAGGTCATCGAACCCTGGGCCACCGATACCACACTGGTCCACCGCGGGCTCGACCCCCCGGCGCTGCAGGACCGAGCGCGCACCAGGGAGGTGGCAGGCCTGCTGCAGGTCGACGCCGTGCTCTACGGCGACGTCACGCATTGGAACCGCAGCTACTACCTCGTCGAGTCGCGCGCCCGGGTCGGGCTGCGGCTCGAACTCGTCGACGGCGCCACCGGCGACACGCTGTTCTTCACCGAGCGCGTCGAGAGCTTGACGTCCGGGCTGCGCGGGGGTCCGACGGGGTTCGTCTCGGCGGTAACCGAGCCGGTCGCCGGCCTGCGCACCTCCCACCTGCGCGAGCTCACCCGCGCCGCGAGCCGCGGCGCCGCACTCGATCTGGCCGGCGACGTGGGCGAGGCGCCCGCCGCGGCTGATGCACCGCGGCTGTCGTTCGTCGCCGTGGCACTACCGCACGACGGGGTGCTGCGGCCCGGTGAGCGCATCGACGTCGTGGCGCTGGGCACCCCCGGGTGCGAGGTCAGATTCGACCTCGGCACCCTGCGCCGTGCCGTGCCCATGACCAGGCGCGCCCTGTACGAGGACCCGCGCGGCGCCCGCGCCAGCTACTACGGGCATTACATCGTGCAGCCCGGCGAAGCTGCGCGCGACCTGCCGGTCCACGCGACGATCCGCGGCACGCGCCAGAATCACAGCTCGGCGAGCCGCTATCGCTGGGCCGGCAGCGTGTCCTTCGGCGCCGAGGCGGTTGTCGTCACGAGCGCGAAGTCCTGAGCTCGGGCATCGCCGGCCACTCGGGCGGCAGGGCGCAGCGGAAACGCCGGGACCGACGCTGCATCGAACGCGCGACCCCATGTGGGGTCGATCCAACCCCGAACTGGAGCAACCGAATGCATTCGTTCCGACACACGTTCCTCTCGCTGCTCGCCGCGACCACGCTCGCCACGGCTGCCGTCACGCAGTCGACCTCGACGAGCATGCCGTTCCAGGGCGTCAAGGCCAACAAGGGCACGGTCGCGCTGCAGCGCCAGGGCCAGGACTGGCGGCTGACGCTCAGCGACGACTTCGTCGTGCCCGACACGCCGGCTCCGCACTGGCAGCTGATCGACGGACGCGGCAACGCCTACCTGTTGCAGCGGCTGGTCGCCAAGGACAACCGCCAGAACCGGTCCATCACCATCCCGACCCACGTGCTCGATCTCGCCAAGGTGCAGATCTGGTGCGCCTTCGCCGAGACGCTGCTCGGCGAGGCAAGCTTCGGCAA
The DNA here is from genome assembly GCA_020849665.1 of Planctomycetota bacterium. Classification (GTDB taxonomy): domain Bacteria; phylum Planctomycetota; class UBA1135; order UBA1135; family UBA2386; genus JADLFX01. The sequence continues at coordinate 52,910 of JADLFX010000032.1, read as the reverse complement.
GGTCGTCGAGCTCCAGCCGAGGTCCGCGCCGGCCGTCATCGCCACGACCGCCGCATTCGCAGGCGTCAAGGCCAACAAGGGCACGGCCAGCTTGGGCCGGCTGGGGAACCAGCGCGTGCTGACGCTCAGCAGCGACTTCGTGGTCCCCGACACCCCGGCTCCCCACTGGCAGGTCGTCGACAGCAGCGGCCACGCATTCCTGCTGCCGCGGCTGGTCGCCAAGGACGACAAGTTCAACCGGACGATCGTGCTGCCGGCCTACGTCAAGGACGTGGCGAAGGTGCAGATCTGGTGTGCGTTCGCCGAGGTCCTGCTCGGCGAAGCCGCGTTCGCGACGCCCCAGATGTGAGAGCACCGAGGCAGACAACCATGCGCTTCCTCCAATCGATGATCCTCGGCGCCGCCCTCGCGGGTGGCGCCGCCGCCCAGGCCCCGGCGAGCGAGCCGAGTCCTGCGGCCCCGCTCGCCGTCCGTCCGCAGCTGACGCTGCACGGCGCCAAGCAAGTCGCGGCCGCCGCCGTCGCCGAGGCCCGACGACGGTCCGCGCCAGGCGCCGCGATCGCGGTCGCCGACGCCGGCGGCAGCCTGCTCTACCTCGAGCGCCTCGACGGCACCTTCCCAATGGCAGGCACGGTCAGCGCCGGCAAGGCACGTACGGCCGCGCTGTTCCAGAAGCCGACGCGCGTGTTCGAGGACGTGATCAACAAGGGCCGCACGGCAATGACCGCGCTGGCCGACTTCACGCCGCTCCAGGGCGGCGTGCCGATCGTCGTCGACGGCCAGGTCGTGGGCGCCGTCGGGGTCAGCGGCGCGGCCAGTGCCACGCAGGACGACGAGATCGCGACCGCCGCGGCGGCGGTGCAGATGCAGGGCGCCGCGGTCGCCTGCTGCGACGCCACGCCCGGTCCGGTCGTGCACCTGGACGCCGCCAGGGTGCAGGACGCCTTTGCCAAGGGCCAGCCGCTCCTGGAGACCGCGGAGTACAAGATCCACGCCAGCCGGCGCGACGCGGCGGGCCTTGCCGAGGTCCACGCCGATGAGACCGACGTGATCCACGTGCTCACCGGCCAGGCGACCTTCGTGACCGGCGGGAGGGTCGTCGAGCCCCGGACGACGGCGCCGCAGGAAGTCCGCGGCAGCGGGATCGAGGGTGGCGCCGTGCGGACGCTGGCCCCCGGCGACGTCGTCGTCGTGCCGCGGGGCACCCCGCACTGGTTCCAGCGGGTCGAGGCGCCGTTCACCTACTTCGTCGTCAAGGTGCTCCATGCCCCCCACGAGTCCGGCCGGTAGGCTGCTGGCCCTGACCGCGGCCTGGGCCGCGTTCGCCGCGCTGTTGCCAGCGCAGTCGGCGGCGCTGGCCGAACTCGACCTCGGTTCCCGCGCGGGCGCCGCTGCGGTGGCCGCCGAATGGCGCTATCACGATGCGGGGATCGTCGAGGTCGAGTTCCGTGCCGCCGGTCCCGATCGGCGGCCGACGGGACCCGTGAACCGCACCTGGGACATCGCGCCGCACGCCGGCGGCGCCGACTTCGACGACTCCGCCTGGGAGGTGATCGCAGCGGACAGCCTGCAGCAGCGGCGCGGCAGCGGCCGGCTCTGCTTCGGCTGGTACCGGCTCCGCATCACGGTTCCCGCCATGATCGGCGGCGTGCCGGTGGCCGGCCGTGCGCTCGAACTCGAGGTGGTGCTCGACGACTACGCCGAGATCTGGGTCGACGGGAAGCTGCCGCGCCATCTCGGCCAGCGCGGCGGCGCCCTGGTCGCGGGCTGGAATGCGGCCAACCGCGTGCTGCTCACGCACCGCGCGTTTGCGGGCCAGCAGTTCACGGTCGCCGTGTTCGGCAGCAACGGCCCGCTGTCGGATCCGCCCGCCAACTACCTGTGGATCCGCACGGCGAAGCTGCGGCTCCTTCCGTCGCCGGCGTGGGGCAAGCCGCTGGACCTGCGCTGGGAGCGGCTCGATCCGAGGCTCGACCGGGCCGTCTCGCCGCACGGAACCGTCGAGGAGGTCAGCAGTGGCCACGCGTGGGTCGAGGGCCCGGCGTGGGACCGCGAGGCCGGATGCCTCTACTTCTCCGACATCCCGCGCAACGAGGTGCTGCGCTGGACGCCCGCAGGCGGCACCACGACGTTCCTGTCGCCGAGCGGCTACACGGGCACCGCACCGTTCGCGGGGCGCGAACCCGGCAGCAACGGGCTCGCCGTCGATTCGCAAGGGCAGCTCTGGCTCTGCCAGCACGGCGACCGCCGCATCGTCCGCCGGGAGGCGAGCGGCAGGTTCACGACGGTCGTCGACCGCCACGGGGACCGGCGGCTCAACAGCCCCAACGACCTGTTGCTGGCGCCCAACGGCGACCTGTACTTCACCGACCCGCCGTTCGGCCTGCCCAGGCAATTCGACGACCCGGGGCGCGAGGTGCCGTTCGCCGGCGTCTACCGGCGCACGCCCGACGGCGCGCTGACCGTCCTGGTCCAGGACCTGCGGGGGCCGAACGGCCTGGCGCTGTCGCCCGACGGGCGCACGCTCTACCTCAGCGACGCGGACCCCGAGGCGCCGAAGTGGCTGCGGGTCGAGCTCGACGACCGCGGCCACCCCGGCCGGCGCGCGTTGCTGCTCGATGCCGCGCCATGGAAGGGCGTGCGCCCTGGCTCCCCCGACGGCATGAAGGTCGACGCGTCGGGCCACCTCTTCGCATGCGGTCCGGGCGGGCTCTACGTGATCCACCCCGACGGCACCCTGCTCGGCGTGCTGCACACCGGCGTGGCGACCGCGAACTGCGCGTTCGGCGGCGATCCACGCACGCTGTTCGTGGCCGCCGACCACGCGGTGCTCGCGCTGCGCTGGTAGCGGGCAGCTGCACGTGGACCGGATGCGGACGTGCCGCCTCCGGTCCGGGTATCCTGCGGCTGCATGGCCGCCCCCGCCCGCCCTGCCGCCGCCGTCGCGGTCCGTCCGCCTGCCTGGCTCGGTGACCTGCTGCCTGCACCGTTGCAGCCGGGCAAGGCGTGCCTGCTGGCGGGCGAGCCGGTGCCGTCGCTCGCGCTGGCCTCGCGTGCCATCGGCCGCCGGCGCGAACTCGCGCGCGAACGCGGGCTCGCGGTCGCCCTCGGCATCGACATGATCCACGCCGCGGTCGACGCGTTGCTGGCGCGCATGGCACTGCCGCGTGCGGTGGCGCTGGACGTGCTGGCGGCCGACGACTCCGCACTGGCCGAGGGCGTCGTCGCGGGCATCGTGCGCGGCGGCCATGCCCACGACCTCGAACTGGCATGCGGCCAGGCGCGGGCGGCGACCGGGCTCGAGCACGTGGCCCTGACGCTGGCGGGCGGCGTGATCGCGCACCCGATGACCCCGGAGCCGGGCAACGTCGTGCTGGCGCTGCGCGGTCACGGCCCCTGCGACTCGGACTTCGAATGGACCGTGGAGCGGCAGCGACAGCTCGGGCTCGACCCGGAGCAATCCCTGCCCGGCGGCGACCGGCTCGCCGACGCGCTGCTGGTGCCGCAGGCGAGCTTCTTCAGCGTGCTGCGCGACCCGCTGCGGCAGCGCTGGCCCGCCCGGCTCCTGGTCGTGGCGGACGGGGGGCTCACGGGCAGCCTTGCCGCAGCGCTGCCGGCAGGCGTCGGGGCCGGACTGGACCTCCGGGCATGGCGGCCACCGCCGCCGTTCCCGCAACTGCTCGCGGACGGCACCCGGCTCTCCGCGGCGGCCGCGGCATGCAGCGTCGGCTGCGGCATGCTCGCGCTGGTGCCCGAGCGCGACGCCGACCGCTGGCTCGGCCACACGCGCGCCTGGAACGAGCCGGCTGAGCCGATCGGCCGGCTGACGCACGGAGCCGGCGTGGAGGTCGTCGGCTGAGGTCCGGCGGCCGCCCGCTCAGCTCGTCCGCGATCGCGCGAGGATTGCCCGGGTCATCTCTTCCGGCAGCGGCTCCGAGCCGGCCGTGCGCCCGAGGCGACGCAGCATCCGCACCGTGGTCCGGTAGGCGGCCGCAGACTCCGCGCACGCGACGCAGAGGTCCAGGTGCCGGTCGCATTGTCGCCAGCGGCGCGCCGGCAGCGCGCCCTCGAGCCAGTCGTCGAGGAACAGCTCGAGGAACTCGCGGCAGGAAACCAACCGGACACCCCCCACCTCACCGGCGCCCGCCGCGCGACCTGAGGATCGCCTCGACCAGTTCCTCGGGGACGTCGGCGGGCAACGCGTCCTCTCCCCGCAGCGTGCGGCACGCAGCCATGGTCCGCTGGTAGGAGTCGAGATAGGCGATGCAGTCGGCGCAGATCGCCAGGTGGCGCTGGAACGCGAGAGCCTGCTCGCTGGGCAGCGTGCCCGCGAGGAAGGCGTCCAGGAATTCGGCAAACTCACGGCAAGTCATGGTAGGCGGTCCTCGAAAGTGCGTTCGAGCAGCGTCCGCAGGGCCTGGCGGGCGCGGTGCAGACGGATCTTCACGGCGTTGGCGGTGATGCCCAGCACCTCGCTGACCTCCCCCGTCGACAACTCTTCGATGTCGCGCAGCAGGACCACCTCGCGGTAGGTGGCCGGCAGCTGGTCGATGGCATTGCGCACGATCGTGCGGTTCTCCTCGCGCTGCAGGTCCAGTTCGGGGCGCCCGCTTCTCGGGCATGGCGGTTCCAGGTGATGTCCGTCCTCGGAGAAGCGCGGCAGCAGGTCCTCGAGCGCGCACTCGGGCCGGCAGCGCCGTCTGCGGAGCTTCATGAGCGCCGTGTTGACGACCACCCGATGCATCCAGGTGGCCAGCCGCGCGTTGCCCGCGAACGAGGCGATCGAACGGAACACGGCGACGAACGCCTCCTGGAGCGCTTCACGGGCGTCCTCCTCGTTGCCGAGCAGCCGCCGGGCCGTCGCCAGCATCTGCCGACCCTGGTCGCGCACGACGATCGCGAAGGCGTCGTCGTCACCGCGGCGCAGACGCGCGAGCAGTACCTGCTCGCTGTCGTCCGCCGGAGGCAACGATCCCGCACCGGCATATCCGGCGCCACGGTTGGCATCGCTGGGAGTGGTCATCGCGTCCTCTGGGGATTCGGGTCGGAGCCTAGCGTCTGCGCCGCTTGGTTGCGCGGCCGCAGCCGCCGGTTTCGCCGGGTACGCACACGGCGGCGGTGCCCCGGGCCACCGCCGCCGTGTCGTCCTTGCCGCGCGTCGCTCCCCGCTAGTTCTTCTTCTGCTCGTGGGTCCCCTTGCAGCCGTTCGGGCCGCCGCAGCCGTTGGCCTCCTTCTTGCCGTGGCCGGCGGCACCGCAGCCATTCGGGCCGCTGCAGCCGTTGGCCTCCTTCTTGCCGCTGCCGGCGCCGCCGCAGCCGTTCGGGCCGTTGCAGCCGTTGCGCTCCTTGGCGCTCGCCCCTCCGTCGCCGCTGCAAGACAGCAGCGGCGCGGTCGAGCCGACCCACAGGCCGGCGATCGCCGCGCCGACCAGGAACTTCGAGACCTTGCTGCGAGACTTCCTCATCGGATCATTCCCTTGCGGCTGAGCCGCGTCGTTCGTTGCGGAGCGACGCAGCGGTCACGCGCCGCTCGCCGTCCGCGCCATTCGATGCGCCCCTGCGCGGGCGGTTTCCCGCCGGCCCGCCGCACAGCGTCCGGTCGCCGCCGCCCGCGCCGTAACCACGCGATCGGTCCCGCATCGGAGCCGCAATGAACCCATCGGTGCTGCTCGCGTCCTACGACCGCATCGCGTCGCGTGTCCTCGACAGACTGCGCGACCCGGTCCTCCTCCTGATCCGCCTGACCTGGGGCTGGATGTTCTTCGCCACCGGCAAGGGCAAGCTCGGCAATCTCGCTGGCACGGCCGAGTTCTTCGCCAGCCTCGGTCTCCCACTGGCGGGGGCCAACGCGCTGCTCGTCGGGCTGCTCGAGTGCTTCGGCGGACTCCTCTTGCTCCTGGGGCTCGCGAGCCGGCCCGTGGCACTGCTGCTGACCGGCAACATGGTGGTCGCCTACCTGACGGCGCACCGCGGCGAACTGGGCGGCCTCGCTGCCTTCGTCGGAGCCGCACCGTATCCCTACCTGATGGCGGCCCTGACCGTGCTCGCATTCGGTCCCGGCCGCGCGTCGCTGGACGCCCTGCTCCGCCGCCGATCCGTCCCCGGCGTTGGCAGCGCCGCAATGCCGCAAGGAACCCACGCATGAAGGCCGTCGCCGTCGTGCCGTCGCGGCGCTCCGTCGAGCTGCGCCAGATCGACGCGCCGCGCCTCGATTCCCCGACCTCGGTCCGCATGCGCGTGCTCGAGGTCGGTGTCTGCGGCACCGATCGCGAGATCTGCGCCATGGAGTACGGCACGCCACCGGCGGGCTGCGACCACCTGGTGATCGGCCATGAGTCGCTCGCGGAGGTCGTCGAACTCGGACCGGAAGTCACCCAGGTGCGCCTCGGCGACCTGGTCGTGCCTACCGTGCGCCGGCCGTGCGCCCACGCGCACTGCGTGCCGTGCCGGACCGGCCGTCAGGACTTCTGCATCACTGGCGACTTCCGCGAGCGCGGCATCAAGGAGCTGCATGGCTTCATGACCGAGTTCGTCGTCGACGACCAGCGCACGCTGAACGTGCTGCCACATTCGCTACGCGGGGTCGGCGTACTCGTGGAGCCGCTGACGATCGCCGAGAAGGCCATGCTGCAGGTCGAGCTCCTGCAGCAGCGGCTGCCGTGGGCCTGCACCATGCAACCGGGCGGCCGGCAGTTCTGCCACAAGGCGGTCGTGCTCGGAGCCGGGCCGGTCGGCCTGCTCGGCGCCATGAAGCTCGTCGCCTCCGGTTTCGAGACCTGGGTCTACTCCCGCAGCGACGGCGAACGGCAGGCGATCGTCGAGGCGTTCGGCGCCCACTTCGTGGCGGCCGAGGAGGTGCCGGCGGAGCAGCTCGGCAGGGAGTTGGGCTCGATCGATCTGATCTACGAGGCCATGGGTGCCTCGCAGACCTCGTTCGCCGCCATGGGGGCGCTCGGCACCAACGGCGTGTTCGTGTTCACCGGCGTGCCGGGGCGCAAGGCCCCGGTCACCGTCGACACCGACCTGCTGATGCGCAATCTGGTGCTCAAGAACCAGGTGGTGCTCGGCACGGTCAACGCCGGCGCCCACGCGTTCGCAGCCGCGGTCGCCGACCTGCAGCACTTCGTCGCGTCGTGGCCGGACGTCGTGCCGGCGCTGATCAGCAGCCGGCACCCGCTGGAGCGCTATGACCAGCTGCTGCTGCAGCGCACGCCCGGCGTCAAGCACGTGATCGAGGTGGCGTGAGCCGTCTGGTCCGAGGCGGCAGGCAGGCCATGGCGCAGCACGGCCAATGGCGGGATGCCGATGGCCCCGGCGGCCATCCGAGGCCCATGGCACGGCGCCGGCACCTCGTGCCGCACCTGCAGCCGCCGCAGCGGCCGTGGCACGACCACGCCCGCGCGATCGCCGGCTTCGCGCCGGCGCACATCCCGCGCGGCTGCGCCTTCCGGGCCTGGTCGCGCGGTCGACCCCGGCGCCTGCCGCGCGCCTGGCCGGCCCAGTGCCCGCCGCGCGACAGGCCGCTGCCCCGACAACGATCCGACCACCACGAGGAGATGCGATGACTTCGATCGACCACCAGGCCGAGTTCCGGCGCCTCGAAGAGGACCGGCGGCGCGAGCAGAACTGGAAGCGCTGGGGACCCTATCTGGCCGAGCGCCAGTGGGGCACCGTCCGCGAGGACTACTCCGCCGACGGCGACTGCTGGAACTACTTCCCGCACGATCACGCACGCAGCCGTGCCTACCGCTGGGGCGAGGACGGTCTGCTCGGGATCACCGATCGCGCGTGCCGGCTCTGCCTGGCGCTGGCGCTGTGGAACGGACGCGACCCGATCCTCAAAGAGCGGTTGTTCGGGCTGACCGGACCCGAAGGCAACCACGGCGAGGACGTCAAGGAGAGCTACTTCTACATCGACGCGACGCCGACGCATTCGTACCTGCGCGGGCTGTACCGCTATCCCCAGGCACGGTTTCCGTACGAGCAGCTCGTGCACGGCAACCGCGAGCGCGGCCTGGGCGATCGGGAACTGGAGCTGGCCGACACCGGCGTGTTCGACGGCAACCGTTGGTTCGACGTGGAAGTCGAATACGCCAAGGCCGCCCCCGATGACGTGCTGGTGCGGATCACGGTGCACAATCGCGGGCCCGAGGCGGCGCCGCTGCACGTGCTGCCGCAGCTGTGGTTCCGCAACACCTGGTCCTGGGGCCGTACCGGCGAGGACTACTGGCAGAAGCCGAGCATCCGCCGCGAGGGCGGCGGCACGCTCGTGGCCGAGCACGCATCGCTGGGCGCATACCGGCTGTTCACCGCGCCACACGACGGCGCCCTGCCCGAGTTCCTGTTCACCGACAACGAAACCAACGTCGAGCGCCTGTTCGGCAGCGCCAATCCACAGCCGTACGTGAAGGACGCGTTCCACCGGCGCGTGATCCACGACGACGAACGCGCAGTCCGTCCCGACGGCACGGGCACCAAGGCCGCGGCCTGGTACCGGCTGACCGTGCCGGCCGGCGGCAGCCGCACGATCGAGCTGCGGCTGGTGCAGGCGCAGGACGCGGGCGGCGGCGCCACTCCGTTCGGCAGCAAGTTCGACGCCACGTTCGCCGCGCGGATCGCGGAGGCCGATGCCTTCTACCGCGCGGTCGCACCTGGCCGGCTCCTCCCCTCCGAACGGCTGATCTACCGGCAGGCCAGCGCAGGGCTCTTGTGGAGCAAGCAGTTCTTCCACTTCGACGTCCGCGCCTGGCTCGAGGGCGACCCTGCGCACCCGGCGCCGCCGGCCGCGCGCTGGCAGGGACGCAACGCCGACTGGCTGCACCTCTACAACCGCGACGTCGTGTCGATGCCGGACAAGTGGGAGTACCCGTGGTACGCGGCATGGGACCTGGCCTTCCACATGCTGCCGTTCGCGCGCCTGGACCCGCACTTCGCCAAGGACCAGCTGCTGCTGCTGCTGCGCGAGTGGTACATGCTGCCCAACGGTCAGCTGCCGGCCTACGAGTTCGCGTTCGGCGATGTCAACCCGCCGGTGCACGCGTGGGCCTGCTGGCGCGTCTACAAGATGACCGGCGGACGCGGCGCGCGCGACCGCGCGTTCCTGGCGCGCGCGTTCCAGAAGCTGTTGCTGAACTTCACCTGGTGGGTCAACCGCAAGGACGAGCACGGCAAGCATCTCTTCAGCGGCGGCTTCCTCGGGCTCGACAACATCGGCGTGTTCGACCGCAGCCGGCCGCTGCCCACCGGCGGCCACCTCGAACAGGCCGACGGCACGGCGTGGATGGCGTTCTACTGCGCGACGATGCTGGCGATGGCCCTGGAGCTGGCGAAGGAGGACCCGGTCTACGAGGACCTCGCCTCCAAGTTCTTCGAACACTTCGTCGCCATCACGGACGCGATCAACACGCTGGGCGGCAGCGGCCTGTGGGACGAACAGGATGGCTTCTACTACGACCAGATCCACGGCGGCAGCGTGCCGCAGCGGCTCCGGGTGCGTTCGATGGTCGGGATCATCCCGCTGTTCGCGGCCGAGATCCTCGAGCAGGAGGTGATCGACCGTCTGCCCGGGTTCAAGAAGCGCATGCAGTGGTTCCTCGCCAACCGGCCTCATCTGGCACGGCACGTGAGCCGCCACGGCGCCTGCGACTGCGAAGGTCACCACCACCTCCTGCTCGCGATCCCGTCGAAGGAGCAGCTCGTGCGCGTGCTGCGCCATCTGCTCGACGAGCGCGAGTTCCTCTCGCCGTTCGGTGTGCGCTCGCTGTCGGCCGTGCACCGCGAGCAGCCGTTCGTGCTCACCGTGGACGGCAGGGAGCATCGCGTCGACTACGTGCCTGGAGAGGGCACCACGCGCCTGTTCGGCGGCAACAGCAACTGGCGCGGCCCGGTCTGGTTCCCGGTCAACTACCTGCTGATCGAGGCCCTGGAGCGCTACCACCACTTCTACGGCGACTCGCTGCGCGTCGAATGCCCGACCGGATCGGGCCGCTGGCGGAACCTGCAGGAGGTCGCGCACGAGCTGAACGAACGGCTGGTGCGGCTCTTCCTGCCGGACCCCGACGGCCGGCGGCCCTGCCTCGGTGCAGAGCCTGCGCTCCTGGACACGCGCGGGCAGGAGCTGGTGCTCTTCCACGAGTACTTCGATGGCGACACAGGCCGAGGCTGCGGCGCCAGCCACCAGACCGGCTGGACTGCACTCGTCAACCGCTGTCTGGAGGAGGTGGCGCAACGCCGCACCATGGCGCCTGCGCCTGCCGACCGCGCGGAGCGGCCGCAGCCCGACCACGGGCGCGACCGCCGCCAGGCCGCCGGGTAACTGCGGCCATGGGTGCGCATCCAAGTGCCCATGACCGCGACCGCGGCGCGACCTGCCCCCACTCCTTGGCGCACCGAGGCCTTGCTCGACGGCCTGGGACTCGGCCTGTTCATGCTCTCGGCGGCCTGCTTCGCGACGCTGCTCGAGCTTCCCGGCATGCCGTTGCACGAGGCACTCGACGCGCCGTTGCTCCGCCGCCTGTGCATGGGCCTGGCGATGGGCCTGACCGCCGTCGGCCTGATCCACTCGCCGCTCGGCAAGCGCAGCGGCGCCCACCTCAACCCCGCGACGACGTTGACCTTCCTGCGGCTCGGCCGCGTAGCCCCGGGCCAGGCGTCCGGCTACGTGCTCGCGCAGTTCCTCGGCGGCGCAGCCGGATTGTGGCTCGCGGGAGCATTGCTCGGCCCGCGGCTCGCCGCCCCTGAGGTGCATTGGGTCGTGACGCAGCCGGGACCGTCCGGTCATCCACTCGCGTTCCTGACCGAGATGCTGATGGCGTTCGTGCTGATGAGCGTCGTGCTGCGCGCGAGCCAGAGCCGCCGCTGGAACCGCTGCACCGGGCTGCTCGCAGGCACCCTCGTGGCCCTCTACATCACCGTCGCGGCTCCGGTCTCGGGCATGAGCCTCAACCCGGCGCGCACGTTCGCGAGCGCGCTGCTGGCGGGCGACTACACCGGACTGTGGATCTACTTCGTGGCGCCGCTCGCCGGCATGCTGCTCGCTGCCGAGTGGTTCGTGCGCCGGCGCGGCGCTGGCTCCGTGCGCTGTGCCAAGCTGCATCACGACAACCCATTCCGCTGTGCCTTCCGCTGCGGCTGGAACGGCTGACACGGCGACCCGCGGACGCGCATCGAACGCCCGCCACGCGATGGGCAGCATCCACATGAACCACTACGACGTCATCCTGATCGGCACCGGTGCGGGCGGCGGCACGCTGCTGCACCGGCTCGCCGGCGCGGGCCTGCGCCTCCTGGTCCTCGAGCGCGGCGGGTTCCTGCCGCGCGAGCGGCAGAACTGGGACCCCGCCGCGGTGTTCCTGACGGGCCGCTACAAGACGAGCGAGACCTGGCGCGACGCCGCCGGGCGTGCGTTGCATCCGGGCACGCATTACTGCGTCGGCGGCAACACGAAGGTCTACGGCGCGGCGCTGTTCCGCTTCCGCGAGCGCGACTTCGAGGCCGTGCAGCACCATGGCGGCGTCTCGCCGGCGTGGCCGATCCGCTATGCCGACCTCGAGCCGTACTACAGCGCGGCCGAGGAGCTGTACCGCGTGCGCGGCGACCGCGGCGCCGATCCCACCGAGCCCTGGGCCGGCCGGCCGTACCCCTTCCCACGCGTCGAGCACGAGCCACGCATCCAGCAACTGCACGACGACTTCGTGCGCCAGGGACTGCGCCCGTTCCACGTGCCCCTCGGCGTCCAGCTCGATGCCCAGCGCCCCGAGGCGAGCCCGTGCATCCGCTGCGGGACCTGCGACGGCTTCCCGTGTCTCGTGCACGCCAAGTCCGACAGCGACACCCTGTGCGTGCGGCCGGCGCTGCGGCGGCCGAACGTGACCCTGCTGACCGGGGCCATGGTGCAGCGGCTCGAGACCAACGCGTCGGGCACCGCGGTCACCAGGGTCGTCGTCGAACGCGACGGCGCGCGCGAGGAGTACTCGGCCGACGTCGTCGTCGTCGCCTGCGGCGCAGTCAACTCGGCGGCGCTGCTGCTGCGGTCGGCGTCGAGCCGGCATCCGCGCGGGCTGGCCAACTCCTCGGGGGTCGTCGGCCGGCACTACATGTGCCACCTCAACTCGGTGATGCTCATGGTGTCGCGCGAACCGAATCCGACGGTCTTCCAGAAGACCATCGCGCTGAACGACTTCTACTTCGGCGCGCCCGGGTCGGACCTGCCGCTCGGCCACATCTCGATGGTCGGCAAGTCGGATCGCGTGGTGCTGCAGGCCGGCGCGCCGGCTTTCGCGCCGGGCAGGGTGCTCGACTGGGTGGCCCGGCACGCCGTCGACTTCTGGCTGACCAGCGAGGACCTGCCGGATCCGGACAACCGCGTGCGACTCGACGAGCAGGGCCGCATCGTGCTCGAGTACCGGCCGAACAACGAACCGGCCCACGCGCGGCTGCAGCAGGAGCTCCGCCGGGTGCTGCGGCGCATCGCCCGCGCACGCGGGGGACTCCGCCAGCCGCTGTTCCTCGCGCAGCGGATCCCGCTGGCCGGCGTCGCGCACCAGTGCGGCACCGTGCGGTTCGGCGACGATCCGAGCACCTCGGCGCTGGACCGCGACTGCAAGGCGCACGACCTCGACAACCTCTATGTCGTCGACAGCTCGTTCTTCGTGTCCAGCGCGGCGGTGAACCCGGCGCTGACGATCATGGCCAACGCGCTGCGCGTGGGTGACCATCTGCTGCAGCGCCTCGGTGCGGCGACGACCGCGGCGGCCGGCCGATGAACCGCTGCGCGGCCGTCCTCGCCGGACTGCTGGCCCTGCCGCTGTGCGGGCAGTCGGCCACCCCGCCCGCGGTCGTCCAGGTCGGCGTCACCGTCGCCGACCTGCGGGCCGCGGTGCGGTTCTACACGGAGGTGCTCGGATTCACGCTCCTCGACACCGCCGAGCGCGCCGGAAGCGACGAGGAGCGTCTGCTCGGCGTGTTCGGCCTGCGCACCGACAGCACGCGGCTGAAGCTCGGCGACGAGATCCTGGAACTGACCGAGTTCCTGGCGCCGCGCGGGCGCCGTCTGCCGGACGATGCGCGCAGCAACGACCGCTCGTTCCAGCACATCGCGATCGTCGTGCGCGACATGGATGCGGCCTATGCCCACCTGCGCCGCCATCGCGTCGCGCATGCCTCGCCGGCGCCGCAGACCTTGCCGCCCTCGAACCCGACTGCCGGCGGCATCCGCGCCTTCTACTTCCGCGACCCCGACGGACACGCGCTCGAAGTGCTGCACTTCCCGCCCGACAAGGGCGATCCGAAGTGGCGCCGCGCGGGCAACGACCTGTTCCTCGGCATCGACCACACCGCGATCGTCGTCGGCGACACCGAGCGGAGCCTCGCGTTCTGGCGCGACACGCTGGGCCTCTCGGTGGCCGGCACCAGCGACAACCACGGTGCCGAACAGGAGCGGCTGAACAACGTGTTCGGGGCACGTCTCAGGATCACGACGCTGCGCGGCACGCGCGGACCCGGCGTGGAGCTGCTCGAGTACCTGACCCCGCGCACCGGCCGGCCGATGCCGGACGACACGGCCGCCAACGACCTGTGGCACTGGGTGGTGACCGTCCGCGTCCCGGAGGTCGAACCGCTGGCCACGATCCTGTTGCGCGCCGGGCAGGCCGTGTCGCCGGCGCCGGGCCTGCGGCGCGGCGCCGCCGGCGCGGACCCGCACTTCCTTGCGCGGGATCCGGATGGTCACCGCGTGATGCTGAGCGCCGCCGCGCGGCAGCCGCGGTGATCCGCCGGCCCCCGCGCCGTCCAGCGGACAGCGCCCTGCAAGTTCCCCTGCGGCATCGCTCCCGCCGCCCTCCCCGGCACGCCAGCGCGACCTCACCGCCGGTCGGAACGGCCTCGCCGTGCCCGGACGGTACTCCTCGTGGCAAGTCGGCCCCGATGCAGGCCGGCGCCGGCCGGGATCGATTGCCGCTCGCGGCAGGTGCGGCGCCCGCCTGGAATCCGGGCGCCCCCTTCCTGCCGACCGCCCCGGCGACCTTCCCCGAGGCTCTGGCCGCGGCCAACGCCATCCGCGCAGGCGGCGTGAGGAGCGGCGCGGTCGCGCTCAGCGCGGCGCGATCCGGACGTCGGTGAACAGACCGCCCGCCGCCCAGGCCTGGAACCAGGCGCCGACCGCATCCTGCGGCGCGCGCGCCAGCGCCCGACCAAGCGGAACGCCGCGCGCGATGGACGCCAGCACCGCGAACGCATCGGCAGTCAGTCCGATCCGGCAGACGCGGTACTCGCGCCGGTACACCGCGACGTGCGTGCGCGCCGGGCGCGGCCGGCCCGGCTTCTGGCCAGCCGCGAAGGCTTCGAACCACTCGTGGACGGGGTAGCGCAGCGCGAGCAGCTGCAACGACGGAGTGCAGGCCAGCACCGCCCGGGGCCACGTCTCGGCGGGCACCGCCTGCAGCCGGCCCGGGTGCAACGCCGGCCGGACCGGCGCGTCGAACGCGAGCGAGATGCCGAGTTCCAGCCGTGCGAGGTCGGTGGCGAAGGCGTGTTCCCGCAGGCGGCGCTGCCTGGCCACGAACGCGGGCAGGAGTCTGCCGAGCTGGTTGAGGTTCGGGTGGCGGCTCGGGTGCCGGCGGACGTAGGCGGTGCACAGGCGCCGGAAGCGCTCCTTCCCCAGCAGGTAGTGCAGTGCCGGGTACTCGGCGGCCAGCACCTCGCAGAGCCGCTCCCGATAGGCGGTGTGGTAGACCTGCAGGCACCCGGTCACCGGCATGCGTTTGCCGGGTGCGACGACACGGCCCACCACGACGTCCTGAACCGGGAACAAGCCCTGTGCCACGCGGGCACGGATGCCCGCCGCGGCGGACTCGGGGTGGCGCACGACCAACGCCAGCCACTCCTGCAGCCGGCGCAACTCCGGCGTCCGGCTCATGGGCTCGCCGCCGGCTGCCGACCTCGGGTCGCTCCCCGGTACTTCGCAGCCTTGCGCGCCTCATCGTGCACGGTGGCGAAGTCCGGGATGTTCGCGTCCCACTCGAGCACCGTCGAGCGGCCCCCGCTGTGCCGGTGTGCGAGCTCGTAGAGCCGCCACACCTCGCGACTGACTGGATGGTCGTGCGTGTCGAAGCGGTGCGTGTCGAAGACGGTGTGCCCCGCGAGGTGGAAGTACACGACGTGGTCCCAGGGCACGCGCCGGAGGTAGTCGGCCGCGTCGAAGCCGTGGTTGCTCGCGCATACGAACACGTTGTTCAGGTCGAGCAGGAGCCCGCAGCCCGTCTCGCTGCAGAGCGCGCCGAGGAACTCGGGCTCGCCGAAGTCGGCGTGCGCGAACTCCAGGTAGGTGCTGGGGTTCTCGAGGATCAGCGGCTGCTCGAGCAGGTCCTGGACCTGCCGCACGCGCCGGACCAGGTGCCGCAGAGCCTCGTGCGTGTACGGCAACGGCATCAGGTCGTGCAGGCCGACGCCACCGACGCCGGTCCAGCACAGGTGGTCGCTGACCCAGCGCGCGCGGCAGCGCGCCTGCAGCGCCTTGAGTTCCTTCAGATAGGCGCGATCGAGCGGGTCGACGCTGCCGAGGTTCAGCGACACGCCGTGCATGACGACCGGGTAGCGCTCGGCGATCTGGTCGAGCACGTGCAGCGGACGCCCGCCCGTGTGCATGTAGTTCTCCGAAAGGATCTCGAAGAAATCGACGCGGGGCCGCCGGTCCAGGATGTGCCGGTAGTGGACGTTGCGCAGGCCGAGGCCGATGCCGAGATCGGTGGTGACCAGGTCTCTGGGTCGCATGGTCGGGCAGCGCCTTGGCCACTGACACGGGAACGTCGCCTGGCGCCCGCGGGATCGCGGCGCCCGGCTCCCAAGGCCCCCCTGGGATGCACGGCCCGGGCCCCGGTTTCGCGAAGTTCCGCGGCACGCCGGCCGGCCGCACCCCGCTGCGCGCGCGGATCGACCCTGGCCAGCCGGGAGGCCACGCAGCGGGTCGGCGGCCTTCGCGACGCCGAACGCGCAACGAGGTCGGCGTCCGATCGAACGTCATCCACGCGCGGCGGCGGTGACACGCCAGGCCATCCCCCGCCCGATGCGCATCCTCGTGACCCCGGACGACCCGATGCCGCATTTCGACGCCTGGGATCCGTACTCCAAGGACTGCGGCTCGGCAGCTGCGCGGGCGAACGGGCCGCGGAGTGCTGCGGTCTGTCGTCGCCCCGCAGGCACCAACCCTGGCGACCCGCCCCCCGAACTCGCCCAACCTGAGCACACACTCAGCACAACCCGGTTCGAGCCCCCCGGAAACGACGCAGGGTGGACAGGTCTAAGTGCCTGCCCACCCTGCGCTTTCGACTGGTAGCGGGGGAAGGATTCGAACCTTCGACCTTCGGGTTATGAGCCCGACGAGCTACCGGGCTGCTCCACCCCGCGTCGAGGGACGGAGGAAGATAGCCGGCGGCCCCCGGCTTGCAAGCCTCGGCACCAACGAAAGTGCGGCCCGGGAGGCTCAGCCCTGGCTGCCGTTCAGGCGCTTGCGGCACTCGTCGAGGCGGCGGCGGAGATCCTCGGGCACACGGGTGAGCTGCTCGGCGCGAGCGTCGAGGCGGCGCAGGAGTTCGGCGCGGCGCGCGGGCTCGGCGGCGAAGCGGGCCTCGATCGACAGGAGGAAGCGCTCGGCCCAGCGCGGCGAACGTGCGTCGGTGGCGAGGAGCACCTGCTCGGCGAGGCGCGCGGCCTCTTCGTTCCGCGTCTTGGTGAGCAGGGCTCGCGCCAGCTCCTCCTGCAGGGCCTGGGAACGGGGCTCGACCTGCACCTCCCGGGGCAACGCCTGCAGGGCCGCGAGGGCCGCGTCGAGTTCGCCGATGCGGGTGTTGGCCTGGGCCACGACCCATTGCGCGGTCACCCGCTGTTCGGGGGTGAGGGAACGCTCGCCAGCGCGGAGCAGGCTCTGGGCCAGCTCCAGCGCCTGGGTGGCGCGCTCGAGGCCGGAGAGGATCTCCAGGCGGAGCATGCGCCATTCGATGCGATCGGCGCCCGCGCCGCCCTTCTCCAGCGCGGCGAGGGCCGCGAGCACCTCCTCGGCCTCCTCGGCGTGCGCGCTCCACGGCACGTCCCGGGGCTTGAGCAGCGCCGCGGCGGGAACGAGCTGCAGGGCGCGCTGCGCCAGCTCGTCCTTCTCCTGGTCCCCCGCCGGCAGGCCGGCCGGCTTCTGCCGGGCCAGGAGGTAGCGCAGGTTCTCGCGGCCTTGCAGCAGCACCAGCACCTCGCCGGCCTGCACCCAGAGCGTTGGCGGCGTGCCCTGGGTCGCGGCAAGCGTCGTGAGGGCATCCGCCAGGAGGGCCCGGCGCGCGCTGGCTCCCTGGTTGCGCCCCTCCAGGTGCAGCGCCTGCAGGGCCTGCGTCAGCATCTGCAGCGACGGCTCGGCGCCGCCGGTCTGCCCGGCGCGGCGCTTGATCGCCTCGACCAGCGCCTTCAGCGTGGGCTCGTCGGCCTCGCCCAGCAAGCGCTCGCGCACGCGCTCGGCGAGGCGCACGCTCCAGCCGTCCTCACCCAGCTTGGCGAGCAGCTGCGCGGCCTGCAGGCGCAGCCGCGCGTCGTTGTCGGCCAGGAGCCCCGCGAGGAGCTGGGCGTAGCGCTCCCCCGGGCCGCGCTCGGCCGAGAGGGCCGAGAGGCGCACCAGCGCCTGCTCGCGCACCACGCTCTCGATCTGCGCGTCGGCCGCCAGTTCGAAGAGCAGGTCCACGGCGCGCGGCGCCACCTGTCCGTGCACGTCGCGCTGCACCAGCACCTGCAGGGCAAGGCTGCGCTGCCGCGCCTCGATGCCGGCCTCGCGCACGGCCATGCGCAGCAGTTCGCACCACGGCTCGAGGTCGGGATCGTTGGGCTCGGGCGCAGGGAAGTCGCGCGCCGCGAGCGTCGCCAGCGCCGCGCCCACCACCTCCAACCGCCGTTCGGCCATCGCCGCGCGCGCGGCGCGCACCACCAGGGTGCGGTGCTGCGGCGAGGGGAAGCGGGCGAGACCGGCGATCGCGGCGCGCTGCACCGGCACGACCTTCGATTCGAGTCCGGCCCGCAGGCGCTGCTGCACCTTCTCGCGCGGCTCGGCCTCGCCCGGCGCCACCAGCAACGCAGCCAGCTCCAGGAAGAGCGGGTGCAGGTCGCCGCCGGGGTCGCCCTCGATCCGGCGCAGCACCTCGTCGAGCAGCGCCAGCCGGTCGGCGGCCACGCCGCTGAAGCGCGGCTCGCGGTCGAGGGCCGCGTGCAGGCGGCGCGCCCCGGCGCGCAGCACCGCGGGCGGATTGCCGTTCAGCAGCCACTGGCGCACGAGCTTCCAGTCCACGGGCTCGCGCGCCACCAGGGTCTCGAGCAGCACCCCGACCGCCGCGGCGAGGCGCTCGTCGGCGCTGCGGCGCACCTCGTCCAGTGTGTCGAGCGCGCCCCGCGCCGCATCCTCGGCGAGGTCCACGTAGGTGCGCCCTTGCTGCGCATCGGCCCACGCCTCGAAGTCCTTCTTCGTGCGCAGGTCGCGGGCGAACGTGATCCGCTCGATCGCGCGCCGCGCGTCGCTCCCCAGCAGCGGATCCTCCAGGAACTCGGCCACGAGGCGCGCGAGGCCCGGATCGCGGCACTCGGCCGCGGCATGCACCGCGGAACGGCGCACCTCCGCGTCGCCGTCGGCCAACAGCTGCTGGAAGCCCTCCAGGCGCTCGCGCAGCGGCATGGCCAGCAGGCAGGCGCGCACCTGGGCGAACGCCTCGCGCGGTGCGGCGGCGGCTTCGCCCAGCCACTTCGCGAGGATCGGCAGATAGCTGCGCACGATCGCGCCGCGGGACTTGAGCTGGTCGGCGTTGCGCCCCACCACGCCGAACACGGGGTCCTGCGGGTTGGCGAACTTGCGCGCCAGGTCGCGGAGGATGGTGCGGCTCACCTGGTCCGCGTCGTCGCCGCGCCGCAGCGCCTGCTGCAGGACGAGGTGCGCCTCGGGACGCTCATTGCCGAGCAGCCGCTCGATCGCCACCTCGCGCCGCTGGCGCGCCTCGGGCCCTGGCTGGAACAGGTCCTCGCGCAGCCGATCGAGTTCGTCGCCGGGCTTGCCCTCGCCCTGTACGACCAGCGGCCGATCGGCTTGCGCGGGCGTCGCGGCACCCAGGAGCAGGAGACCGAGCGCGGCCATCCCTGCCGCCCGCATCGGCCTGCCCCGCGTTCCAGCCACCAGTGCCTCCATCACGCGCTACCTGCACCGCTCTGCCGGCCGCGCCCCGGCAGAAGGACCAGAGTCGCCGCTGCGCCCCGCAACGCGCGACTCAGACGACCGGCCGGATGATAGCCAGGATCGCCTCGCAACATGGATCGACATCTCGTGTGCCCGTGTCCACGAAGTGCGGGGTCAGGTTCTCATAGAGGGAACGCCGTGCGGCCAGGAGCGCACGCACCTCGTCGGCCAGGGGCAGTCCGGTGAGGGCGGGGCGCAGCTCCGCGGAGGCGCGCAGCCGTTCCGCCAGCACCTCCGCCTGGGCGCTCAGGTGGACGGCGAGCACGTGGGGCCGGGCCAGGGCGGCCCGCACCTTCGCGGAGAGCACCGCCCCGCCGCCCAGGGCCACGACCCGCCGCGCCCCAGGCGCCAGGGCCGGCACGGTCACCTCCTCCTCCAGGGCCCGGAACGCGGGCTCGCCCGCCCGCCGCAGGTACTCGCCCGCCGCCATCCCGGCGCGCGCGGCCAGGAGGTCGTCCCCATCGGCGAAGTCCCAGCCCAGGCGCGCGGCCAGCAGCCGCCCCAGCGTGGTCTTGCCCGCGCCGCGCGGCCCCAGCAACGCCAGGAGGGTGATCGCCGGGGCGGTCATGCGACCCCGGTGAGGAAGCGGCCGAGTTGCGCCACCGGCAGGCTCTCGCCGGTGAACCAGCGGAGCTGCTCCGCCGCCTGGGCCAGGAACATCGCCATCCCGGGGATCGGCCGCGCGCCCGCCGCCTGTGCCGCGCGCAGCAGGGGGGTCCAGCGCGGCCGATAGACCATGTCGAGCACCAGGGTGCCTGCCGCCGGGGTCCATTCGGGCAGGATCCGTTCGCCCTCGTGGCCGGGACCGCCCAGTGGGGTGGCGTGCACCACTGCGCCGGGCGCGAACTCGCGCAGCGGTTGCGCCGCGAGCGGCGCCGTCGTGACGCCGCGCAGCCTGGCGAACCCGGCGAGGGTCTCGGGCCGGCGCGCGAACACCGCCACGGCGAAGCCCAGGCGCTGCAGCGCCACCACCGCGGCGCGGGCCGCGCCGCCCGCACCGAGCACCGCGGCCCGGGCGCCCGGCTCGGCCACGGCGACCCCGGCCCCCTGCAGCGCGCCGAGCACCCCGGCCACGTCGCTGTTGTGCCCCACGATCTGCCCGTGCGCCTGGAACACCACCGTGTTCACCACCTCGGTCTCCTCGGCGCTGTCGTCCAGCCGGTGGCACAGGCGCGCCATCGCGGCCTTGTGCGGCATGGTCACGGACAGGCCGCGCAGGCGGCGGCGCGGCAGCATCGCGACCACGGCCTCGGGCCGCGCGGTCTCGAAGGGCAGGTACACCGCGTCGAGCCCGAGCTGGCGGAACGCGCGGTTGTGCAGCCACGGCCCGACCGAGTGCAGGGCGGGGTTGCCGAGCAGCCCGTAGATCAGCGTGGTCCGGCCCAGATCGCGCACGTCGTAGAGGCCGGCGAGCAGGTCGAGCGGCGCCTGGCCCGGCGCAGTGGGTTCGGCGCCGGGAACCGAGGCGTAGACGAACGGCGCCCCCTGCAGCGCGGCGAGGACGCGGGTCGGCCATGCACTCCGGCCCAGCGCGAACGCGACCGTGGGCTCGTTCTCCTGGTCGACCGCACCCAGGAAGTCGACCAGCGGCGCGGCGTCGGCCAGGTCACGCACCGTGCCGACGATCTTCACCAGGTCCGCGCCGCGCGCGAAGAGGCGGCGCTGCAGGGCCGGCAGGTCCTGGGGCAGGCCGTCGAGCACGTGGCAGGAGCGGACGTGCAGCTCGAGGCGCGGGTCGTCGGGCGGATCCCATTCCTCCCACTCCTCCAGGTCGAGGCCGTGCGCCCCGGCCTCCAGGGCCCGGCGCAGGAGGGCGCGGCGTTCGTCGAGCGAGCCCGCGAAGAACCCGCCGTCGCGTGGCAGGCGGCACGTGGCGAGGACGGGCAGCGCGATGCGCGCCAGGGTGCCGGAGAGGTCGCCGTCCGTTGGCCAGCGGTCGAGGCGCAGCTCGAGGAGGTCGGCGCCGTCCATCGCGGCGCGCCGCGCGTCGCGCAGCACCTGCTCGGCCCCGTTCGCGAACACGCTCGCGATCCGTTCAGCCACGCGGGGCCTCCGCCGCCAGTGCGGCGCGCAGCGCCGCGACCCGCTCGGCCGGGAGACCCTGGGCCTCGGCCATGCGCACGGCGTGGGCCATCAACGCGCGGTGCGCCGCGCGGGCGCGCGGGTCGGCCCGGCCCAATGCGTCGAGGTGCGCGGCCAGCACCGCGGCGTCGCCCCGGGCCACGGGCCCCGAGAGAGCGCGCTCGCCCGCCGCGGCGCTCGCGTCCAGTGCGGCGCGCGCGAGCGCGGTGGCGAAGCGCTGTGCCAGGCCCGTCCCGCTCACCCCGGCCGCGGCGAACGCGAGTCGCGCCAGGTCGGCCAGCGCCGTGGCGCCGTTGGCGGCCAGGGCGCAGGCGGCGTGGTACGCGGCGCGGTCCAGACCGCCCAGCACGTACGGCTCCAGCCCCGCGCGCGTCGCGAGCAGCCGGAGCAGGCGCAGCGAGCGCGGCCCGCCGGCCAGCACGGCGGGTTGCCCGGCGAGCAGGCGGTGGCCGGTGCGCGGGTCGGGGATCGGACAGAGCGGGTGCAGGGATCCGGTGCGGCAGCCGTGCGCCGCCAGCGGCGCGAGCACGGCGAGGTCGTGGAAGCCGCTGGCGTGCAGCCAGAGCGCGCAGCGGCGCGGCGTGCCCGCCGCCACGGCTGCCGCCACCGCGGCGGCGAGGTCCTGGTCGCCCACCGCCACCAGCACCACGTGCGCGCGGTGCGCCTCGGCGGGCCCCGCGAGCACGCGGCCCGCGCCGCAGAAGCGCACCGCCTCGGCGGCGCTGCCGGCGCGGCGGCCCAGGAAGCCCAGCAGCTCGAACCCGCCCTCCACCCAGCGGCGCGCCAGCGCCTGGCCCAGGCGTCCGGGGCCGATCACCGCGACGCGGACGGTCACTCAGGCCCCCCGCGCGCCGCGCGCGCGCCGCGGGCCGGCGACCTCAGGCGCCGGCCTCTGCGCTGGCCTCGCCGGGCCGGGCCGGGCGGCGCGCGCCGGCCTGGCGCTCGGCGTCCCGCTTGGCCAGCTCCTCGAGGTAGGCCTCGTCGAGGAAGTCTTCGATCTCATCGAGATCGTCGAAGGATACCGGCTGGTAGCCCTCCTGCTTGGAGCGCTCCACCTCCTCGGCGTAGGCCTTGACGATCGCCTTGTGCAGCTCGATCCGGTACTGGCTGTGGATGGGGTGCGCGAGGTCGGCGTGCAGGCGGGCGCGGCCGCGCGGGTCGCGCCCGGCCCGGTCGGGCGGCAGCTTGGTACCGCAATCGTTGCAGTACCCCGCGCGGAGGTGGTTCTTGCCCTTGCAGCGCGGGCAGTGGTCGCAGAGCTTGCGGCTCGGCATGGCCACGAACGGCCCCTTCACGCCGTCGATGATCTTGAGGTCGCGCACCACGAAGCAGTCGTCGAAGGTGACGCTGCAGTAGGCCTTCAGCTTGTTGCGCGGATCCTCGGTGAGCTTGATGCGGATCTCTGTGATCTCCAACTCGACTCCCTCCCCGGTTGCCTAGCTCCTTTCGCCCCGTTCCCCCGGGCCGCCACCCCCGACGTCCCGCCCGGGAGGTCGTGGGGCACGCGCCAAGGGCCGCGCCACTCTCCGCAGGCCCGCCCACCGCCGCGAGCGGGTCCGCAGGATGCGCACGCCCTCGCCCGGCAGCCAGGCGAGCGTGCGTGCCAGGGCGTCCGCCTCCGCAGCGGAACGCCGGACCAGGAAGAGGGTGGAGCCGCTGCCCGACATCCTGACGTCGGGGTGCCGCACTGCGAGGGTGCGGAACAAGCGCTCCAGATCGGGGTAGGCCGTCATGGCCGGCTCCTCCAGGTCGTTGGAAAAGCCCATGGCAAGACCGGTTCCGCTCCGCCACAGGCCCTTGTGCGGCAAGGTTCTAGGTGGGTCGCCGGGGCGCGTCAATTCCGCCTTGACGTTTTTGTAGACCTCCGCGGTGGCGGTCCCGAACGACGGGAAGAGCAGCACGAAGTGCAGCGCCTCGTGCGGCAGGGGCGTGAGCACGTCGCCGATGCCGGTGCCGCGCTGCGTGCCTCCGCGCAGGAAGAACGCGACGTCGGCCCCGAGGCGGGCGGCGAGCGGATGCAGGCCGGGCAGGCCCAGGCGGTCGCCGTGCAGCGCGTCGAGCAGGCGCAGCGCCGCGGCGGCGTCGGCGCTGCCGCCGCCCAGCCCGCCGCCGGCGGGGATGCGCTTACGGAGCGTGAAGCGCGCGCGCACCGCGGCGCCGGTCGCGTCCCGGTAGGCGCGCGCGGCGCGCAGCACCAGATTGTCGTCGCCCGCCGCCACCGGCATGCCGATCCCGGCGCGCGCGTCGAGGACGAGTTCGAGGCCGGCGGCCGGCTCCACGACCAGGAGGTCGTGCAGGTCCAGCTCGTGGAACACCGTGTCGATCTCGTGGTAGCCGTCGGGACGCCGCCCCACCACGCGCAGCGTGAGGTTCACCTTGGCGTGCGCCGGCAGCGCGAGAACGGTCATGCGTCCAGCGGCGCGCCGAGGGAGAGATTGTCGAGCAGGCGCACCGGGTGCGGGCCGTCGGCCGCGAAGCGCGCCACCACCAGCAGGCGCGCGAACGTCACGGGACCCGGCGCCAGGGGCGCGAGGTCGCCCTCGCGGCGCAGCTCCAGGTACTCCAGACGCGCGCGCGGTTCCTGCGCGAGATGCCCGCGCGCCACCGCCAGCAGGGCCTCGGCACGGCGCTCGCCCGCGGCGTGCGCGGCGTGCGCGGCGCGCAGCGCGCGGTAGAGCACGGGCGCGGCGCGGCGATCCTCGGGCGACAGGTACACGTTGCGGCTCGACAGCGCGAGGCCGTCGGCCTCGCGCACCGTCGGACACTCGACCAGACCGATCGGGAAGCCGAGGTCGCGGGTCATGCGGCGCAGCACGGCCACCTGCTGGGCGTCCTTGCGCCCGAAGAAGGCATGGGTCGGCCGCGCCAGAGCGAACAGCTTCGCCACCACCGTGGCCACGCCGGAGAAGTGGTCCGGGCGCGCCGCGCCCTCCATGCCCTCGGCCTCGCGGCCCACCGCGATCCGCGACACGAACCCGCCGGGGTACATGGCGCTCGTCTCGGGCACGAACACGGCGTCCGCACCCTCGCGCGCCAGCAGCGCGAGGTCGCGCTCCAAGGTGCGCGGGTAGCGCGCGAAGTCCTCCTTGGGGCCGAACTGCAGGGGATTCACGAAGATCGTCGCCGCCACACGGTCGCAGGTCTGCCGCGCGATGCGCAGCAGCGACGCGTGCCCCTCGTGCAGCGCGCCCATCGTGGGCACGAGGCCGGTGCGGCATCTGCCGTGCAGCCAGCCGGTGTTCAGCGCCGCGAACTCCTCCGGGTCGGCCACGACCAGCGGCCGGGCCGGCCGCGGCAGCGCCGCCGGCTCGACGCCGAGCTCACGCAGCGGCTCGAGCACGAACGGCCGCTCGTGCAGCCGCGGGTGCGGCACGATCAGGTCGGCGGTGTCGATGCGCTCGTCGCCGTAGAGCAGCAGGTCGAGATCGAGCGGCCGCGGGCCGTTGCGCGGCCCGCCCGCGACGCGCCCCGCATCGCGCTCGAGCTGCTGGCACACGCCGAGGAGGGCGGGCGCGGACAGCGCCGTCTCCAGGCGCGCCACGCCGTTCAGGTAGGGCGGCTGCGGCGGGCCGCCCACGGGCGCGGTCTCGCGCAGGCTCGACACGTCGAGCACGCGCACGCCGGGCACGCGGCCCAGCGCGGCCAGGCCCGCGCGGATCTGGGCCTCGCGCTCGCCGAGGTTGGCGCCGAGGCCGATGTAGGCGATCACGGCCATGCCCCGCCACCGTCAGTTCAGGCGCGCGCGGCCGATCGGCGCCGGCGGCGGTGCATCGTCGTCGTCGTCGTCCGCCTCGCCCCCGTCGTCGTCGGCTCCGGCCGAGGCGCGCTGGAAGCGCCCCGTGGTGAGCAGGCGCACGGCGCCCAGGCCCAGGCCGTAGGCCACGTAGAGCACGGTGAGGGCCGCGAGCGTGACCTGCCATTCGATCGCCGCGAGGCCCACCAGCACCACCAGGGTGGCGAGGAACGGGAACGAGTGGCGGCCCGCGGTGAGGGTCGCGATCAGGTGCGGGAACGGGAACCGGCTCACCATCAGGAGGCCGAGCACCACCAGCACCGCCGGCAACGCCTGCACGATGTGCCGCTTCGTGTCCGGGGGCAGCAGCGCCGAGCTCAGCTCCTGCGGCCCGGCGGGCGCGCACACGAAGGCGACCAGGGCGCACACCACCGCCGCCGCCGCGGGCGACGGCAGGCCCTTGAACTCCTTGTGGTCCTCGGGCGAAGGTCCCGAGGACTCCACGTTGAAGCGCGCGAGCCGCATCGCCGCGCACAGTGCGTACACCGCGGCGCAGAAGTAGTAGAGGCGCGGCTGGTACGGCAGCCACGCCAGCGGCTCGCGCGAGTGGAACTCGATCAGGACCTTGGTGAGGTACGCCGGCGCCACGCCGAACGTGACCACGTCGGAGAGACTGTCGAGCTGGGCCCCGAACGGCGTGGCCTGATTGGTCAGGCGCGCCACGGTGCCGTCCAGGGCGTCGAACACCATCGCCAGGAACACCAGGAGCGCGGCCACCTCGAAGATGTGCACCACTTCCGGCCCGAACACGGGGTGCGGCTGCCCGGCCGCGCTCAGCATCACCGCGTCGGCCACCTTGGCCATCGCCAGGAACCCGAAGAACAGGTTCCCCAGCGTGATCATCGACGGCAGGATCGGGACGTGGCGCAGATCGCGCAGGCGCCTGCGCCGCCGTACCGGCGCCGTGCCGAGTTCGCCCAGGGGGAGGGGGTTCCGCATCGCGTGCCCACTGTATCGGTTCGCCCGCCCCCGGCGGCGCAGGGTTCTCGGCCCCGCTCCCGCGCCGGGCACGGGCGCGTAGGATGCGGCGCGCCGATGCCGCACGCCCGCCAGGACCCGAGCCCGCCGCCGAGCCGCGCCCTGCTGCGGCGGATCGCCCTCGACGTCCTGCAGCGCACCCCCTCGCCCCGGGAGGTCGCGATCGCGCTCGAGCAGCCGGTGCCGCTCGCCGTGCGCCGCTGGCTGTTCAGCGAGGAGGCGATGCGCGCCTGGCTGGACGAGGAGCTCTACTACTTCCTCCTGCTCGACAACTTCCGCCCGCGCACCGAGGGGGTCGAGTCGCTGCCCAGGCGGCTCGCCGCCGGCACCGCCACGGCGCGCGACGCGCTCACCGAGATCCTGCTCTCCACCGGCTTCTCGCTGCGCAACCCGGGCAACGACACCTTCGTGACCGTCGTGCTGGAACAGGTGCTGGGCCTGCGCGTGCAGGAGCGCGCCAACAAGGCGCTCCTCGAGGCCGGCAAGGCGATCTACGACGGGCGCAAGGGCCGCTTCCTCGACCGCGAGGGCAGGAGCCAGAGCGACCTGGTACGCATCGCGGTCGCGCAGGAGGCGGCGACGCGGCTGCTGCTCGACCGCCACCGCCAGCGCCTGTTCGGCGGCGGGTCCGGACCGGTGGACGCCGGCACCGTGCAGCGCGTGCACCAGGAGCCGGCCGCGTTCTTCACGGTGCTGGGCGAGTGGCTCGCGGGTCCCGAGTACGCGGCGGCGCTGGCGCGGCGCAAGACCAAGACCGACACCCAGTTCGTGCGCGCGCTCTACCAGGACCTCCTGGACCGCACCCCGACCTACGACGAGCTGCGCAACATGCGCAATGCGCTGCAGTCGATGGCCGACGCGGGCCCGCTGCGCGCGGTCCTCGCCAAGGTCATGCTCGACTCGGGCAAGGCCCAGCTCCCCGAGCTGCGCCCCGGCGCCGAGGACGCGTTCGTCCGCGAGTGCTTCCTCCGCTACCTGGCGCGCGCTCCCGGCCAGGAGGAGCTGCCGCGCTTCGTCCAGGAACTCGGGAAGGGCGCCCGCGCGCTGCACGTGGTGCGCGCGCTCCTGGGTTCGCCGGAGTACCAGGTGTACTGAGGCACGGGATGGCGGCCGCGCGCGGGGCATGCGCGCACGGCGGCGGCCGCGGCGGGCCCGGCAGGCGGCGCCGATTCGCGTCGGGCGCCGGCCACACGTAGAGTTGGCGCCTCGCCACCCCGATCCCCCCCGACCCCTCATGAAGCACTCCCGATTCCGCCCGGCCGTCGCGCTGGGCGCGCTCCTCCTCGCCCTTGCAGGCCTGGGCTGCTCCGGCTCCACGTCGAACGCCAACCTCGAGTCCAGGTGCAAGTGCGGTACGACCGAGGCCGACGTGCTGGGCTGCACCGCGCCCTGCGCGATCGAGCACAAGACCTGCGACAACCCCAAGTGCACCTGCGTGCACGATCAGGTCGTCCCCGACCGCAAGGAGGAGTGACATGCGCGCCAGGCTCTTCGCCCTCGTGACCGTGCTCGCGGCTGCGGCCGCCCTCCCCGCCCAGGCCACCGCCTCCTGGCTGCTGACCAGCGGCCGCGAGGTGCGCGGCCAGCTGCTCGGCGTCGACAGCGGCCGCGTGCTGCTGCGCGTCGCCCAGCCCGACGGCCAGACCAAGGACGAGGTCATCCCGCTGGCCGACTTCGCCGACCACTCGGCGTTCCGGATCAAGCGCGCCACGGTGCCGCCCGACGACGTGAAGGCCCGCATCGAGCTGGCGCGCTTCGCCGCGGACCGCGGGCTGCTCTCCGCCGCCCGCCAGGAGCTGCGCAAGGCGCGCGAACTGGCCAAGAACCAGGAGATCGCCGAGGACGTGCTGCAGGACCTGCGGGCGCGCGCCGTCGCGGTCCTCGAGCGAGCCCTCCAGCAGCTGATGGCGGAGAAGCGCCCGTCGGAGGCCAAGAGCGTGCTCGCGCAGCTGATGGCCAACTTCGGCGACAAGATGACCGAGGAGCAGAAGCAGCGCCTCGTGACCGCCGTGCACGGCGCCGGGCGGACCTTCGCGGCCGGCGAGACGGTGGCCGAGGACGCCAAGGCGGTCGCCGCCCGGCAGGCCAAGCTCAAGCCGATCCAGGACCAGATCGGGCGCGCCGACCAGCTCCAGCGCCAGGGGCTGATGGACTCCAAGAGCTACTCGCGCGCCTACGACAACTTCCAGCAGGCGATCCGCCTCTACGAGGGCGCGCTGGTGGCCACCTCGCGCCTCGCCGCCAAGGAGAAGGACGACACGGCGCTCACCCGGACCCTGGGCGACATGGATGCCCACACCAAGGAGAACCTGGCCACCACCCACCTCAACGCCGCCAGCCTGAAGCTGGCCAACGGCCAGTTCCGCGATGCGATGGCGCACGCCAACAAGGTCCTGGCGGACGACCCCAAGAACGCCCAGGCCACGGCCCTGCGGGCGCGGATCGAGATCGCCTCCAACGACGACGGCTGGGGCACGGGCAGCTATTGGCGCAAGTGAGGGGGGCCCACCCCCCGGCCACGCCGCGCTACGATCCCCGGCCGTCGCCCGCCCGGACCCACCGATCGCAGCCCAGACATGACCGATCCCGCCGCGCCTCTCAGCCGTCGTGAGTTCCTGCACCGCGGCGCCGGCGCGCTGGCCCTGGGCGGGCTGCCGGGACTCGCGCTGCCGCTGCCGCGCCTCGGCCAGCGCACCCGCCGGGTGATCGTGGTGGCGTTCGCCGGCGGCGTGCGCACCAAGGAGGTGCTGGGCACGCCGAGCAACGTGCCCAACCTGATGCGCATCGCCAAGGCGGGCGTGACCTTCCCCAACGTGCGCTGCGCCAACGTAGGCCACTACGGCGCGGCCCTGTCGATCTTCACCGGCAACGTCGAGGCGATGGGCATCCGCGACAACGAGCGCGGCGTGAGCCCCACGCTCTTCGAGGTGCTGCGCAAGGAGGTCGGCCTCTTCGCCAACGACGTGTGGCTGTCCACCGCCAGCGGCGCGCAGGGGCGGCTCTTCGCCCACTCCGACCACCGCGACTACGGGGCCGCGTACGCCGCACAGGTCCTCGACGGCGACGGGATCTTCAACGTCGAGTTCCAGAAGGTCCTCGACAGCCTAGGCCGGCCGCGCCGCGACAGCGACCAGGACCGCGCCATCCTCGACCGCCTGGGCGCGGCGCTCGACCCGCGGCAGCTCGGTGCCGTCACGGGCGGCAAGCCGGTCGATGCGGCGGAGCTGCGCGCCGTGGAGACCTTCATCCTCGACGAGCTGACCGGGAACAGCAGCCGGCTCAGCGGGCCGGGCGCGCCGGACGCCAAGGCGATCCGCGTGGCGGCCAACGTGCTGCGGGTGTTCAAGCCGCGCGTCCTGGGCATCACGCTGCAGTCCGCGGACGTGGCGCACGGCTCGTACAACGCCTACGTCGAGGTGATCCGCAGGAACGACGAGGAGCTGGGCCGCCTCTGGGACCTGGTGCAGGCCGATCCCGAGCTGCGCGCCACCACCGCGATCCTCGTGCTGCCCGAGTTCGGCCGCGACGCCGACCTCAACCAGCGCAACGGCCTCGACCACGGCGATGGCTCCGCGCAGATGCTGCAGGTCTTCCTGGTCGCCGCCGGGCCCGACTTCGCCAGGGACCGGGTGGTCGGCAAGGAAGTGCGCACGATCGACGTGTGCCCGACGGTGCTCTCGCTCTTCACGCGCACGAAGCCTGCACACACCAAGGCCCGGGTGCTGCAGGAGCTCTTCGCGTGACGCGCTGGCCGCGGGTCGCGATCCCGGTCGCGATCGCGCTCGCCTCGCTCGCCCACTGGGAACCCGGCGCGACCGGCGCCGGGGCGCACCGCGCGCCGGGCGGGCCGGCCACCGGCTGCGTCACCTGCCACGTGGGCATCGAGGAGATGCATCCTTGGTTCGCGCTCTCGTGCGTGGACTGCCACGGCGGCGACGGCACGGCCGTGGACAAGGGCAAGGCGCACGTGGCCGCCACCCTGCCGCGCCCCGGCGACGAGCGGGTGCTGCCGCTCGATCACGACCTCGCCTACGCCCGCTTCGTGAACCCCGGCGACCTGCGCGTGGCGCAGGCCGTGTGCGGCGACTGCCACGGCGACCTGGTGCGCCACCTGGAGAAGTCCCTGCACGCCACCACCACCGGGCACCTCGGCGACGGCTACTACGAGCACGGGCTCGCCAAGGACAAGCGTCCGTCGTTCTCGATCTTCCCGGTGCGCGACGAGCGCGCCGTGCTCCCGCCGCACGCCCTGCGCGCCACGGTGCAGGTCCCGCCGTTCCGGCGCGGCGATCCCGGCGCGATCGCCACCCACTTCACCGACCTGCCGCGCAAGGCCTGCATGCAGTGCCACCTGTGGAGCGTGGGGCGGGCGCTGCGCGGGCGCCTGGGCATGGACGGCGACTACCGCGGCCAGGGCTGCGCGGCGTGCCACGTCACCTACGCCGACGACGGACGCAGCCGCAGCGCCGACCCGACGATCCGCAAGGACGAGCCCGGGCACCCGCGCGAGCACCGCCTGACCTCGCGCATCCCCACCGACACGTGCACGCGCTGTCACTATGGCGATGCCAGCATCGGGCTGCACTTCCGTGGGCTCGCCCAGCTCGTGCCAGGCCAGCCCGCGGGACCCGAGGTGCCCGGCACCACGGCGAAGCTGCTCAACGGGGTGTTCTACGTCCAGGACCAGGACCTCACGCCGCCCGACGTGCACCACGAGCGCGGCCTGCACTGCATCGACTGCCACACGCTGCGCGACACGATGGGCGACGGCAACCTCTACCCCAACATGGACCACGCCGTGGAGATCGAGTGCACCAGCTGCCACGGCACGATCCAGCGCGAGTCCACGCTCACCACCGCCAAGGGCCGCCGGGTGACCAACCTGCAGCGCGACGGCGAGCGCTTCGTGCTGGTCTCGAAGGTGACCGGTAAGCGCCATCCCGTGAAGCAGGCGCGCCACGTGGTCACGCCCGGGCACCCCGACTACAACGCGCGCGCCGCCGCGGCGATGACCGAGCAGCACGCCCGGCTCGAGTGCTACACCTGCCACAACGGCTGGAACGTCAACTTCTTCGGCTTCCACTTCGACCGCAACGAGCAGTTCACGCAGCTCGACCTGCTGAGCGGCGAGCGCACGCCCGGGCGGGTGACCACGCAGGAGAAGGTGTTCGCCACCTTCAACCAGCTGCGCCTGGGCTTCAACCACGAGGGGATGGTCGCGCCGTATCTGGTGGGCTTCTCGACCATCGGCAGCGCCCACGACGCCAAGGGCCGCGAGATCCTGCGTCAGGCCGCACCGCAGACCCAGGCAGGGCTCTCGGGCGTGACCCAGGTCCCGCACCAGATGCACACGACGCGCCCCGAGGCGCGCGGCTGCGTGGAGTGCCACCGCTCGCCCACCACGTACGGCCTGGGATCGGCGAACTTCCGGCTCGCGCGCGAGAACGCCTACGCGCTCACCCCGGACCGCTTCCTGACGGTGGGCCTCGACGCCAAGACCCCGGCGCGCAGCGCGCCGCTGGGTGCCACGCCGGTGGAGGGCGACGCGCGCGCCCTCGCGCTCCGCCCCGACCCCGTACACGGCCACGCCACCCACGCCTACGTGGGCTCCGCCGACGGATCGCTCACCGTGCTGGCGCTCGACAACCCGGCCTTCCCGCGCGTCCTGGCCCGGCGCAAGGTGCTGCACGACCCGCGCCGCCTCCTGGTGCAGGGCCCGCACCTCTACGTCGCCGACGGCGTGGCCGGGGTGAAGGTCTTCGACCTGAGCCGCCCGGAGAGCCCGCGCCTCGTCGGCCAGCTGCCCACGGCCCAGGCCCACGCCGTGGCGCTGGCGTTCCCCTGGCTGGTGATCGCCGACGGCCCCGGTGGCCTCGTGGTGGCGGACGTGTCCGACCCGTCCAGGCCGCGCGCGATCGGCAACGCGTTCGCGAACCCGGGCACCGGCACGGAGAGCGAGATCCTCGACGTGACCGTGTTCTTCCAGTACTCGCGCACCGCTCGGCGCGGTGCCCGCCTGCAGCGCACGCCGGCGCGGCTCCTCGCGTTCGCGGCCGCCGGCCTCGACGGCGTGCGGATCTTCGACCTGAGCGAGCCGGCGCAGCCCGCGCCGTTCCTGGGCCAGGCCACGCGCGCATTCCGCTTCAACCGCGGCGACGTGCGCGGCGTGGCGGTGCACACGGTGTTCGACCTCGGCACGCCCGGCGGCGGCCTGCGCAGCCAGGAACGCGACTACCTCTATGTGTACGTGCACGAGGGCGCGGACCAGGACCGCCAGCACTACGTGCGGGTGTTCGACGTGAGCGATCCGGCGCGCCCGCAGGGCACGCGCGGCAACACGCGCGTGTACGGCGGCACCGGGCGCCTCCTGCCGCTCTGCGTCTACAACGCGCCGTTCCTGCAGCACTTCGTCCTGGCGCCCGGCGCCGGCGGACTCGCCACGCTGGTGGACGTCAGCCGCGTGCCCGCGGGCACCAGCGTGGCCGCGACCCTGCAGGGCGCGCAGGGGATCCGTGACCTCGCCTTCGAGGAGTTCGCGTTCGACCGGCTCCAGGACGAGTCCGGCCGCTGGTGGAAGGACATCAGCCACGAAGGCTGCCGCTACCTGGATCGCGACGAGATGCTGCGCGTCCTGCGCGCGCCCCTGGGCACCGCGGCGCCGCGCACCCTGGAACCCCTGCCGCGGGGCAACCCGCCCGGAGAGCGCCGATGAGCCGTCACGTCCTCCTGCTCCTGGCCCTCGCACCGGGCATGCCGCTGGCCGCGCAAGGCGACGACGCCAAGGAGCTGTTCGCGTCGTTCGACCGCAACAAGGACGGCGTGGTGGTGCGCGACGAGTTCCCGGGCTCGGACGCGCAGTTCCAGGCCATGGACAAGGACCGCAACGGCAAGGTCACTCCCGCCGAGCTGGCCGCCTCCGAGGTGCTGCGGGCCCTGCGCGCGGCGCGCGACTCCGCCGCCCGTCCCCCGCGGGCGCGCACCGGGCTCGCCGACGTGGCCGAGGCGCGCCTCGCGGTGCTGCTGCAGGGCCGCGCGCGCATCCCGCGCGCCGAGTGGACCGGCACCGACGTGGGCTTCCAGAGCCTGGACCTGGACGGCAACGGCGTCCTGGACGCTGCCGACAAGGCCGCGGCGGCCCGTCGCACCGCGGAGCGCGCCTCCGCGCCGCCGCCGCTGGAGCGCCTCACGGCGCTGCCCAGCGCCGAGCAGATCCTGGAGCGCTTCGACCGCGACCAGGACGGCCGGCTCGCCCGCGGCGAGGCGCAGGGCGAGCGGATCGCGGAGGCCTTCCAGGCCGGCGATGCCAACCGGGACGGCTTCCTCGACCGCGAGGAGCTGGAGCGCCTGCTCGCGCTCGTGCGCCGATACCAGGAGGAGAAGGCGCGCGGCTCCGCCAAGGTGCGCGCCTATCAGGTGCCGTTCGACGCGTGGGACAAGAACGGCGACGGCCGCCTCGACACCGACGAGTTCGTGGAGCGCAAGGAGCTCTTCCCGCTCCTCGACCGCGACCGCGACGGGGCCGTCACCCGGGAGGAGGTCGAGCGCTATGTGCGGGCGATCGAAGGCGAGGAGTTCCTGCAGCGCTTCGACTTGAACGGCGACGGCCGGGTGAGCCCGGAGGAGTTCGGCGGCCCACCCGCGGTGTTCCGGCGGATGGACCGCAACGGCGACGGCTTCGTCTCGGGGCAGGATCGCGGCTGAGCCGCACCGCGAGCTGACGTGCACGTGAGGGAATCGGCGGAAATCCCCCCGCCACCTCGCGCGTTCGCCGGTTGACCCCAATTCCAGGGAGGAGCCGATGCGCGTTCGTGACCTGATGACCAAGGAGATCGTCGCAGTCCCCGTGAAGGAACGCCTCAACGAGGCCGCCCGGATCATGTGGGAGCAGGACTGCGGGTTCGTGCCGGTCGTCGACACCGCGACCGGGAAGCCGGTCGGCGTGCTGACCGACCGCGATGTGTGCATGGCCGCCTACACCCAGGGGATCCCCCTCCACGACATCCCGGTGACCACGGCCATGGCCAAGGTGGTCCAGGTCGTCCGCGAGGACGACAACCTGGAGTCGGTGCACGAGTTGATGCGGAACGCCCGGGTGCGCCGGGTGCCGGTCGTCAACCAGGACGGCAGGCTGGCCGGCGTGCTCTCGTTGCATGATCTGGCCCAGCACGCCAAGCAGGGTGTGAAGGGCCTGGCACCCAAGGACGTGTTCGACACGTACCGGTCCATCTGCACGCCGCGCGCCAGACGTGGCGCCCGCGCCCCGGACCGGCGCGTCGTGGCCCGGCTGGAAGTCCTCTCCGGCGAGTAGCCGCACCGGAGCCGCCATGGCGGAACCCAAGGTCCTGGAGGTCCTCGTCCCGGCGGGCGAGGCCTCGCTCCCCGGCACGCTCTGCCTCCCGGCGGACGCGACGGGCCTGGTGCTCTTCGCACACGGCAGCGGCAGCGGGCGCGCCAGCCCGCGCAACCGCTTCGTCGCGGGCCGGCTGCAGAAGTCCCGCCTCGCCACGTTGCTCTTCGACCTGCTCGAGCCGGGCGAGGCCGAGGACCGCGCGTTCGTGTTCGACATCGCGCTGTTGGAACGGCGGCTCGCCGCCGGGGTGGCCTGGGCCCGCACCCAGCCGGCGCTGCGCCCCCTGCCGATGGGGTTGTTCGGCGCCAGCACCGGAGCCGCGGCGGCCCTGCGCGTCGCGGCGATGGACGCGCGGATCGCGGCGGTCGTCTCGCGCGGCGGGAGGCCCGATCTGGCGATGGAGGTCCTGCCCCGGGTCCACGCACCCACGCTCCTGATCGTCGGCAGCCTCGACCACGCGGTCCTGGAGTGGAACGAGGCGGCGCTGCGCGCGCTGGCCGGCACGAAGGAGCTGCGCGTGGTGCGCGGCGCCACCCATCTCTTCGAAGAGCCCGGGTGCCTGGAAGAGGTGGCACGGCACGCCGCCGCGTGGTTCGTCGACCATCTCTCACCCCACGTCACGGAGGGTGCCGGTCATGTTTCGTGATCGCTTCGATGCCGGCCGCCAGCTGGCCGAGCGGCTGCGTCCCCTTGCGGCCGAGCGGCCGATCCTCCTGGGCCTGCCGCGCGGCGGCGTGCCCGTGGCGTTCGAGGTGGCGCGCCTGCTGCGCGCGCCCCTCGACGTGGTCGTCGTGCGCAAGATCGGGCATCCCCTGCAGCCCGAGCTGGCGGTCGGGGCCCTCGTGGACGGCGACCACCCCGAGGCCGTGCTGGACGAGGCGCGCATGCGCCGGATGGGACTCACGCGCGCGGACGTGGCCGAGACCATCGCCAAGGAGACCGCCGAGCTGCGGCGCCGCGAGCGCCTGTACCGCGGCGGCCGCCCCGCGCCGCAGCTCCACGACCGCCTCGTCGTCCTGATCGACGACGGCATCGCCACGGGCGCCAGCGTCCATGCGGCGCTGCGCGCCCTGCGCCGGCAGAAGCCGGCGCGCATCGTCCTGGCCGCGCCGGTGGCCCCGCCCGGAAGCGTGGCGACCCTGCGCCACGAGGCCGACGAGGTGCTCGTGCTCGAGCAGCCCCCATGGTTCGAGGCGGTCGGCCAGTTCTACGAACACTTCGGCCAGACCTCGGACGACGAGGTGATCGACCTCCTGGCGCAGGCACGCGCCTTCGAACCGGTCGCCACGGGTTGACGCCGGCCGCCACGGCGCACTCCTGCCATGCGCGACCCAGTACGCGGACACCTCGAGACGCATGGCGCGGAGCGCTTCCCGCTGCGCACCCTGCGCGACCACCTGCGGCACGAGGGCATGCCGCGCCCCGGCGAGGTCGCCGCGCTGGCGGAGCGCCACGGCATGACCCCCGCGATGCTGCGCGGCCTGCTCTCGTACTTCACCGAGCTGCAGCATCCGCATCCGGGGCTGCGCGTCTGCCGCGGCACGTCCTGCCTCCTGGCCGGCGGGTGGACGCCGCCGCGCGCGCCCGCCGGACCGGGCCAGGAGCACCCCGTGTACTGCCTGGGCTACTGCGACCGCGGCCCCGCGGCCCTGCGCGGCGAGAGCACGCTGCTCCTGCCGCGGGCGCGCGGCACGCCCAGCGACGTGCCGCTGCCCTGCGCGGTGCATTGCCTCGGGCGCGAGGCCCTGGTGACCGCGCGCCTGCTGCACGGCGACGCGACGACGCTGGAGGCGGCGCGGGAGCAGGGGGCGTGGCGGCAGCTGCAGGAGGCGCTGCGCGGCACGCCGGAGGCGGTGCTGCGCGCGGTCGAGGAATCGGGCGAACGCGGCCGCGGCGGCGCCGGCTTCCCCACCGGCGCCAAGTGGCGGCGCTGCGCCGCGGCGCCTCCCGGCGAGCGCTACGTGATCGCCAACGGAGACGAGGGCGACCCGGGCTCGTTCGTGGACCGTGAGCTGATGGAGCGCGACCCGCACGGCGTGCTCGAGGGCATGGCCTTGTGCGGGTACGCCGTGGGTGCGCACGAGGGGATCCTGTTCGTGCGCGCCGAGTACCCGCACGCCAGGGCGCGGCTCGAGGCGGCGATCGCGGAGGCGCGCGCGGCCGGGCTGCTCGGCGAGCGGATCCTGGGCAGCGGCTTCTCGTTCGATGTGAGCGTGTTCTCGGGCCTCGGCTCGTACGTGTGCGGCGAGGAGACCGCGCTGCTGAACACGCTGGAGGGCCGGCGCGGCGAGGTACGCCTGCGCCCGCCCTATCCGGCCGAGGCCGGGCTCTTCGGGCGGCCCACGGTGGTGAACAACATCGAGACACTGCGCAACGTGCCGGAGATCGTCCGCCTGGGCGGCCGGGCCTACCGCGCGATCGGCACCGCCGCCTCGTCGGGCACCAAGGTGCTCTGCTTCAACCACGCATTCGCGCGCCCGGGCCTGCTGGAGGTCGAGTTCGGCACTCCCCTGCGCGCGGTGCTGGACGCGGCCGGGGCGCCCGCCGACCTGGAGGCCGTCCTGATCGGCGGCCCGATGGGCTCGCTGGTGTTCCCCGAGGACTTCGACGTGCCGGTCTGCTACGGCGCGTTCACCGCGCGGCGCATGGTGCTGGGCCATGGCGGCGTGGTCGGGCTGGGCCGCGGCACCGACTGGCTCGGCCTCCTGCGTCACCTCCTGCACTTCGCGCGCGACGAATCGTGCGGCAAGTGCGTGCCGTGCCGCATGGGCTCGCAGCGTGCCTGCGACCTCGTCGAGGATCGGCCGCGGCGGGCCGACGAGGAGCGGCTGCGCATGGTGCTCGACACGATGCAGCAGGCCTCGCTGTGCGCGTTCGGCCAGCTCACCCCTGGCCCGGTGCTGCAGATCCTCGACCGCTACGGCGCGGCGATCTTCGACCCGGGGGCCAGGCGATGAAGGATGGCGCGACATCCATCGACGGGCAGCGGCTCATCCCGCACCCGGGCGAGACGATCCTGCAGGCGGCGCGGCGGGCCGGCATCGAGATCCCGCACGTGTGCTGGTCGGAGGGCCTCGCCCCGGAGGGCGGGTGCCGGGTCTGCCTCGTGGAGGTGGCGGGGGGGACGCGCCCCGTGGCAGCCTGCCACACCCACCTCGAGCCCGGCATGCAGGTGCGCACCGAGACGCCGCGTCTGGACCGGCTGCGGCGCGAGATCCTCACCCTCATGGCGGACCCGCATCCGGCCGGGGCGTTCACCGACGTCGCGGCGGCCACGCCGTTCGGCCGGCTCCTGCAGCGCTACGGGATGGTGGCCAACGGCACCCACCCGCGGCGCCGCGGCGACCTGGACGGTGCGCACCCGTACCTGCACTTCGATCCTTCGCTGTGCATCGTGTGCCGGCTCTGCGTGCACGCGTGCGAGGAGGTGCAGGGCTCGTTCGTGTACGGCGTGGGCGGACGCGGCGCGCACACCACCCTGCGCATCGGTGCGCTCGACCGCTACACGCCCAGCGCGTGCACGGCGTGCGGCGCGTGCGTGGACCGCTGCCCCACGGGCGCGGTCACCGACCGCGACCGCCTGGACCGGGCGGAGGCCGACAAGATCACGGCGACTGTGTGCGGCTACTGTGGCACGGGCTGCCGCATCGAGGTGGCGACGCGCGGCGAGGAGGTGCTGCGGGTCGAGGGCGTGCGCGACGCGGCCGTGAACCGCGGGCACCTGTGCGCGAAGGGGCGCTTCGCCCACGGCTGGCACTCGGCCGGCGACCGGCTCACCCGCCCCCTGCTGCGCCGCGCCGGCGAACTCGTGCCGGTGTCGTGGGCGGAGGCGATCGCGTTCGCGGCCGGGCGCCTGCGGGCGCTGCGCAGCGCGCACGGTTCCGACGCGGTGGCGTGCCTCACGTCGTCGCGCTCCACCAACGAGGCCGCCTACCTGCTGCAGAAGCTGTTCCGCTGCGCGTTCGGCACCAACCACGTCGACTGCTGCGCGCGGGTCTGCCACTCGTCGACCGCCCTGGCCATGGGCCGCATGACCGGCACCTCGGCGGCGAGCACGAGCTTCCACGACCTGGAGCTGGCACGCTGCCTCGTGGTGGCAGGCGCGAACCCCACGGAGGCGCATCCGGTGGTGGGCGCGCGCATCGTGCAGGCCGTCCTGCGCGGCGCGGACCTGATCGTGATCGATCCGCGCTGCACCGCGCTGGCGGAGTACGCCACGCTGCACCTGCAGCCGCGGCCGGGGACCAACGTCGCGCTGCTGCATGGGTTGGCGAAGGCGCTGCTCGAGACGGGAGCGCTCGATCGCGCGTACGTGGCCGAGCGGACCGAGGGCCTCGCCGAGCTGGAGACGTTCCTGGCCGGCATCCCCCTGGCCGACGCGGCCCGGATCAGCGGGGTGGCCGAGACCGATCTGCGCGCGGCCGCGCGCATCCTGGGCAGGGGGCCGGCGCTCTTCGTGCACGGCCTCGGGCTCTCCGAGCAGACCCAGGGCGTCGCGGCGGTCGAGGCGCTCTGCAACCTCGCCCTCCTCACCGGCAGCCTGGGACGCGCCGGCGCGGGGATGATGCCGCTGCGCGGCCAGAACAACGTGCAGGGCAACGCCGACATGGGGGCGATGCCCGACGCGCTGACCGGCTACCAGCGGGTGGGCGACGCCGAGGTGCGCGCCCGTTTCGCCGCGCTCTGGGGCGTGCCGCCGGCGGCGACGCCGGGGTGGACCGTGTCCGAGATGTTCGCTGCGGCGCGGGACCGGCGCCTCAAGGCCCTGTGGATCCAGGGCGAGGACCCGATGCAGAGCCACCCCGAGCCGGAACGGGTGCGCGAGGCCCTCGCGTCCCTGGACTTCCTGGCAGTGCAGGAGCTCTTCCTCACCGACACCGCGCGACTCGCGCATCTGGTGCTGCCGGCGGCGGGGTGCCTGGAGCAGGACGGCACGTTCACCAACGCCGAGCGGCGGATCCAGCGCGTGCGGGCGGCCGTGCCGCCGCCGGGCGAGGCCCGACCCGACTGGCAGGTGTTCGTGGAGCTGGCACGCGCCCTCGGCCTGCGCTGGAACTACCGCCACCCGGGCGAGGTGATGGACGAGATCGCGCGCGCGGCACCCGCGCTCTTCGGCGGCGTCCACTACGACCGCCTGGAGGGCGACGGACTGCTCTGGCCCTGCCCCGATGCCACGCACCCGGGCACGCTGACCCTGCACCTGGGAGGCTTCCCGTGCGGCAGGGCCAGGTTCCGGGCCGTGCCGTACCTGCCGCCGCCCGAGCTGGACGTGCCCGGCCATCCGTACACGCTGATCACCGGCCGCGTGCTCCAGCACTACAACGTCGGCACGATGACCCGGCGCACGCAGCAGCTGGAGCTGGAGCCCGAGGATCGCCTGGAGATCCACCCGGAGGACGCCCGCAGGGAAGGGCTCGTGGACGGCGGCCGCGCCCGCGTCACCAGCCGCACCGGCGAGTGCGTCGTGCGCGTCCGCTGCACCGCGCGCGTCGCTCCGGGCACGCTCTTCCTCTCCTTCC
The DNA here is from genome assembly GCA_020849665.1 of Planctomycetota bacterium. Taxonomy (GTDB): domain Bacteria; phylum Planctomycetota; class UBA1135; order UBA1135; family UBA2386; genus JADLFX01. The sequence continues at coordinate 12,945 of JADLFX010000032.1, read as the reverse complement.
ACCACCCGCAGACCCGCACCAACGCCCTGGTCGGTCCGCACCACGATTCCGAGTCGAAGTGCCCCGACTACAAGACCGTCGCCGTGCGGCTGCGCCCGGAATGAAGCATCCCCGGCCACTCTCCCCCACCCGCGGACGGGCGGGGGAAGGCGGCCGGGGATGCTCCGTTCCGGCGGGTGCGGCGGTCCGAACCGGTCAGAAGTCGCCGACCTTGCCCTCGCCGGCGTTGGAGAGGACCACGCCGAGCGGGTTCACCGCGTCCTGGATCACGTACTGATTGAAGAACGGGTTGCCCAGGAGAGCCGGCGAGTTCGGGATCGCGAGCGTCGTGCTGTTCTGGCCGGTCGCGGTGGTCACGAACGCCGAGAGCAGGTCGCCCGACGCCAGGATCGAGCAGTTCGGGGCCAGGGCGCCCAGGCTGAACGGCAGCGCGAGCGTGCCCCAGTTGGTCTTCGACGCACCGAACATCAGGAAGCCCGGCGTCCCGGGCTTGGCGAAGTGCAGGCGGATGGTCATCGACGTGCCGGTCACCGGATGGCCCGCCACGGTCAGCGCCGGGGTGCCGGAGCTGCCGGCGCAGGCGTTGCCGTAGAGCTTGTAGAACGCCGCGGCGCCGGGGAACTCGCCGTCCGTGGCGAGCGCGTACGGCACCGAGGCGATCTCCAGGCTCACCGCGCTGACCTCGACGCGCAGCGTGTTCACCGCCGCCGGCGCGGTGAAGCGCACCACCTCGTAGAGGTTGCGCGTCGTGGTGCTGGAGCCCACGAGCGTGGCGCCGTCGTAGACCCGCAGGTCCAGGTTCGACCACGCGGAGGAGGTCAGCGTGTGGCGGTAGAACACCAGCGACACGCTGTGCTTGCGGCCGGGCACCACCGTGATGAAGTGCACGTTGGGGGCGGTCGTCGAGGCGATCGTGCTGGACAGCGCCTTGCCCGGACCGGAGTTGTCGATCGCCAGGTCATCGCGCAGGAAGCCCATGCCGTAGGCGTTGCGCGAGTTGTACGGCGCCACGGGATTCTGGGCCGAGATGTCCTCCAGGTTGCAGAGGAGGATGGCCTTGATCTCCATCGCGTTGCGGCCGGGGGCCGCCGACTTCACCAGCGTCGCCGCGCCGCACACCTGCGGCGAGGCCATCGAGGTACCGCTCGCCGTGTAGTTGCCCGACTCGTTGTTGCGCAGGGGCATCACGGTGTTCACGCCGCACGCCGCGATGTCCGGGTAGAACCGGGCCGTGTCACCCGCGAGCGGACCGCGCGACGAGAAGGTGGCCACGGTCTTGGTCGTGGGCGTGATCGCCGCCACGGCCAGGCCGTTGGGAATCGCCGACGAGCCCGTCGTGGAGGACGAGCTGTTGCCCGCGGCCACGACCGGCAGGAGGTCGGCGTTCAGCGCGCAGGCGTCGATCGCCTGCTGGCTCACGTCCAGCGGGTTGGAGGTCGAGCTGTACGACATGTTGCCGGCGACGATGTTGTAGAGCGCCCGGTCCGCCGCGGCGGCCTGCCAGCCGGCGGCCTCGATGGCGAGCGAGGAACCGCACGAGCCGGCGGTGACGCAGATCGAGTAGCCGACCTTGCCGGCGTCGAAGGCATGGCCGTTGTCGGCGTTCGCCGCGAGCCAGCGTGCGCCGCCCGCGATCCCCAGCACTCCGGTGCCGTGGCCGTGCGTGTCGTCGGCCGGCTGGCCGCCGATCGCCTTGTTGGCGTAGAGCAGCGAGCCGCCCATGCCACCACCCGTCAGGTCGGTCGGATCGCCGTTGCGGTAGTAGGTGCGGTGCGGCCGACCCGTGTTGTTCATGTTCGAGTCCTGCCCCGTGTCGATGATCGCCAGCGAGAACCCGGTGCCCTTGACCCCGCGTCCCTGCACGGCGTCCGCGTTGTGATTGCTCGCGTTCGTGGCGGTGATGATCGGGGCCAGCGGCTCGGTCGCGCGGTCGGCCTCGGCGCCGAACACGTTGTCCAGCGCGCGCAGCGCCACCACGTGCTCCGGCGCGATCTCGATCGAGGCGGCGTTGATCAGCCAGAAGTGGATGTTCACCTTGCCGCCGCGATCCTCGACCCAGCGCGTGAACCCGGCCTGGTCCTTGCGCGCCTTGGCCTCGAGCCCGGCGACGATGCGCTGCACGTCGTCCGCGGTGCGCCCGGTGTGGATGGCATCCCGGAACTCGCTCAGGTCGAACGAGCGCGTGCGGAACGTGACGTTGTAGCGGTACGTGCCTGGGGTCTTGCCGGGCAACAGCTCGTTGCCGGTCGCGGGCTGGGTCACGGGCGCCTCAGTGCCGGCCTGCGCAGGCTGCTGCGCGGTGGCGACCGAGGCGACGAGCACGAGGCTCGAGAGAGAGAGGAGATGCCGAATACGCATGAACACTCCTGGGGAGGATCGGGACGGGACAGGACAGGGCTGCGGGAATGTAGCCCGTGGGGTGCGGGTCCGACGATGGGGTCGGACGAAAGGTTCACTCGGATCGCCGCTCGAGATCCGGTGTGGGACGGACTCGTGCTGTCCGCCGCATCCGGGGACGCGAGCTTGCCATCGTCCGATCCGCCCCGACCTGCAGCCGGGGGCGATGGCGGCGCGATGGGACGGCTCAATCCCCGGTGCCGGCGGCGGCCCGCGCCCGCGCATGCGCCAGGAGACCGCGCAGGGCGTGGTCGAGGAGGTCGAGCACCCGCTCGAAGTCCCCCGCCTCGCCCAGGTACGGGTCCGGCACCTCGTCCACGCCCAGGTGCGGGGCGAAGTCCATCATCAACCGCACCTTGTGCCTCTGCTCGCTCGGGACCACGCCGTCCAGGTCCCGGCGGTTCACCCGGTCCATCACCAGGATCAGATCGAAGCGCGCGAAGTCGCCGGGCTCGATCTGCCGGCCGCGCAGGCCGCGCAGATCCAGCCCGCGCCGCCCGGCGTGCGCGATGGTGCGGGGGTCGGGGGCCTCGCCGACGTGGTAGTCGTGCGTGCCGGCCGAGTCCACGTGCACCAGTCCGTCCAGCCGCTCGGCGCGGAGCATGGCCAGGAACATCCCCTCGGCGGTCGGCGAGCGGCAGTAGTTGCCCGTGCACACGAAGAGCACGGACAGGACCGGCTCGGTCACGCCAGGACCTCTTCCAACTCCTGCATCGCGCCCAGGTCGCGATCGCGCCCCTCGCGCTCGAACACCAGCTGCAGGTTGCGGATCATGCGCTTCAGCCACTGCCGGTGCGTGGCCGCGGCCAAGAGCGTGCTGGAGCGCGGCGTGCCCCCGCCCAGGTTCTGGGCGATCCGCTCCAGGGCCTCGTTCTCGCTGAGCACCCGGCCGCGGTGGAAGGCGTCGACGAGCAATGTGTCGCCCTCGCAGTGGATGCGCGCCAGGAAGTGGCCCGGGGCATTCACCCCCTCGACCATGAACCCTAGCCGCCGCAGCACGTCGGCGTACACCAGGCTGAGGGTGATCGGCAGGCCGCGCCGCGTGGCGAGCACCACGGGCAGGTAGCTGTTCTGCGGGTCGTAGTACTCGGCCTCGTTGCCCTGGAAGCCGAGCCGGTCGAAGAGGTGCTCGTGGGCGTGCGCCAGCAGGGCCTTGGGCTGGCCGCTCGGCACGCGTGCGCGCACATCGTCGGCGATCTCCTGCAGGAGCCGGTCCACCGCGGCCGGGTCGACCCCGCGCAGCTCGTGCAGCGCCACGGCCACCGCGCCGTAGACGAGCCCGCGCGGCGTTTCCAGGTCGGCGAGCTGGGCTTCGAGCAGGGCTTGGGCTTCGCGACGGCAGTACACGGGGAGATGGGCTGGCCAGGGTCCCGTGTAGCATCGCCGCGCCATGCGTCCAAGCCCCTCGTGCTCCGCCCGGATCGCGTTCGCCCTGCCCCTGCTCGCCGCGACGACGCTGCGCGCGCAACAGGACTACCCCCCCGAGGCCATGGACTACGGGCCGTTCCTCTCGGCCACGGTCGGCGCGCCGGCGCCGAAGGACAACGTGACGCTGAAGGGCATCGCCATCCGCCTCGGCACCGGCGACGAAGCCGCCGTGCTCTTCGACACGGAATTGCTGCGCCTCTCGGCGGCCTGGACCGGCGGCTATCTCCAGCTCACGGGCACTCCCTACGACGGGGCGCACGGCGGCCACCCCCGGATCCGCGGTACCCAGGTGCAGGGCACGCGGCCCGGCCCCGGCGTGGCGAGGGCCGGCTCCTGGGCCGACCCACGACCGATCCCGTACGGCCCGCTGCCGCGCGAGCATGCCCGCTACCAGGGACTCTTCGTGCATGGCGACCGCGTGGTCGTGCGCTGGCGCGCGGGCGGGCGTGAGGTGCTCGAGGGCCACGGCGTGCTGCGCTTCGCCGGCCAGCTCGCGATCACCCGCACCCTGGAGTGCGGCGCGGGCGAGGAGCTGCTCGTGGCGGCGCTCGACCGGGACGAGGACCGGCCCGAGCTGCGCGCCGACGGCCGCCTCGCGTGGTTCGCCCGCACCCTCCCCGCGCAGCAGCTGGTGACCATGGAGCGCGTGTCGCGCAACGGCCCGGAGGGACGCCTCGGGCGTCCCAGCCGCACCGACCTGGCCGAGCCCGGCAAGGGTCCTGCCAAGGCGTCGCGCCCTGCGGGACCGGGACGGATCCCGCCGCTGGTCCTCGACCTCGGCGCGCTCACCGAGGTGGCCGCGATCCAGGCATTCACCGAGGGGCGCAACGCGGTGCAGCGGTTCGCGCTCTTCGGCAGCACGGCCGAGACCGCGCCGGAACTCGGCGAGGACCCGGCCGGGGCGGGCTGGACGGGCATCGCGGAGGTGGACAGCGCTCCGCTGGGCAGCGGCGGCACGCACGTCGTCCGCATCCAGGACCGCGCAGGCACGCTGGGCCGCTTCCGGCACCTCGCCTTCGTCTCGCGCCTGGGCACGGGCACCGCGGACGCGGCGAAGTCCGCGGCGGCGGAGGTCCGCGGCCGAGAGGAGCCGCAGGGCGAGGCCAAGGAGCAGGCCCCGCCGCCGTTCTTCGCCCACCTCGACGTGTTCGCCGCCGGCGCGAACGCGCCGCGGCCCCTGCCCAGCGGCCCCTGGATCCAGGCCGTGGCCCTCCTGGGCGCCGGCGCGCTGCGCGTGGCCGAGCCGGGCCGCATCGCCGCGCAGCTCCCGGGCGGACCCGCGGCGCGCTCGCGGCTCGCCTTCTGGGACGGACCTGCCGAGCATTTCGCGGCGTTCCAGCGCGCCGCCGCCGAGGGCACGCCCGAGGACCTCGCGCCGCTCACCAAGGCGGGGCCCAAGCGCTACCCGCAGACCCTGACCACGCAGGGCGTGCGCGGGAACGACGAGGAGCCGTACGCCGTCGACACGCTCACGGTGCCGGAGACCAACCCCTGGAACTCGCGCCTGCGCTTCGGCGCCTTCGACCTCTTCGCCGACGGCAGGCGCGCCGCGCTCTCCACCTGGAACGGCGACGTGTGGGTGGTCGCGGACGTGAGCGGCGACCTGCGGCAGCTCACCTGGAAGCGCTACGCCACCGGCCTCTTCGACCCGCTGGGCCTGCGCATCGTCGGCGACAAGGTCTACACGCTGGGCCGCGACCAGATCACCCGGCTGCACGACCACGACGGCGACGGCGAGGCCGACGAGTACGAGAACTTCAACAACGAGGTGCTGATCAGCGCCGCCTTCCACGAGTTCGCGTTCGACCTGCAGACCGACCGCGAGGGCAACTTCTACTTCGCCAAGGGCGGCCCGGTGCGCGGCGGCGGGCGCGGCTTCGAGAAGATCCTCCCCCACCACGGCACGATCCTGAAGGTGAGCCGGGATGGGTCGAAGCTCGAGGTGTTCGCCACGGGGTTGCGCGCACCCAACGGCATCGGCGTGGGTCCCAACGGCGAGGTCACCTCGGGCGACAACGAGGGCACGTGGATGCCCGTGTGCCGGTTGAACTGGGTCCCGCCCGGGGCGTTCCTCGGCTGCGTCGACACCGCGCACCGCTCGCCGCCGCCGACCACGTACGACCCGCCGCTCTGCTTCCTGCCCTACTCGGTGGACAACAGCTGCGGCGGACAGTTGTGGGTGCCCGACGACCGCTTCGGCCCGTTCCGCGGCGACCTGCTGCACCTGAGCTACGGCCAGAGCTCGGTGTTCAAGGTCCTGATCCAGGACGTGGACGGCGTGAAGCAGGGCGCCGTGGTGCGCTTCCCCTGGCGCTTCGCCTCGAGCTGCATGCGCGGGCGCTTCCACCCCGGCGACGGCTCGCTCTTCGTCGTGGGGTTCCAGGGCTGGCAGACCAACGCGGCGCGGCTCACGGCGTTCCACCGCGTGCGCTTCACCGGCAAGCCGGTGACCATGCCGCGGCGCTGGGCCGTTACCGAGAAGGGCATCGAGCTGGAGTTCACCGCGCCGGTGTCGCGGGAGCTGGCCGAGGACCTGGAGAGCTGGCACCTCGAGCAGTGGAACTACGTCTGGGGCGAGCAATACGGCTCGCCCGAGATCTCGACCACGCGGCCGGCCAACGACCCCAAGGCGCTGCAGGGCGACTACAAGGACCTGCACGAACACGATGTCGTGAAGGTGGCCAAGGCCACGCTGCGCCCGGACGGCAGGACGGTGTTCCTGGAGATCCCCGACCTGCGCCCCGTGATGCAGATCCAGATCCGCTACGACCTCGAGGATGCCGCGGGGAAGCCGCTCCGGGACGCGATCCACGGCTCGATCCACAAGCTGGCCAAGGATGGCGCGCGCTGACCGGACGCGGCGCGGGCACGCGCTCCTGCTCCTGCTGGCCGCGCCGTGCGCCCTCGCGGCGCAGGAGGCGCCCGCGCGCCCGCAGGGCGTGCGGGTCGTGGTCGAGGCACTGCGCCCCGGCGCCGGCCGCGCCACCGACCAGCGCGTGGACCGCCTCGTCGCGCTCGGCGTGCCGGCGGGCACGGCGCCGAGCGCGCTGACCGCCCCGGGACCGTTCCGCGTCACCTGGAGCGGCTACGTGAACGTGCCGCTGCGCGAGCGCGTGGTGTTCGTGCACGAGGGCGAGGGCACGTTCGCGCTCGAACTCGAGGGCAAGCCGGTCCTCGCCTCGCAGGGCACTGACGCCACGCGCCGCTCGCAGCCGGTGCGGCTCGCCAAGGGAGCCACGCGGTTCGTGGCGCGCGCCACCAGCAACCTGCGCGGCGAACTCTTCGCGCGCCTGCTCTGGGAGGGCACGGCGTTCCGGGCGGAGCCGCTGCCTCCCGCGGCGCTCACCTACGACCCGGAGCCGGCCCTGGCCGAGGCGGAGGCGCTGCGCGCGGCGCGCACGCGCTTCGCGCTCCTGCGCTGCGCGGCCTGCCACCCCCCGACGCAGCCCTGGAGCGCGGATGCGGCGATGCCTGAGCTGACGCGCGACGCGCCCGACCTGCGCGACGCCGGAGCGCGGCTGAGCGCCTCGTGGGTCGCGGCATGGCTGCTCGACCCGCGGCGCTTCCACCCGCAGAGCGAGATGCCACGCCTCCTGCACGGCAGCGACGCCGAGCAGGCGCGCGACGCGCGCGACCTCGCGGCGTGGCTGGCAGGCCTCGGCACGGCACCGGCGGACCCTGCGGCGGCCGGTCCGGCGGCGCCGGCCGCAGGCGGCGCGCTCTTCGCCCGCCTGGGTTGCATCGGGTGCCACCAGCGCCCCGATGCCGAGGGCGCGGCGGGCGCCCCCGATCTCGTGCCGCTGCGCCACGCCGCCGCGAAGTTCCGGCCCGGGGCACTGGCCGCGTTCCTGCGTGCGCCCGCGCGCGGCCACGCGTGGACGCGCATGCCCGACTTCCAGCTCGGGGCGGACGAGGCCGAGGCCCTCGCGGCATTCCTCGCCGCCAAGGGCGCGCCGCCGTCCGCGGAGGCGGGGGCCGGCGACGCCGCGCGCGGGGCGCGGCGCGCGGCCGAGCTGGGCTGCGCCAACTGCCACGCCCTCCCCGGCGGCACCGCGCCCCGCGCCGCCCTGGAACTGGCGAGGCTCGCGCAGGGCGAGGCCGAGCGCGGCTGTCTCGGCGCGGACGCGGCGGCACGCGGGACCGCGCCCGACTTCGCCCTCGACGCCGCGGCGCGCGCGGGGCTGCGCGCGTTCGTCCGCACCGCCGCCGCCACGCTCGCCTCCGACGCGCCCGCCGAGTTCGCGGCGCGCACCGTCGCGCGCTTGCAGTGCACGGCCTGCCACTCCCTGGACGGCGCGCGCGATCGCTGGACCCTGCGCGCGGGCGAGGTGCGGGACCTGGGGGCCGACGCCGCGCCCGGCACGCCGCCGGCGGAGGGCAGCGTGAGCCAGGGCCGCCCCGCCCTGACCTGGGCCGGCGAGAAGGTGCAGACCGACTGGCTCGTGGAGTTCCTGGCCGGACGGAGCACCGAGCGCACGCGCCCCTGGCTCCATGCGCGCATGCCGGCGTTTCCCGCGGTCGCCGCGCCCCTGGCCCGCGGCCTCGCCCTCGCGCACGGCCAGCGCACCGAGGCCGAGGCACCGCCCGTGGCCGATCCCGTGCTGGTCGCCGCCGGGCAGCGGCTGATCGGCCAGAGCGGCGGGTTCGCCTGCGTCACCTGCCACGGCATCGGCACGAGCGAGGCCACCCAGGTGTTCGAGGCGCCCGGGATCCACTTCCGCATCGCCGCACGCCGCCTGCGCAGCGAGTACTACCGGCGCTGGCTCTTCGATCCCCTCCGCATCGACCCAGCCACGCGCATGCCGAAGTTCGCCGACGAGCAGGGCAGGACCGCCATCGTCGATGTGCTGGGCGGCGACGCCGCACGCCAGTTCGCGGCGATCTGGCATCATCTGCGGGTGGCGTCCCGCGACCGTTGATCGCGCGGCATCGCCGCCTCGCTCCGGTTCCACCATGAAGATGCCGCACGCGCTCCCGCTCCTGGCCGCCGTTCCGCTCGCGGCCGTCCTGCTCGCGGCCGCCGCGCGGACCCAGGTCCAGAACACGCTCCTGATCCTCGCCGACGACGTCGGCGCCGAAGCGATCGCCTGCTACGGGCTCACACCCGCCCCGCCGCCGACGCCGAACCTCGATGCGCTCGCAGCGCGCGGCGTGCGGTTCCGCAACGCGTTGAGCAACCCGCTCTGCTCGCCCACGCGCGCGACCGTGCTCGCGGGCCGCCACTCGTTCCGCACCGGCGTGGGCACGGCACTCGGCCCCGGACAGCAGGGCCTGCGCCTCGACGAGTGGCTCCTGCCCGAGGTGCTCGCCCCCGCGGGGATCGACACGGCGTGGCTCGGCAAGTGGCACGCCGGCGACGCGCAAGGACCCGGCACGCCCAACGTCATGGGCTTCGGTCACTTCGTGGGCCACCTGCAGGCCGCGCTGCCGGACTTCTTCGTGTGGCCGAAGACGCGCAACGGCCAGACCTCGACCGCCACCACCTACGCCACGACCGACACCGTGAACGAGGCGCTGGCGTGGATCGGCGCGCGGCAGCGGCCCTGGCTCGCGGTGGTTAGCTTCCACGCCGCGCACACGCCGCTGCACGCACCCCCGGCGCACCTGCACACGCAGAACCTCGCCGGCCTCGACCCGCGCACCCAGCCGATCCCGTTCTTCAAGGCCATGGTGCAGGCCATGGACCGCGAGATCGGCCGGCTCCTGGCCGGCATCCCCGCCGCGGTGCTGGCCGGCACCAACGTGGTGTTCCTGGGCGACAACGGCACGGCGGGGAACACGATCCAGCCACCCTTCCCCACCAACCACGCCAAGGGCACGCTCTACCAGGGCGGCATCACCGTGCCGTTGCTGGTGGCCGGGCCGCGCGTGGCGCAGCCGGGACGCGCGGTCGACGCAGTGGTGCACACCTGCGACCTCTTCCCCACCGTGGGGGCGTTCGCGGGCGTGGACGTGCGCGCCGTGGTGCCGGCGTCCGTGCCGTTGGACGGCGTCAGTCTCCTGCCCTACCTGGCCAACCCTGCCCAGCCCCCGCTGCGCGACACCGTGTACGCCGAGCTCTTCGGCTACCTGGCCCAGGCGAACGGGCACGCGATCCGCAACGCGACCCACAAGCGCATCCGCTTCACGGGGACCAACCCGCGCGACGAGTTCTACGACCTGGGTGCCGATCCCCACGAGCAGCGCAACCTGCTCCTGGGCACGCTCTCGGCCGCGGAGCGCCGGCACTTCGTCGCGCTGGGCGCGGCGGCCGCCGCCCTGCGCGGCGAGCGCTACTTCGGCGTGCTCGCACAGGGCTGCGCGGGCACGCGTGGCCGGGCCACGGTGAGCGCGCCGTCCGGTGGACCCGGTCTCGGCCAGTCGTTCTCCCTGGTGTTCGGCGACCTGCCCCTGGGCACGACCTCGGTGATCGGGTTCCTGGGCCTCTCGCACGTGTCGTTCCAGGGTCTGCCCCTGCCGCTCGACCTCGGCGCGCTCGCCATGCCCCAGTGCACGCTCGATGCCAGCATGGACCTCGTCCTGCCCGTCCCTGCAACCGCGGGCGCGGCACGGCTCGACGTCCCGATCCCCGCCGGCAGCGGCCTGCTCGGTCTCTGGCTCTTCCCGCAGGCGGTCGTACCCGACCCGGGGGCGAACGGCGCGGGACTCATCACCTCGGCTGCGGGGCACGCGGTGATCGGGCGGCCCTGAGGACGGGACCACCGCGCGGGGCCCGATCCCGCGGCACGCGTCGCCAGGCCGTGGCGCGGGCGGAGCGCATCGGGCCCGGGGGGACGCGGCAAGCCGTGGGGGAGCGTCCTGCGCCGGCGCGCCCGGCTGGTGGGCGGCGAGCGGGGCGGCTACGGTGGCCCGGCACCTGCGGAGCGCTTCGCACCTTGGGCAGATCGGATCACTACGTCCACGCCCGCGCGGCGGCCGCCCCTCCCGGCCGCGTGCGCATCGCGCTCGTGGGCCTGGCGCTCCTCTGCACCGGAGCCGCCGCGCAGCCCCGCTCGGAGTGGCTGCCGGCACGGGTGCTCCAGGACCGGATGGATGCCGTGCTCGCGTACGACGCGGCACGCGCGAAGGTGGTGCTCTGCGGCGGATGGAATCGGGGGGCCTTCTCCGACACCTGGGAGTGGGACGGCGCGGCGTGGGCGGCCGGCGCTCCGACCGCGCTGAGCCCGCGCACCGGCCACGCCATGGCGTACGACCTGGTGCGCCGGCGGGTCGTGCTCTTCGGCGGCAGCGATGGCGCGGGCCGGATCCACGGCGACACCTGGGAGTGGGACGGTGCGGCCTGGACCCAACGCGCCCCGGCCACGAGCCCGAGCCCACGCTGGGGGCACGCGGTCGCGTACGACGTCCGCCGCGGACGCGTCGTGCTCTTCGGGGGACGGGACGCCCAGGGGCTCTGCTCCGACACCTGGGAGTGGGACGGCGCGGCGTGGGCCCAGCGGTCTCCGGCCAACGTTCCGCAGGCCCGCGAGGACCATGCGCTCGCCTACGACGTGGCGCGAGCGCAGGTCGTGCTCTTCGGCGGTCGCGCCGGAGTGCTGCTCGCCGACACCTGGGTCTTTGACGGCAGCGAGTGGCGCTCGCGCGCGCCGGGCGCGAGCCCGGCCGCGCGCTCCGGCATGGCCATGGCCCACGACGTCACGCGCCAGCGCGTCGTCCTCTTCGGAGGCGGCGACGGCAGCGTCGTGTTCCACGGCGACACCTGGGAATGGGACGGCGCGACCTGGTCGCAGCGCCAGCCGGCCCACGCGCCGGGTGCCCGCTCTGCCCACGGGATGGCCTTCGACCTCCTGCGGCAGCGCACCGTCCTCTTCGGTGGCCTGTACGCCAACGGCTACCGCGGCGACACCTGGGAGTGGGACGGCATGGACTGGTCCCTGCGCGCGCCGGCGGCCTGTCCGAGCGGGCGCTGGGGAAGCGGCATGGCCACGGACGAGGCGCGGCAGCGCATCGTGCTCTTCGGCGGGAGCCGGGGCGATGACACGTGGGAGTGGCACGGCAGCGGCTGGGTGCAGCGGAGCCCTGCCACCGTCCCCGCGGCGCGTTGGTACCACGCGATGGCCGCGGACGCCGTGCCCGGACGCGTGCTGCTCTTCGGCGGCGTGGGCACCGGCCCGCTCGCCGACACCTGGAGCTGGAACGGAACGGACTGGAGCCTGCGCTCCCCCACGCGCAGCCCAGGCCCGAGGTCGGCGCCCGCGATGGTGTGCGATCCCATCCGCCAGCGTGTGGTGCTCTTCGGCGGGCAGGGCCAGCAGGGATTCCACGCCGACACGTGGGAGTGGGACGGCAGCGACTGGAGCCTGCGCTCCGCGACCCCGGGCCCCGGCGCGCGCAACGGCCACGCGCTGGCCTACGACGCGGCACGCCAGTTCGTGGTCCTCTTCGGCGGCTGGAACACCCCCAGTGCCCTGGGGGACACGTGGGAGTGGGACGGCAGCCAGTGGGCCCAGCGCCAGCCGACCCAGAGCCCGAGCGCGCGCTGGGGACATGCGATGGCCTACGACCCAGACCGCCGGCGCGTCGTGCTCGTGGGGGGCATCGCCGGACTCACGACCTTCGCCGACACCTGGGAGTGGGACGGCAGCGACTGGTCGAGGGCGACACCTCCGCGCAGCCCGCCGGGCAGGTCTTCGGGTTCCGTGGCGTACGACCCCGCGAGCCGCCGCCTCGTGCTCTTCGGCGGCGATGGCGGCTTCAGCTCGCCGCGTTCCGACACCTGGACCTTCTCCGTGCCGGGTCCCGCGGGCGCACAGGAGTTCGGCGCCGGCTGTCCCGGCACCGCCGGCACACCCCGCCTCGCGAGCCACGACCCCTTCCTGGGCAACCCAGCGTTCCGACTGGAGGTCCAGTCCGCGCGCGCCAACGCGGTCTGCATGATCGGCCTCGCCGCGGCCACGCACTCGCTGGCCATCGGCGCATGCACGCTGCACCTGAAGGACCCGATCGTGCCCCTCTTCGCCACGAGCAACTGGGCCGGCTTCGCGGAGACCCCTCCCATCGCGATCCCGCTGGACATCTCGCTCCGCGGCGCGCGGCTCTACGCCCAGGGCTTCGTCGCCGACCCGCAGGGGCCGGTGCTCGGGCTGGCGTTCACGGCCGGGCGCGGGCTGGTGCTGGGCG
>JADLFX010000031.1 GCA_020849665.1 Planctomycetota bacterium | reverse complement strand
GGCTGCTGCAGGCGCCGCTGACGCTGGCCGACTGCGTGCAATGGCGGCAGGACTTCGGGGAGGTGAGCATCTTCCCGAGCTGCCGCGACGGGAAGCAGAGCTGGAAGTCGGTGCGGGCGATGTGAGCAGGTGCGAGGCCGAGGGCCGGGCGCGGCACCCGCAGGGGGGTGCGGCGGACCCGGCTCCCGACACACCCATATAAATCTTGGTGGCCAGGATCCGGGACCGCGCACGCAGCGGGCACGAATCGCGCCCCGGGCGAAAGACCGGATTCGGCCGAGGGTTCTCCACCTCGTGCGGCGCGTGGCGCCGCCTCGAGAGCACGCAGGTGCAACCGTTGCCCTGCGGGTGCCAACCACAGGTTGCACCAACGAAAGGGGACTGTCTTGGTCCGCATTCCCAAGCGACATGGGAAGCCACTCTTGTGGGAATCTACCGGCAGGAGAGGGTTTGGCACGGCACTTGGACGTAAGCGTGACATGTTCGATGCGCGCAGCGGATCCAGCCATCTCTCGCAGGAGCACGCCAATCACAGCGACGACGCCCTGATGGTGCTGGTCGCCACTGGCAAGGCGCAGACCGGCCTGACGGTGCTCCAGGACCGCTACGCGCGCCGCATCTACCACTTCGTCTTCGGCCTCCTGAAGGACGCCCACCTCGCGCAGGACGTGACGCAAGAGGTCTTCGAGAAGGTGTTCCTCAAGAGCCACCTCTACCGCACCGGGACCAACTTCCGTGCCTGGCTCTTCGAAGTGGCCCGCAACCAGGCTCTCTCCGCCCTCCGCACCCGCCGCCGCAGCCCCCGTCCCATCAGCAGCCTGAACACCGACGACGACCAGGGCAACGATGCGCTCGACCTGCTGCCCGAGGAGCGGGTGAACCGTGACCTCGAGGAGCGGGAGTTCATGACCGCCTTCCAGGGTGCTGTCGAGCATCTGCCGGAGCGCTACCAGACCGTGTTCGACCTCTGCGTGCGCCAGGGCCTTTCCTACGACGAGGCGGCCCACCGCCTGGAGATCCCCACCGGCACGGTCGCGATCCGCATCATGCGGGCGCGCCGGCGCCTCTTCCGCGAGTTGTCCCAGCACCTCGGACGGATCCGCCGCCCTCCGGCCTGCTTCCAGTAGGCCGGCCTGGATCGCCGCACGGGCGCGTCCGCCCATTGCCGCGGGGAGCACACCCCTTCCCTCGGCACCGGCGCGCCGGCACGCTGGCGCCATGGAACCGGAGCCGCATTCCGTCACCCTGCAGATCGCGGGAACGACGTGCACCTTCGAGACCGGCCGGATCGCCCGCCTCTGTTCGGCGGCGGTGGTCGGACGCTGCGGCGACAACGTCGTGCTCGCGACGGTCGTGGCGGCGGACGCCCCGAGGCCCGGGGCCGACTTCTTCCCGCTCACGGTCGAGTACCGCGAGAAGATGGCCGCGGCGGGCCGCATTCCGGGTGCGTACGGGCGGCGCGAGACGCGCATCACCGACCACGAGGTCCTGGTGTCGCGGCTCATCGACCGCACCATCCGCTCGCTCTTCCCAGAGGAGTACCGCTGCGAGGTGCAGATCCAGGTGGCGGTGCTCTCCGCCGACCCGCAGTCGGACCTCACCTCGCTCGCCATCCTCGCCGCCTGTGCTGCCCTGCACGTGAGTCCGGTGCCGTTCCATGGCCCAGCCGCGGGCATCCGGCTGGTGTCCTGGCGCGGCTCGCTGCTGCCCTTCCCGAGCCGGCGACAGCGCAGCGAGGCCGAACTCGACTTCGTGGTCGGCGCCGGTCCGCAGGGCCTGGTGATGGTGGAGGGCGAGGCCCGCGAGGCGGGCGAGGACGCCTGCGTCCAGACCCTGAGCGAGGCCAGCACGATCCTGCAGCGCTGTGGGCGGGCGTTCGAGGAGCTCCGCTCCGCCTGCGGCCGGCCCAAGTCGGCGACCGCGCCGGCGGCGCTGCCGGCCCTCCCGGAGTCGTTGACCGCGGACCTCGATCGGGCGCTGTCGACCGTCGCCAAGAACGAGCGGCGGGCGGCGGTGCGCGCGGTGCGGGACGCGTGGCTGGCGACGCTCGCCGAACCCGAGCGCCCGGGCGGCGCGGCGGCGTTCGCCGAAGCGGAGCACCGGCTGGTGCGGCAGCGCGTGCTGGACCAGGGCCGCCGCCTCGATGGGCGCGGACTCGAGGACATCCGTCCCATCTGGTGCGACGTGGGGTGGCTGCCGCGCGCCCACGGATCGGCCGTGTTCACGCGCGGCGAGACCCAGGCGCTGGTGACGGCCACCCTGGGGACCACGGAGGACGCGCTCCAGATCGAGGACCTGAACGGGTCGCGACAGGAGCACTTCTTCCTCCACTACGGCTTCCCACCCTACAGCGTGAACGAGATCCGCCCGCTGCGCGGCCCGGGCCGGCGCGAGATCGGCCACGGCTTCCTGGCCCGGCGCGGCCTGGCGCGGGTCCTCCCCGAGTTCGCCGAGTTTCCCTACACGATCCGGATCGAGTCCGAGATCGCCGAGAGCAACGGCTCCTCGTCGATGGCCACGGTGTGCGGAGCCACCCTGGCGCTGTGGAACGCCGGGGTGCCGCTCCGCAAGCCGGTGGCGGGGATCGCCATGGGGCTCATCACCGACGGCGAACGCACCGCGATCCTCTCCGACATCCTCGGGGACGAGGATCACCTCGGCGACATGGACTTCAAGGTGGTCGGGACCGAGGAGGGCGTCACCGCGCTGCAACTGGACAACAAGGTCGGCGGGCTGGGCGCGGACACGCTGCGGCTCGCCCTCGACCAGGCGCGGCGCGGACGGCTCCACATCCTGGGGGAGATGAAGAAGGCGCTCGCCGGCCCGGCGCCGGAGATGTCACGGCACGCGCCGCGCGTGCAGCGGCTCGCCATCGTGCCCGAGGCGATCGGCATCCTGGTCGGCCCGCGCGGCGCGAACATCAAGGCCATCCAGTCCAGCACCGGCGCCCGCGTCTCGGTGGAGGACGACGGGACCGTGCTGGTCTACGCGGCCGACGGACCTTCGGCCAAGAACGCACTGGCCGCGGTCCGGCGCGCCGCCGGCGTGGTGCGTCGCAACGGCTACTACCGCGGCGAGGTCACCGGGGTGAAGGAGTTCGGCATCTTCGTCAAGATCAACGCCGTCACCGAGGGGCTGGTGCCGGCCGAGGAGATCGGCGAGCGCGGCGCCGCTGGCCCGGAGGGGCTGGGCGAGGGGGCCGCCGTCGTGGTCAAGGTCCTGGGCGTGGATGACCGCGGTCGCCTGCGCCTGTCGCGCAAGGCCGCGCTCGGCGTGGACGAGGCGCGGATCGAGTTCTGACCCGGAGGCAGTGCGGCGGCGCAGGTGCTTCCCTGCCGCTTGCCGCCCGCCGCCCGGCGCTCACTGCTGCCGGGGTGGATTGGAGTTGGTCTGCTGCTTGCGCTGCTGGGTCATCCGCTCGAGTGCCTTGCGCTCCTCGTCCGGAGACACGGGTCGCGCCATGGCATCGGGGAGCGCCGCCGCGTGGTCCGTGACGATGACCTTCGCTTTGCTGCCGTCCTGGTAGGTGGCCTCCACGAAGCGCGTCGTCGTCGTCGAGCCATCCTCGTGGATCCACCACTCGTCCCCTTCGGTGTCGGTGTACTTGGCGACGATGCGTCCGGGTGGCGGGAGGAACCGGTCGCGGCTCACCGGCGGAGCGTGCGGCACGCCGTTCAACAGCGGCAGGTACGAGCCGTCCGGCATCCGGATGCCGCTCGTCACCCGCGGGAGGGTGATCGCGACCTTCGAGAGCGGCGGGTACTTGCGATAGAACTCGTCGGGCATCCCTTCGAGGTCCGAACCTGGGCGGGATGCCGTCTGCGCCGGAAGCGCGGCCTGGCGGGTGGCCGGCTGGCTGGCGGGAGCCGGGGGTACCGGGACCTCGCCGCGATCGGCACGGATCCAGGCGAAGAGGGCCGCGCCGCCCGCGACGGCACCCAACACGGCTACGGCAAGGAATGCGTTGCGCTGCATGAGTGGAGAATCCTAGCCCCGAAGGACGCACCGGAGCGGACCGCGATCGAGCCTCGTCCCAACCAGCGCCACCACCCGGCGGCTGGCGGCCCCTCACCCGGAGGCCATGGACAGAAACGAGAGATCCCCTGGATGCGCAGGCACCCAGGGGATCTCCGAGCAAGGGGAACCCTGCCCGCGGTGGTCCGGCCTGCGCGGGACGGTGCTCCGTCACCGCTCAGGCCGCACCGATCCCGCTCACTTCACGACCTTGAACCAGTTGGCCTGGGTGTTCTCGGTCAGGTTGGTGAGCGAGGCGGCGACGATGAAGCCCTGCACGCCGATGGTCGTGCCGAGGCCGGAGGCGCCGAGCGGGCTCAGGCTGAGAGCCGGGCCGTCGAAGAGACCCTGGGCGTTCAGCGTGCCGACGTAGCCGGCGGCGGCCAGGAGGCCGAGGGCCGGGTCGGCGATGTTGAGGTTGACGTCCACGCCGAGGATCGGGAACGAGCCGGGGAAGAAGGGGCCGGCGTTCATGAGCATCACGACGCTGTTGCCAGCCTCGCTGGTGCCCGCGTTCACGTCCCAGCCGAAGCTGCCGGCGGTCGTGGCGAGGTCGGAGTTGTAGGTGCCGACCGAGTAGCCGGACGGGACCGGGCTCAGACCGGGGTAGCGCTGGAAGCCCCAGTCGGAGTGCTGGCTCAGGTTGGCCTCTTCCTCCATGTAGGAGCGCCAGCCGCAGAAGTTCAGGTCGGTGTTGTAGTTGATCACGCCCGACGTGCCGTCGATGTTGCCATCGGTGGCGGGGATGATCAGGGGCTGGTTCAGGTTGTCCTGCCAGCTGCCGAAGTAGCCCTGCGAGTTCACGGTCGGGGTCGCCGGGACGTTGTCATTCTCCCCACCCTCGTACTTGTGGGTCATGACCATGTCCTGCTGCGTCACGCTCACGCTCGGGGTGAACGTGGCGTTGGCGACGGTGCGGATGCCGGGGAAGGTCAGCGTGCGCTTGGCCAGCGTGAACACCGCGGGAACCGCCGTGTTGGGGTCCTGGCCCGGGATCTGGCTGGTGCTGCCGGAGCGAGCCTTGGGCAGGACGATCGCCGTCTCGGGGAAGTAGCCCTGCACCGCGCCGGGGGTGGCGGCGGCCAGCGACATGCCGGCGTAGAAGCCGGAGACCACGCGCGCCTCGGTGCGCTGGTTCACTTCCTTCGGGATCCAGCGGAACACCTTGCTGCCCGCCGGGACGCCCGGAGTCGCCGGGGCGCCGAAGCTGTACGCCGGGTGGTTCTGCGGCGGGTACATGTACGGGTTGGTGGTGGTCGGGTGCTTGCTGGACGAGATCACCAGCCAGGGGTTGTTGTTCTTCTCGACCCGGTTGTTGTCTGGGGTCTGAGCGGAGAGCGAGGCCGCCAGGAGGGCCGCGGTAACGGCGAGGACGGGAGACTTCATCGGAGGGAGGTTCCTCTTGCCAAACGGTTGGGGAGAGAGATGACCTGCTCTTGGCCGCAAGCCCGACGCGAGGGACAACTCACGCGCATGCTCGGACAAGCGGACGGGAGCAGGAATCGGTAGCGACCTGCACCAGGTGAACCCTGGCGGAAGCGCCCCGAGGATCCGGGGGCCCGGCTCCTCGCGACCTTCGACGTGAGGTGCATCACGGAGGGTTCCGTGCTCCTCACATCCGGATCGGCTGAAGAGTAGCCCACGCCAGTGCGAAGGCAACCTCGGCGGCTGCAGCAGAATCGCTCCGGGAAGATCCCTCCCTGGCAACGGGCGTTTCGCCGTGGCGCAGGAGGACGCTTCGGCTCAACCCTGGGCCGGCCGCGCGACTCCGCGCGGCGCATGCACGATACGGCCGGGCAGAACCAGGGCCACGCGGCGGGCCAGCTCCGTGGTCAGCAGGCCATAGACGTGCACCCCGGGACGCGCCATGCGGACGATCGAGACCATCCCGCTCTGGATCTGGCGCCGATCGGCCTCCCCCACCTCGAGCCACGGAATCTCGCCGTCTTCGGTCTCGAAGAAGAATCGTGTGGTGGCTCCGGTCGCGGGCCGGCGCACCTCGCGCGCGAGGATGTCCTCGCATGCGGCGCGCTCGGCTTCCTCCCGGCGTTCGCGCTCGAGCTGTTCCTGGGCACGACGGGTCCGATCCTTGTCCGCCTCGCGCTGCTGCAGGAGTTCCTCCTGGCGCGCGCGGGCCTGCGCCTCCAGCGTCTCGCGACCCACTTCGGTGCGCTCCACGCGCTCCTGATGGGCCAGCCGCCGCGCGTCCTTGTCGGAGATGAGGTTCGCCTTCCGGAAGGCATCGCGCATGTTGCCCATGCGTGAACGATAGCCTCGCCGCGATGCCTCGGGCAGTGGCCGCGTCAGGCGCCGGGGTCGACGAAACGGATCGCCAGGTTGGTCCGCCCGTCACCGGTGGTCTGCACCCGCACCAGTTCACCCACGACCGGCTCCGGTCGACCTTCCACCTCGACCAGGACCCGCACCACGCCGTCCGCGACGAAGCACACGCCTTCGCGCGAGATGTTCTGTCCCGGTCCGGCCAGCGCATCCGCGCCGAATCGCACCGTCACGCGGCCGCTGAAGGCGCTGCGCGGACTCTGGCGCCGGTCGTCGGGCTCGGGATCCGAGCCGGGCGCCGGCCTCGACCTGCTCGGCTCCATGTCCAGGGTTTCGACCACGAGGCGGTCGGGTCTTGAAGTGAGGCAGCCTCCCCACAGCAGCCGTAGAGTGCCGGCGTGCGCGAGAACCGCTACGAGCGCGAACCCGGATACGCCCTGCGCTACCGCGACCGGCGGTTCCGCACCGGCTCGGGCCCGCGGACCCACGCGCGCGAGACCGGAGCCCTGGCACGCCTGCTCGCCCGCGTGCAGGGGCTGCGAGGCCCTTGGCTGGACGTGCCCAGCGGTGCCGGCCGCATGTCGGCCCATCTGCCGCAACCCGTCGTCCAGGCAGATCGGGACCTGCGGATGCTGGAGGCGGCCGGGGTCGGGGCACCGCGGGTGTGCGCCTCCGGACTGGCCCTGCCATTCCCGGATCGTGCGTTCGCGGGGGTGCTCTGCATGCGCCTCATGCACCACATCGCCGACGAGAAGGTCCGCCTGCAGGTGTTGCGCGAACTGTGCCGCGTCACCCAGGGACCCGTGGTGCTCTCGTTCTTCCACTCGGCGAGCCTGCAGCACCTGCGGCGCGTCGTGGGCCGCTGGCTGGGCCGGCACGTCAGCGGGCGCACCGCCCTGACCTTCCGCCGCTTCCACGCCGAGTTGGACGCCGCCGGACTCCGGCTCGTGCAGGCGATCCCGCTGCGTCGCTACGTGAGCGAGCAGTGGCTGGTCCTGGCACAACGCAGCGCAGCGGACACGGCAGGTCCCTGAGGCGGTGCCGCTCAGCGGTCCTGCGGTCGGCTCGCCGCCGGCGCGCGGAGCCATGCCCTGACGCGCGGACCGAGTTCCGGCAGCGCCAGCGGGAGTCCGAGCGGCCAGGGCAGGGGGTCCAGATCGAGGAGCCGCACCTCGGCGCCCGCCGGCCGGCTCTCGGCGAGTCGCGCCAGGCGCAGCAGGTTCTCGCGCCCCGGCGCCCCGGCGGTCGGGACCGCGAGGATCGGCACCGTGGCCAGCCGCGCCAGCTCCGCGGAACTCAGCGACCCGCCCCCCACCAGTCCGACGCCACGGATCAGCCCGGGCTCGTCGAGCGCCGCCGTGAGCGCGACCGCCGCGCCCTCGCGCTCGCCGAGGACGACCACGGCTCCGGCCGGGAACGCGAGCCAGCGACGCAGCGTGTGCACCGCCGCGCGCAGGGCCGCGCCGGCGTCGGCGACGCGGCCGGGCGACTCGAGGCTGGCCAGGGCCAGGGTCGGATCCACGGCCAGCTCCGAAGCCTCGAGGAGATCGGCGAGCCATCCGCCGGGCGTGGCGGTCGGCGCCGTCGGGCGCGACCACACCGCGTCGTAGCGCGGCACCCCGGCGACCCCCACCACGAGCCCGACGGCATCCGCCCCGGCGGGCAGGCGCAGGTCGAGCGGCAGGGCATCCCCCCCGGCGAGCGGCACCATCAGGTCCACCCGGCCCCGGACGCCGGCGAGCGGGGCCCGTCCCGCGGCCACGTTGGCAAGCACGCGTTCCGCCACCTCGAGGTCGCGCACCGGCGAGCGCGCGCTCCACGGCGCCTCGCCCTGGTAGACGCGCGCCACGGGCGCGGCCACGCCCTGCACCAGGGCCTTCAGCTCGCGATCGTCCCGTTCCTCGGCCGCCGCCCCGAGCACCTTCTCCGCGCGTGCCTTGAAGCCGCGCAGCACGTGCACCGTGGCGCCGATGGCAGGATCCGTGGCCCGCGGCTCCTGGTCCGCGAGGCAGGCGTCGACTTCGACGCGATAGCTGCCGTCCGCGAACCCGGCGGCCGGCACGTCGACCGTGGCCCGGTAGTAGGCCAGGTCCTCCGGCCCCGTGTCGCGCTCGATGGCGCCCGTCCAGACCTCGCCGCCCTTCGCGTCGCGGATGCGCACGCGGAACGACACCGACTGGCCGATCTCGATGCGCACGGGGGTGTGCATCGTGATGCTAAGGTTCGCGATCGCGTCGCGATCCAGGACCTCGGGCAGCGCGAAGCACTGCACGCCCAGGCGGAACCGGAACGCGTCGTCGGCACGCACGCCGCGCAGCGCCGCCAGCGCCTCGGCCAGGGGCAGGAACGGATCGCCGCGCATGTCGCCCAGGAGCGCCGCTGCCGCGGCGGCGCGGCGCGCGGCATCGGCGCCGTGCCATTCCGCGAGCACCTGGGCGCGCAGCTCCTGGACCCGCGCGTAGGTCCGCCGCTCCTGCTTGAGCACCTGCGCCGGCGGCGCCGCAGCGGCGAGCCCACACCAGAGCGCGACCAGGGCCGGCGGCCCGACCCGCCTCATCCGTTCTCCTCCATGGGGTAGGTGGCGCGCACCCACGTGCGCAGCGCGCCGTCGAAGTCCAGCGGCGAGAGGCCGAACGCGCGCTGCAGCGCGTCGCGCGTCGCCGCGCCCTTCTTCACGGCGCGCACGAACCCCGCGAACGCCTTGCCGCCATGCGTCTGCATCAGGAAGTCCACCTGCGCGAACACCTGGGCATGGTCCTCCCAGGACAGCTGGTCGGTGTTGAGCTCGGCGATCACCGCGAACGGCTTGAGCCGGTTGGCTTCCACCATCTTGCGCACCGGCACGCGCCATCGTCCGCCCTTGAAGCCGGAACCGGGGGCGACGCCGACCTCCTCGTAGCAGTAGTTGGTGCACTTGCCGGTGACCTTCTCCTCGAACCAGTGCGCCACGCCCTCGTCGATCCACCCGTGCTTGCGATTGCCCAGCCACACCGCGGGCTCCATGTTGGAGAGCAGCAGGTGCGTGACGTTGTGCACGAGGCTGCGGTACAGCCCTTCGTCGCCGGGCATGGTGCGGGGGTCGTGGTAGACGCTCCACACCGCGTCGACGCCCATCAGCTTCTGCCCCGCGCTGCTGCTGCCGCCGCCGCCGGTCACGCGCGGGGCGATCGTGCGGTGGTCGCGCGGGTCCTGGAAGAGGTAGAGCTGCAGGCGCGCGCTGAAGTCCTTCTCGGCCAGGCCGAACACCTCCAGGAACGTGGCGCGCAGGTCTTCGGTGCGTTGCAGGTAGAGGTGCATCAGGCGGTGCGTGTCGACCTTCTCCTTGCCCACGGTCAGCGGCTTCACCGCGAAGGCGAGGTCCACGTGCGCGCTGCGCCCGTGCAGGATCTCCGGGTTGCGCGTCACCTCGTCCACCGCCTTGCGCCGCTCGCCCAGCCAGCGGCGCGCCAGGTCGCGGCGGCGCTCCAGCTCGCGCTCCACGCCCTCGTTCCGGCAGATCTTGCAGTCGATGCGCAGCGCGCCCGCGCAGTCCTTGCACGCCGCGGCCACCGAGCAGACCTCCACCGCCTCCTCCAGCGGCAGGAGCACCTTGCCGTGCTTGCGACAGGGGAAGCAGCCCTGGCCGCGGCATTCGTCGCACGGCACCGACCCGCCCGCCCCCGGCTCGCCTTGGGCCTGGATCGGCGGGAACGGCAGGAGCAGGCAGAGCAGCACGCGCGCGAGGATTCCCACGGCGGGCGAGACTCTACTGCACGCGCAGGAGCTTGTGGGCCTGCGGCAGCACCCGCACGGTGAAGCCGGCGGCGAGGGCGCGTGCGGTGCATTCCTCCAGGCGGGAGACAGGGAACGGCTCCTGCACCGCGCCGAACGGCGTCACCGGCTGGAGCACCAGGAGGATCTGCGCACGGAACGGCGCCAGATCGGCCAGCGCGCCCGCGAACGAGGCGTCCTGCACCGCGGCGGTGAGCACGACCTTCACGTCCACGCTGATCCCCGCCGCGAGCGCGTCGGCCACGCAGCGCGCGTGGCGCGCGCCGAACTCGCCCGCGGTCACGGTCTCGGGCAGCTTGTAGTCGGCGCTGAGATGGCTCACCCCGGGCAGCGCGACGCACAGGGCCGCGGGCTGGACCGCCGCGCTCTCGAGGTGCAGCGCCACGCCGTGCCCGCGCAGCCGCAGGCCCAGCTCGCGCACGAACACCGGGTAGAGCAGCGGCTCGCCCCCCGTCACCGACACCCTGCCGCCGCCCCCGCCGGTGGCGAACGCTCCGCCGGCCAGGACCTCCCGGACGAGGGCCGTGGCACGTTCCACATCCACCGGGTTCGGCTCGTAGCGCGGCCCCCGCCGCAGGTGCACCGGGAACTCGCGCTCGGCCTCGTAGCTGTGCGGCGTGTCGCAGTAGTTGCAGCGCAGCGGGCACACGGCGACGCGCACGAACGCCATCGGCGTGCCGACGAAGCGTCCCTCTCCCTGGATCGAATGGAACACCTCCACCAGCGGCGCGACCGGCCGGTCGGAGACGCGATCCAGGTCGGGCATGGCGCGCGGGGCGCCGGCGCTCAGGCCTTGCCGCCGGCCGCCGGCTTGCCGCCCGCGGGCTTCGCCGCGGCCGCCGGAGCCGCAGCGGCTCCGGGCGCCGCCGCCGGAGCGGCGCCGGCGGCGCCTTCCTTGGCGGGGGTCTCGGCCTTGACCTGCTTCTTGCTCTTAACCTTGAACTTCGTGCGGACCTTGGGCAGCCCGACGACCTTGTCGCCTTCCTTCCAGCGTCCGCTCTTGGCCAGCGCCGCGAGGCGCTCGGTGCGAGTCCAGACGTTGCGCTCCTGGGCGCTCGTGCCCTTGACCTTCAGACTGCTGTGGACGGACATGGCTTGCGATCCGGAATGCGGAGGTTCTTGGACTCAGCCCTTGGGGGCGGCGTGATAGAGCTTCGGATTCGCCTTCAGGGCTGCGATGGCTTCGGTGTAGCCCTGCACGAACCCCGGGGCGGCTGCGGCGCTGAGCCGCTCCAGGATCTCGGACTTGCCCGCCGGGTCGGCGACGTACACCACGGTGCACCAGTAGTGCTCCGACGGGTCTTGCCGGCTCGGGATCTTCCGGATCCGGGCGCTGCTCACGCCCTCCCGCACGAGGTGGTCGGCGACCTTGGCCGCCGTCGCTCGCTGGGAAGCGCGGAACATTAGCACGACGAAGAACTCGTTCGCCAGCGTCTCCTCCTCCTGGGCCTCGGTGAGCACGGTGGGAGGGACCGCGGCCTGCATCCGGTTCTCGCCGCGGGGAGCGGCAAGGACCTCCTTGCCGCCGCCGCTCGGGGCCAGCAACCGTCCCCCGACAAAGCCAAGGGTGAGTGCGGCGAGTACCACGGCCGCGAGCGAGGTCCCGGAGACCAGGAAGCGATGCGGTGCCGGGGGGAGGGGGCGCGAGGAGACCTTGGCGGGCCCGTTCCCGCCCCTGTGGCGCGACGTGCGCCCCGCCTGGGTCGCCGGCGCGAAGAACGCCGCCACGCGATCCAGGAGGCCCGCGACTCCGTCCCGCCCTTCCGGCTCGCCCGCGTCCCTGTCTGGCGCCGACGGACTGGCACCGCCGGCGCGCCGGTCCTGGAGAATCTTGAAGAGGTCCCGCTCCCTAGACACGACACCCTCCCATGGGTTTCGCCACTAAGTCTTTCTGTACAACAACTTGGAACTCACCCGAAGCCATCCGCCCAGGCTCCGTTGCGGCCGGCAGGGTAACGCAGTGCCCCGCCGGGAGCAACTAGGTGATGCAGGGTTTACGCACGTGCCTGCGCCGTGGGCTCGATGTCGGGCAAGAGCTCCGGCTCGGCGCCGGATCCCGGGCCCGGGCCGGGGTCGGGCATGCGGGCGGAGCCGCTTCCCCCCGGCGATCGCCGCGCGCTGTCCCACGCGCATGCCGACCTCGCGATCCGCGCGCCGGCCCGGTCCCGGCGCCGCCGTCACCCGCCGCGGCGCAGGGCCGCACGCAGGCGTGCCAGCGCCTCGCCATCGCCGGGCAGTCCCTCGGCGAGGTAGCCCTCGCCCCGGCGGCGCGCCTCGTCGTCGCGGCCCAGGCTCTGCAGGGTCAGGACCTGGTAGAGCACCGGCAGGGTCGCGTCCAGCTTGTGTTCGCGCTGGCCTCGCTCCGCGGCCTCGAACATGGCCAGCGCCTCCTCCCGCGCGCCTCGGGCGAGGAGCACGAGTCCGAGACTCAGGCGCGGCCCAGGCTCCTCCGGCAGGAGGCGCAGGCAGCGGCGGAACGCAGCCTCGGCTCCCTCCAGGTCGTCCTTGAGGTGGGCCTGCACGCCGCGCTCCTGGCAGGTGCGCCATTCCTGCTGCAGCACCGAGCGCACCGACTCCGTGGGCAGCCCAGGCACCGCCAGGTCCAGGAAGCGGCGGAAGTGCTCCATCGCGGCGTCGCGCCGCTGCGCCTGCAGCAGGAGCAGGTAGCCCTGGTCGCGGTGGGTCTCGGCCAGGAGACGCGTTGCCTCCTCGTCGCCCGCCAACCGCTCGCGCGCCTGTTCGAGCAGCACGAGGGCGGCCGGGTAGTCGCGACGGTGGCGCGCGGCGAGCCCCTGCACGAGCAGGCCCTTGGGATTCTCCGGGTCGAGTTCGCGCAGGCGCCGGGCGAGTCCTTCGAGCCGCTCCGGATCCATCTGGTAGAGGCGCGGCAGCGCCTGCGCGGCCAGCACCGCCGCCAGACTGCGGCGCACCGCGGCGTCGCCCGGCCGCGCCTGCAGGTAGGTCTCGTAGTAGTCCCGCGCCTCGTCGAGCCGGCCCTGCCCCGCGAGCGCCAGGCCCAGCCGCGCGAGGAGGGCGGGATCGCCCGCCCCGGCGCGCACACCGTCGCGGATCGCCTGCTCGGCGCCGGCCAGGAGCTGCTGGCCGAGGAACACGTCGGCCATGCCCAGCCAGCTCTCCGGCCGCGTGGGCTGGGCCCGCGCCGCGGCGCGGAAGCGTGCCAGGGCCGAGACTCCCTGGCCGCGCGCCGCCAGGAGCTGCCCCAGGACGAGGTTCGGCTCGAACGCCTCGGGCGCGACCCGGAGGGCCCGCTCCAGCAGCTCCTCGGCCTCGCGCACGCGGGGGTCGCCGGCGGCGGCCTTGCCGTCGGCCCCCAGCGCGGCCGCGAGCCGGGTCGCGGCCGCGAGGGCCAGGACCTGCGGGTGATCCGGCGCGAGTGCCTGTGCGCGCGCCAGCAGCGCGGCGGCCTCCTCCTCGTGCGCCTCCGCGCGCAGCAGCGTGACCGCCTGCAGGAGCACGCCCACCTTGCGGGCGCGCGTGGCCGGCAGGTCGACGAGTTCGTCGGCCGCCAGGACGGCGGCGCGGGCCTGGGCAACCGCCTCCTCGGACCGCCCGCCCGCGGCCGCGAGGTCGCGCAGCACCTCGTGTGCGCGCAGCCGGTGCACGGGATGGCGGGATTGCGCCACGGCCACTTCGAGATGTGCGCGCGCCGCGCGCTGGTCCGTGGGCAGGAGCGCCAGCGCGAGATTGATCCGCGCCACCGCGTTGTCGGGGTCGCGCCGCAGGCTCGCCTCCCAGAGCGGCACCGAGCCGGAGAACTCGCGGCTGCGCTGGTGCGCGACCACCGCCAGGGGCAGCGCGAGGATCACGCAGGCCAATGCGGGCCAGGCCCGGTCGCGCGCGAGGCCGACGATCGCCAACGCGAGCCACGGCACGCCGAGGTAGAGGTAGCGATCCGCCGCCGCGATCGCCGAGGCTGGGAAGGCGGTGTTGAACGGCAGGAGCGCCACGAGGAGCAGGAGCACGCCCAGCGCACCCGGCCTGCGGCCGGGACGGCGCCACAGCCACAGCGCCGTCCCGAGCACGCCTACCAGCACGAGGCCGCCCGGCAGGGCCGCGTCGCGGAAGGCGGCCAGGGTCCTGGCCTCGGGGTAGAGCACGTTGGTCGAGAACGGCCAGACCAGCGTGCCGAGATAGTGCAGATAGGCGCCAGGCACCTGGGTCAGGCGCCCCAGGGGCGAACCCGGCACCAAGGTCCCTTCGCGCGCCGCCAGCCAGGCATGGTGCGCGGTGACGCACAGCGTCACGACCGCCAACGGCAGCAGCACCAGGAAGCGCCGCCGCCCGCCGCGCGGTTCGAGCAGGAGCAATCCCGCGGCCAGGAGCGGCAGCACCATCGCGGTGGCCTTGGCGTAGAGCGCCAGGAGCGCGGTTCCGCAGGCGAGGCAGAGCGCGAGGGCCCCGCCGCCGCGTGCGCAGCGCAGCACCTGTCCGAGGCAGAGGAGCGCGAACACGCCGGAGAGGACGTCCTTGCGCCCGCTCACCCAGGCCACCGACTCGGCGAGTGCGGGATGGACCGCGAAGAGCAGGGCGCCGGCGGTGGCGGGCCACGGCCGCACGCCCACCCCCGCGAGGAGACGCGCGAGGAGGAACGCCGCCAGCCCGTGCAGGACCAGGGAGTGCAGGTGCGCGAAGCGCGGCGCAGCACCCCCGAGCGTGTAGTCCAGGTAGAGCGAGAGGTGGCTGACCGGCAGGTACGCGTTGGCGATCGTGCGCGTGGGGTCCAGCAGCGCCCGGAGACCTTCGCGCGCGAACTCGGGGTTGTCCGGGCCGAAGAACAGGTTGTCGTCGAAGTTGACGAATCCCGCGCCCAGGACGGGCAGATACGCGAGCGTCACCGCCAGGCCGAGGAGCAGGAAGGCGGCGAACCCCGGACGCCCGGCCGGCGGCGGCGGGGCACCCGCCTGGCCGCGGTGCGACAGGCCGTGTCCGGAACCATCGTGGTCCGCACCTCTGGGATCCGAGCTGACCATGCGCTTCGCGTGCGTGCCCGTGGATCGGGGCCGATCGAGGGCGGCGCATGATAGCGGCGTCGCCGGCGCCGCGCTGATGTTGGCTTTGGCGCACGGCGTCCCTACGCTCGCGGCATGACCCCCTTTTCCGCGAAGTGGCTCCGCCTCGGCGTGGTGCTGGCTGCGTGCGCCGCAGGCATGGTGGCGCAGGGACCGGCGCCCAAGGCCGAGCCAGATGTGATCGTGCTCAAGAACGGCGACCGGATGACCGGCAAGGTCGTCTCGATGTCCGGCGGGACGATCGTGCTCAAGAACGACCTGCTCGGGGACGTGAAGGTGCCCCTCGACACGGTCCAGACGCTCTCCACCGCGGGCACGGTCGACGTGACCGCGGACGACGGCGAGCGGTTCAAGCGCCGCATCACCGGCATCGAGGGCGACGCCCTGGTGCTCTCGCCCGCCGAGGGCCGGGAGGCGCTGCGCATCCCGCTCGCCCGCCTGAAGGCCTTCAACGAGCCGCCCGCGACCTGGACCGGTTCGATCACCGCCGGCGCGACGCTCTCCTCCGGCAACACGGATCGGCGCAGCGTGTCGGCCTCCGCCAACGCGGTGCGCCGCACCCTGGACGACCGCATCAGCGCCAAGGCCGACTGGCAGTACAGCGAGGAGAAGAACGCGAGCGGGCAGCCCTGGGAGATCTCGCAGCGGCGCGTGTTCGGCGAACTGCAGTACGACTACTTCGTCAGCAAGAAGCTCTACGTGTACGCCAACACGTCCGCGCTCTACGACGTGAAGAAGGACCTCCAGCTGCGCTACCAGATCGGCGCAGGTATGGGCTACCAGCTCATCGAGGAGAAGACCGTGAAGGCCGGGGTGGAAGCCGGTCTCGCGTACTACTCCGAGAACTACCGCTCCGCGACGCCCGACGAGGACACCGTCGCCGCGCGCGCCGCCGGCAAGCTCGACTGGGAGATCCTGCCCTGGCTGCGCTTCCTCGAAGACGCCACCTGGTTCCCGAGCCTGGAGAACGGCGACTACGTGGTGACCTTCGACTCGCGGCTGCAGTTCACGATGATCGACAACTTCTTCGCGCAGCTGCAGTGGCTGGTGGACTACGACAATTCGCCGAGCCCCGGCCGCGAGCGCACCGACCAGCTCGTCGGCCTCTCGATCGGGTGGAACTTCTGAGTCGCTCCGAGGCGCCCCGCACGGGCGAACGACGCGCACACCCGCCGATCCGCACGATTGCGATGACGACCGAGGAGGACCGGCACGAGCACCGTGCCGGACAGTGGCGATGAGCGAGGGCTCCAGGGACCGGCGCAGGCGCGCGGTGCTGCAGCATCTGGGCGAGGCGGCGGATGCCTACGGCGGCGACCTGCCGATCGCGGTGCCCGCGCCGGCTCCCGCGCGGCGCGCGGCCGCCGCGGCGCGCCCGGCGCCGGCGCCCGCCGCGGCGGCGATGCAGGGACAGCCGCCGGCCGATCGGGCGACCGCGTTGGCGGCGTTGCGCGCCGAGGCCTTGCCCTGCACCCGCTGCAAGCTGCACAAGACCCGCACCCAGGTGGTGTTCGGGGATGGCAATCCCGCGGCGCGGGTGCTCTTCGTCGGGGAGGCTCCGGGCCAGAGCGAGGACGAACAGGGCCTGCCGTTCGTGGGACGCGCCGGGCAGCTCCTGACCAGGATCATCGAAGGCGGCATGGGGCTGACGCGCCGCGACGTCTACATCGCCAACATCAACAAGTGCCGGCCGCCGAACAACCGCGAGCCGGAACCCGACGAGGTCGCGGCGTGCCTGCCGTACCTCCAGGCGCAGATCGCGATCCTCCGGCCCGAGGTGATCGTGGCCCTGGGCAAGGTCGCGGCGTGGAACCTGCTCGGGATCCACGAGGCGATGAAGCACCTGCGCGGCAGGGAGCTGAGCCACGGCGGGATCCCGGTCGTCGTCACGTGGCACCCCGCGTACCTGCTGCGCAACCCGGCCGCCAAGGCCGACACCTGGGAAGACATCAAGCGCGTCAACCGGATGCTCGGCCTCGCCGAGGACCCGCGCCGGCAGGTCCCGGACTAGGTCCGCGCGGCGGCGGATCCAGGCCGCGAGCTGCCGCTCCGCACCACGTCCGGACCACTCCTGCGGGGGGTCCGCGGCACGCTCGTCCGGGGCTCGGAGTGCGCGCCCCGCGACCCTCCGTGGCGGGCGCAAGCCCGGGCGGACCTTTGCCTTGACCCCCCCCTGGGGCGTCGCTACCGTCCGCCGGCTCCGAAGCGGCAGGCTCCGCCCCCCTCTCGCAGAACCCTGCCCGGCAGGTCGCTGGCTTCCCCTCCAGCGGCCGGCTCCGCCCGATCCACGATTCGCGTAACCCTCAAGGACCCCTCCATGAACATGGTTCAAGCCCTGCTCTCGCATGGACTGGTGCTCGCGAGCACGGTGCTCCTCCTGAGCTGCTCCGGCGCCACCGTCGAAGAGCAGAACGCACCGCCGACCGAGACCGGCGCCGCTGCGAAGAGCACCTCGGAGACAGACGCCAAGGCCGTCGAGGCCGCGATGACCAAGGAGACCGGGGCGCAGGGAGGCTCCCAGGATCCCCAGGACGTCGCCAACCAGCGCCGCAAGTTCATCATCGAGCAGTCGCTGGTGGAGGCGCGCCGCTCGCTGGACCTCAAGCTCTGGAACGACGCGGCGCGGGCGGCGGCGCAGGTGCTGGAGATCGAGCCCAGCAACGCGGAGGCGCGCCAGATCCTCCTCGCGGCCCAGGATCTCCTGGGGCAGGGCGGCAAGTCGGCGACCGCGCAGTTCCAGGACAAGGTCGTGCAGCGCCAGGTGGCGATCGCGCAGGACGAGTTCAAGGTGCGCCAGGAGCTGGCCATGGGCGATGCCCTCATGGAGCAGCGCCGCTACGACGACGCGATCGAGTCCTACCGCCGCGCCGGACTGGTCCTGCGCTACTCGATCTACTACGAGCCCGGCCAGAACCTGGAGAAGCAGGTCGAGGGCAAACTCGCCCAGGCACGCGACGCCAAGCAGCAGGCGGAGCAGGCGCAGGCCGAGCAGCGCCGCATGACCTCGCAGCGTGAGCTGGAGGAACAGGAGCGCAAGCAGCGCATCGCGCGCGAGTCGCGGGTGAAGCGCCTCCTGGAGCAGGCCAACTACGACTTCCAGACCGGCCGCTACGACAGCTCGGTGCAGCTCCTCGACCAGGCGCTGCAGCTCGACCCGACCAACGGCTACGCCACCAGTCTGCGCGACCTCGCCAGCCGCGCCCGGCACGAGAACCGGATGGACCTCCTGCGCCAGGACTGGAAGCGGGAGTGGTCCAAGACCTTCGACGAGCTGAACGCCGCCGACATCCCCCAGAGCGAGGTCATGAAGTTCGACCTCGCCCGCTGGACCGAGGTGAGCGACCGCAAGCCGCTGGAGTTCTCCGCCGCCGAGCAGCTCGAGACGCCCGAGGAGCGGGCGATCCTGGAGAAGCTGCGGAGCACGCGCCTGGAGCACCGCTTCGCCAAGGCGAGCGTGGAGGACTGGGCGTCGTACTACGCGAAGGTGACCGAGGTGAACTTCATGGTCACCCAGCCGGTCAAGGAACTCGACCCGGCCACGACGTCGCTCACCGATCTGGCCCTGCCGCCGATGTCGGTCGCGCAGGCGCTCGACGTGATCGGGCAGCAGACCGGCGTGCGCTGGCGCATCGCCAACGGCGTGGTGCAGCTGGTCACGCCCGACAAGGCCATGGGCAAGACCTACCTGCAGGTCTACGAGGTGCGCGACCTCGTGCAGGGCGTGAAGGACCGCCCCGGCCGCGACCTCAAGCTCACCGCGCCCGGCGAGGAGCAGCCGGCCGTGCCCGGCGACGAGGAGGAGGCCAAGCCCACCGTCGTCGACGCGCAGAAGCTCATCGACCTGGTCCGCAACACCATCGAGCCGACCAGCTGGGAAGGCGGCGAGGCTTCGATCAGCGAGCAGAAGGGCGGCCTCCTGATCCGTCAGACCAAGGAGGTGCACGCCAGCATCGCCAAGCTGCTCGCCGACCTGCGCGCCGCCGTGAACCTGCAGGTGAACGTCGAGGCGCGCTTCCTGCGCGTCGAGGACAGCTTCCTCGAGGACATCGGCGTGGACTTCCGCGGCCTGGGCAATCAGGCCTCGGAGGGCATCCCGGGTCGCGGCCTCGAGCAGAACAACCGTTCCAACGCCGGGTTCGACGACTTCGGCCAGCGCCAGAACACCAACCCCGCGGCGCCCGGGCAGATCGGCACCGGCACGGAGCCGGGCGTGTTCTTCGACGACGGCGGGGATGGCGACCTGATGGCGCGCACGGAGAACCTCTTCGACCGCACGCTGGGCAGCCGCGAGAACGGCCTGGACAACGCCGGCGGCCTCGCGCTGCAGTGGGCCTACCTCGACGACACCGAGCTCGAGGCGGTGCTGCGTGCCGTGGCCAAGCGCCAGCGCAGCCAGGAGATCACCGCGCCTCGCCTGCTGGTGTTCAACAACACCCGGGCCAGCATGAACGTGCTGCGCCACACCTCGTACATCAAGGACTTCGACGTCGAGATCGCGCAGGCCGCCGCCGTGGCCAACCCGGTGGTCGACGTGGTCCGCGACGGCGTGGTGCTCGACGTGCGCCCGGTGGTGTCCTCGGACCGCCAGTTCATCACCATGGAGCTGCGGCCCACCGTGATGACCCTGCAGCTGCCGATCCCGACGTTCACCACCACGCTGGGCGTCGGTCAGCCGATCTCGATCCAGCTGCCGCGCGTCACGCGCCAGAGCGTGCGCACCACGGTGACCATGCCCGACGGCGGGACCATCCTGCTCGGCGGCATGAACCTGAGCGAGAAGCAGAACATGGTGTCGGGGATCCCGCTGCTGATGGACATCCCGATCGTCAACTTCCTGTTCAGCCGCAAGGGGACCTCGATCTCCAACATGAAGATCCTGATCCTGCTGCGCGCGAACATCGTGATCTCGTCGGAGCTGGAGCCCGCGCCGGTGCGGGAGGACATCTCCACGCTGATGGGCCTGGGCGGCCGCTGAGTCGCGGACCGCTCGCCACGCGACCCGGCCGGGGCATCACCCTCGCCGGGTCGCTCGCTGTCTGGCGGGCCCGAGCCGGCGAACTCCGGTGCACCGCTCCTGCCCGCTGAACCCTTCTCTACAATCCCCGTTTCTCCCCCCGGTCCCGACTCCGGCGCCCGATCCCCCTCCACCCCCGAGGGATCCAGCCAGGGCACCCCCCACTGGCATGGCGGCAGCCGGACCGAGGACCGCAGGGTGCAGGTCTAGCGACCGCTCTTCATGGACGATCCCACCACCGCCGCGCGGTGCCGGAGCACCGGCGACCGCAACCGGGCCGCGCCGTGGGGGTGGTGATCAGGAGTTCCCTCGGATGACCCAGCGATTCGTGCAGCGATCCCACGGCCTCGCGGCCCTTGCCACCCTCCTCCTGCTCTCCCCCGCCCTCGCCGCCCAGACCGGACGCATCCAGCGCGACGCCGAGTTCCTGCGCGGCCTGGCCAAGGACCTGGGGTTCGTGTCCCTGGCGCAGGACGAGGTCGAGCGGCTGAAGCAGACCTTCAAGGACAGCCCCGACTTCAAGTCGCTGGTCGAACTGGACCTGGACGTGACGCTGATCGGTGCGCGGCGGGTGCCGGACCGCGAGGCACGCCGCACGCTCTTCAAGCAGGTGCTGGAGCGCGCCCAGGAGGTCGTGCAGCGCTACGCCAACGACCCGGTGGCCGAACGGGCCCGCGGCACCCTGGCCGAGGCCTGCTACGAGTACGGGCGCTTCCTGGTCGAGGAGATCGCCATCGCGGAGATCGAGAACCCCGATCGCATCAAGACCCTCGAGGAGGAGGCCGCCAACGTGTTCCGCACGGGCGTGGACGTGTGCGACACGGCGATGAAGGAGCTGAGGCCGCGGGCCAAGGAGGGGCGCGACGAGAAGCTGACCTCCGAGTACTACCTGCTCTGGCTGCGCAAGGGCATCCTGCTGCGCGAGCACGGCCGCGCGGTGAAGAAGGACCGGCCGCACCTGATCGAGAGCGCCCGCAACGCTCTCGAGGAGCTGGTGCTCGAGGTGGGCGAGGAGACCGCCCTAGGGCTGCGCGGTCTCTTCGAGTACTCGATCTGCTACGAGGTCGTGGGCGATCTGGACGAGGCATCGCGTGCCTACCGCGACACCATCGAGGCGACCTTCAAGGCGCTGACCTCCGACGAGGTGGAGCTGAAGGGCAATCTGGCCACCGTGGTGGTCGAGATGATGGAGGAGGCGTACGACCACCTCACGACCTCCGAGCTCGCCCAGGGCAAGCCCGACCAGGTGCTGCTCTCGGTCGCGGAGTACCGCGACCGGATGAAGAAGCTGGACGCCAAGTTCGACGACCGCTGGGGCGATTCGATCTTCATCACCGAGGCACGCGCCATGGCCGAGTCCGGCGACCCGGCCAAGGTGGCGAAGGCCCTGGAGCAGGCGCGCGAGTACAACGCCCGCAACGCCAACAACCTGATCGGCCAGCGGGCCAAGCAACTGATCGGCGACATCCTGAACACCGCCAAGGGAGTGGTCAGCGGCGCCGACCTGCTCGAGGTGGCGAAGGGCGAGGCCCAGGCACGCCGCTACGAAGACGCGGTGGCCGGCTTCAAGCGCGCCATCGCCAGCCTCACTCCGGCGGAGGAGAAGACGCTCGGGCTGGTCGCCTGGCACCAGCTCGGCCGTGCCCTCGCCGCCCAGGAACGCTTCCTCGAGGCCGTGCTCGCGATACGCACCGGTCTGGAGAAATACACCGACGCCCCCGAGGACGTCTCCAGCGACGCGGCGGAGGACCTGGAGCGGGCGATGCGCAACCTGCGCGCCCAGACCAAGAACGACCCGTACTTCGACGCCCTGGACAAGGACATGCGCCAGCTCGCGGCCACGCGCGGCGGCAAGAAGAGCGAGGCGCGCCTGTACTGGGACCAGGGGCTCGCGCGCCTGGCCGAGCGCAAGTGGGCCGAGGCGGCCGAGCTCTTCGCCAAG
This sequence comes from Planctomycetota bacterium, assembly GCA_020849665.1. Classification (GTDB taxonomy): domain Bacteria; phylum Planctomycetota; class UBA1135; order UBA1135; family UBA2386; genus JADLFX01. Next base: position 65,504 of record JADLFX010000031.1, on the reverse strand, counting down.
GTCCCGGCCGGCTCCGACTACTGGGAACTCTCCCAGTCACGCCTGGCCAGCGCCCTGCAGCGCGCCGAGCAGCTGCCCAAGGCGCGCGAGGCGATCACCCGCTACCGCGAGTTCCTCAAGACCCCGCTCGCGCGCCTGCCGGACAACCGCAAGGACCTGGTCGACCGCCGGGCCAGGACCGTCGCCGAGATGGACTTCCTGGACGGCTACATGATCTACCTGGAGGCGTTCGGCGGCCGCCAGCGCGACAAGCGCGATCCGACGCGCTTCCCGGCGGTGATCTCGTCGCTCAGCGACTACAAGGCCCGGCACGGCCAGGTCGCACCCGACCTCCTCGCCTTCGCCTACGACTCGCTCGCCCGCACCTACGTGGAGATGGGCGACATCGGCAAGGCCGAGGAGATGTTCAACAGCCTGCGCCAGCTCGACGCCAAGAGCACGCTGATCCCCGCGCTCGCGACCCGGATCTACAGCGCCCACGAGGACCGCGCCAAGGCCGCCGAGGTCGAGTTCAAGGGCCTGCGCGACAAGAACGCCAAGCCCGAGGAGGTGAAGGCCGCGCAGGGGCGCCTGGACCAGGCGCGCAGGGCCGCGCTCGCCCTGGGCGTCGAGTACCTGCGCATGCCGGTGGAGCACCAGTTCGAGGTCCTCACGCTGGCGATGCGCCAGGCGGAGGCGCTGCAGAGCTGGGACACGATGCTCGAGTTCGGCCAGAAGATCATCGCCGAGTTCGGGACCGACAAGACCTACAAGGAGCGCGTCGACAAGTTCGTGAAGGCCAGCGTGGGCGAGGCGCTCCTGCGCCAGCTCCGCTTCCGCGAGGCCAAGGATCTGCTGGTCGACGCCGAGAAGGCCGACCCCAAGAACTACCCGGTCAAGCGGCTGCTCTGCCGCGCGATGGGCGGGTGGCAGGAGATCGACGCGCGCGGCTCGATCGTCCCGGTCGCCGGCCTGGGCGAAGCCGCAGAGGCCTATCAGAAGTACTGGGACGAGTACCGCACCTATGCGCTCGCCACCTCGCGCGGGGTGCAGCCGTACAGCTACGAGTGGTACGAGTTCCACTGGGAGTGCTACCACTTCGCCCGCGAGGCGGCGAAGAAGGACAGCAAGTTCCGGGACCTTGCCCAGCGGCTCTACAACATCGCCAGGTCCACCGACGAGTTCGCGACCCTCAGGACCAAGTTCGGTCTGCCCGGCGAGACCCTCTACCAGCTCTTCATGGCCAACCAGCCGTGAGGCGAGGCCAGGATCACCCACAGGCACCCATCGCTTCCGTCATGGTCATGCGCATCCTCCAGAGACTCCCGTTCGTCGCCGCGCTGCTCCTGCTGCCCGCGGCGCTCTGTGCCCAGAAGACCAAGGACACGATCCTCCGCAAGGACGGCAGCCGCCTGCGCGGGGTCGAGATCGTGGACATGGACACCCAGAAGGTCGTGTTCAAGCGCGGCGCCGAGCAGCAGGAATTGCTCGCCTCCCTGGTCGCGGGGATCGAGTGGGGCGAGCCGCCGGAGACCTTCCGCACCGGCGCCGCGGCCGAGGCCAAGGGCGAGTTCGACAACGCCGCCAATCTCTACCAGGAGGCGGCCAAGACCACGGAGCGGAAGCCGCTGCAGGCCGAGGCGCGCTTCCTGGCCACGCGCGCCCTGGTGGCCGCCGCGGCGCGGCAGAAGGACCGCGCCGCCGCCGCGGTCGATGCCCTGAAGGCGTTCCTCAAGGACTACCCCACCGCGTGGCGGCTGCCGGAGGCCAAGTTCCTCCTCGGCCGCGCGCTGCGCCTCGACGGCAAGGCCGCCGAGGCCGAGGCCGCGCTCACCGAGGTCGAGACCACCGCGGTGAAGGAGAACTGGGGGGTGCAGTGGGACGCGCGCGCCAAGTTCGAGAAGGCCCTCGCCCAGGCCAGCCAAGGAAAGCAGGCCGACGCCCGGTCCGCGTTCCAGGCCGTCCAGGGAGCGGTGGACGCGGCCGTGGCGCAGTTGGGCAAACCCGACAGCGACCTGGAACGCCTGAAGGTCGAGGCGCTGATCGGCGCGGGCGAGACCTTCGTGGCCGAGAACCGCCTGCAGGACGCGACCGACTACTGGAACCGCATCGGCGGCACGGACAAGCCGGCCGCGATCCAGGCCGCGGCCCTGGCCGGCAAGGGGCAGGCCCTCTACCTGCGGGCCAAGGCCGCCAAGGACGAGAAGCTGCTGCGCGAGGCCCAGATCGCCCTGGCCCAGGCCAACCTGCTCGACGGCAGCAATGGCGACGCCACCGCCAAGGCCCTCTACCACCTCGGGTTGGTGGTCAAGGCGCTCGGTCCCGCCAAGGAGGGAGACGGCGCCGGCCAGCGCGCCCGCGCGTACTTCGAGATCGTGACCCGCCGCCATCCCCAGAGTGCCTGGGCGCGCCTCGCCCAGGCGGAGATCGACGCCAAATGACCCTGCCCTACGCAGGAACGCACGCGACGACCCCCACACGGCGTGGGCGCAGGGCTTCCGCCCGCCGCCCCGGCTCGGCACACTTGCCGCCTCCCCGCGCGACGTGGTGGCGGTCGACCCCCCGCACCCGTTCCCAGAGATCCTCCAACCGTCCCATGACCCTTCTTCCGAACATGCGCAAGATCCTCACTCCTGCTCTCGCAACGCTCGTGCTGGCCGCCTTCGCGTCCGCCCAACAGGGCGGGCAGCCCGGCGCGACCCAGGCCCCGAACCCGGTCATCGACGCGTTCGAGAACGCGGGCACCGTCGGCTACGTGATCGTCGCCGTCTCGATCGTGGCGCTCGCGCTGATCATCGAGATGTTCATCAACATCAAGCGCGAGAAGCTGGCCCCGCCGGACCTGGTGAGCGAGATCGAGAGCCTCTTCGAGGAGCAGAACTTCCAGGAGGCCATGGACGTCTGCGAGAACGACCGCAACTACTTCACCAACGTGGTCCACGCCGGACTCGGCAAGCTCGGCTTCGCGTTCGAGACCATCCAGGGGTCGGTGCGCGAGATGCAGGAGGAGGAGACGGTGAAGCTCTTCCAGAAGATCGGCTACCTGTCGCTGATCGCGGCCCTGGCGCCGATGCTCGGCCTGCTCGGCACGGTGACCGGCATGTTCCAGACCTTCGGCGCGATCGCCGCGGCCGGTGGCTCGGTGAGCCCGGCAACCCTCGCCGGCGGCATCAAGAGCGCCCTGGTCACGACGATCTTCGGACTGATCGTGGCGATCCCCGCCAGCGCGTTCTTCTTCATGTTCCGCAACCGCGTGATCCGCGCGACGATCGAGACCAACGCGATGTGCGAGATGCTCTTCGAGCGCTTCCGCGCGAAGAGCTGAACGGGGCCTGGCCGCTCCACACCCTAGACCCCGAACCGAGGAGGTAGCGCGATGGGCGCACTCGACAAGGCACAAGAGAACATCAAGATGGACATGACGCCGATGATCGACTGCGTCTTCCTCCTGATGATCTTCTTCGTGCTCGTGATCGACCTCAGCCAGACGGAGTTGGAAGACCTGATCCTCCCGAAGGCGCAGTACGCGGTGCCGGACGACAAGCCCCCGGAGAACCGGCCCGTGGTGAACGTGATGCAGGACGGCCTGGTCAAGTTCAAACGCAACGTCTATCACGACCCCGGGAAGGACGGGCTGGAGAACTACCAGCGCGTCAAGACCGACCTCCTGCCAAAGCTCAAGGCGATGTCGAAGGACATCACCCCGGAGAACCTCGGCGGCAGGACCATCCAGGTGATCAACGACCCGATCCTGATCCGCGCCGACAAGTGGACCGACTGGTACCACGTCGGCAAGTTCATGGAGAACTGCATCACCCCTGAGGCGGCGTTCTGGAAGATCGAGCTCGCGATGAGCGAGAAGGACAAGGAAGAAGTGCTGCTCAAGGCGGCCCGGAGGTAGCGATGGGTCATCTCAAGGACGCCCAGGAGGAGATGGAGCTGGACATGACGCCGATGATCGACGTCGTCTTCCTGCTCATCATTTTCTTCATCTGCATCGACTTCAAAGTCCTGGAAGCCAAGCTCCCGGCCTACCTGCCCAAGGACGTGGGCACGGCGACCGTGCAAGCCGAGCCGCAGGAGAAGCTGCGCATCCAGATCGTCTGCGACAACCCGGGCACTCCCGTGCCCCGCTATCCCAACGCCCCGGCCGGCGACGAGCGCGCGCGGGCCATCCGCCTGGAGGGCCACCGCATCCGCTGGACCGTCGGCCCCAAGGAGTTCAATTCGGTCGAGAAGCTGCTCGCCGAGCTGAAGCGCGTGCGCGCGCTGCCGAGCACGATGCAGAAGGACCCCAAGACCGGCGCGCCCAAGGTCATGACCGTCGTGATCGAGCCGGGCCCGGACACCGTCTACGGCGACGTCGCGGTCACCGTGGACGCGGTCCAGGCCGCGGACTTCAGCGAGATCAACTTCGGCGGCGGCCTGAAGGGCAAGAACCAGGGCGGCGCCCTGCGCCGGCCGTAGCGCTCATCCCGGGATCCTGTCGCGCACCGCGGCCCGCGCCGGCTGAACCCGGGGCGGGCCGCGTCGTCTCCGCGCCGAGGGCTCCCATGCCGTTCGTGCGACTCGCCGTCCCTCTCACCCTGCTGGGCCTCGTCGCTGCATGCTCCAATCCACCCGCCGCGAGGGCGGACGGCCGGCGCGGCGAGGATGCACTCCCCACCGGGTCCGGGCCCGCCACACGGAGCATCCCTCCCGCCGTCGAGGACGAGGGGACGCAGGCCAGGGTCCAGCAGCACCTGAGGTATGCCGAGGCCAAGGTCGGCACGGGTGATCTCGCGACGGCACGCCTCTACCTCCTCCTGGCGAAGGAACTCGCTCCGGAGCACGAGGAGGTACGCCGCGCCCTGGCCTCCCTGTCTGTGGCGCTCGGCGACGGCGACGGCGCCCAGGCCGCGCGTCTGGAACGCTGGCTTCGCAAGCCGGAGGTCCGCGAGCTGCTCGAAGGCGGAGCCGGGCGCCCTGCGGCCCGCCTCCCCCCCCGCGAGACCTCTCCGGCCGAGCCGCGCGGACGGCTCCGCATCCAGATCGTGTGTGACGCCCCCGGCACGTGGCGGACGCTCTACCCCGATGCGGCCTCGGACGACATCCTGGCCAAGGCGAGGCGCCTGGAGGGCCGCAGCCTGCACTGGGTCATCGGGGCCAGGCAACTGCGCACGGCTCAAGAGCTCCGCAACGAACTCGTGCGCATCCGCGCCCTACCGGACGCGGAGGTGGCGGATCCCCGAACCGGTGAGCCCACGGTGCTCACGGTGCAGATCGAGCCGGGCCCGGACGTGACGTACGGCGAGGTCGCGCTCACCGTCGAGGCGGCGCAGACCGCAGGGTTCGGAGACATCCGATTCACCCGGAGGGCGGAGTCCAGGGCGGCGGGTGCCGCCTCACGTCCGCGGTGATCTCTCCCCCGGCTCCGGCAGGCCGGTCGTAGCCCCCCCTTCGACGGTTCGGCGTGCCCTCGGCATCGGGCGTGGCTTGCGGTGGCCCGTCCCGCGCTGTTCCCGCCCCGCTCGCACGGTGCGGCGTGCTCCAGGCTGGTTGGCCCTGGGTGGCTGGGGACGAACTCCGCCACGCCGCGCGCGCCGATCGTGGGGCAACGGACACGGCTCCCGGCGAGGCGACCGGGGCCCCCCATCGCGCGCGGTTGCGGTGGTTCCGCCCCCGAGGCGGGCCCGGGCCGCGGCTGGATCCGGGTCCCGATGGGCTGGACGGAGACCGGCCCCACCCCGGCACTTCCGCCTCCAGGAGCCTCCGCGCGGCACGAGCGGAGGGTCTACAAAACATGCTGGCATGCCCCTTTGGGGGTGGCTAGTTTCTGCGCGCTGCTTGGGCGAGGTCCCCCTCCTCGACCCGGGCGCCGTGCCCTCGCGAGCCGGATCCCGCGCGTCTCCACCCCTCGAGTCCGCGGGCCGTCGTCTCTGGACGGCACGACGACGACACGTTCCCTCGATCCCCGTGGTCGGTTGCCCAGCCCCACGGACAGCTCGAAGAGTCGATCCCCGATGTCCGTAACCTACCCGCGTCTTCTCGCCGCCTCTCTCCTCTCGTTGGCGTTCGCGACGGTTTCCTGCTCGTCCACTCCATCGGAGGGCAAGGAAGCCACCGGTAGTCCGGAGGCCGCCACCCCCACCCAGCAGCCCACGCCGGTGGCTCAACAGCCGGTGCCGCAGGGGGTCGAGGCCGAACGCACGCGGTTCCTCGTCGAGGAGTACCTGAAGAACGCCCAGCGCCTCCGCGCCCAGGGCCAGCTCACCGAGGCCCAGAGCCAGCTGCTGCTGGCGAAGGACCTCGCGCCGCAGAACGAGCAGGTCTTGCGCGCCCTCGCCTCGGTCGCGGCCGAACTCGGCGATCGCGCCGGGTCGGCGACGACCTACTCCGAACAGATGGTGCGCCTGCAGACCATCCGCGAGGAACGCGAGCGCGCCGAGGTCGACCGCCGCCTCCAGGTGGCACAGGAGATGCTGGCCCAGAACAACTTCTCCGCCGCGATCCAGGAGCTGCGCACCGCGCAGCTCAACATGGAGATCGGCAGCATGGTGGCCTGGGGCGACCGCAAGGACCGGGTCAACAAGCTGCTCGAGGACGCCAAGAAGACCCAGGACGCCAAGGAGCGCCAGACGCGCGAGTCCGCCGAGGCCGAGACCCTGCGCCAGTTGCGGGCCCAGGAGGAGGCCGAGACCGCGCGGCGCAAGGCGCGGGTCGAGCGGCTGCTCAGCGGCGCCATCCGCGCCTTCGAGCAGCGCCGTTTCCAGGTCGCCCAGGAGCTCTCGTTCGAGGCCATGAGCCTCGACCCGACCAGCGGCATGGCCGCCGACCTGCACAACTCGGCCACCAAGGCGCTGCGCGACAGCAACAAGGACAAGTACATCCAGGAGAAGAGTCGGGAGTACCTCCTGGCCATGGAGTCGATGGAGGATCTGAAGATCCCGCAGACCGACATCCTGCGGCGCGACGAGGCGATCTGGGAGCGCGCGAGCAAGCGCGTGGCCTCGGACGCGATCGAGACCAGGATCAGCCCTGAAGACCAGGCGATCCTCGAGGCGGTGCAGACCAAGACCGTCGGCAAGCTCTCGTTCAACGAGGAGACCGGGCAGTACGCCGAGGTGAAGAAGGTGATCCAGACGATCACCGAGGTCCCGATGATCATCACCCCCGACGCCGCCAAGGTCGTCGCGGACGAGAGCCTCGTGCTGAAGATCGAGCTGATCGCGCCGATCACCCTCGCCAACTTCCTGGATCAGATGGTCGGCCGGAGCGAGAACCTGGCCTGGCGCGTGCACAACGGAGTGGTCGAGATCACCACCAAGGCCAAGGCCGGCGGCGACGCGATCCTGCTCACCCACGACGTGCGCGACCTGGTCTTCCCGGTCACCGAGTTCCTCCCGCCGCTCATCCGTGACATCCCCAACGGGCAGGACACCGGCGGCGCGCCGCGCAGCGGCGGCGAGAGCGACGCCAAGGTCTCCTACATCGAGGGCGACCAGCTGGTGAACAACATCAAGGAGGCCACCGGCGCCAAGCTCTGGGAGGGCGAGGGCGCAGGCACGATCGAGTACCTCGAGGGCGGCTACCTGAACGTGAAGGCCAACCCGCGCGTGCAGGAGCGCGTGCGCCAGCTGCTCGAGGACTACCGGCGCTTCGCCACCGCCGTGGTCACCATCGATTCGAAGTTCCTGACCATCTCCCAGGCGTTCCTGCAGGAGATCGGCGTCGACTTCCGCGGCCTGGGCGGCGCTGGCCAGAAGGGCACCGTCGCCACGCTGGACGACATCACCAATGGCCTGGACGACAACGCGTCGCGCGGCCTCGACAACGCCGGCACCGGCGACCCGGCGGGCAAGCCCTCGGCCGGTGCGTTCTTCAACGACGGCGGCGACGGCGACATCCGCGCCCGCACCGAGAACTACTTCAACGGCTCGCTGGGGCGCGCCCTCAGCCCGGTGGGCGGCTTCACGGGTGCACTGGTCTACCTCGACGACCTGCAGCTGCAGATGGTGCTGCGCGCGGTGGAGAAGAAGCAGGACGTCCAGCTGGTGAACGAGCAGCGTCTCACCGTGCTGAACACGCAGCGGGCCAACGTCGCGGTGCTCAACCAGACCTCGTACGTGCGCGACTTCGACGTCGAAGTGGCGCAGTCGGCGTTCATCGCCGACCCCAAGGTCGACGTGATCCAGGACGGCGTCGTGCTCGACGTCAAGCCGGTGATCAGCTACGACCGCAAGCACGTGCGGCTCAACCTGCAGCCGACCGTGGCCGAGCTGGTGCGGCCGATTCCCACCTTCACCACCTCGCTGGCCGGCTCCACGCTGCCGGTGACCCTGCAGCTGCCCTCGCTGACCGTGAAGTCGTTCGCCACGACGGCCGACGTCCCGGACGGCGGCTCGGTGCTGATCGGCGGACTGCGCGAGGTGGCCCGCAAGGAACGCCGCGCCGAGGTGCCGATCCTGGCGCAGATCCCGATCGTGTCCTTCCTGTTCAAGCAGGAGGGCGTGTCCGACGAGAACTCTTCGCTGATGGTGCTGGTGCGCGCACGCATCACCGACGTCCGCGACGAGATGGAGCGCGCCCGCACCGCCGCGCGCTGAGCGCGGTCCGGCGGGCGGCTCCGAGCGAGCGCGATCCCTGCCAGCGGTGCACGGGAGCGCCGCGCAGAGGCGACCAGGCCCGACCAAGGAGGCAGCAGCGTGACCCGTCGACTGGATGCGATCTTCTTCGACATCGACGACACGCTCTTCTCCACCACCGTGTTCGCCGACAAGGCCCGGCGCGCCGCGATCGACGCGATGATCCTCTACGGACTGCGCGCGGAACGGCACGCCTGCCTGCGCGAACTGGAGGAAGTGATCGCCGAGTTCAGCAGCAACTACGGCAGCCACTTCGACAAGGTCATCCAGCGCCTGCCGGCGAGCGCCAGCGCGGGCCTGAACAAGGCGATGCTCGTGGCCGCCGGAGTGGTCGCCTACCACGAGACCAAGACCCGCGAGCTGCAGGTCTACGACGACGTGTACGAGGTGCTGCGCTGGCTCGCGGCGACCCCGCTGGCGCGCGGCATCATCTCGGCCGGCTGGACCATCAAGCAGGCCGAGAAGGTCGTGCGGCTCAAGATCTACGAGTTCCTGACCCCCAACGCGATCTACTTCACCGACGAGATCGGCATCTCGAAGCCGAACCCCAAGCTCTACCGGCGCGTGCTGCAGGACCTGGGTCTGGAGGCGCGCTACTGCATGTACGTGGGCGACAACCCGCGCAACGACATCGACCCGTGCAACCGCGAGGGCTGGGTCACCGTGCGCAGCAAGCGGTCGGGCCGCTTCGCGGAGATCCAGGGCGAGACCAGGCCCACCTACGAGATCCGCGACTTCTACGAGCTGCGCGACATCCTGCGGCGCGACTTCGGGGTCGGGGCGGCGGCGCCGGCGGCCCAGGGCTGAGGCCACGGCGCGGCGCGCGCCGCAGGCCAAGGCGTCTCAGCGCGTGACCGTGAACCAGACCGACTGCGTGCTGTCGACCAGCGTGGCCGTGCCGAGTTGCACCAGCACGAACTCCATCCCGAGGCTCTGGCCGAGCAGACTGGGCGTCGGGGGGAAGCTGAGCATCGGGCCCGCGGCGAAGCCGGTCTGGTCGAGCGTGAGCGTGTAGCCGGCGCTGGCGAAGAGTCCCAGGAGCGGATCCGTCACGTTGACCTCGAGCACCAGCCCCAGCACCGGCACCCCGGTGGTGAACACCGGTCCGAAGTTGAAGAGCGGAAGCGCCATCGCGCCGGCGTTGGCGGTGCCGCCCCACACGTCGTAGCCGAACTCGCCCTGACTCGTGGCCAGGTCGGACTGTGCGGTGCCGATGCTGTAGCCGCTGTACGGGGGCTGCGCGATGTTGCGGCGCCGGCCCCAGTCGGACTTGGCAGCCGCGGTCGCCTGGTCCTCGGTGTAGAAGAGCCAGAGCACGGAGATGTCCGAGCTCGGGTTGGGGATCACCGAGCCGTTCGCAGGATCGGTGAAGCCGACGGTGTACGGCACGTACACGCCATCCCGGGCGGTGCCGATCAGGCCCTGGGTGCCGGGCTTGTCGCGATGCTCTCCGCCCTCCCAGCGGGCCGAGAGCACCATCTCGCGCTGGTTCACGGTCACCACCGTGCCCAAGGTGCGCGTCGTCACGTAGCTGGAGTTGAACGACTGGATCGAGGCCGCGGACCTGGCCAGGGTGAAGATCGGCGCCTGCGAGAGGTCGGGGTCGTAGCCGCCGGCGGCACGCGCCTTCGGCACCCAGATGCCGATCTCGGGCACGTACACCGCCAGGGGGAAGCTGGTCGAGGGCGTGGAGTACGAAGCGCGCAGGCCGATCTGCAGGCCGCTGACCTTGCGCGGCTCGAAGCGCAGGTTGGTCTCGCTGGGGATCCAGCGCCAGCTCAGCGTGCCGGCCGGAACGCCGGTGGCCACGGTGCTGGCGCTGTTGAACGCATCCGGATTCACCTGCGGATACCCCTCGCGCGCCCCCGTGACCGGGTGCAGGGCGCCGCCCTGGAAGTACGGCGTGTTGTTGCGGTTGACGGGGTTGTACTTGATGGCTTGCGCCGCGATGCCGGTGGTGACCAGCGCCACGGCAAGACCGAGAGAAGTGGCTCGCATGATGGATGCTCTGGGTGGGCTCGGGAGGCCGCGCCGCCACGTGGCGATCGCGTGCGAACCTGGAAGTGTAGCGAGGGCCGTGGCCTCCGCCCCGGGGTGGCGAGGACCCGCATCGACACGCTGTCCAGATCCGCGCGCGCGGCGCGCGCCGCCTCGAGCGTTCACGGCGCGGCGGAGTGCGTCGCCGCCGCGCCCGCGCGCCTCAGCGCAACTTCTCCCAGAACTCCGCGGGCATGTCGTGCGCGATCTTGAGGGCGCCGTTCGCCCCGCCGTAGACCGGCTCGTCCACCTTCACGACCTTGCCGCCGCCCAGATCCCGCGCCATCGCCTCCTCCACCGCGGTGTCCAGGCCGCGGATCATCGATCCGCCGCCGGCCAGCAGCACGCGGCTGCGCAGGCGGTGCTGGAACTCCGGGTCGAACGTGGCGATCAGCCTGCGGATGCCCTCGACGATCGGCGGCACCAGGATCATGCACGCCTTCTTGATCAGCTCGGTGACGTCGAACTGGGTGGGCTTGCCCTCGACCGGCAGGGTCACCACCGCCCGCTCGGGCGCCTCGCCGACGTACGCGTAGCGCTCCTTGATCTCCTTCACCATCTGGATGGTGAACTGCGCGCCCTTGCACTGCTTGGTCAGGAGGTTGGCCAGCTCGTGATCGATGGCGTCGCCTGCGATCTCGCTGGTGATCTGGTCGGCGTCCTCCGGCATCGTGCCGTGCATGCGGCACATGTCGGTCGTGCCGGCCCCGATGTCCACCACGAGGCAGTCCTCCAGCATGTCGAGCCCGTAGGCCACCGAGAACGGCTCGGAGCAGAGCATCACCGAGTCCACCGTGGCACGTGCGGCCTCGATGATCGCGGCCTTGTTCTTCATCGACGCCTGGGCCGGTGCGCCGATCACGCAGTACACCAGTTCGTCGCTGCGCGGGCGCGCCATGCGGATCGCCTCGGCGATCAGGTCCTTGGCCGCCTGCAGGTTCTCCTTCGCCTCCGGACTCTGCGCCTGCTCGCTGAACTTGAGCACGCCCTTCTCCAGCGGCTTGTAGAGCTTCAGCGACAGACGCTTCTCGATCGCCTCCTTGCCGAAGAGGACCTCCTTCTTGAGGAGCTTGCGGCTCACCACGTCCTTGGGGTAGCCGACGGCGGAGTACACGGTCTCGCGCACGCCGTTGCTGGCGGAGATCGAGGTGCGCGAGGTGCCTAGGTCCATGCCGATGTAGAGAACGCCGTGGGTCTTGGCGGAGGTGCTGGCTGGGTCGTTGGTCATTGGGGCAGGGTCGGGATGGGAATGGGTGTCAGGCCTCGCTGGCGCCCTTCTGCAGGGCCAGATTGGCCTGGAAGATCACTGCCATGAGTTCCTTCTTGCGCTGGAACTGGCTCTCGCCGCGGTCGAGGCCCTGGACCTCGCGGTAGACCGAGGCGATGCCGGGGTCGGCGGCGTGGGTCCGCCCGAGCTCGCGCAGCCGCGCCTCGCTGTGCTCGAGGGCGTGGCTCATCTTGGCGATCCGCCGCTCCAGCACGTCGATCTCACGGTCCTTGGCGGCTTCGCGCGCCGCGAGGGTCTCCCGGCGCTCACGGTCGAGCTCGAGGAAGAAGCACTCCAGGATCCGCTCGCGCAGCGCCGCGAGGTCGGGCGGCGACGTTGCCAGGGCGGCGGCGAAGAGTTCGCCGACGGTGGCCGCGATCTCGGCGTTCTTGCCCTCGTAGCCGGCGCGCGCCCCGTCGGCGGCGTGGCGGAGCCGTTCGGCCAGGGACTGCTGCTGGCGCTGCAGCTCCAGGCGCAGGCTCTCGACCTCCTCCTCGGCACGCTGCTTGAGCCGCGCCAGCTCGTCGTGCGAGCGCTCCAGCGCCTCCTTGCTGTGGAGCAGCTTGAGGAACTCGGCCTTGGTGGCCTCCGTGACCGCCTCGCGGTCGGCGCCGAGCAGGCGGTGCTTGAGGCTGCGGTGCACGGCCTCCTCGACCAGGGCCCCGATGCGATCCAGGCCCAGGACGTTGACCTGGCGTACGCCGCTGCGCTTGAGCTGGTCCACGTCCGTACGGCGCGCCAGCCTGCGCAGGGCCTCGGTCAGACTCTCGCGCATCCCGCCCAAGTTCACTCCTCCGCGCGCACCGGGTAGCCCAGGCGCGGGTCGGCATCCGGATCGGCGCCGCGCACCTCGGTGACGAAGGTGCCGAGCACGTTGGCGCCCAGGTCCTGGATCTGCCGGATCGCGTCCTTGGAGTGGGTCCTGGCGCTGTGCTCCAGGCGCACCACGACGACGGTCCCATCGGCCTGCGCGGCGAGCACCCCTGCGTCCGTGGCGGCCAGGATCGGGGGCGTGTCGAGGATCACGTACTGGAAGCGCTCCTTGAGCCGCGCGAAGAGCTCGTCCACGCGCGGCGTGCTGAGGACTTCCGAGGGTCCGGCGATGCGCGATCCCGGGCCCAGGAGCGAGAGATTGCGCCAACCGGCGGGCCGGATCGCGCGATCCAGGCCGACACGCCCCATCAGGAGGTCGGCGACGCCCGGCGCCGGATCCAATCCGAGCGCACCCTCGATCGCACGGCTGCGCAGATCGGCATCGACCAGCAGGATCGGGGTGCGTTCCAGCTCGGCGAAGGCCAACGCGAGGTTGATCGCGGTCACCGTCTTGCCCTCGCCCTTGATCGCCGAGGTGATCACCAGCGTCTTGGCGGCCCCGTCCGGGTTCATCGCCAGCAGCTTGTTGCGCAGGCCGCGGAACTGCTCGGCCCGGAAGCCCGCGGGATCGTGGACCATCACGACGAACGGGCTCACCACCCGGTCGGTGACCACGAACACCTCGGCGGGGTCCTGGGGGTGGCCCTCCGACCGCGGGTCGTCGCCCGCGGGCGGGTCGGCGGAGTCACGCTGCTTGCGGAACCAGGTCATCGTTGGGTTTGAACCGCTACGCGGTGCCCTAGGCCAGGAGCTTCGGCAAAGGACGTTCCGCTCCGGGACAATTCTGTCCCACCGGAACGCGCCACGAGCAGACCGGGCCCCGATTTGCCTCGCGCGGAGACCACGGGGCGGTTCCGGAGCGGGACGCTCCAACCGGAACGCCCCCCTGGCGGTGGCCCTTGCGCCCGCGTCCGGAGGCCGCGACCTGCGGGACACCAGTGCTGGGGCCTTCCCGGGACGGGACACCCAAGGGGAATGGTCGGCGCCGGACGAAGGCCGCCCAGGTCCGGCCGCGCACCTCAGGGGTGCCGCGGACCACCCAGGTCCACGCCCTGCTCCCGCGCCGTCCGCCGGGCCTCCTCGTAGCCGGCGTCGGCGTGGCGGGCGACGCCCGAGCCCGGATCGTTCCAGAGCACCCGCTCCAGGCGTCGCGCGGCCGCCGGCGTACCGTCGGCCACCGTCACCTGGCCGGCGTGGATCGAACGGCCGATGCCCACCCCGCCGCCGTGGTGGATCGACACCCAGGTCGCGCCGCTGGCCGTGTTGAGCAGGGCATTGAGCAGCGGCCAGTCGGCGATCGCGTCCGAACCGTCCCGCATCGCCTCGGTCTCCCGGTAGGGCGAGGCCACCGAGCCGGTGTCGAGATGGTCGCGGCCGAACACGATCGGCGCGGCGATCTCCCCGTTGGCGACCAGTTCGTTCACCCGCAGGGCGAACCGGTGGCGCTCGCCCTGGCCCAGCCAGCAGATCCGCGCCGGCAGGCCCTGGAAGTGGATCCGGCGCCGGGCCATCTCGATCCACCGGCACAGGTGCCGGTCGTGCGCGAACATCTCCAGGACCAGTTCGTCGGTGCGGGCGATGTCCTTCGGGTCGCCGCTCAACGCCACCCAGCGGAACGGTCCCCGGCCGGCGCAGAACATCGGGCGGATGAACTCAGGGATGAACCCCGGGATCCGGAACGCCTCCGCCACGCCGGCGTCGCGCGCCTCGGTGCGCAGGTTGTTGCCGTAGTCGAACGTGACCGCGCCACGCGCCTGGAGCAGCAGCATGCAGCGCACGTGGTGCGCCGCGGTGCGCCGCGCGGCCGCGATGTAGGCGTCCGCGTCGCGGGCCCGCAGCGCCCGGGCCTCCTCCAGGCTCATCCCCTCGGGCACGTAGCCGTTGAGCATGTCGTGCGCGCTGGTCTGGTCGGTGAGCAGGTCGGGGACCAGCCCGCGCCGCAGCAGCGCCTCGAGCAGCTCCGTGGCGTTGGCGACCGCCGCCACCGAGTACGGCTGCCGCTCGGCCCGCTTGCGCTCCGCCAGCGCGATGGCCTCGTCGAGGCTGGCCGCGAGGTGGTCCAGGTAGCCGGTCTCGAGACGCTTGGCGATGCGGCTGCGGTCCACGTCGGCTGCCAGGCAGACGCCGCCCGCCATGGTCACCGCCAGCGGCTGCGCGCCGCCCATCCCGCCGAGGCCAGCTGTCAGCACCAGCCGGCCCTGCAGCTCGCCGCCGAAATGCTTGCGGCCCGCGGCCATGAAGGTCTCGTAGGTGCCCTGCACGATCCCCTGGCTGCCGATGTAGATCCACGACCCGGCGGTCATCTGCCCGTACATCGTCAGTCCCTTCGCCTGCAGGCGGCGGAACTCGGCCCAATCGGCCCAGTCGGGCACGAGGTTGCCGTTGGCGAGCAGCACCCGCGGCGCGTCCTCGAAGGTGCGGAACACTCCGACGCACTTGCCCGACTGCACCAGCATGGTCTCGTCGGGCGCGAGGCGGCGCAGCGTGGCCAGGATCCCCTCCAGGGCTGCGTGGTCGCGGGCCGCCTGCCCGGAGCCGCCATACACGATCAGCCGCGCGGGGTCCTCCGCCACCTCGGGATCGAGGTTGTTCTGGACCATGCGGTACGCGGCCTCGATGAGCCAGTTGGCACAGTGCAGCGTGGTGCCGCGCGGGGCACGCCAGGTGGGCGCGGCGGCGGCCGTGGAGAGCGTCTTGGCCATCCCCGCAGTATCGGCGGCCGCGGCGGACGGACAAGCCGGGAGCGGACGCGGGTCGGATGCCGGCTCAGGCCAGGCGCCCGGCGCGCGCCTCGACGGCGCGCAGCAGCGACCCGTCCTCGATCAACCGCTCGATGGCGCGCAGGTCCGGGGCGAGGAACCGGTCGCTGCGCAGCGGCGGCACGACGCGCCGGACGGCGCGCTGCGCCGCCTGCACGCCGCGCCCAGGACGCAGGCGTGCTCCGCATTCGAGACCCTGCACGGCGCACATCAGCTCGATCGCCACGACCTTGCGTGAGTTGGCCGCGATCCGCGCGGCGTGGCGCGCCGCCGTCACGCCCATCGACACGTGATCCTCACGGTTGGCGCTGGTCGGGATCGTGTCGACGCTGGAGGGGTGCGCCAGGGTCTTGTTCTCCGAGGCCAACGCCGCGGCCACGACCTGCGGGATCATGTAGCCGCTGTCCAGCCCCGGGTGCGGCGCGAGGAACGGCGGCAGGCCCGAGATGTCGGGGTTCACGAGGTTCTCGATGCGACGCTCGCTGATGTTGGCGAGGGTCGCCAGCGCGATGCCCAGGAAGTCCATGGCCTGGCTCACCGGCTGGCCGTGGAAGTTGCCGGCCGAGACGACCCGGCCGTCGCGCAGGACCAGCGGGTTGTCGGTGACCGAGTTGGCCTCGGCCAGGAGCACACGCTCGGCGAAGGCCAGCGCGTCGCGCGCTGCCCCGTGCACCTGCGGCGCACAGCGCATCGAGTAGGCGTCCTGCACCTTGGCGCAGTCGGCGTGGCTCGGGACGATGCGCGAGTCGCGCAGCAGCGCGCGCAGGTTGGCGGCGGTGGCGGCCTGCCAGGGATGCGGCCGCAGCGCGTGCACCTCGGCCAGGAACGGCTTCACGCTGCCACGCAGCGCCTCCAGCGTGGTGGCGCAGGCCACGTCGGCGCAGCGCGCCACCTGCAGCGCGTCGCGCAGCGCCAGGAGGCCGATCGCGGTCATGATCTGCGTGCCGTTGATCAGGGCGAGACCTTCCTTCTCCGCCAAGGCGATCGGCGGGCGCCGCAGCAGCGCCAGGGCCCTGCGTCCCGAGACCACCTTGCCGCGGTGATGCACCTCCCCGTGCCCGAGCAGCGGCAGAGCCATGTGCGCGAGCGGCGCGAGGTCGCCCGAGGCCCCCACCGAACCCTGCTCCGGGATGACGGGGATCAGGTCGGCGTTGAGGAACGCGAGCACGTGCTCCAGCAGCTCGACGCGCACCCCGGAGAAGCCGCGCGCCAGCGCCTGGACGCGGAGCGCCAGCGCCAGCCGGCACACCTCGACCGGCAGCGGATCGCCCACGCCGGTCGCGTGGCTGAGGATCAGGTTGCGCTGCAGGAGGCCCAGCTTGTCGGCCTCGATGCGCACCCCGGCCAGCTTGCCGAAGCCAGTGTTGATGCCATAGAGCGCCCCGCCCCCGGCCACCGCCGACCGCACCCTGGCCCGGCACGCCGCCACGGCACGCCGCGCCGCCGGCGCGAGGCGCGCCTGCGTGCCCGGGCTGGCGAGACGGAACAACGTGTCGAGTCCGAGGTTCGGGCGGCCGAGGGCGACGGCGGGCATGGCCAGAGGTTGCGGCGTGCGCCGGCCGCGGGCAAGTGCGGAGCGCGCGGTGTCAAGGCGCGCCGGCCGGGGTGTCGATGGAACCGACACCCCACGACCCGAGGCCGATGCGCACCCTACTCGTCCCCATCGCCGCCGCGGCGGCCGCCGCCCTCCCAGCCCAGGTCTACGTTCCGGACGGGACCGCCAGCGCCGGTCCGATCAACAACGTCCCCATGGGCGGCAAGGGCCCCACCGGCATCTACCAGAACCTGCGCACCCAGATCCGGGTACCGGCCAGCTACCTGCCCGGCACTGGCGCGACGGTCACGGACGTGGGCTTCGCCGGCGGCTCGACCGGCAACTACACCTACACCCGGCTGCAGGTCCGGCTCGCGCATCTCGCCGGTGCCACGCTGGATCCCACCTTCGCCAACAACCTCGCGGGCGCGGTCGTGGTCCTGGACAAGAGCAGCGGCGCCCGGTTCGACGTCGTGCAGGACCAGTGGCGCACGCTCGGCCTGACCGCCTCGTTCGCCCACGACGGACGCCGCGACCTGGTCGTCGACGTGACCATCCAGGGCGCGTTCTTCAACGGCGTGACCCCCGGCACTCGCCGCAGCGACGTGCTCGAGAGCGTGTTCGCCCCCGCCTACGACATCGGCAATCCGGCCCCGGGCGGGCTGGGCCCATACCCGACCGGGGCCAAGCTGATGCTGCGCCTCGGCGGCGACTCGGTGGTCATCGTCGGCACCGGCTGCCTCAAGGCCGACGCCCGCCCGATCCAGATCGGCCACGCCGGCGCGCCGCGCCTCGGGACCACGTTCACCCTCAGCGCCAGCGCCGCCACGCCCAACACCTCGCTGCTCCTGCTCCTCGGGGCGAGCGAGTCCGCGTTCGGGGGCCTGACCCTGCCCTACGACCTCGCGGGGCTCGGCGCACCCGGCTGCGTCCTGCGCACCGACGTGCTGCTCACGCTCACGGCAGGCGCCGACGCCAGCGGAGCGGCGAGTCTCGGCCTGAAGCTGCCCGACGACGCCAACCTGGTCGGTCGGCCGCTCCTCGGCCAGTGGGTGGGCCCGGCGCCCGGGGCCAATTCCCTGGGGGTCGTGCTGAGCGCCATGGCCAGGGCCACGCTCTCCCGCTGACCCGCGGCCGCGCCCGCGCTAGCGGAACACGGAGAAGTAGAACTGGCGCCGGTCGTCGGTCTCCTCGTAGACCAGCGGCCAGCCCAGGTCGAGGGCGATCGGCACGTTGAAGCCGGGGACGAAGATGCGCAGGCCGAACCCGACGCTCACGCGCGGCTCGCGGAACGTGGGGTCGTCGATCTGCAGGCCGAGCAGTCCCCAGTCCGTGAACACCACGCCGCGCAGCAGCTCGAGCTCGCGGGTGCGGCCCTCCTGCGCCACGGACCACAGCGGATAGAAGTACTCCAGCGAGCCCAGGTAGCGCACTTCGCCGGGCACGGGGCGGCCGAACTGGGAGGGGCCCGCGCGCCGCTGCGCGAAGCCGCGCAGGTTGGAACCGCCCATGTAGAAGCGGTCGGTCAGGAAGAGGTCGTTGCTGTCGCCGTACGCGTGGCCGTAGTCGAACGACTGCAGGATGTGCAGGACGTGCGCGCGCTCGCGGCTGTCGCGATAGAGCGGGATGTAGAGGTCGCCGCTGACGCCGGCCTTCCAGAAGTCCTCCTCGGCTCCCAGGAAGCCGCCGGCGACCTCGCCGTACAGCTCGGCCTGGAACCCCTTGGTGGGCCGCAGGAACTGGTCGAGGTCGGTGAACTTGGTGCTCAGGCGGATCGTCCGCAGCTCGGTCTGGCCCTTGGCATCCCACACGATGCCCGGGGCGTTCGGGTCCACGTCCTCGACCGTCACGCTCTCCTGGCGCAGCGTGATGGCCGCCGAGAGCTGATCGGTGAAGCGCCGATCCAACCCCACGGTCGCGCCCAGCGAGTCCTGGTTGTAGGAGTCGAGGAACGAGATGGACCGGAACCCGGTCGTGCGCAGGCCAATCGTGTCCTCGTGGCGCAGGAAGATGTCCGGCTCGTAGAAGCTGAGCCGGAAGAAGCTGAACTCGGTGCCGGGGGAGAGCAGCAGGTCGAGCTCCTGGCCGCCGCCGTGGAACGCCTTGTTGTCGAGGATCTCGCCGATCGCCGTGAACGGGTCCCAGCTCGACGGCGTGTTGCCGATGTCGAAGTTGCGCTTGGTGAACTGCAGCCGGGCCTGCACGCCGCCACCGCTGCTGATGCCCGCGCCCCACAGGAACTGTCCGGTCGACCCTTCGGTCACGTCGATCGCCAGATCGACGCGGTCGGGATCGTCGAGCACCGGCTCCAGCTCGAAGCGCACGCCGGTGAGCGCCTGCTCGTCCTGGAAGTAGCGCAGCGCCTCGATCTGCTGGATGGTGCGGTCGATCCTGGTGATGTCCACCACCTCGCCGGGCCGCTGGGCGACGCGCCGGCGGATCACGCGGTCCTTGGTGCGGGTGTTGCCGCGGATCACGATGTCGCGCAGGGTCTTGGGCGTGCCTTCGTGCACGCGGAACACCAGGCGCACCTCGGCCTTGTCCACGTCGAACACCTCGACCGGCTCGTCGCTGCGGAACGCGTTGGGGATGCGCCGGCCGTAGCGCCGCTCCTCGGGGTGGCCCCGGCTGCCGTAGAACTCCTCGATGGCGCGCAGGTCGCGCTGGATCGCATCGCGGTCGTAGAAGTCGCCGGGCCGCGTGCGGACCACGCTGAGCAGGGCCTCGCGCGGGTAGCGCGGCGCCTGTCCGGCCATGGGCACCTGCTCCACGTCCACCGAGGCGATCCGGTACCGCGGACCCTCGACCACGCGGAAGTAGAGGTCCACCTTGGTCCAGTCCTCGTTGGGCTGGCGCCCGACCAGCTCCACCACCGCGTCGCGGTAGCCCTGACGCCGGTAGTAGAGGCGCAGGCGATCGAGATCGTCCTCGACCGCCTTCTCCGAGTACGGCGAGCCGGCGAGCAGCCAGCCCTCCGGCGTGGTCTCCAGCTTGGCCCCGTTGATCAGGCTCCGGCCGAGGTCGAGCGGCACGCTGGCCGGGAACGACGTGTTGCCGCGGAAGTACATGTCGCGGACGCGCACGCGCGGCCCCTCGTCGACGCGGAACGTCAGCGTGCTCTTGGCCTCGTCCGGGACGAGCTGCACGCGGACGTGGTAGAAGCCGTCGCGCCGATAGCGCTCCTCGAGCACACGCTGGTAGGTCTGGGCGGTGAACTCGGTGACGCCCGAGGTGCCGACGATGCCGAGCAGGGTCTTGACCTGCTGCTCGGTGAGGTGGTCGAGGCCCTTGAACACGACCCGGTCGAAGTCACGGTGCTCGCGCACCTCGAGGATCAGGCGCACCCCGCCCTCGACGTCTTCCACCCAGACCCGCTGCACCTGGATCTTCTGGTAGGCCCACAGCGCGCGCAGGTCGTCCTGGACGTCCGCGGCGCGCAGCGGCCGCTGGATCTGGGTCTTCAGGTTGCGCGTCACCGACTCGTGCGAGGCGCCGCGCACCAGGATCTCGCGCACGATCTTGCCCTCGTCCTGCGACAGCTCCACGCGGGGCGCGGTGGCGGGACCCTCCTGGTGCACCGGCCGGGACTGGGTCGCGGTCGCGGTCTGGGTCTGGGGCGAGGGTCGCGTGGCCGTCTGCGGCACGGGCGCGCGGCGCGTCTGCGTCGCACCCGGAGCGACAGGTGACGGAACCTCCTGGGCGGCGAGGGGCCACGACGCGCCGAGCAGCAGCAGCGCCGCGGCCACGCCCCGCGCGTGCCCCCGGGCACGCCCCCCCGCTTCCGGGCCAGGGCACCTCGTGTGCAACGGATCTGGGGGGCGGCCCATGGTCGGGGCGGCAGATGAGACCAGAGCGGCGGGCCCGGCGGTAGCGCGGCGTGGCCGGCCGGAACGCCGTCGGCCACTCCCCCCGCGCTGCCGGCCCGCGGGGTCCCGCGGCCGCCGCGGGCGCGGGGCGGCGGCGCTCGGCTCAGGTCATCGGCTCGGCGCCGCGCCGGTAGTTCTCGAAGCGCATGAATTCGCGGAAGAAGCGCAGGGTGATGTCGCCGGTCGGGCCGTTGCGCTGCTTGGCGATCAGGATCTGGGCCAGGCCGGCGTTCTCCTCCGTGCGTTTGTAGTACTCCTCCCGGTGCAGGAGCATGATCACGTCGGCGTCCTGCTCGATCGCGCCGGACTCGCGCAGGTCGCTCATGCGCGGGCGGTGGTCGTCGCGGCCCTCCACCTCGCGGTTGAGCTGGGCCAGGGCCACCACCGGCACGGACAGTTCGCGGGCCAGCTGCTTGAGGCCGCGGCTGATCCCGGCGATCTCCTGCTGGCGGCTCTCCTCGCGCCGGCCGCTGCTCAGCAGCTGCAGGTAGTCGATGACGATCAGGGAGAGGGGGCGGCGCTGCAGGATGCGTCTGGCCTTGGCCCGGATCATCTGCGCGGTCATGCCCGCGGTGTCGTCGACGAAGATCGGGGCGTTGTAGAGGACCCCCGCTTCCTCCTGGAGGCGGCGATACTGCTGCTCGGTGATCTTGCCCTTGCGCAGGCTCTGGCTGTCGATCTGCGCCCGGCAGCAGAGCATGTTCTGGATGACCTGCTGGGCGGACATCTCCAGGGAGAAGAAGAGCACGCCGTTCCCGGCTCCGGCCACGCGCTCGCAGATGTTGAGGGCGAACGAGGTCTTCCCCATCGACGGCCGCGCCGCGAGGATCACCAGCTCGCCCTTCTGCAGGCCGGCGGTCATGTCGTCGAGGTCGTAGTACGTCGTGGCGAGGCCGGAGAGCCGGCCTTCGCGGCTGCGGATCATCTCGATCCGCTGGAAGGTCTCGTTCAGGATCGCCGAGATCTCCATGGCGTCGCTGCGCACGCCCACGCGCGCGATCTCGAAGATGCGCTGCTCGGCCTCGTCGAGCAGCGGCTGGGCCTCCTGTCCACCCTGGTAGGCGAGCCGCGACAGGTCCAGGCAGGTCTCGAGCAGGCGCCGCAGGATCGCCTTCTCGCGGACGATCTCCGCGTGCTGCTGCACCGCCGCGGCCGAGACCACCGATCCGGCCAGGTCGAGGAGGCGGTCCCGTCCCCCGGCCTCCTCCAGCAGCCCCTTGCCGGCCAGCTCCTCCTCGACCGTGATGACGTCGGCGAGGGTCTTGCGGTCGTGGCGGTCGAGGATCGCCCGGTAGATGACCTGGTGCGCCGGCAGGTAGAAGTCCTCCGGCTTCAGGAACTGGACGACGTCGTTGACCGCGTCGCAATGGAGCAGCAACGCGCCCAACACCGAGCGTTCGGCCTCGAGATTGCGCGGTACGCCGCGTTCTTCGATCGACGGTTGCGTGTCCACCAAGGAGCCCCCTCCCGACCGTGAGCCGTTGCGTCGCGTCTGGGTCGGGGACGCGACCGGCGTTCGTGTTGTGGTTCGGTACCGCCCGGATGCGAGATCGAAGTTGCGTGCGCGGATCGCTCCAGCGCGGCGACTTCCTCTACGGACTCGCGGCCAAAGCGCAAGAGTCCGGGTTGTGAGTCGAGCGTGGAGAGATCCGGTGGAAAACGCAGCGGCGCGCCGCGCCGCGCCACCGTGCCCGCGTCCGCGACGCGCGCGGAATTCCGTCACGAATGCGCGTCATCGGGTTGCGCCTCGCTCTCGTCGGAGCCGACCCGCACGCGACCCTGGGTCTCCCCGGGCAGGAGCTCGATGACTCCCAGCCGGCCGAGTGCGTGCAGCAGTTCGACGGCCTCGTCGTAGCGCACGCGCAGGCGCCGCTGCAGCAGGGAGACGTTGGCGCGACGCGCCTCGCGCACCAGGCGCGCCGCCTCCTCCACCAGGCGCTGGTCCTCGCTCGCCCCGGGGAAGAGCGTGCCCTGGCGCACCTTCACGGTGTCGCCGGCGACCGGCGGGGCATCGGGACGGGGCAGGACGAACTCGGGTTCGTCCGCCGCCTGGGCCGGCGACGCGCTGCCGGCCGCCGGTTCCTCGCCACCCTCCAGGGGGTCGGGCTCGCCGGTCCCGGACTCCGCCCGGACGTAGAGTTCGGCCGCGGCGGTGGCGGCCTCCAGCTCGAGGTCCTCGTGCGCCGCCGCGGCGTAGGACGCCTCGTCCTGGACCGGCTCCTGCGGCGCCTCGGACGGCGCCGCCACTCCGGCTGCGGGTTCGGACCCTGCCCCGGGAGCGGCTCCTGCGCCGGACTCCGGCGCGGGCTCGGCGGGCGGCTGCGCGTGGGGCGCGGGTGCGGGCTCCTCGACCCCCACGATCGCCACGGGCGCGAACACGCGGGCCGGCGCCACCCATTCCTCCTCGTCGCGTTCGGCCTCGGCGGCCCGGGCCGGCTCGTCCTCCAGGGCATCCTCTTCCTCGCCCGGCTCGTGCGCCTCTTCGGACGCGTCCTCGTCGGGGGAGCTGCGGTCGAGGGCTTCGACCATGCGTTCGCCCTCCTCAGCGGCCGCGGAAGCGGCCGCGGCCGAGGCCGGCTCCTCGGCAACGGGCGCCGGGGAGGGCGCGGCCCACGCGGCGGCGGAACCGGCCGCCTCCGAGAGCGGCTGCACGGCAGGTTCCGGCTCCGCTGCGGACCCCGGTTCCGGCGCGCGTTCGGAGGTCGCGGGTCCCGCCACGTCCGCCACCTCCAGCGGAGGCAGGTCCTCGGGCACGTCGTCGAGGCGCAGCCGCACGCGCGTGCGGCGCCAGGGACGGTCGGCCTGCTCCGGGCCGGAGGGCTGGGTCTCCTCCGCTGCGACCGGTTCCGGCTGTCGATCCTCGAACTCGAGTTCGCTGCCGGGCGCTCCGGCGACGCCGTCCTCCACGGGCGCGGAAGGTCCGGCCGCCCCCAGCACGCCGCTCACCCCCACGATGCGCGGGTCGGCCGGCGGATCGAGGTGCAGGAGCGCGCGGCCCTCGACCTGAGGCTCGCCCTGCCACGCAACCGACGCGAGCGGCGCCGGCGCGGGGGCCTCCGCGCCGCGGGACTCGGGCCGGCCCGCACCCGCACGCGGAACGACCGCATCGGCCTGGAAGTAGGCGTAGAAGAAGAAGTCCGTGGCGAGGAGCAGGGCCGTGAGGGTGAGCGCCGTGACCAGGAGCAGGCTGAAGACGTTCCCCAGCAGGTCGGCGAGCCCGCTGGCGAGCCACGCGCCGAGGGTTCCGCCCGGCGGCGGCACTCCGGCTCCGCTCAGGCTGGTGAGCACGGCGAGGGAGAGCGTGAGGAGCAGGATGCGTCCCAGGCGCGCGAGAGGCTGGTCCAGCGCGCCGCGCACGAACCAGATCGTCGCCCACGACAACACGAGCAGGAACGTGATCGTGGCCGAGACGAAGCCGATGCCCTGGTAGATCCCGACCACCATCCCCTGGAGGAGCCCGCTGCCATCCCCCACGCCACCACGTACGAAGTGGTGGTAGGTGAGCGCGGAGAGCGAGAACACGGCGAAGGAACCACAGGCGACCGGGTACGCCCACCCGGTGCGTGGCCCGGCGCCCTGCCCAGGTGCCGGAAGCGGTGCTGCGGACATCGTGCCTCCCTGAAGTCCAACGTCGACGAGGCCTGGGATGGTAGCCGTGGCTGGCCGCGAAGGGGGACCAGTTTCTCGCCTCGGTCCGGCCGCGGTCCCGGCCCGCGCGGCCGGCTCAGGGACCCTGAGCCTCGTGCTCCTGCGTCGCCTCGGGATCGGACGGCCTGACGGCTCCTGGGTCGGATGCCGATCCGGCGTCCTCGCCGGCTGCGCCTTGGGACGACCCGGACTCGCCGGCTGCGGCCCCGCCCAAGTCCGCGTCCGCGTCCTCTTCAGCCTCGACCGCACCGTCCTCCGCCCCCTCCTGCTCCAGGCGGTCCAACTCGTCGCGGATCGACTCCTCCCGGATCCGCCAGTCCTCCAGGGTCATCAGGACCTCGCGCGACTTCGAACCCTGGAAGCCACCGACCAGCCCGTCCTCCTCCATGAGCTCCAGCAGCCTGGTGGCCCGCGTGTAGCCGATCGCCAGGGCCCGCTGCAGGAGCGTGGCCGAGCCGCGCTGCTGCCCGAGCACGACCTCGACCGCCTTCTCGTACAGGTCGTCCTTCTCCTGGGGCCGGCGGCCGACCGATTTCTCGGGGCGGGCCAGTTCGGGGATGAAGCTCGGGGTCTGCCCCTTCATCTCCAGGTACTTCACGACGGCGTCGATCTCGTCCTCCGCCACGTAGGTGCCCTGCGCGCGCACGATGCCCTTGCCGCCCGGCTGGTTGTAGAGCATGTCGCCGTGGCCGAGCAGGACCTCGGCGCCGTTGGCGTCGAGGATCACGCGCGAGTCGATCTTGCGGCTCACGCGGAACGCGATCTGCGCGGGCAGGTTGGCCTTGATCACCCCGGTGATCACGTCGGTGCTCGGCCGCTGCGTGGCGAGGATCACGTGGATGCCCACCGCGCGCGATTTCTGCGCCAGGCGCTGGATGGACTCCTCGACCTCGTTCTGCGCCACCGCGACCAGATCGGCCAGCTCGTCGATCACCACGACCATGTAGGGGATCCGTTCGGCGCCCTCGTCCACGGGCGTCTGCAGGCGCTTCTCCAGCTCCCCGCGGCCGAGCCGGTTGAAGAGCGTGATGTGGTTGACCCCCACACGCGAGAAGAGCTCGTAGCGCCGCTCCATCTCGTCGACCGCCCACTGCAGGACCGTGGGCGCCTTCTTCATGTTGGTGACCACGTCGCAGGCCAGGTGCGGCACGGCCCGGAACGACTGCAGCTCGACCATCTTCGGGTCGATCAGGATGAGCCGCACCTGCTCCGGCGTGCGGGTCATCAGGAGCGAGAGCAGGATCGTGTTGATGCACACCGACTTGCCCGACCCGGTCGTGCCCGCGATCAGGATGTGGGGCATCTTGGTGAGGTCTTCGACGATCGGCTTGCCGGCGACGTCGCGCCCCAGGAAGAGCGGCAGGGCCAGGTCCTCGGCGCGCCCGTGGAGCTCCAGGAGCTCGCGCATCACGACCATCTGGCGGCGCTGGTTGGGCACCTCCACGCCCACCGTGTCCTTGCCCGGGATCGGGGCCACGACGCGCACCGACGTGGCCTTGAGCGCGGCGGCGAGGTCGGCCTCGAAGCTCACGACGCGCGACACCTTGATGCCCTCGCCGAGCCGCACCTCGTACTGGGTCACGGCCGGGCCTGGCGACACGCTCACGACCTTGGCCTCGATCTTGAACGATCCAAGGCGGCGCTCGATCGCGTCGGCATTGGCCTGGATCGCGGTGCGCAGATCCTCGTCGCGCTGGTGCGCGGCCTGATGGAAGAGATCGATGGGCGGGAACGGATAGGCGGCCGGGAACGGCAGACTCTGCTGGCCGCGCCGCACCCGGCGCGCCCGCTCCACCTTGATGCGCGGCCTGCGCGCGGCCGGGCGCTCCTCGGCCGGGGCAGCGCCGGCCTCCTTGGCCGCGTCCGGGTCCGGGGCCGGCTCGGCAGGCTCGGCCGGCTCGGCCGGAGACTCGGGGGCGGCTGCCGGCGGCTCCGCAGCCCCCGCCGCAGCCCCGGCGACGGGTCCGGACCCAGGCTCGGGCTCCGGTCGGGACGGGCCCACGGCACGTGCCGGTTGCGGCGGGCGCGAGTCATGGATCACCAGCCCGGCGCCCGCCCGGTCGTCCACGTCCGCCTCGCCGCCGCCGGGGCGGGCGTCCTCGTAGGCAGCCTCCGGTTCCGGTTCCCCTGGCTCCGCTTCCTCGGCCGGGTCCGGGACCCGGCTCGCGCGCCGCCGCCGGGGCGTGGAACGCGGGCCGAGCAGGTCCGCGGCGCCGGCGTCCAGTACCTCGGCGCCGGCAGACCCGCCTGCGGTGGCCGCCGCCGCGGGGTCGGGCCGGATCCGGTCCACCGCTCGCCCCAGCCGCTCGGCGCCCTGGCGCAGCAGCGCCAGGAAGAGGAAGTCGGTGGCGATCAGGAAGGCCACCAGCCCCCCGAACACCAGGAGCAGGATCCGCCCGGAGCCGCCGAACGCCTCGTAGAGGCGCGGCGAGAGGTTGGCGCCGAAGCGTCCCCCGGCGCCGTACGGCGTCGGCTCGCCGATCCCCGCCCGGCCGTCCGGGCCGGCCAGGAGCAGGGCCGCCACGACCGTGAACACCAGCACGCCGAGGGCCTTGTGCACCACCTTGGGCACGTCGTGGCGCAGGAAGAGCAGCACCGCGTGCACCAGGAGGAAGGCGAACACGAGGTACGCCGCCTGCCCGAAGAGGAACGTCATCCCGTGGGCGATGTGGTAGCCCACGGCGCCACCGAGGTTCTGGAAGGCCTCCCGCGGGATGGCCTGCAGCCCTGGGTCCGGCAGGCGGAAGGTCGCCAGCGACAGTAGGGAGAAGAGCGCGAACGCGATCAGCAGCAGGGAGAGCGCCTCCTTGGCGCGTTCCGAGAGACGCTGGCTCCACGGCACGGCGGCGACGCTGGCTCCGGGCTTCCGGCTCATGGGTCCCGCCTCATCGATGCCTGCCCTCGGGCACGTGGGCGGCGCGCACGATCACCGCGGCCAGATCGGACTTGGACATGCGCGGGAGGGTCCGGACGTGGCCGTCGGCGAACACCAGCCAGGCCTCCGTCTCCTCCGCGCCGATGGCGGCCACGCGATTCACGACGATCAGGTCCAGGTTCTTGGCCTCCAGCTTGGCGCGGCCCCGGGCCAGAGCCTCGTCCACGGTGCCGCTCTCCAGGGCGAAGCCGACCAGGACCCGGCCCTCCTTGCGCCGACCCATCTCCGCCAGGACGTCCGGGGTGGGCACCAGCTCCAAGGTCAGGGATCGGGCCGCCTTGGGCGGCTTGCCCGCCAGACGCTCCTTCGGGCGCCAATCGGCGACCGCCGCCACCGCGAAGGCGGCGTCGGCATGGGGCAGGGCCTTCAGGACCGCCTGGAGCAGGTCCTCGGCCGAGATCACCCGGACCAGATCCACCCCCTCGGGCGGGGTCAGCTCCGTGGGCCCCGAGATCAGGACCACGTGGTGTCCAGCATCCCGTGCCGCGGCCGCCAGGGCATAGCCCATGCGCCCGCTGCTGCCGTTTGCCAGGAACCGCACCTCGTCGAGGTGCTCCCGGGTCGGCCCTGCCGTGATCAGTACCGTAGCCAATGGCCCCCGCCTTGAACCGCCGTGAGGGCCGGAAGGATAGCCGCAAGCCCCGCCGGCGAAAAACGGTTCGTCGGTGCCGCCTCCTGGGCGTATCTACAGCTCCGCGTAGCGCTGCCCAGGATCGACCTTGTTCCGCCGCCTGCTCCTCCCCCTCCCCGCTTCCGCCCTGCTCCTCGGCTGCTCGCCCTCCGACTACAAGGACGACGCCGACCAGCAGGTCTACGGCCTCCTGGAGAACGTCAGCCGCAGCGTGACCGGGGAGAGCCGGGTGGAACGCCTGGAACGGCCCGTCGACACCCTGCGCAAGCGCATCCTGGCCGCCAGCACGCCGATGGTGGTCACGATCGCCCAGGCCCTCGACATCGCCGCGGAGAACAGCCGCGAGTTCCAGCGCCAGAAGGAACAGCTCTATCTGGTGGGTCTGGCACTCACCCAGCAGGAGTGGAACTTCAGCACCCGCTGGTCCTTCACCGGCACCGAGGAGGTCACCGGCGTCGGCGATGACGAGGCCGTGCTCTCCCTGCGCAACCAGCTGCGCGCCTCCCGCAACACCGAGTCCGGGGCCAACATCGTCGTCGGCTTCGTGAACAACTGGCTGAAGAACCTGGTGTCCGGGGCCAACGGCTGGGACCCGAGCTCGCTGCTCTCGCTCTCGATCACCCAGCCCCTGCTCGCCGGTGCCGGCAAGGCCGTGGCCCGCGAGCCGCTCACCCAGGCCGAGCGCAACGTGATCTACCAGGTGCGCGACTACGAGCGCTTCCGCGCCACGCAGGCCGTGCGGGTGGTGACCGAGTACTACCGGGTGCTCGAGCAGATGGACAACCTGCGCAACGAGGAGGCCAACGCCGTCAACCTGCGGCAGAACCGCGAGCAGACCGAGGCCCTGGCCGAGGCGGGGCGTCGCACCAGCGTGGATCTGGACCGCGCCCGCCAGGACGAGCTCTCGGCCAACGACCGCCTGGTCACCGCACGCGCCCAGCTGGAGAGCACGCTGGACCGCTTCCGCGTGCTCCTGGGACTGCCCACCGATGCGCAGCTCACGCTCGACATCCGCGAGCTCGAGCACCTGCGCGCCGATGGCGCCCCGCTGATCGCGCTGGAGGAGCCTAAGGCGATCGAGCTGGCGCTGCTGCGCCGCTTCGACTACCGCAACGTCGTGGACGAGGTCGAGGACGCCGGGCGCGGCATCCTGGTCGCCGAGGACGCGCTGGAGTCGTCCCTCGATCTGGTCGCGGCCGCCGACGTGCCCACCGATCGCGACAAGGCGTTCCGCTTCGACTGGAGCAAGGTGAACTGGTCGGCCGGCTTCCAGATCGACCTGGCGATCGACCGCCTGCCGCAGCGCAACGCCTACCGCGCCGCGCTGATCGACATGGACGTGGCGATCCGTTCGCGCGAACAGCTCGAGGACACCATCAAGCAGGAGGTGCGCGAGGCCCTGCGCAACATCCGCCGGACCGCGGCGAGCTACGAGATCCAGAGCCGCGCGCTGATCCTCTCCGAGCGCCGCGTGGAGAGCACGCGCGACCTCTACGCCGCCGGCCGCTCCACCGCCCTGGACCTCCTCGACGCGCAGGAGTCGCTGCTGCAGTCCCAGCTCCAGCTCACCGGGGCACTGATCGATCACGCCGTGGCGCGGCTGAACCTGCTGCGCGACCTCGAGGGCCTCGTGCTCGAGCCCAAGGGGCTGCGGTACGACCCCGGCCTGCCGATCCCGACGGGACCGCGGCCGGAGCTGGCCCGGCACGGCACTCCGGCGGGCGCGGACCAGCGATCCCCGCTGGCCCGCGGTCCCGAACCTCGCGCTGCGATGGGATCGCCCGTGCGGCCCGGAACCGGACCGGCTCCGGCGCCTGACGACCTGGCCGCCGTCCCGGGGGAATCGCCGGGCAGGCCGGACGTGCGGTAGAACCCAGATCACGGAACCACTCATGACTCACAGCCCCAACGCCCCGCTGCGCCGCGCACGCATCCCCGACCGGGTGCGGACCGCCCCGGCAACCCTCGCCACCGCCCTGGTGGGCCTGGGCCTGCTGGCCGCGGCCTGTTCCCAGCAGGTGTCGGGCAGCAGCGACCGGCCGGCCGACAAGTTCACGGTCGAGCGCGGCGACATGCAGATCCGGGTCAGCCAGGCCGCGGAGATCCAGGCGTTCCGCGAGACCCGCGTGCGCTCGGAGGTGGAGGGCAACAACACGGTCATCTTCCTCATCCCCGAGGGCCGCGAGGTGAAGGCCGGCGAGAAGCTGGTCGAGCTGGACTCCTCGGCCCTCGTCGAGCGCAAGGCGAAGCAGGAAATCGACGTCGCGCGCGCCGAGTCGCAGCTGGTCACCGCCACCAAGGAGTACGAGATCCAGCTCAAGCAGTTCGCGGCCGACGTGAAGGAAGCCGAGAACCAGGTGCTCTTCGCCCAGCTCGACCTCGACAAGTTCCTGGGCAAGAAGCGGGATGACGGGACGCGGGAGATGGGCGAGGAGGAGCAGCAGACCGTGGCCGCCACCTCCGACATCCAGCTGGCCGAGTCGGAGCTCGCGCTGGCGATCGACAAGTTCCAGTGGAGCCAGAAGCTCGCCGACAAGGGCTTCATCACCAAGAACGAGCTCGACGGCGACCGCCTCAACCTGGAGCGGCGCAAGGAGGCGGTGAAGCTGGCCAAGAACAAGCTCGACCTGCTGGTCAACTTCACGCACGTCAAGTCCCGCGAGGAGCTCAAGCAGAAGCTGGACGACGCGCGGCTCGAGCTGGAGCGGGTGCGCGCGCGCGGCGAGGCCAAGCTCGCGCAGGTGCTGGCCGACAAGAAGAGCCGCGAGGCCGAGTTCAATCTTGCCAAGGAGCGGCTCGACAACCTCGAGAAGCAGGTCAAGAACTGCCTGATCACCGCCCCCACCGACGGACTTGTGGTCTACGCGCCGCAGGGCGAGGGCGGCCGGCGCCAGGAGTACGTCACCGAGGGCGCCCAGGTGCGCGAGCGCCAGACGCTGATCATCCTGCCCGACGTGAGCCGGATGATCGCCACGCTGAAGGTGCACGAGTCCGCGGTGGACCGGGTCAAGCCGGGTCTGCGCGCCGAGGTCCGCGTCGACGCGCTCGGCCCCGAGTCCCTGTTCACCGGGACCGTGCGGCGCGTGGCCCCGCTCGCCGACTCCGCCTCGCGCTTTGGCAATCCCGACCTGAAGGTGTTCCAGACCGAGGTGGAGATCGACGGCATGAACACGGTCCTGAAGCCCAGCATGTCGGCGCGCGTCGACATCATCGTCGCCGAGCTGCCCGGGGCCCTGAAGGTGCCGATCACCGCCGTGGAGCGCGACGGCCTGGTCCAATACCTGTGGGTGGACACGCCGGCCGGCCCGCAGGCGCGTCAGGTCTCGCTCGGCCTCGCCGACAACACCTTCGTGCAGATCATCAAGGGCGTGGCGGCCGGCGACGTGGTGTACCTCTCGACGCCGCCCGGCGTGCAGGCGCCCAAGTATGCGCAGCCGGCGGCGAAGGTGCAGAACGAGGGCACGGCCGCGCCGCGCGCTCCCGTGGCCGAGGCCAACGCCGCGGCCTACCCCGCGGGAGCCAACGGCGTGCCGCGCGAGGGGGCGGCCGAGTCCCGGCCCAACCGCGGGCCCGGCGGCGGCCCGGGCGGACCCCGGCGCACGAGCCCTGCGATGCAGGAGTTCCAGGCCCTGCTCAAGGAGAAGCGGCCCGACCTGGCCGCCAAGCTGGAGCAGGACCGCGCCTTCATGCGCTCCGAGGAGTTCCGCACCGCGATCGCCGAGGACCCGGAGCTGAGCGCGAAGATGCAGGAGATGATGTCGAGCATGATGCGCGGCGGGCAGCGGCCGGGCGGCGGGCCCGGAGGCGAGCGCGGCCAGCCCGGCGAACGCACGCCGCCCGGCGAGCGCGCCCCCGGCGGACGCGACGGCGGGAACCGGGATGGCAAGTGAGCGGCTCCCGGCCGGCGTGCCGATCGCCGAGCTGGTCGACATCCACCGCCACTACGTCATGGGCGACCACGTGGTCCGCGCCCTGAACGGCATCAACCTGCGCATCGAGGCGGGCTCGTACACCGCGATCATGGGCCGCTCCGGATCGGGCAAGAGCACGCTGCTCAACATCCTGGGCTGCCTGGACCGCCCGACCTCCGGGCAGTACCGCATCGGTGGCGAGGACGTCGCCAACCTGAGCGACGGCGAGCTCTCCGAGGTGCGCGGCCAGAAGATCGGGTTCATCTTCCAGTCGTTCAACCTGATCCCGCAGCTCACCGTGCTCGAGAACCTCGAGGTGCCGCTGTTCTACCAGGGCCGCGTCGGCGCGGAGTCGCGCGCCAAGGCCGAGGTGCTGGCGCGCCGTGTGGGCCTCGAGGGCCGGCTGGAACACCGCCCCAACGAGCTCTCCGGCGGCCAGCAGCAGCGCGTCGCCATCGCCCGGGCCCTGATGAACGACCCGCTCTTCCTGCTCGCCGACGAGGCCACCGGCAACCTCGACTCCAAGACCGAGGAGGAGATCCTGGGCGTCCTCGACGAACTGCAGCGCGAGGGCGTGACGATCGTCGTGGTCACGCACAACGCCAAGGTGGCGGCGCGCGCGCAGCGCACCGTGTGGCTCAAGGATGGCGTGGTCGAGTCCGTCGAGGAGAACCTGCACCGCGAGTCCTCGGTCGCGGCCCAGGAGGCGAGCGCATGATCCTGCTCGAGCTGGTGCGCACGGTGCGGATGGGCGTGAAGAGCCTGCTCCTGCACAAGCTGCGCGCGTTCCTCACCATGCTGGGGATGCTCTTCGGCGTGGCCTCGGTCGTGGCGATGCTGGCCGTGGGCGAGGGTGCCTCCAAGGCGGCCCAGGACCGCATCCAGGCGCTCGGCTCGACCAACATCCTGCTGCGCTCCAAGAAGCCCGACGTGCAGGAGCAGAACACCAGCTCCAACGTGTGGACGGCGCAGGTCTACGGGCTGACCTACGACGACCTGGACCGGTTCAAGCACACCCTGCCGGCGGCCGAACTGGTGGTGCCGGTGCGCGAGACGCACAAGGAGATGCGGGTGGGCGCGGAGTACCAGGCCAGCTACGTCCTGGGCACGACGCCCGAGTACCTGACGGTCACGGGGATGCGGGTGCGCGAGGGTCGCTGGCTCACCGACCAGGACGACCAGCGCCGCACGAACGTGTGCGTGCTGGGTGCGTTCGCCGCCGAGAACCTGTTCCCGCTGGACAACCCGATCGGCCAGTCGGTGCGCGCGGGCAGCGACCGCTTCACCGTCGTGGGCGTGCTGGAGACCCTGGGGCGCGCGAGCGGCAGCGTGGGTCCGCCGGTCGACGAGTGCGTGTTCGTGCCCATGAGCGTGTCGCGTGCCTGGTTCGGCGACACCAGCATGAAGCGCACCGGCGGCAGCATGGAGGTGGAGAGCGTCCAGCTGCACGAGATCAAGATCCGTGTGGCCGACCCCGCGGCCGTGCTCGACACCGCCCGCGTGGTCCGCGAGATGCTCAGCGAGAACCACGCCAAGCAGGACTTCACGGTCGTGGTGCCGCTGGAGCTGCTGAAGGAGGCCGAGGCCCAGAAGCTGATCTGGAACCTCGTGCTGGGCTCGATCGCGGGGATCTCGCTCCTGGTCGGCGGCATCGGGATCATGAACGTGATGCTGGCGACGGTGACCGAGCGCACGCGCGAGATCGGCATCCGCCGCGCCCTCGGCGCCAAGAAGAAGCACATCGTCTCCCAGTTCCTGGTCGAGACCGTGGTCCTGAGCATGACGGGCGGCCTGCTCGGCGTGGCCGCCGGACTGGCCGGGCCGATCCTGATCGAGACCTTCGCCAAGATGCCGACCGTGGCCCTGCCCCAGCACTGGATCCTGTCGTTCGGCGTCTCGGCCCTGGTGGGCGTGGTCTCCGGGCTCTACCCGGCGGTGCGCGCCGCGAACATGGACCCGGTCGAGGCCCTGCGCCACGAGTGAGCGCGGGGCGGGCGGCGCCTCACCGCGCCGCCGCGCGCACCTCGGCGAGCCACTGCGTGCGCGCCGCCTCGTCCCACGCCTTGGGCAGGGCGGGCAGGGGCGCCTGTGGCCGCGCGGCCGCGAGCGCCTCCCGCACGCTGGCGGCGAGCGCCAGGCTGGCCCGCGCCTGGTTGGCGGGCTCGGCGGGAACCGGCCTGGGGAACGCGTCCAGGAGCAGGGCCGCGATCCGGTCCCGCTCCGCGGGCAGGCGGCGCGCGATCCCGGCCAGGGCCTGGAGCGAGACCTTGGTGGTGCCGTTGCGCCAGTCGGCGGTGCGCACGAGGGGCGCGAGCGCGTCGATCGCCTCGGTGCCGCCAGACTCCGCCAGGCAGGCGGCGGTCCGCATGCGCAGCACGTTCGGGTTCCGCGACGGCACCGCCTCCCCCGCGTCGCGGAAGAGCACCGCCAGGGCCGGGCCCAGCGCCGGGCGCGGGTGGCGCGCCAGGAGGTCGAGGACCTCGTAGCGGAACGGATCGTTGGCGACCTTCAGCAGCTCCGCGGCGCGGTCGACGACCGCCTCGGGCGTGGCCTTCGCCACGAGCCGCAGCGCACGGATGCGCACCACGAGGTCGGCGGCGGGGTCGCCGAGCAGCGCCCCGGCGCGCGCCAGGAGCTTCGCTTCCAGCTGCGGCTGCGCCGCGGCCCGTTCCAACGCGATCGCCACCACGCGCGGATCGGGGTCCTCGAGCAGTGCCGGCAGGGACGGCTCCGGCGCGCCGGCCCACGAGTTCATCAGCGCGCGCGCCTCCAGCCACACACCCGCCCGGTCCTCCTCGCGGGCGACCGGCTCCAGCAGGTCGCGCGCGGCGGCCAACTTCTGCCTGCCCAGCAGCGCCTTGGCCTCCGCGACCACCGCGGCGGCGCGCTCCGCTCCGGCGTCCGGCTTGCCGCGGTGCGCGGCCACGGCCTGCTCGAACGCCCGCTCGAAGCCCTTGCGGTCGCGCGGCGGCTCCACGAGGACCCGGTCGTCGGAGGGATCGAACACCAGCATCTGCGGCCAGGACGAGACGCCGAACCGGTCGTGGGTGCGCAGCGCCTCCAGGTCGCCGCCGTCACCCTTGAAGTTGCGGGTGACGAAGAGCCAGACCACGCGGTCGTACCAGGGCTTCAGGGTGGGGTCGGGCAGCAACTGCTGCTCCAGGGGCACGCACGCGGGTCAATAGGTCTTCGTGAAGTACACGAACACCGGCTGACCCTTGCGCAGCGCGAGCTGCCGCGCCTCGGCATAGGTGAGCTGCCAGGGCGGGCCGGGCGGCGGCGTGTCGCCGGCGGGCGGCAGGCCGACGGAGAGGAGCGCGAGGGCGGCCAGTGCGCGGGGACGCATCCCGGCAGCATCCTGCCCGACCCGGGCCACGGCAACCCTTGGCCTCAGGGCTGCCACTCCACCACGTGGATCCGGGTGGAGTCTGGCGCGATCCGCTTGGGCCTGTGGTTGCGGTCGAACCCCATCTGCACCTGTTCGAAGAGGTGGAGCGCGCCGGCGTGGAAGGTCATGCCGCGCACCGGTGCGAGCAGGGGCACGCAGCCGACGACCTCGCCCGTGCCCGGATCCACGCGGTTCAGGCTGTCCCGCCCCCCCACCACGTAGCTCCGGCCGTCGAACGCCAGGGCCGAGACGTAGCGCAGCCTCGTGGTCACGGTGCGCTCGACCACGCCGCTGGCCGGATCCACGACGTGGATGGCTCCGGAGACGGTCAGCACGTGCAGGCGGCCGCCGTGGCAGGCCAGCCCCGTGGCGGAGAACGCCTGCTTGTCGGCGTTCGCGCGCGTGACGATCTGGCGCACCGCGGCGCCGGTGGCCGGATCGAGTTCGTAGATCGGCCTGCCGGCGGTCCAGCCGTAGTGGAGCCCGTAGAGGCGCTCGCCATCGCTGGCCAACGCATTGGGCCGGTCCGGGAGCGGCACGCGGCGCACTTCCCTGCCGGTGCCGTCGAGCGCGATCAGCTCGCCGAGGCTCGCGAGCAGCAGCTCGCCGCGGTGCCAGGCGATCCCACGCAGCGCATCCGCGCCGGGGACCTGCAGCACCCGCGTGGTGCGGCCCGCGACCGGAGCCTCCGGCCACGGCGGCGGCGCGTCGTAGGCCGCGCCCGCGCGGTAGCGGTCGTACCGCTCGAACCCCTCGCGGAACGGCGCGAGGAAGCTGGTGGTGTTGAGGAAGCCCGCGAAGCGGTGGATGTTCTCGCCCTCGGTGCCGAGGAAGAGCAACGAGGGATACGCCGAGACCGAGAATCGTCGGGGGAGCGCCGGGGTGTGGTCGCGATCCACCCACACCCAGTGCGCGCGCCGCGCCAGTGCCACGACCGTGGCGTCCGGGAACGCCTCGCGCTCCAGGACCTTGCACCAGTGTCAGGTCTCGAAGGTGAAGTACGCGATCACCGGCCGGCCGTCGGCGCGGGACGCCGCCAGCGCGGCGTCGAGGTCCCTGGCCCATTCGATGCCTGGGGTCTGCACGGTCTCGGGCTTCTGCGCGGCGAGGACGCCGGCGAGCACGAGGGGGTGGAGGAGGAGGGTGCGCGCCATGGCCTGGATGCTAGCGCGGCGTTCCCCGGCCCGCGCCCGCGCGAGGCCTCCCAGAAAAGAACGAAGGTTCTCCACATCGCCCCCGAGGACGACGAGCACCGTTGCCCGGCGGCCTCTACGTGGAGAACCTTGCGTGTTCTGGCTGTCCGGCCCGTGGCCGAGGCTCGGTCCCGGACGGCGCAGACCTAGGGCCGAGCACGCGATGAGTTTCTCGGCGCCGCGAAATATTTTTCACCGGGACACCGTCGCGCCCCGCCCATGCACTCCGCCTTCAACATGCGTGCCAGGATCCTCCTCGCGTGGCTCTGCACCTGCGCCTCCGCCCCGGCCCAGGACTCGCGGCCGGCTCCCGCCTACGACCTCCTGATCGCCGGCGGATCGGTGGTGGACGGCAGCGGCGCGCCGGCACGCCGCGCGGACGTGGCCGTGTCCGGCGCGAGGATCGCGGCCGTGGGCGAGCTGGCCGGCGCCACGGCCAGGATCGTGCTGCGCGCCGACGGCCTCGCCGTGGCCCCCGGCTTCGTCGACGTGCACGTGCACGCCGATGGCGATGTGCTGCAGGCGCCGCGCGCGCGCAACTTCGTGGCGATGGGCGTGACCACGATGATCACCGGCAATTGCGGTGGATCGGTCACGGACCTGGCGAAGCACCTCGACGCCGTGGCGGCCAAGGGCGTGGCGGTGAACTACGGCTCGCTGATCGGCGCAGGCACGGTGCGCGAGCAGGTCCTGCGCTACGCGCGCCGCGCGCCGCGCCCCGAGGAGCTGGCCCGCATGCAGGAGCTGGTGCGCGGCGGCATGGCCGCGGGCGCGTTCGGCCTCTCGACCGGACTGATCTACGTCCCCGGCAGCTACGCGCGCCAGGACGAGCTCGTGGCCCTGGCCAGGGTGGTCGCCGAGACCGGCGGCGTCTACGCCAGCCACATCCGCAGCGAGAACGACGCGATCCTCGCCGCGATCGACGAGGCGCTGGCCATCGGCAAGGCGGCGGGCATCCCGGTGCACGTCTCGCACCTCAAGAACAGCGGCAAGACCAACTGGGGACGCAGCCGCGAGGTGGTCGAGCGCCTGCGCGCGGCGCGCGCCGCCGGGCAGGCCGTGACCGGCGACGTCTACGCCTACCCGGCGAGCAGCACCGGCCTCTCGGTGCTCTTCCCCGAAGCCGCGCTGGAGATCGGGCCGAAGGCGTTCGCCGAGCGGCTCGACGCCGATCCCGCATTCCGCAAGGAGATGCACGCCGCCTTGCGCCAGACCATGGTGCGCGTCGGTTTCGGCGACTTCTCCTACGCCTACCTCGCCACGGTGCCCGGCAACCCCGACCTGGAGGGAATGACCGTGGCCGCCGCCGCCGAGCTGCGCGGACTCGGCAAGGACCCGGATGCGCAGGCGGAGCTGGTGCTGCGGCTCACGGCCGCGGCGAAGGGCCGGCGCATCGGGATGGTCTACCACACCATGGCCGAACCCGACCTGCTGGCCTACCTCGCCGAGCCGTACGTGGCCATCGCCTCCGACGCGGGCATCCGCGGCGAGGGCAGCGGCCGGCCGCATCCGCGCGGCAACGGCAACAACCCCCGCGTGCTCGGCCGCTACGTGCGCGAACAGAAGGTGCTCTCGCTGCCCGAGGCGGTGCGGCGGATGACCACGTTGCCGTGCGCGGCGTTCGGCATCGAGGGCCGCGGCCGGATCGCCGCGGGCATGTTCGCCGATCTCGTGGTCTTCGACCCCGCCGCCGTGCGCGACCTCGCCACGTACGAGGCGCCGCTGCGCGCTCCGGAGGGCATCCCGCACGTGGTCGTGAACGGCGTCCTGGTCGTGGAGCAGGGCAGGCACACGGACGCCCTGCCGGGGATGGTCCTGCGGCGCAACGCCGCGCAGACTGGTGGCCGGTGATTCCAGCCCTGCTCGCCCTCGCCCTGGCCCTGCCGCAGGACCCTCCGCCCGCACCCGCGGTCGCGCTCGCCGAGTTCCTCAGCCTGCCCGCCGACGTGCAGGCCCAACTCGTCGACCAGCTGGAGGCGAGGCTCGCCGCGCTCGAGCTGCCCGCGGCGCAGCGCATCCGGGCCCTCGCCGGCAAGCCGGAGACCGGCTGGGCCGTGGCCGAGCCCGCCCCCATCCACGACCCCGCGGTCTGGGCCAAGGACGTGGCGCCGCCGCGCACGCTCCTGCGCGCCGACGACGAGCGCCACGCGCGCGTGCGTGCCAAGGTGCCGAGCCTCGCGTTCCTTCCGGATCTCGCCTGGCAGGTGCGCTACGACTGGGCCAAGGCGGCGATCGTGCGCCGCGCCGATCCTCTGGGCCTGGAGGAGCGGTTCGCCAACGCCTGCCACGGCTACCTGCCCGGGAGCGACCGCGCCGCGGCCCGCGTCCTGGCCGCGCTCGACCAGGACCCGGCGCAACGCAAACTGGGCGCGTACTTCGCGCACCTGTATGCCGACCTCGACGCCAGGGTGTTCGACGGCATCACCCTGCACGAGGTCTGGGCCAGCGGCCAGCAGCTCGACGTGCCCGACGTGGACGCGATCCCGTTCGCGGTGCTGATCCTCAACGACCGCTCGTACCGCTCGCCGATCCCCGCCAACGCCAGGCGCAGCCGGCTCTACGAACAGATCAAGCGCCAGGCCTTCCTGCACCGCCGCCACCGCGGCCAGCTGGAGGCCGCGGCCGGCGCGGCCCTGCGCGCCGAGCCGGCGATGGACCCCGTGTACGCGCTGATGGTGCCGCGCTTCCACTTCCTGTGGAGCCAGGGCGGGGACGACCCCCTGGCCCTGCGCAAGATCCTCGCCGGCAGCAAGGACCGCGACGCGCTGCTCGACAAGGTCGACCAGCAGATCCGCACCCAGCCCGAAGCCTTCCAGCGGCGCGAGTCCCGCCGCGACGAGCTGGCGGCCCTGGAGCGCCGCGTGCGCGAGCTGGCCGCCGAGGCGCTGCGCGCGGCGAAGGCGCGCTGAACGCGCCGCGGCGGGCGGCCGGCCGCGGCGCCGCGCCTCAGAGCGCCGGGCCCATGAGCACGTGCGCCGTGAGGTAGATCATCGCGGCCACGCCGGCGCTGATCGGGATGGTCAGGATCCACGCCCACACGATCTTCGCGGTCACCCCCCAGCGCACCGACGAGAGGCTCTGGCTCGCCCCCACGCCCATGATGGCCGTGCTGATCACGTGCGTGGTGGAGACGGGGGCCCCGATCGTCGAGGCCCCCAGGATGGTCAGGGCGGCGCTGGTCTCGGCGGCGAAGCCCTGCGGCGGGCGCAGGTCGATGATCTTCTTGCCCATCGTCTTGATGATGCGGATGCCGCCCGCGGCGGTGCCGAGACCCATCGCGATCGCGCACGCCAGGATCACCCAGGTCGGCACCGGCAGCTTGCTGCCGTGCGGCTCCAACACGCCGTAGGCCACCAGGGCCATCGCGATCACGCCCATGGTCTTCTGCGCGTCGTTGCTGCCGTGCGAGAACGCCATGAAGCCGGCCGAGAGGTACTGCAGGCGCCGGAAGCGCCGGGTGAGCTTGTAGGGCTTCTTGTGCCGGGACAGCCAGACGACCAGCAGCATGGTCAGGAAGCCGCCGAAGAACCCCACCACCGGGCTCACGACCAGGCTGGTGACGATCTTGACGAGCCCCTCGGCGTGCAGCGCCTCGGCACCGCCGCGGGCCAGCGCCGCGCCGGCGATGCCGCCGATCAGCGCGTGCGAGGACGACGAGGGGATCCCGAAGTACCAGGTGAACAGGTTCCAGAAGATCGCGCCGCCCAAGCCGGAGAGCACCATCACCTGCATCAGGGCGAGGCGGTGCGCATCGGCCACCGAGGGGTCGAGGAACGCGTGGGTCACCACGTCCTTGCCGATCGTGGACGCCACGGCGGTGCCGGTGAGCGCGCCGACGAAGTTGAGCACCGCGGCGAGCAGGATCGCCGTGCGCATCGGCAGCACCCCGGTCGACACCACCGTGGCCACCGCGTTGGCGCAGTCGTGGAAGCCGTTGATGAAGTCGAACGCGAGCGCGGTCAGCACCACCAGGATCAGGAGGAAGAGCGCGAGGGTCATGCCCGGATCACGCGTTCTTGATCACGATCTGGTCGAGGGCGTTGCTGACGTCGTCGCACGCGTCGAGGGTGCGCTCGAGCCCCTCCAGGAACTCCTTGTGCTTCAGCAGCCGGATCGCGTCGGTCTCGGCCTTGAACATCTCGCCCAGCCGGGACCGGAACACCAGATCGCCCGCCGCCTCGAGGCGGTTGATCTCCTTGCACAGGCGGCGGATCTCGTCGGGCCGGCGCATGCTGCGCAGGAGGCCGACCGCGGACTCGATCGTGCCGCAGGCCTCCTCGATCTGGCTGGCGAGCTCCACGCTGCCATGGGGCAGCTCCTGCATCGCGTGCACCTCGATCTGCAGGCTGGTCGCGAAGACGATGTCGGTGATCCCCTCGAGGTCGGTGGCGAGCTTGTAGATGTCCGTGCGGTCGATCGGCGTGACGAACGTGCGGTTCAGCGCGTCGTACACCTCGTGGATCACCCCGTCGGCCTTGTGCTCGACCTCGCCGAGCTGCTGGATGATGGCGGAGCGCTTGGGGTTGGGGCGTTCGCCGCAGCACTGGACCAGGAGCAGCGA
The DNA here is from genome assembly GCA_020849665.1 of Planctomycetota bacterium. Taxonomy (GTDB): domain Bacteria; phylum Planctomycetota; class UBA1135; order UBA1135; family UBA2386; genus JADLFX01. The sequence goes on along the minus strand of JADLFX010000031.1, from coordinate 24,298 downwards.
GGATTCCCGCGCACAGGCGGCCCCGCGTTCCAGCAGGTCATAGAAGTGCATCTCCCGGGGGAGGAGCCACTTGACGACGCGATCGAGCCACATGGGGGCCGTGGGAGGTAGAGGGACGGACCAGCGTCGGACCGCAAGGGGTCCGGCCCGGGGCGATCTGTGAAGACGGGGTGAAGGGGTCCCGCAGGCTACCCTTCCAGGTTCGCCGTTCCAGGACGCGGAGGGAATGCCGGCACCCGGGTGGACCCGGCCCGTCCCGGGGCGTCCCGCGCGCGCGTGCCCGCCGTGCCAGGCACGCAGGCGATCGGAAACCCTGGCGCCGCCCGAGGCTCCGCAGGCGCTGCTCCCTGGGACACGCGGTGGCACGCTGCCCGACCGCCGTCCTCCGGCGATGGCACCCGTGCGCTCCGGGAGCGTGGCGGCACGCCTCCGTGTCCGGTTCGCGCACACGATCGCGGCGCCGGATGCCTGCGGACCGGTCAGGAAACGGAAGAAGCGCCGGGGAATGGGAGTTGCCAATGCCGGCCCGTCGGTCTCCCGCTCCCCAACCGCCCCGGTGCGTCCATGCCCAAGACCCTCGCCCTCCTCCCCGTGCTCGCCGCCGTCCTGGCCGGCACCACCGGGCTCGCCTCCGCCCAGGTGCAGTGGACCCGGATCTCCGCCGGCAGCCCGCAGGGTCGCCAGTTCCACGCCATGGCCTACGACCTGAACCGCGGTCGGGTGGTGGTGCATGGCGGCTCGGACGCGTCCGGCGTCGAACTCAATGACACCTGGGAATGGGACGGCACGGAGTGGCGGAACCTGCGGCCCACGACCTCGCCGCAGGTCCGTTCCGATACGGCGCTGGCGTTCGATCCGGTGCGGGGCAAGGTGATCCTCTTCGGCGGAGTCGACCGGGGCGGCACGGACCTCGCCGACACCTGGGAGTGGAGCGGCACGAACTGGAGCCGCCTCAGCCCGGCCACCAGCCCACCGGCGCGCTCTGCCCACGCGCTGGCCACCGACCTGCTCCGCAGCCGCGTGGTCATGTTCGGCGGGGACGCCGCCGGGATCGCCCTGAACGACACCTGGGAGTGGGACGGTGCCACCTGGGCCCGCCGCACGCCCGCGGGTGCGCCGCCGGCACGCACGCATCACGGCATGACCTTCGACCTGGTGCGCGGGCGCACCGTGCTCTTCGGCGGGGACGGTCTCGACGACACGTGGGAGTGGGACGGCGCGGCGTGGACCCAGCGCACGCCGCCCGCGAAGCCAGCGGGACGAACGCACCTGGCCCTGGCCTACGACATCCCGCGCGCCCGCGTGGTGCTCTTCGGCGGCGCGTCGGCGTCCTGGAGTTCGTTCGACGAGACCTGGGAGTGGGACGGCACGACGTGGACCAGGCGCAGCCTCGCGATCGCGCCGCCCCGGCGCTACGCGCTCGGCCTCGCGTTCGACATCCAGCGCGGGACCACCGTGCTCTTCGGCGGCACCGACTTCATGGACAGCTTCGCGGACACCTGGACCTATGACGGCGCCGCCTGGTCGCGGCCGCCCGCCTCGGGACCTGCGGCACGCGCGGACGCGGCACATGCCTTCGATCTGGCCCGCGGCCGCTGGGTGCTCTTCGGCGGCGAGGACGGCAACTTCCTGGAAGACCTCTGGGAATGGGACGGCAGCCGATGGCACGCACGCGTGGTGGCCAACGGCCCCGGGCGTCGCACCATGGCGGCGATGGCGTACGACGTGCAGCGCGGCCGCGCCGTGCTCTACGGCGGCAACAGCAACATGGGCCAGTGGTGGGGCGACACGTGGGAGTGGGACGGCACCGCCTGGACGCAGCGCCAGCCGTTGCAGAGCCCGGGCCAGCGCTACGGCCACCGCATGGCCCACGACTGGAGCCGCGGTCGCACGGTGCTCTTCGGCGGCCAGGCGACGCCCGGCATCGCCGACGACACGTGGGAATGGGACGGCACCGCCTGGAGCCGCCGCACCCCTGCCACCGTGCCGCCGCCGCGCTTCGGCCAGGCCATGACCTACGACGTGCAGCGCGCACGGGTGGTGATGTTCGGAGGCCTGGGCAACTCCGGCCGCCTCGCCGACACGTGGGAGTACGACGGTACCAACTGGATCCAGGCGGCCGCGCCCACGGCGCCGCCGGCCCGCTACGAGGCGAGCCTCGCCTACGACCTGGTGCGCCGCCGCGTGGTGCTCCACGGCGGAGACGGCGACCAGGGCCTCCTGAACGACGTGTGGGAGTGGGACGGCAGCCGCTGGAGCCAGCGCGCCCCGGCCGCCCCCCCGGACGTGCGCGGCGGCCACGCCGCGACCTTCGACGGAGTACGCGGTCGCATGCTCGTGTTCGGCGGATACCAACCGCGCGGCGGCTTCGTCTCCGACCTGTGGGAGTACGGCACCCAGCAGCCGGCCTCGGTGACGCCCTACGGCACCGGCTGCGCCGGCAGCGCCGGCACGCCGGTGCTGGCGCCGCTGTCAGGCGAGCTGCCGTGGCTCGGCGACGCGTTCCGCCTGCAGATCGGGCAGGCACCCGCCACCACCCAGGCCGTGCTCCTGATCGGCGGCTCGAAGAGCCTCTGGGGCACCACCCCCCTGCCCTTCGACCTGGGCTCCCTCGGCATGAACGGCTGCCGCCTGCTCGTGTCGGTCGACCTCGCCGTGCCGACGCCGATCGCGGGCGGCAGCGCAGTGGTGCCGCTCGCCATCCCGGGCACTCCGGCGCTCGCGGGCGGCGTGTTCCACGCCCAGGCCTTCGTCCTCGATCCCGCGGCCAATCCCTTCGGCGCCACCGTCTCGGGCGGCCTCAGCGCGACCATGGGCGCGCGCTGACCCGGCACGACCACCCGCGACTCACCCGCTCTCGTCCGCGCTCGGTCCGTAGGCGCTCGGCACGGGCACGTCGAGGAGCCGCAGGTACACGCTGAGCTGGCCGCGGTGGTGCACGAGGTGGTTCAGGACGAACGAGCGCAGGGCAGCCATGCGCGGCAGGGTGAAGAGCACGTGACCCCCACGCAGCAGGGCCCATGGCGCGCGCAGCGCCGCATCGTCGCTCGTACTCAGCGCGTCCCGGAAACGATCGCCTTGCACCGCAAGCCGCTCGAGGGCCTCGGCGCGCGTGCGCAGCTCCACGGGCGGAGGCAGCCGCGTGCCGCCGGGGGCCAGATCCAGCGTCTCCTGGCTCAGCGTGAGGACGCCCCATACCGCCATCTGGGCGATGTGGGTCGCGAGTCCACCCACAGTCATCGACTTCGGATGCGGTCGCCATCCGAAGCGGCCGTCGGGCAGGCGCGCGAAGAACCGACGGGTCGTGGCCAGCTCCGTGTCGAGTTCGGGCAACAAGGTGTCGGCGAGGCGCATGGCCCCACAGGCTAACGGAACTCTTCCTGCGACCCCCACCGGCGCGCACACTCGCGCCATGCGCCGCGTCCCGACCGAACCCGCTTCCTGGCTCACCGCCTCGTTCCTGTGCGCAGCGTGCGCGAGCGCACCGTCCGGTTCGACCGACGGCATCTCGCGCGCCGAGGCGGAGGGGGTCCTGGCCGCCCAGGCCGCCTGCTGGAACCGAGGCGACCTGCGCGGCTTCGTCCAGACCTACTGGCAGGGTCCGGACCTGACCTTCCTGGGCGAAAGCGGACTCACGCGCGGCGCCGCGGACCTGCTCGCGAGGTACGAGGCCGGCTACCCGGACTCGGCCGCGCGCGGGCGCCTCGAGTTCACGGTCCTCGAGTTCCGGCCGCTGGCCTCCGGCACCGCCCTCCTGCTCGGCACCTATCACATCGCCCGTGCCCAACCCTCGCGGGGCGTCTTCACGCTGGTGCTCCAGCGCCGCGAGGGGGCCGTGCGGATCGTCCACGACCATTCGACCGAGGCGCGCGACACCAGGGCCCGCTAGGCTTGCCGCTCCACCCCTTCGGAGGCTCGATGCGTCACCCACCCGAGGACGGCACTCCCCCCACCTTCTCGCGCCGCGCGTTCCTGAAGGGCGCCTCGGCCGCCGCGGTCACCGGCACGGTGCCCGGCGCGCTGCCGACCGCCCCGAGCGGCCCCACCAGCTACGCACCGGGCTCGCATGCGATCACGCTGAGCGTGAACGGCGGCGAGCGCCGGCTGGAGGTCGAGCCGCGCACGACCCTGCTGGACGCGTTGCGCGACCGGCTCGATCTCACGGGAGCCAAGAAGATCTGCGACCGCGGCGCCTGCGGCGGCTGCACGGTCGAGCTGGACGGCATCGCGGTGAACTCCTGCATGGTCCTGGCCATCGACGCCGTGGGCATGAAGGTCACGACCATCGAGGGGCTCGCGCCAGGCGAGGCGCTGCACCCGCTGCAGGAGGAGTTCGTGCACTGCGACGCGCTGCAGTGCGGGTTCTGCACCCCGGGCTTCGTGATGGCCGCGCACGCCTGCCTGAACAAGCACAAGAACCCCGACCGGGCCACGATCCAACACGAGCTCTCGGGCAACCTGTGCCGCTGCGGCACGTACGGGCGGGTCTTCGAGGCCGTCGAGCGCGCGGCCGGGAGGAAGGGATGAACCCCCGCCGCGAGGAGCACGAGATCACGGTCGGCTTCGCCGGCAACGCGAAGAAGATCAAGGTGAAGGTCGACGACCGCGACCTGCGGCCGTGGGACCTGGAGACGAAGTTCCAGACCGTCGGCACCGATCAGGCCCGCGCCGACGGCGTGGCCAAGGTGACCGGCCGAGCCCGCTACGCGTACGACATCAACCTCCCCGGACTGCTCCACGGGTTGATCGTGCGGGCGCCGATCGCCAAGGGCACCCTGAAGGCCCTCGACCTGGAGGCCGCCAAGGCGATGCCCGGCGTGAAGGCGGTCCTGGCCACCAAGCAGCCCGGGGCACGCATCCGCTTCGCGGGCGACGACGTGGCGGCGATCGCCGCGGAGACCCTCGACGCGGCACGCGACGCCGCCGAGAAGGTCAGGATGGAGTTCACGGCCGAGCCGCACGTGACCGACGTCCTGGAGGCCCCGGGCGCGCCGAAGCTCGACCAGGACGGCGAGGTGACGGCGCCCTGGCCCGAGCGCGGCGCGGAGCGGATCGAGACGGCGATCCAGGCCGCGCGCCATGTGCGCAGCGCGACCTATCGCTGCGAGGTGCAGACCCACTCCAGCCTGGAGACGCACGGGCTCACCGCCAGGTGGTACGGCGACCGGCTCACGGTGTGGGCGAGCACCCAGGCCACGTTCGGCACCCGCGCCGGACTCGCCGGGACGCTGCGGATCCCCGCCGAGAACATCACGGTGCACACCGAGTTCATGGGCGGCGGGTTCGGCTCGAAGTTCCAGCCCGGGATCGAGGGCGTGCTCGCGTGCCGGCTCGCCAAGGCCGCCGACGCGCCGGTGAAGCTGATGCTCTCGCGCCACGAGGAACACACCTGCGCCGGCAACCGGCCCGGTGCGATCATCCAGATCCGCGCGGGGGTGAACGACGACGGCAAGATCACGGCATTCGACTACCGCTGCTGGGGCGAACCCGGCTTCACCGGCCAGGGAGGCGGCACGCGCGCGCCCAGCGACTACTTCCGTGACACGGCGCGGCGCGACACCCAGGACAACGTCGCCACGGACATGGACGCCGGCCGGGCGATGCGCGCCCCGGGCTGGCCGCAGGGTTTCTTCGCCACCGAGCTGATGCTCGACGAGCTGGCCGCGGCGATCGGCATGGACCCGCTCGAGTTCCGCCTCAAGAACGACCGCAACGAGGTGCGCCTCGCCGAGTGGCGCCAGGGGGCCGAGGCCTTCCGCTGGGCGGAGCGGCGCAACAAGACCCCCGGCCAGCCGCGCGCCGGCGGCGATCCGCGCTGGCTGCACGGCTGCGGCCTGTCGAGCGCCGCGTGGGGCGGCATGGGTGGCCCGGGGGCCCGCGTCACCTGCCGCATCCACGCCGATGCACGGGTCGAGGTGCGCAACGGCGCGCAGGACCTCGGCACCGGGCTGAAGACCGTGCTGCAGATGCTGGCCGCCGAGGAGCTGGGCATCCCGGTGGCGATGGTGACGCCCTTCGTCGGCGACACACGCGACCCCGTGGGCCCGGCCAGCGGCGGCTCGGTGACCACGCCGACCATGGCTCCCGCAGTGCGGCACGCCGCCGCCCTGGCGCGCAGGGAGCTGGCCGCACGGGTGGCCGCGAAGCTGGGAGTGGACGCGGCCAAGGTGGCATGCGCCGGCGGACAGGTGACGGTGGAGGGAGGCCAGACGCTCTCGTTCGTCGATGCCTGCAAGCTGCTCGGCAGCGACACCGTCGAGGTGGTCGGCGAACGGTTCCCCAACCACCAGGGCTACGCCAACAGCGTGGCCGGCTGCCAGTTCGCCGAGGTGCGCGTCGACCGCCACACGGGGCTGGTCCAGGTGCTCGACATGCTCGCGGTGCAGGACTGCGGCACCGTGGTGGCCAGGAAGCAGGCGGAGAGCCAGACCCTGGGCGCGATGATCCAGGGCGTCTCCTACGCGCTGCACGAGCAGCGCATCGTCGACCACCTGACCGGCCGGATGGTGAACGGCGACTTCCTCTACTACAAGCTGACCGGCCCGCTGGACATGCCCGCGATGCGCGCGATCCTCTTCCCGGTGGCCAACGGCCACACCAACGTGGGCGCAGCGGGGATCGGCGAGCCGGTGGCCGTGGCCCCGGCCGCCGCGATCGCCAACGCGGTGTTCAACGCCATCGGCGTACCGGTGCGGCACCTGCCGCTGACTCCCGACAAGATCCTGAAGGCGCTGGCGCGCGCGAGGAGGGTCTGATGCGTCCGTTCGAGCTGGTCGTACCTCGCTCGCTGGCCGAGGCCTCGTCCATGGCCGGCAAGGGCGTCGTCTACAAGGCGGCCGGAATCGACCTGCTGGACCGCCTGAAGGAGCGGGTCGAGGCGCCGGAGAAGATCGTGAACCTGCTCGGCTTCCGCGCCGAGCTGGCCCGGATCGAGCGGAGCGGCAGCACGGTGCGCATCGGCGCGCTGGCCACGCTCACCCAGGTGGCCGAGGCCGAGGTCCTGCGCGGCGGCGGATTCGGCGCGCTGCTCGAGTCCGCGGGCGAGGCGGCCACTCCCCAGGTGCGCAACCGCGCCACCGTGGGCGGCAACCTCCTGCAGCAGAACCGCTGCTGGTACTTCCGCCAGGCGGCGTTCGGCTGCGCGCACAACGGGCGCGGCCCGGGCTGCCTCGCCCAGGAGGGCCAGAACCGCTACCACGCGATCCTCGGCCAGGACGACTGCATGCGCGTGCATCCGAGCAATGTGGCACCCGCGCTCCAGGCGCTCGGCGCGAGCGTGATCGTGCAGGGCGGCAAGGGGGAGCGCACCCTGCCGCTCGCCGAGCTGTACCCCAAGGCGCCCGACGCTCGCGGGGCCGAACACACGCTGCAGCCCGACGAGATCCTCACCGCGATCGTGGTGCCGGTACCCGGCGCAGACGTGCGCAGCGCGTACCGCGAGAGCCGTGAGAAGTTGAGCTTCGACTGGGCCACGACCGCGGCGGCGGTGCGGCTGGCGGTCGCGGACGGCAAGGTCCGCGAGTGCGCGATCGTCCTCGGGGCGGTGGCGGCGATCCCGTGGGTCGCGGCCGAGGCGGCGCAGAGCCTGATCGGCAAGGAGCCGAGCCGGGCCAACTTCGAGGCTGCCGCGAAGCTGGCCTTCGCCGGGGCGCGGCCCCTGGCCCAGAACGCCTACAAGGTCCCGGTCGGCCAGGCCACGCTGGCCGACGCCCTCGAAGCAGCGGCGCGGAGGTGAATCCCATGACCGGCACCGAGAAGGTCACGCATCGCTCCCTGGTTCCCCGGGGCATGTGCCCCAACCTGGTCATGAAGCACCTCCTCACCCACCAGATGGACGAGGAGGTTCGCGACGGCAGGGCCGAGCCCGGCGACGGCTACTACTGGTGCCTGCGCACCTGCACGGCGATCGGGCCGGACGACGAGCTGGTGCGGCCGGGCCGCTGCGTCCCCGGCCGCGCCTGCCACGAAGGCCCGGACCTCAGCTGAGGACCGACCCGACCCGGGTGGTCGCGGCCGGTGTCTGCCGGGCGGCAGGCGAAGCCGGCGGTGCAGCAGCACCCTCGCGTCCTGCCGTCCCGCCAACCGTTGCCATGACCCACTCGAACGCTCCGCTCGTGCTCCGCTACGGCGTCGCGGTACTCGCGGTCCTTGCGATCGCCGCTGCACTGGTCTGGTGGTTCATGCGCAGCGATCCGGCCACCTCGGGACTCGAGATCCATGGCGCAGCCGTACAGATCTGCCAGGGGGAGGCACTCGTGTCCGACTCCGGGCTCGTGGACGCCGTGCTCGCCGACACCCGGGCCAGCCTCGCTGCCCAGCCGGTCGACGGCGAATCCCCTGACCTCGTCGCCGGGAGCCTGCGCGAGGCGCTGCGATCGGCGCGCGAGCGCCACGCCCCCCCGCAGGTCCTCTCGGCTCTGGCGGCGCTGGGGAGGGAGCAGGTGCAGGTCGAGCGGCTGCAGACGACGTGGGACGTGGAGCTGGCCTTGACCGGCAAGGTGAGCTACCTCGACTCGCGCACCGAGAAGGCGGCGCCCTCCTCGTTGCGGCCCGGCGCCGAGCTCTACCTGCGTTGGTCGGTGCAGGTCGCCCCCTGGCCCCGGCGCCCCGGGGTCCTGCCGCACCCGGAGCTCGCCATCGCCCAGGCCAGGGTGGAGTTCCACTCCGCCCACAGCGGAGGATCGGCCGTGGCTGACGCCTTGGCCGAAGCCCTCGTGCGTGCGGCCGCGGAGCGGATCCACACCGCGGCGCTCGCGCGCGGGCTCTCCGCACGCCTGCGCGGAGTCCCGCGCTAGTGCCGGCGCGTGGCCAGGACCACGCCGACCAGGATCCCCGCGAGGCCGAGGACGCTGTTGACCTCGATCGACTCCTCCCCCGCCAGCCAGCCCAGCACGAGCGCCACCGCGGGCGTCACGTACGCGATCAGGCTCAGGCGGAAGGCCGCCACGCTGCGCATCAGCCAGAAGTAGAGGCCGAACGCCACCACGGTGCCGACCGTGGCCAGGTAGCCCACGGCGAAGAGCGCGCGTCCGCTCCACAGCGCGGGCTGGTCCCGCTCGGTGAGCCACGCGACGAGCGAGAGGCCCACCGCACCCACGCAGAGGCCGTTGCGGTTGAGCAGCAGCGAGCTCACGCCGGCGCCGTGCTTCTTCACCAGGATGGTCATGAACGCCACCATCAGCGGGCTCAGGAAGAGCAGCAGCGCCATCGGCACCGCGTCGGCACCGAAGCGGGTCAGGTCGCTGGCGAAGATCGCGGCGACGCCGAGGAACCCGGCGCCGAAGCCGAGCCACTGGCGCCCGTGCAGGCGCTCCTGCGGCAGCAGGAGGTGGCCGAAGAGGGCGATGAGCAGGGGATACACCGACCACAGCACCGCGCTCAGACCCGAGGGCAGGACGCGCTCGCAGTAGTAGATGATCCCGAACGACGCGCCCGACTGCGTCAATCCGAACCCCAGCCACATCCAGAGCGGTGGCCGGCGCCCTCCCTCGTAGCGGTGCAGCCAGGGCGCCAGCACCGCCATGGCCAGGGCGGCGAACACGAGGCGCACCGCCGCCGAGGTGAGCGGCGGCAGGTCGAGGAGGCTCTTCTTGATGACCAGCCAGGTGCTGCCCCAGATCAGGCAGAGCACGGCGATCAGCACGAAGCTCAGCGTCGCGGACGGCGGCCGCAGCGCGCGCTCGGAGGGCGCGACATCCATCCGCGAAGCAGACGGCGCGGCAGCGCGCCGATCAAGCGCGCCGCCGCGGAGGCGGCCTCAGCCTAGCGGACCTCGACCTTGAGGCTGTTGCTGGTGCCGATCTTGAAGCCCGAGCCGCTGGGTTCGAGCGTGGCGTCCTGGACGAAGAGCGTGAACGCCCCCATGTGCGGCAGGCGCAGGATGTGCGTGGCCTTGCCCTGCGCATCGGTCTGGAACACCTGGATCACCTCCGGGAGCACGAGGAGGTCGCAGTCCCCGAGCTCGACGGTGCCCTGCGTGTCGCCGATCACGAGCAGGCCGATCGCGCTGGCCGGCGCGTTGGTCAGGTTCAGCGTGAGGGTGTTCATGCTGGCCGAGCCGGCCAGCTTGCCGCGGCACTCCGGGCCGAACGGCGTCACGGTGTACGTGCGGCTGCTGCCCTCCCGGAACGACACCGAGAGGCTGGCCGAGTACGAGGCGCCGCCACGGACGTCCTCGATCGCCGCCGCGCACTCGGTGGTGATCGTGAACGCGAACCCGCTGGTGCCCGCCTGCACCGGGAACTCCTTGACCACGGGGCGCTGGTTGGCGGTGCCGGTGAACTCGGGCGTCTGGTCGCCGTCCAGGTCGATGGCGCACCTGGCGCTGCCGCCCGGAGTGGCCTGTGCGGACCAGGACACCACCACGACGCCGTTCTGCGAGGTGGTACCGGTCACCGTGAACGAGAGGGTGTGCGGGGCGGCGTTGTCGGTCCCGCCCGCGTCGATCGTGGCGGCCAGCGCCTTGCCCGTGGTCGTGTTGCTGTACACGGCGCCGTGCTCGCGCACGTGCACCGTGGCCTGGTTGTAGAAGCGGGAGAGCCCCGCGCTGTTCGCGGCGTTCGCGCTGAGGTTGGTGGCGAAGTTGCGCGCGTTGAGCGCGAGCGGCTGGACCACCGCGGTGTTGGCGGCGACGCCGCTCACCTTCTCGTTGGTGCCGATCTGCGCCACCACGCCGTACTTGGTGGCGGTCGAGAGCTTGAACGTGGGCCCCTGCGCGACGAGCGCCGCGCCGAGGACCAGCGGGAGGAATACGAACTGGGTGGCCTGCATGATGGGGAGAGGTTGGTCAGGGTTGCACGCCGCGCGTGCGGCGCGGGACAGGCACGACAGGCCCGACCAGGGGATCCCACAGCGCACGCAGGGTCAAGCCGCGCGGAACTCCATGACCAACACGGGACAGCGGAACGCGTCCCACTCGGCACGTCTCGTTCACCGCACGGTGCGGCTCACCACCTTGCCATCGATGAGCACGCCGGTGCAGTGGCTCGTGTACTCGAACGGATCGCCGTCGTAGAGCGCGAGGTCCGCGTCCTTCCCGGGCGCCAGCGAGCCGATGCGATCCTGCACCCCCAACAGCGTCGCGGCGTCGAGGGTCAGGGCACGCAGGGCCTGCTCCCGGCCGAATCCGTGCGCCGCGGCCAGCGCCGCCTCGAAGAGGACCACGCGGGTACGCGGCACGTAGCCCTCGTAGCCGCTCTGGAAGTGCACGGGGATGCCGCGGTCGCGCAGCTTCGCCGCGGTCTCGAAGCTGGCGTTCCTGGCATCTCCCGTGTGCCGCAGCATCGTGGCATGGACCACCACCGGCACCTTCGCGGCGAGGAGCCGATCGGCCACCAGGTATCCCTCGGCGGCGCCGTCCAGGACCAGGCGGAAGCCGAACTCCTCCTGCAGGCGCAGCGCCGCGAGGATGTCTTCCTGCCGCTGCGCGTGGATCAGGAGCGGCACCTCGCCCTTCAGCACGGCGCCCAGGGTCTCCTTGCGCAGGCTGCGCTCCACCGGCTTGTCGGCCGTGGCCTTGGCCTGTTTGGCCATGTGCTCGCGCGCGTCCAGCAGCGCCGCGCGCAGCATCGCGATCATCTTGGCACGCGTGCCCGGGGACTTGCCGCCCTCGCCGCGCGCGCTGCCGGCCAGGGTGCACGCCACCATCGCCGCCGGCTTCAGCACGGCGCCGGCCAGTGCGTCCTCGCTGGTCTTCACGACGAAGGTCTGCCCGGACACCAGCGCGAGCGGAGCGTGTCCGGTGTGCAACGTGGTCACGCCGTGCTCGCGCAGCCACGCGACGAGCGGCTCGCGCGGGTTGTACGCGTCGATCGCGCGCAGCTCCGGCTGCACGGCCTCGGCCGGGTCGACCTCGTCCTTGTCATGGTCCTGGTTCAGCCAGCCGGCCAGCCCGGCGGTGGCGCGCGCGTCGATCAGGCCCGGCGTCACCACCTTGGCGGTGAGCACCTCGTAGCCCTCGGGGATGCGCACCTCCGCCGCGGGCCCGACGGCGACGATCTTGCCGTCCCGCACCAGCACCACTGCGTCGCGCAGCGCCGGCCCCGCCATGGTGTGCACCAGCTCGCCGCGCACCGCGACCTGCGCCGCGAGCGGCGCGCCGCACAGGACGCCCAGGGCGACGCCGATTCCCAGGTGACGCGGCGCGCTCATCGGTGTGCCTCCTCGCCATCGCAGCAACCGCAGTGCGTGTGCATGACCTGCCCGTCGCTCGCCCCCAGCCCGCCGACGGCGTGGAGCCGGTCCTTCGGGTCGGCGCGGTCGAACACCTTGCGTCCCTCGACCCAGGTCTCGAGCACCACGGTGTCGAGCGCGAACGGATCGCCGGAGAGCAGCACCAGGTCGGCGTCCTTGCCCGGTTCGAGGGTTCCCACGCGATCCTGCAGGTCGAGCATCCGCGCCCCGGCGACGGTGAGCGACTCCAGCGCCGCCGCGCGCGAGAAGCCGCCGCGCACCGCCATCGCATGGCTGCGCAGGAAGAGCCGCGAGTCGGTGATGCCGTCGTCGCTGTGGATCGCCACGCTCACGCCGGCCCGCTCCAGCACCCCTGCCGTCTCCGGCCGCAGGTGGATGGCCTCCAGCTTGCCTCCGGGGCTGTCGATCGCGATCACCGAGCACGGCGCCTTGGCGCGCGCGATCTCCTCGGCCACCTTCCAGCCCTCGCTCACGTGGTGCAGGACCACGCGGAACCCGAACTCCTGCGCCAGGCGCAGCACCGTGAGGACGTCGTCGGCGCGATGCGTGTGGTGGTGCACGATCCACTTGCCGTCGAGGGCCATGGCCAGCGCCTCCATCCGCAGGTCGCGCGGCGGCAGTTTCTCGGGATCGCCGCCGGCGCGCTGCACCTTGGCCCGGTACTCCTGGGCCTTCACGAACTCGGTCCGCACCAGTGCGGCCGACTTGCCCCGCGTGTTGGGGAACGGCGCCGCACGCTGGCTGTTGGTGCCGTTGGCCATCTTGATGCCCCCGGCGATCGCGCCGTCCGGCCCGCGGATCAGCAGGTCTTCGATCGCGTTGCCGTCGCGCAGCTTCAGGTACACGGTCTGGCCGCTGAGCAGGTGGCCGGAGCCGGGCATCACGTTCACCGTGGTGATGCCGCCCGCCTGGGCCTTCTGCAGCCCGGGATCACGCACGTCGATCGTGTCCCAGATCCGCACGTCGGGCTGGATCGGCGCCGAGGCGTCGCCGCCCGAGCCGCCGCCGATGTGGCTGTGGGTGTCCACGAAGCCGGGCAGGAGCACGCCCTTCACCTCGCGGCGTTCGGCCTCGGCCGGCACCGCGACGCCGGCGCGCGGCCCGACCGCCACGACCTTGCCACGGTGCACGAGCACCGTGCCGTCCTCGATCGCGGGGGCGGCGATCGGGACCACGCGGGCGCCGAGAAAGGCGATCGGACGCTCCTGGGCGGCGCCCGAGGAGACGAGCAGCAGGCAGACGCCTGCGAGGCGGTTGGACAGCGGCATGGCGGACTCCGGGCGGGTGGGGCGCGAGAGGCTACGGAGGCCGGGGAGCCCCGTCACGGGCCGGGTTCTGGCACGGAGACGGCCCGCGGGGAAAGATCCCCCCCACCTTGCGGCCACAACCCATACTGCGCGGTGCCCCCCGCGCCCCCTACCCCAGGACCCCCATGCGCAACCGCTGCCTCTCGTTCGTCCTCTTCACCGCCCTCTGCGCGGCGCCCGCCGCGGCCCAGGGCGACGATCTGGCCAGGATCCGCAAGCAGGCCGAGGAGGCCTTCCAGCAGCAGGACTGGGCCGCGGCCGCCAAGCACTTCCAGGTGGTGGTGCAGAAGGCGCCCGAGGACGCCAAGGCATGGCACCAGCTCGGCTACGCGCTGCACGTCCAGGGGCAGCTCGACGCGGCGCTGGCGGCCCACCTCAAGGCGGCGTCGTTCCCCGAGACGCAGGCGGTCGGCACCTACAACGTGGCCTGCGTCCACGCCCTGAAGAAGGACAAGGACCAGGCGTTCACCTGGCTGGCCAAGGCCGTGGAGGCCGGGTTCTCCGACGCCGACCTGCTGGCCAGCGACACCGACCTCAACGCCCTGCACGAGGACCCGCGCTGGGCCAAGCTGATCGCGCGGATGCAGGGCGCGGGCGGCGACGCCAAGGGCCCGGACCCACAGACCGTCTACGCGCAGGACACGGTGCGCCGGGCCACGCGCGTGGCGTTCTTCGGCCGGCGCTCCTCGGCAGGCCAGATCGCCATCCAGTATGGCTCCCCCGCCTGGAAGACCGAGCACGGCGACGCGGTCGAGGCCGGCAAGACGATCGGCAAGCGCTGGCGCTTCGGCGCGGACTTCTGGACCACGCTCGACACGAGCATCCCGTTCCAGGTCGGCGACGTGAAGGTCGAGCCGGGGCTCTACTACCTCGTCCTGGAGCACACGGCGAAGGACACGGCCGCCCTCGTCCTCCTCGATCCGGTCGAGGTCCGCAAGCAGCGTCTGGACGCCTACGTGGCCGGCCGCAGCAAGGGTGGCGTCGCCATCCCGATCCCCCTGCAGAGGGCCGAGGAAGTCGCCAACGAGCTCGGAATCTCCCTGGCCAAGACCAAGGCGCAGGACGAGCTGGCCCTGAACGTCCGCTTCGGGCCGTACCGCCTCGGCACCACGCTCAAGCTGCAGCTGCCCTGACCCGCGGGCCGGCCGGCGCCTCGCCGGCGCATCGGACCTCGCGGGCGGCGCGTGCAGCTTGACCCTGGACCGGGCGGCGGGGCCACCCAGCCCCGTGGATTCGGCGCGCCTTCCTCCTATCCTCACGCGCCGTGGCGGCCGTCAAGACCTGCATCGTGATCCCGGCGTGCAACGAGGAGGGACGCCTCGGCGTCGTGCTCGATGCGATCCGCGCCCAGGGGATCGGCGCCGACGTGATCGTCGTCGACGACGGCAGCCACGACGCCACCCGGGGCGAGGCCCTGGCCAGGGGCGCGACCGTCCTCAGCCACCCCTTCAACCTCGGCTACGGCTCGGCCCTGCACACGGGCTACCTCTACGCGCGCCGGCACGGCTACGACCGGGTCGTGCAGATGGACGCCGACGGCCAGCACGACCCCGTCTCGATTCCCGACCTCCTGCGCGCACTGGACGCCGGCGCAGACGTGGTGATCGGCTCGCGCTACCGCCATCCGGACCCGCCGGCGACCACCCTGACGCGCCGCCTCGGTTCGCGCTTCTTCGCCTGGATCGTGACGGCCTGGACCGGCGTGCCGATCACCGATCCGACCTCGGGCTTCCAGGGGCTCTCGCGCAGTGCGCTCCAGGAGGTGGCCAAGGACGGCTTCCCCGAGGACTACCCGGACGCGGACGTGATCATCGCGCACCACCTCGCCGGCCTGCGCCTCGCGGAGGTGCCCGTGCGCATGCACCCGCGCCTGGGCGGCGTGAGCATGCACCGCGGCGGGCGGATCGCGTTCTACGCGTACAAGATGCTGCTCACGCTATGCCTGCTGCGGGTGCGCCGCCGCGCGCCGTTCCGCCGCGGCAGCGAGATCCCCGTCCCGCACGCGCCGTGAGCACGCCCCAGCACTTCGGCTCCGCGATGCTGCAGCAGCGCGAGGCCACGCGCCCCTTCCTGAGCGAGGCGATGAGCACCCGCCAGCAGTGGGTGGCGATCGCGCTCGCGGTGGTGATGACCATCTGGGTCCTGGAGCTGGTGCGCCGCCGCAAGCTGCGCGAGGAGCTGGCCGTCGTGTGGTTCGCGACCGCGCTGGCGCTGCTGGCCCTGGCGGTCAACCACGACCTCCTCGACTGGTTCCGCGACCTGATCGGCGCGGCGCAGGGCACGTCGGCGCTGTTCTTCGGCGCGATCGTGTTCCTGATGCTGCTCAGCCTGCAGTTCTCGATCCGCCTCACCAAGCTGGCGTTCCAGAACAAGGCGCTGGCGCAGCGCATGGTCCTCCTGGAGGAGGAACTGCAGCGGGCGCGAGCCCAGGCCGGCAGCAGCGACCCGCCGTCGCGCCCAGGCAGCCCGCCGCCACCCGCGGCCTGATCGGGCCGGCCGCGTGCAATCTTCGGGCGCCGCAGGTCTTGTTCCTGGAGAGCCCTGCCACCCGCACGGAGCCCTGACCCAGGGCGGCTCGCAAGCAACGGACAACGCCGCTCCACAGAAGCCTCCCGACACCCGACGATTCCCGCCATCAGAAGCCCTGTGGAGCCTCATGCCCGCCGAGCCTCGCGCCTCGCCGGCTGTGCCCTGGCGCTGGCCGCAGCGGGCGGACTCGTGGCCCAGGAGACCCGGCCGGACGGCGCGCTCGGCCGGCTGCGCAACGTCACGATCCGCACCCAGGACGTGTTCTCGGACGAGCAGGCCGACCACAACCTGCTCTACCGGCTCGCCAACCTCCTGCACGGCACCACCCGCCAGGAGGTCGTGGAGCGCGAGTTCTGGTTCACGCGCGGCGACCGCCTGACCCGGGACGAGATCGAGGAGCTGGAGCGCAACCTGCGCGCGCTGGGGATCTTCGGCGGCGTGAAGACCACGGTCACGCCGGTGGAGGACGACCACTTCGATCTCGCCGTCGACACGCGCGACCGCTTCACGCTGGCCGCCGCGGCCAGCTACTCGCGCGTCGGCGGCGTGAACAAGCTGAGCTTCCGCCTCGCGGAGAGCAACCTCTTCGGCACGGGCAAGAAGCTCGTCGCCACCGCACGGTACTCCGAGGACGAATACAACAACTACCTCGAGTACGTCGATCCGCAGCTCTTCGGCACCTGGCACACCCTGGCCTCCCGCGTGGGCGAGACGGAGGAGGGCGCGTTCCTCGACCTCGCGCTGCGCCGGCCCTACCACCACCTCAGCGATCCCTGGACCTACGGCATGGAGAGCAGCAGCGCCCAGGAGGACGTGGACTACTACCGCGAAGGCGAGACCACGGCGGAGGTGCCGCTGGACCGCCACGAGATGCGCTTCTTCGCCGCGCACGCCACCGGCCCGCGCGAGGAACGCCACGCCGTGGGCCTCGACCTGCGCGGCCGCTACGCCGAGTACGAGCCGGCGTTCGGGATCGACGCGGCGCGCTGGCGCGTGCCGGGCGACACCTGGTGGGTCGAGTTCGGTCCGTACGCCACCTACGAGTACCGGCCGGCGTTCGACGAGGTGCAGCGCCTCGACGCCATCGACTTCGACGAGGACCTGCCTCTGGGCGTGAGCCTCCTGGCGCGCGTGGCCGCGCGCTACCGCGACGAGCAGGGCGTGGGAAGCGAGGTGCAGCCGGTGCTCGCCCTGCAGACCCGGATCGCCGTGCGCGCCTGGCCCGAGACGTACTTCACCCTGGAGGCGACCGGGCAGGCGCGCTGGAACGACGCGCGCGCCCAGGGTTGGCGCACGGGCCTGGCCCTGCACGCCTACCAGCTCTCGCTGCCCCAGCAGACGCTCGCCGCCAGCTTCACGTTCGATCTCGCCGCCGAGCGGCAGGACCTCGTGCCGCAGTTCACCCTGGGCGAGGACAACGGCCTGCGCGGCTACCCGGCCCGCGAGTTCTCGGGCTCGCGCTACGCGCGCCTCAACCTGGAGGACCGCATCGACACCGGGATCGAGGTGTGGAGCGTGCGCCTGGGCGCCGCCGCGTTCTGCGACGTCGGCTGGGTGCACGATCCCGTCCAGGGGTACTCGATGAGCGACCCGATCCGCTCGGTGGGCCTGGGCCTGCGCCTGGGCTCCAGCCATCTCTTCGGCAGCCGCGTCCTGCGCCTCGACGTGGCGTGGCCGCTGGACGAGGTCGGCGGCCAGGACTACGGAGTCTCGGTGTCGTTCGCCACCGGCCAGGTGTTCACGTTCTTCGGCAACGCGAGCGAGCTGCGGGCGGACTTCTGACGCGGGCGGCGGCAGGGCCCGCGCGCGTCCGGCGGACCCGTCACCCCCCAGGCCACACGGTGTGCCGCGCCGCACGCCTAACTAAGATCCCCGCATGGATCCCTCCTTCCTCTCCGAGCTCGGCATCCGCGGCGAGTCGAGCGGCGCGTACTGCGGGCACTGGCTGCGCACCGCGGGCGAACGGCTCGCGGTGGTCTCGCCGATCGACGGCCGCGAGGTGGGCGCGGTCCGGCGGGCCGGCGCCGCCGACTACGACACCGTGGCGCGGGCCGCGCACGAGGCGTTCCTGCGCTGGCGCGAGGTCCCCGCCCCGCGGCGCGGCGAGCTGGTGCGGCAGATCGGCCTGGAGCTGCGCGCACACAAGGAGGCCCTGGGGCGACTCGTGACCCTGGAGACCGGCAAGATCCTGGAGGAGGGTCGGGGCGAGATCCAGGAGGCGATCGACATCGCCGACTTCGCGACGGGGCTCTCGCGCCAGCTCTACGGGCTCACCCTCAAGTCCGAGCGGCCCAGGCACGCGATGCGCGAGACCTGGCACCCGCTGGGCGTGGCCGGCGTGATCACGGCGTTCAACTTCCCGGCCGCGGTGTGGGCCTGGAACTCGATGCTCGCCCTGGTGTGCGGCGACGCCTGCGTGTGGAAGCCCTCGCAGAAGACCCCGCTCACCGCGATCGCCATGACCCGGGTGTGCGCGGCGGTGCTGGAGCGCGAGGGGTTCGGCGGCCTGCTCGGCCTGGTGATCGGCAGCGACGACGAGGTGGGCGCGCGGCTGCTCGACGACCCGCGCCTGCCCCTGGTCTCGGCCACGGGCTCGACCCGCATGGGCCGGATCGTGGCGCAGCGCGTGGGCGCGCGGCTGGGCCGCACGCTGCTGGAGCTGGGCGGCAACAACGCCGTCGTGGTCCTCGACGACGCCGACCTGGCCATGGCCGCGCGGGCGATCCTGTTCGGTGCGGTCGGCACGGCCGGCCAGCGCTGCACCACCACGCGGCGGCTGATCGCCACCCCCAAGGCACTCTCCGAACTGGAGCGCCGGCTGGTCGAGGCCTACCGCCAGGTGCGGATCGGCGACCCCTTCGACCCGGCCACGCTGATGGGCCCGCTGATCGACGGCACGGCGGTGCGCGCGATGCAGCAGGCGCTGGCGCATGCGCGTGAGCAGGGCGGGCGCGTGGTGCACGGCGGCGGCACGCGCGCGCTGCTCGGCGCGCTGGCCGGTGGCCACTACGTCGAGCCGGCGCTGGTGCGGGCGGAGCCCGGCATGCCCGTCGTGCGCGAGGAGACCTTCGCCCCGATCCTCTACCTGCTGGAGGCGAAGGACCTCGACCACGCGATCGCGATCCACAACGACGTGCCCCAGGGCCTCTCCTCGGCGATCTTCACCCTGAACGCGCGCAGCGCGGAGCGCTTCCTGAGCGAGACAGGCTCCGACTGCGGCATCGCCAACGTGAACATCGGCACCTCGGGCGCCGAGATCGGCGGGGCGTTCGGGGGCGAGAAGGAGACCGGCGGCGGGCGCGAATCGGGCTCGGACGCGTGGAAGGCCTACATGCGCCGCCAGACCAGCACCGTGAACTACGGCCTGGAGCTGCCTCTGGCCCAGGGGATCAAGTTCGGCGACCTCTGACGCCGACCCACTGGGCAGCGTCGCGGGCCCCGCGGCGCCGGATCCCAGGACGGCAGAGAGCCCGAGCACCGACATGCAGGCATCGACGGCGGCGGCGACCCCGGAGCCCCGGCACCGCCACGCGCCGGGAAGCGCGACCCCGTGAAGGAGCTGATGCGCATCCAGGCTCCCGCCTCGGCGGCACACCTCGGCCCTGGCTACGCCGTGCTCAGCGTCGCCCTGCGCGTGCCGCTGGAGGTGCGCGTCCTGGAGCGGGCCGAGCCCGGCCACGTGGTGGAGCGCCCCTCGCACCCGGAGAGCGGCCTCGACCCGCGCCACGATCCGTTCCTGCGCGGCCTGCACCTGGTGGCCGAACGCAGCAAGGCGAAGGTCCCGGCCGCGCTCACGATCCGCATCGAACACGAGCCGCCCAGCGGGGCGGGGGTCGGCTCCAGCACCGCGCTCTATGCCGCGGGCATCGTGGCCGGGATGCGCTTCGCCAGGCGCACCACGTCGCTCGACGAGGCCCTGAACCTCCTGGTCGAGCTGGGCGGCGACCCCGCCCACGGCGCGTCGGCGCTGGCCGGCGGCCTCGCCTCGGCCTGCCTGGTGAGTCCGCCATCGACCCGCCCGCAGCAGTACCGGGTGCTGCGCCACCCGCTGCATGCCGGCTGGCGCTTCGTCCTGGCGCTGCCCGTGTACGCGGTCGGCCTGGCCGACACGCGTCGCCTGATCCCGGCGACGCTGCCGCACTCGGTCACGCAGCGCACCACGTCACGGCTGCTCGGGCTCTTGCGCGCGCTGGCAGACGGCGACGAGGCGCTGCTGCGCACGAGCATGCTCGACGAGGTGCACGTGCCGTTCCGGCGCCGCCTCGTCCCCGGCATGGACGAGGCCATCCACGCCGCGCACGCCGCCGGCGCGGCCGGCGCCACGATCAGCGGACACGGGCCGGGCATCGTCGCGCTCACGCGCCGCGCCGAGGTCTCGGAGGCGATCGGCAAGGCCATGGCGCAGGCGTTCGCCACGCATGGCGTGACCACGAACCTGCTCACCACGCAGGCCAGCGAGGCCGGCACGGTCGCGATCTAGGGGAACCAGAGCACCGGCGCGAGGGCGGGCTGCACCAGGCCCAGCGCCGGCGGCGGCGCGGGAGGCTGCCAGTCCGCCACCACCATGGCCATGCCTGCGGTGGTGGCCTGCGAGGCGAGCGTGGCGCGCACCGCGCCGCTGAGAGCGAACCCCGCGGGCGTGCTCCACTGCCGGGGCGGCAGCGCGAGCTCCACCTCGAGCCACTGCGCGTGCAGCACGGCGCCGAGCAGGATGGGGTCCTTGGGCACCAGCACCGCCACGCTGGCCTGGGCCACGGCAAAGGGCTGCGGCAGCGGCGCGAAGGTCGCGCCGAGCACCAGGACCGGATCGACCCAGAGCCGGCAGCCTGCCATGCCCACGGCGCCGAGGTCGAGGCCGCCGGGCAGGGCCTGCGCGCCGAGCAGGAGGAACCCGCTGGCGCCCGGCTGCGCGAAGGCCTCGAACACCGCGCTGGCGCCCGGCCGCAGGGTCGATGCCCAGCCACCGGCGTCGGCGCCGTCGTGCTGCAGGCGCGCGCAGCCGGCGCCGATCGGCTCGACCCGCCCGTCGCCGGGCGTGAACCACGCGTCCACGGGCCAGTACGGGCTCGCCGAACCCGCCAGGGGCCGCCCGCTGAGGTCGAGGCAGAGCGTGCCGCCCGCGTACGGGAACGGCGTCGCGAAGTCGACGCGCACCGTGCTCGCCGCGCCCCACGGGTCCACGGATGCGCCGGGCGCCGGCGCGTCCGGGACGTTCACGACGCCCTGGAACACGACGCGGCGGTCGGGTCCCTGGTTGGCGGCGAACGCCTCCGCGGGCGCATCCGGATCCGCGGGTGAGGTCGAGAGCGCGACCTCCAGCTCGACCGCCCCGCCGCGCAGGCTCCCGGCCGCGCCGGGATCGCGCCGCACGACCAGCGCGCGCAGGGGCGTGCCCCGCAGGCCGAGCAGATGCCGGCCAGCGACGAGCACCTGCTGGCGCTGCGCGTGCGTCACGCCCGCAAACTCGGCCCGGGCCGGCGCGTCCACGCCGGGCAGTGCCGGCACCACGACGCCCTGCGCGGCGAGCGCGCCGTAGAACGCCAACGGAACGAGACCTCGAACGAATGACTGCGTGCACATGGGACGATCGCTGCGCCGCGGCGGCGCGTGACGGGAGCGGGAACCGTGGGGATGCATGCGCGGTGCCATGTCAGCGCTCCGCGATGGGAAACGAACCGGAACGGAACGACGTGCCCTTGCGTCCGGACACGACGTGGATGAGTTCGGCGTCGGGCGGGACATCGACGATCGCCACGCCGTTGCGGGTGTTGGTCGGGTCCGGCTGCAGCTTCGTGGTCGTGCTCCGGCCCGCGCCCTCGACCAGCCAGGTCACCGAGTCCGCGCCGTTGTCGACCTCGATCTTCACCTTGTTGCCGGGCAGGCGGGTCACCCGCACGCCGCCGCCGCTGCCACCCTGGGGCCCCATCAGCGCCGCTCCCGCGGGACCACCCGCACCTGCATCTGCCCGCGCAGCTGCTCGACCAGCGCGTTGAGCGCCTCGGGCGGACGCCGCACCGCCACCGTGACCAGGAGTTCCTCGCCCAGGCGGCTGTCGGCGCGCAGGCCACGGTCCACCGCGCGCCGCAGCAACCGGCCCACGGCGTCCCAGAGGATCGGGTCGCCGCCGAAGTTGCGCACCGCGCTCAGCACCACCATGGCGTGCGGTTCGAGCTCGTCGGTCTCCCACGTCGCGACCTGACGCGCGAACGCGAGGTAGTCGTCCACGCGCTCCTCGCTGCGCGCGCCGCGGGCCGCGGCGCTCGCGCTGAAGTGGCCACCCAGGAAGCCGGCGGCCGCGCCGAGCAGGAACGCACCGCTGGCCGCCGCCAGGAAGATCCGCCGCGTGTGCGTGGGGTCGGGCTGCAGCGCCGGCTCGCCCTCCTCCAGCGCGTACTCCGCACGCGTGGCGGCCCGCTCCAGCTCGGTCTCGAGTCCGCCTTCGCGGCCGGCCTCGAGTCCCGCCTCGGAGTCGGGATCCGCCTCGTACTCGTCGTCGAGCCGCTCGCGCTCTTCGTCCACGGGTTGCCTGCGCATGGTGCCGGTCCAGGTTGCGCCCCTGGGAATCGCACGCCTGCCGAGGGCTGTCAACCGGCGCGGCGCAAGGCCGCCGGCCGGGCGGAGGCGGAGGTCACCATGCCATCGCGGCTTCGTTGCCGTACCCCGAAGTGGGACCCAGCGCGGCCCCGCGCAATCGGCGGGCAGGGTTTGCTCCCGGCCGCGCGCCGCGCCCCCGGCCCGGAGCGCGATGGCCCGGCCCGGAGCGGGCGGCGGGGATCCGCCCGCGAGCCCAGGATCGGCAGGGCTCCGCGGGGAGCGTGGCGGGATTCCGCGGCGCACCGTCGCCGGCCGCGCGGCCGCGTCGGGGCCGCCCGCGCCGGCCGCGGGCCTGGGGTCTGGTCAGCGGAGGGTGCGAGCGTGTGCAATCCCTGCTTCTCGCCATCCGCCCGCACAGGGCCAAGGAGCAGCCATGCAGCAGCGCCCGATCGTCTCGTTCGCCATCCTCGCTCTCGTCTTCGCCGCGCCGTGTACGCGCGCGCAGGACATGCCGGACATGAAGCCGGCCGCAGAACTCCAGAAGTACGCGCCCTTCGTCGGCGCCTGGAAGGGCAGCGGCACCTACCAGCCGACTCCGGAGGCGCCCAAGATCAAGTGGACCGTGCACGAGGAGGCGAAGTGGGTGCTGGGCGGGCACTTCCTCGAGGTGCGCACCGAGGTCGCCTTCACCGGCGACATGCCGCCCATGAGCATGCGCGGCCTCTACGGCTGGGATCGCGAGGCCCGCCGCCACGTGATGCTCGCGTCCAACAGCATGGGCAAGGTCGCGCGCGCCTACGTGGACTTCGCCGCGGACGGCACGATGCTCATCGCCACCATGGGCACGCACGAGGGCAAGCCGTACCTGTCGCGCGAGACCGTGCGCTTCGCCAAGGACCGGTACGAACTGAAGATCGAGCACGCGATGGGCACCGGCCCGTTCTACGTCGAGGTCGAGGGCGTCATGGAGCGCGCGGCCGACGCCAAGGTCGCGGCCATGGCCGCCGAGGCCAGTGCCGCCAAGCCGGGCCCCGAGATGGCCAAGATGCAGCGGCTGCTGGGCACGTGGCAGGTGAAGGGGACGATGATCCCGAGCCCGGGCGCGCCCCCGATGGAGATCTCGGGCCGCGAGACGTACGAGGCCGCGCCCGGCGGCAACGTGCTGCACAGCCACACGGTCGGCGACCCCGTCGCAATGCCCGGGGCGACCGAGAAGGTCAGCTACGAGGGGATCAGCTTCCTCGGCTGGAGCTCGGATTCCCGCTGCTACGAGTGGGTGTCCGCGGACAGCATGGGGATGGTCGGCTACATGCGGACCTGGTGGAGCGACGAGCACACCCTCGTGATGACCTGCTCGGATCCCATGATGGGCCAGCCCTGCGCCATGCGCGGCATCCTGGCGTTCGGCAAGGACGGCCAGCCGGCGATCCGTTTCAGCTCCGAGCGCTTCCCCGGCGCCGGCCCCATGCTGAAGGACTTCGAGGCCACCTACACGCGGGCCAAGTAGGCCGCGCGCGTGCAGCCCCGCGCGCCCGGGCCGATCCGGCCCGGCGCGCCGCGCCCATCCGCGGCGGGCGCGGCCCCGGGCGTGGACCGCGCGGGGTGTTGCTTCGCCCCACTCCCGCCGCTACCTTCCCGCGCCTCACCGGCGGGCCGTTAACTCAGTTGGTAGAGTGCGATCGTCACAAGGTCGAAGTCGCTGGTTCGAGTCCAGCACGGCCCACCAGTCCAAGTCC
>JADLFX010000030.1 GCA_020849665.1 Planctomycetota bacterium | reverse complement strand
CGTGTAGGCGGTGTTGGTGACCGTGATCGGGCCGACGTAGGAGTCGTTGTCGGTCTCGTAGCGCTCGGCCACGACGCCGGTGTTGTCGAAGATCGCGCCCACGTAGTACGAGCCGGCAGGCATGCTGCTCGGGATCGTGCCACCCAGGGTGTAGTACCCCGCGGCGTGCGCCGGCCAGTCCCCGGTGAACGTGTACTCGGCGATCCGGGTGTCCCCGGTGCTGATGATGGCGTTGGTGGACAGGTAGATGCCCACGCGGATGCCGGCGGCCAGGCCCGGCACCGTCGCGTTGCTCTGGTTGGTCAGCCAGACCGGCATGGTCACCGCCGTGCCCGCGGCGTAGCTGCCGCTCAGCGTGAGCTTGCGGGCGCCGTTGTTGGCGACCTGATCCGGCTCGCGCCAGACCGTCGACATGACGTTCCAGGTGGTGCCGGAGCCCGGATAGAGCACGCGGCAGCCGGCCTTCTCGTCGGCGTGCGGCAGCATCCCGGTAGACGTCGTGTGCGGGACGCCCGCACCGTGCTGCGAGATCGAGTTCATCTGCGCCAGCGTGCGGTTCTCGTGGTCGAACCCGATGGCGTGGCCGGCCTCATGGCGCGCGACGTTGCGGAACTCGATCGGCCAGTACGGCCGTGAGGCCGAGGGGTCGGTGAGCCCGTTGGTCCACAGGTAGTCGGGCCGCGAGTTGTACCAGATGTCGCAGTCCACCATGGTCGACCCGCTCCAGCGCACGAACGTGATGCCCAGCCAGCCGTCGCTGGGCCGGTTCAGCCACACCCAGGAGTTGCGGCCGTTGCCGTGGTCGTTGAAGTCGCTGTTGGTGCGGGTGTAGCCGGGCAGGAAGCCCGTGCTGCCCATGTCCCGCCAGTCGGAGAGCGAGTACTGGGCGTTGTTGTCCCAGACCGAACCGGCCGGGAACGAGGTCGTGTTCAGGTCCACCACGTAGTGGAAGCCGCCGCTGAGCGGCCACCGGGGGGAGCCGGAGAAGAACACGTAGCTCATCAGGGGCAGGACGGCGCCTGCGGCGACGAGCGCGCGGATGGTGTTGCGCTTCATCTCACTTGCCTCCCTGGCGCGCGGCCATGTCGAGGAGCAGTTGCGCGGAGGCGCGGATGCCCGGGTCCTGACCCGGCTTCACGTAGATCGGCGATGCATCGACGCCGGGCTCGGTGGAGCGGGCCGGCGTGGTGCCTGCCGGCGGGGTGTTCGCGGCGGGACCGGGGCGGACGGCGGGAGCCACCGCGATGTCGAGCGGCCGGGAGTGGATCTGCTCGCGCTCGCGGCGCGCACGCACCATCGCCTCTTCCTTGGCGGCGACGTCGGCATCCGCGGGCTTGACCGTGGTGTTGGCCAGCACGGCCTCGGGCGCGCGCACGGCCGGTGCAGGGGCGGCGGGCGCCAGGAACACGAAGCGGTCGTTCTGGACGCCGATCAGCTCCTCGCCGCGCAGGTTGAGCAGCACCTCGCGGCCGTTGCGCTCGGCGAATTCGAAGGCGCCCTGGTGGAAGCCCACGATCGGCGAGATGTTCTTGCCGTTGGCGACCACGTAGAGCAGGTAGCGGGAGCCGACCTTGAACTTCGGGATCTCGGGCACGACGAGGCGCTCCTCGCCGACCTCGCCGCCTTCGATCTGCAGGACCAGGTCGCCCTGGTGCTGGCCCTTGGTGAAGGCCAGGTTGGTGAAGGTGACGAACGTGCGGATGGTCTTGCCGCCTTCTTCGATGCGACAGACCGACTTGACCGCCGAACCCGTGAAGATGAGTTCGGCCTGGGCCACGATCTCCGAATAGAGCATCGGGGGGACCGTGGTGGGGACTGGACCTGGCCCCGAGGCCAGGGCCAATGCCGTGAGCATGGCGAGCATGGAATCCTCCTGAGGTGGGAGCCGGACGGAGACGACCGTCCGGTGGGGGACACGATAGCCGAGTGGCCCAGTGGAAAGCGGCAGCGCCGCGCCGACCGCACGAAGGAATTCCCAGGGCCCGGAGCGGATGCCGGGAGGCCCGGCGTAAGTGCATGGCCGCCAACGCGGTCATGCGTCCGCCCGCGGGCACCGCATCCGCACGGAGCGCGGACTACTGACCCAGCCAGGCGAGCAGGGCCTTCTGCACGTGCACCCGGTTCGCCGCCTGGTCGTAGACGACCGACCGCGGACCATCGAGCACCTCGTCGGTGACCGCGACGTTGCGCCGAACGGGCAGTGGATGCATGAAGAGCGCATCCTTGGTGCGCGCCATCAACTCCCGGTCGATCCGCCAGGCCTGCAGGGCGCGCTTCAGCATGGCTTCCCGCTCGGCGTCTCCCCAGTGCTTGAGGCAGCCCCACGAGCGCGAGTAGACGACGTCCGCGCCCTGCATCGCGGCGTCGAGATCGTTCACGATCTGGACCTTGCCGCCCGAGTCACCGGCGCGCTGGCGTGCCGTCTGGACCACGGCCTCGTCCAACTCGAAGCCCAGCGGATGCGCGATCGTCACGTCCATGCCCAGCGTCGCGGCCAGGGTGAGCACCGAGTGGCTGGCGCCCGGGCTGCGCGACTCCGGGTGGTTGGCCCAGGCCAGCACCAGCTTGCGGCCGCGCAGGCGCTGCAGGTTCTCGCGCATCGTCAACACGTCGGCCAGGGCCTGGCAGGGATGCTCGGAGGCGGACTCCAGGTTGATCACGGGCACCGATGCGTGCTGGGCGTACGCGCGCAGCAGCAGGTCGCGGCGGTCCCGCTCCCACGGTCCGGACTTCGCGACCTGGCGGATGCCCAGGAAGTCGACGTAGCGCGACAGCGTGCGCGCCGCGTCCTTGACGTGCTCCTCGGCCCTGCCGTCCATCACGGCCTGCTCGGTCGGCTCGAGGTCGTACATCTCGCGTTCCGGGGAGATCACGATGCAGTGGCCGCCGAGCTGGACCATCGCGACCTCGAACGACACGCGGGTCCGCAGGCTGCGGTCGAAGAAGAGCAGGGCCAGGGTCTTCCCGGCGAGCAGGCTCCCCGGGTGCCGCCCTTTCATCCGGGCCGCGAGGTCGAGGAGGTTGTCGAGCTCCTGGGAGCCGAGGTCGCCGGAGGTCAGCAGGTCGCGCTTCTTCAAGTGTCGCTCGTGTCCGTGAGGGGAGGGCGGATGATAGAACCGCCGCGATGGAGGCCACAAGCGCAGAGGATCAGGCATGGATGCGGCGCTGCCTGGTGCTGGCCGAGGCCTCGGGCGTTGCCGACGAGGTTCCGGTGGGCGCCCTCGTCGTCCGCGAGGGGCAGATCCTGGGCGAAGGGCGCAACCGGTGCGAGGAGCGGCGGTCGCCCCTGGCCCACGCGGAGATGGAGGCCCTGGCCCAGGCGTTCGCGAACGCGGGCGAGGGCCGGCTGCCGGGCGCCACGCTCTACTGCACGCTCGAACCCTGCATCCTGTGCACCGGCGCCCTGCTGCACGCGCGGATCGAGCGGGTGGTCTACGGGGCGCGCGATCCCAAGTTCGGCGCGTGCGGTTCGCTCTACCACCTGCCGTCCGACCCGCGCCTGAACCACCGCTGTACGGTGGTGGAAGGCGTGCTCGCCGACGAGAGCGCGGCGCTGCTGCGCAGCTTCTTCCGCCGGCTGCGTTGACTGGCGGCCAGCCCCCGGCACAATCCCGACCTCCCGCGGCCAGCGGTCCTTCGTGCGGAGAGGTGCCGGAGCGGCTGATCGGGTTGGTCTCGAAAACCAAAGTGGGGGCAACTCCACCGGGGGTTCGAATCCCCCCCTCTCCGCCACTCCCCGTCCGGCGCTGCCGGAGCGGCAGCGACTCCGTGCTGGCGCGGACCATGCGCCCGGCGTAGAACCCCGCGTCCTGCCCGTAGAGGCCTCTCGCACGGAGAGGTGACCGAGCGGCTTAAGGAGCACGCTTGGAAAGCGTGTGTGGCCCAAAAGGCCACCGGGGGTTCGAATCCCCCCCTCTCCGCCAGAACCCGGCCTCGCCGGGCAGGGCAGCGGCGCCCCCAGGTGTGGACCATCGGGTCCCGGGCAAGGCAACGGTGTGAACCTGGTCAGGCCGGAAACGGAGCAGCCATAAGCATGCGGTGGCCTGTGTCCGGGGTGCCTGGTGGTCTCCACCTTGGGGCGTCGCTGATCCGTCTCCGCGCCGAGGTGGCTTTCCCCGCCGCAGCGGAGACGGCAGACTGCGGTCTGCACCCGCGCCGAGCCGAGCGACCCCGGTGGGATCCGCCCGCCTGCGCGGCCGAGGCGGTGTCCCCACTGCGCAGCATGGCCAACTCCAGCGAACCCGACGACGCGGCACCCTACCAGGTACTGGCACGTCGCTTCCGTCCCCGCTCGTTCCCCGAGCTCGTGGGCCAGGACGAGGTGCTGGCGTCGCTGCGCCATGCGCTGGCGTCGGGACGGATCCCGCATGCGCTCGTGTTCGCCGGCTCGCGCGGCGTGGGCAAGACGACCTCCGCGCGGATCCTGGCGCGGGCGCTGAACTGCGAGCGCGGGCCCACGCCGGATCCGTGCGGGACCTGTGCCACGTGCCGCAGCCTGCTCGACGGCACGAATCCGGACGTGATCGAGATCGATGCCGCCTCGCACAACGGCGTGGACGACATCCGCGAACTGCGCGAGCACGTCGGCTTCGCGACCATGGGCTCCCGGTACCGGGTCTACATCCTGGACGAGGCCCACATGCTGTCGACCGCGGCATGGAACGCGTTCCTCAAGACCCTGGAGGAGCCCCCGCCCAACGTGGTGTTCGTGCTGGCAACCACCGAGGTGCACAAGATCCCGGCCACGATCCGGTCGCGCTGCCAGGTGCTCTTCTTCCGCCGGGTGGGCACGGTGGACATCGAGCGCCGGCTGGCGGCGCTGTGCGAGCGCGAAGGCGTGGCGCTGCCCGCCGCGGTCCTGGCCGCGATCGCGCAGGACAGCCACGGCGGCATGCGCGACGCCGAGACCACGCTGGAGAGGGTCCTGCCGCTGGCCCGTTCGCTCGGCGCCGGCTTCGACCTCGACGCCTACTGGCGCCTCGCGCACCGCGTCGGGCTGGCCCGCTGCCTCGAGGTGGCCGAGGCCCTGGCCCAGGGTGACGCGCGCACGGCCGTGCGCTTCGCCCGTGAGCTGGCTTCGGCCGGCCTGGACGAACGCGCGGCGCTCGGCGACGTCGTCGGGCTGCTGCGTGCTGCGCTCCTGCTCGCCGTGGACGGGGCGGAGAGCGACCTCGTCGACCACCAGGGCGAGGTGCGGACCCGCTTGCAGGCCCTGGCGAAGCAGGCCGACCCGACGCGACTGGATGCCATGCTGCAGGCGGCGATCCGCGGGCGCGCGCGCCTGCGCGACCACGACGACCGGCAGCTGGTCCTCGAGCTGACCTTCCTGCACATGGCGCGCGCCGGCGAGCTCCCCACGCTGGGTCAGCTCGTGGCGGAGCTGCGCGCCGGCGAACCGGGCAGCGGCACCGCCACGCCGCAGGCCGCGCCGGCCATGGCGCCCGCCTCGCCGGCGGTCCCGCGCCCGCAGGCCGCGGCCGCCGCCGTGCCGCCTGCCGCGCCGGCCGCAGACCTGCGCGCGCGCCTGCTCGCCAGGCTCGTGCAGCTCGACAAGCGGCGCATCGCCGAGGCGATCGAGCGCTGCGTGGTGCGCGACCCGGATGCCGGCGGCGTGGTGCGGGTCGAGCCGCAGACCGACCAGCGGCTCTTCCTGGACCGGCTCGGCTACGAGGGCGTGAAGCAGGATCTCAAGCGCCTGCTCTCGGAGCTGTGCGGGAAGGAGGTCCGCGTGCTGGTGGTCGCGCCGCAGCCTACGGCTGCGCCGGCGCTGGCACCGCACCCGGCGGCGCGCAACGTGGCGACGCCGCCGCCGCCCGGCTCGGTGCAGAGTCCCGCGGTGCGCAAGGTCGTCGAGAAGTTCGAAGGCGAGATCCTGGACGTCACCCGCGCGGCCGACGCCGCCGAGGAGCCGAACGATCCGTGAGCCGATGCCGCCCTGGCGCGGACCGGTGCAGGACAGAGGAGAATCATGGTGAGCAACTTCGGAGACATGCAGAGCCTGTTGAAGCAGGCCCAGCAGATGCAGAAGCGCATGCAGGACGCCGAGCGCGAGCTGGCCGAACGCATCGTCGAGGGCACGGCGGGCGGCGGTGCGGTGAAGGTGTTCGTCAACGGCATGCAGGAGGTCCAGGGCGTGAAGATCCAGAAGGCGGCCGTGGATCCGGACGACGTGGAGAGCCTGGAGGACCTCGTGACCGCGGCACTGCGCCAGGCGATGCAGGCGGCCAAGGAGCTGCACAAGCGCGAGATGGGCAAGGTCACCGGCGGACTCAACCTGCCCGGCATGGGCTTCTAGGCGGCGGGCGGCGCCGCCGTGCGGCGGCCTCGCCATCGGCTGGTGCCCGTATCCGCATGCGCCCCTCCCACCCGTGACCCGCCCCCGCGTCGTCGAGCGATTGATGGAGTGCCTTGCGCGCCTGCCCGGCGTCGGCGCCAAGACCTCGGAGCGGTTCGCGTATCACCTGCTGCGCGCGCCCGAGGCCGAGGCCCTGGACCTGGCGCACGCGATCCGCGCGGCGCGCGAACGGACCAAGGTGTGCAGCGAGTGCTGCAACCTCGACGAGGTCGATCCCTGCGCGATCTGCGCCGACCCGGCGCGAGACCGGGGCCTGCTCCTGGTGGTCGAGGATCCGCGCGACATCGCGAGCTTCGAAGGGGCAGGCCACCGCGGCCTCTATCACGTGCTGCAGGGCCGGGTGTCCAGCGTCGAGGGCATCGCCCCCGAGGACCTGACCGTCGCGGCGCTGGTGGCCCGCGTGCGGCGGACGCAGCCGCGCGAGGTGTGCCTCGCCACCAATCCCGACCTCGAAGGCGAGGGGACCGCGCAGTGGATCGGCGCCCGCCTGCGCGAGCTGGGCGTGACCGTGACGCGGTTGGCGCGCGGAATGCCCGCGGGCGCGAACATCCACCAGGTGAGCACGAGCATCCTGGCCGATGCGATGGCGGGACGGCGGCCGCTGCCGTGAGCGCGGTTCCGCCGCGCCAGCCGCTGCCGATCGACGCCTGGCTGCCCGCGATCGCCGGGTCGCTTCCCGAGGGAGGCTCGCTGCTGCTGCGCGCGCCCCCGGGAACGGGCAAGACCACTCGCGTGCCGGGTGCCCTGGTCGACGCGGGCGTGCCCGGGGAGATCGTCGTGCTGGAGCCGCGCCGCCTGGCGGCGCGGGCGGCGGCGCGCAGGGTCGCGTACGAACGAGGCTGCCCCGTCGGCGGGGAGGTCGGCTACCAGGTGCGCCACGAACAGGCGGTCTCGGAGCGCACGCGCATCCGGTTCGTGACCGAGGGCGTCCTCACCCGCCGCTGCGTGCGCGAGCCGGAGCTCGCCGGCGTGGGTGTCGTCGTGCTCGACGAGTTCCACGAGCGACACCTGGAGGGCGACCTGGCCCTGGCGATGCTGCAGGAGATCCGCGCGACGATCCGGCCCGACCTGCGCGTGGTGGTGATGTCGGCCACGCTCGACGCCGGACCCCTGCGCGAGTACCTCGCCCCGTGCGCCGAGATCGAGGTACCGGAGGCGATGCATCCGGTGCGCACCGAGTACCTGCCCGCGGCGCAGCGCGGCCCCATGCCGCCGCGCGTGGCCGAGGCGGTGCAGCGGGCGCTGCGCGAGACCGGGGGCGACGTGCTGGTGTTCCTGCCCGGCGCGGCGGAGATCCGTGCCTGCGCGCGCGAGCTGTCCGGCCGGATCGCCGAGTCCGTCCCGGTGCTGCCCCTGCACGGCTCGCTGGAGCCCGACGAGCAGGACGCCGCCCTGCGCCCGGGTCCGGTCCGCAAGGTGGTCCTGTCCACCAACGTGGCCGAGTCGTCGCTCACCATCGAAGGGGTCGGCGCGGTGGTCGACACCGGCCTGGCGCGCGTCCTCGCGCACGATCCCGGGCTCGGCCTCGACGTGCTCCGGCTGCAGCGGATCAGCCGCGCCTCGGCCGACCAGCGCCGCGGCCGCGCGGGCCGCACCGGGCCCGGAGTCTGCTACCGCCTCTGGGCTCGCGCCGAGGAGCGCGCCATGGCGGAGCGCGACCGCCCCGAGATCCTGCGGGTCGAGCTCTCGGGCCCGGCGCTCTTCGTGCGCGCGTTCTCGGGCCGGCCGCCGGCGGAGTTCGGGTGGTTCGAGGCGCCCGAGCGCGCCGCGCTCGAACGCGCGGATGCGCTGCTCGGCCTGCTCGGGGCCCTGGACCAGGGGCGCGGCCGGGTCAGCGAGGTCGGCCGGGCCATGCTGCGCTGGCCCGTGCATCCGCGCCTGGCACGCATCCTGGTGGATGCCCGCGCCCGGGGTCTCCTCGCCGAGGCGGCCGAGATGGTGGCGATCCTGGCCGAGCCGGACCTCATGGCGCGCGATGTGCTGCGCGCCGAACGCGGCACCGCGCCGCCCGCGCCGTGGCTGGTCGAGCGCCACGAGGCATGGCGCCGGGCCAGGGAGCTCGGATTCCGCGCCGAGGCGTGCCGGGCCGCCGGCCTCGATCGCGCCGCCGCGCGGGCGGTGGCGCGCACCGTGCAGCAGCTCGCGGGGCCGCGGCATGCCGCCGCGCGGCCGGACCACGAGGCGCTGGCCCGCTGCGCCCTGCTGGGCTTCCCGGACCGCGTCGCGCGCCGGCTCGACCCGCGGGGGCGGGACGGCGCCATGGCCGGCGGCCGCACCGTGCTCCTGCCGGAGGCCGCCGGGGAGACCCGCGACCTGGTGGTGGTGCTCGCAGCGCGGGGTGGCGTGCGCGCGGGCGAACGCGCGCTCGCGACGCTCTGCGCGCCCATCGCGCGGGAGTGGCTCGCGGGAACGCCGTGCCACGCCCTGCACCAGGAGGACGCCACCCGCTTCGACCCCGAGACCGGCCGGGCCAGCGCCTGGCGCCGCGAGCTCTATCTCGACCTCGTGCTCGAGGAGCGCCGCACCGGCGACCTCGATCCCGACGCGGCGCGGGCCGAGGCGGCACGCGTCCTGGCGCGCGATCCCTGGCGCTGGCTCGGCGAGGCGCGGCCGCTGCGCGCCTGGCTCGATCGCCTGGCGTGGCTGCGCGCGGCGGCCCCGGACCTGGGCGTGCCCGAGCTGGGCGACGCGCAGGTGGCCGAGGCGGCGGCGGCCGTGCTCGATCCGCGGCGCTCGCTGCGCGACCTGGACCCCGAGGCGGTGCGGGACGCCCTGCGCGACCGGGTGCCGGGCGCAGTCCGGGCGGCGCTGGCGCGCGAGGCTCCCGACTCGCTGCGGCTGCCGTCGGGACGCGAGGCGCGGATCGAGTACGGCCCCCATGGCCCCAGCGTCGCCGCCCGCCTGCAGGAGTTCTTCGGGCTGCCGGAGACGCCGCGCCTCGCCGGCGGCCGGGTACCGGTCTGCCTGCACCTGCTCGCCCCGAACCAACGCCCGGTGCAGATCACCACCGACCTGGCCAGCTTCTGGGACCAGGTGTACCCCAAGGTGCGCAGCGAGCTGCGGCGGCGCTACCCGCGGCACTCCTGGCCCGACGACCCGCGCGTCGCGGCGCCGCAGGCGCGGCCGGCACGGCGGCCGCGCCCCGGCGGGCGGGCGTGACCAGCGGCGCGACACCCCGCGCCGCGCTGTCGCGGGCCTCGACACCGTGCCGCCCCCGCGCCGGTTCCCCGGGCTCAAGCGCGGTGGGGCAAGTGCCGAAAACGGCGACGGCCGATGGCAGCACCGTTGCACCTCCAGACCGCCCTGTCCCTGCGCACCGAGCAGCGCCTCGCGCTCGTGCCCAGGATGCTGCAGTCGATCGAGATCCTGCAGCTCTCGGTGCAGGAACTGGTGGCGCGGATCGAC
The DNA here is from genome assembly GCA_020849665.1 of Planctomycetota bacterium. Classification (GTDB taxonomy): domain Bacteria; phylum Planctomycetota; class UBA1135; order UBA1135; family UBA2386; genus JADLFX01. Next base: position 20,613 of record JADLFX010000030.1, on the reverse strand, counting down.
GCGGAGCTGGAGCGCAACGAGGTGCTCGAGCTGCGCGACGGGCCGACCGGAGCCGAGCACCCGCCGGAGGCCGAGGCGCCATCCCACGGCGCGGCGGAACGCCTCCGCGGAGCGGTGCGCGAGGAGGAGGACCGGCCCCTGCCCCGCGGTTCCGCGGAGGACGAGGACCCCAAGCTCGCGCTGCTCCAGAACCTGCCCGCCGGGGCCGAGGACCTGCTCGACTCGATCCGGCTGCAGCTGGCCTGGCTGCAGGTGAGCGGGCCGCTGCGCGACGCGGTGCTGGCGCTGGCGGAACGGTTGGACCAGCGCGGCATCCTGGGCGCCAGCGACGCGGAGCTGGCCGAGGCGGTGGGGGAGGACGTGCTGCCGGCGGCGCTTGCCACGCTGCGGGCGCTGGAACCGCGCGGCATCGGCGCGCGCGACCCGGTCGAGCTCCTGATCCTGCAGCTGCGCGCCGACGATCCTGACCGGCCGCGGCTCGAGCGCTTGCTGCGCGAGCACCTCGCGGACCTCGCCCGTGGCCATCTGGCGCAGATCGCCCGTGCCACCGGCTGGCCGCTGGCCGACGTGCAGGACCTCGTGGAGCGTGTGCGTTCCCTCGACCCGCACCCGCTGGCCGGCTTCGATCCCCGTCCCGCCGGCGTGCTGCGGCCGGACGTGGAGGTGCGCGTCAGCGGCGGCGAGATCGAGGTCCGGGTCGACGACCACGACCTGCCGTCGCTGGGCATCAACGCGCTGTACCGGGATCTCGCCCAGGACCGCCACGCCGAGCGCGCCGTGCGCGAGTACCTGCGCGCCAAGCTGGAGTCGGCGCGCAATCTGATCAGCGCGGTCGAGCAACGGCGCCGCACCCTGGCGCGCGTGGCGCGGGCGATCTTCGCCCGGCAGAAGGGGTTCCTGGAGCGCGGGCGCGCCGGCCTCCGACCGCTCAAGATGAGCGAGGTCGCCGCCGAGCTGGGCCTGCACGTGTCCACCGTGAGCCGCGCGATCGCCGGCAAGCACGTGGCCACCGACTTCGGCACCCTGCCGCTGCGCGCGTTCTTCGACGGGCGCGAGTCCGACACGCCCGGCGAAGGTGCGGCCGGTTCCGGCCGCGAGGGGATCAAGGAGCAGATCGCGGGGCTGATCCGTGGCGAGGATCCGCACCAGCCCCTGTCCGACGACGGCATCGTGGCCCTGCTCGCCGCCCGGGGGATCCGGGTCGCGAGGCGCACGGTGGCGAAGTACCGCACCGACCTGGGCATCCCCGCGACCTGGCAGCGGAAGAGGTTCACGCCATGACCAAGGGTTCGTTCGATCCGATGAATTACGGGTCCGTGTCGTTCTCCAAGGGCGGTACTCCGGCCCGGCCGGCGCCGGATGCTTCGCCGGAGGACATCCTCTTCGCGGCGCCGGCGGGTCCTGCGGCGGCTCCCGCACCCGCTCCGGCCGACGAGGGGTTCCGGGCCCCGCCCGAGGCCGAGTCCGGCGGCAGGCCCGCCGCGGCACGTGGCCCGCAGAAGCCCGTGGCGGGGCCCACGGACGACGAACTGGCCGAGATCGCCGGCCACTCGCCCGCGGCGGCGCGTCCGGCGCCCGCCCGACCCAGGCCCGAGCCGCAACCGGCCCGCAGCCAGCCGGCGCGCAGCCAGCCGGCGGCCCGGCCTGCCGCCCGGCCGCCCGCGGCGCCCCCCGCGGCGGTGCCGCCGGTGCCCGCGGCGCGCCCCGTGCCGGCGCCCGTGGCCGCGGCGCCCGCTCCGGCGATCGCACCCAAGCCGGCCGAGGCGCGGCGCACCTCGGTCTCGACCCTGCCGAAGGCGCCACAACAGACCTGGAAGGAGCCGCGGCCGACCGCGCTCCTGGTGACCGTCGGGGTCGTCGTCGGCGGTGCGGCGGCGGCGCTGGCCTTCTGGCTGCTCGGCTTCGAGTGGCCGCTCGTGGCCATCAGCGGCGCATTGGGCGTGCTGGGCGGGACCTTCACCTGGCTCTTGCAGCGGCGCTGAGCGCGGGACCGGCATTGAGCCGCGGCGGGAGCCTCGCGATGCTCCCGCCCCCCGGCCTCGCACGGCTCCCCCGGTGCACACCTACCAGATCACCCTCTGCTACCACGGCGGCGCGTTCGCCGGCTGGCAGCGCCAGGCCGGCTTCGACTCGGTGCAGGAGCGGCTGGAGGAGGCGTTCCGGATCCTGCTCGGAGAGCCCGTGGTGGTGCACGGCGCGGGTCGGACCGATGCGGGCGTGCACGCCCTGCGCCAGTGTGCGCACGTGCGCCTGCCGCGGGCGTTCGAACCCGCGGCGCTGGCGCGCGCCCTGAACGGCAACCTGCCGGAGGCGGTGCGCGTCCTGGCCGTCGAACCACGGCCCGGCACCTTCCACGCCCGCTTCTCGGCGCTCGGCAAGCGCTACGTGTACCGCTTCGTGGTGGCGCCCGTCCGCCCGCCGTTCGGGGCGGGCCTGCACCACTGGGTGCGCCGCCCGCTGGATCTCGCGGCGATGCGGGCCGCCGCGGCGCACCTGCGCGGCCGGCACGACTTCGCGGCGTTCGCGACCAACCCCGGGTACCCGCGCCGCCGCGGTACGGTGCGCACGATCCACCATCTGCACATGATCCGCCGTCCGCACGGCGTGGATCTGGCCGTGCAGGGCGACGGGTTCCTCTACAACATGGTGCGCAGCATCGCGGGCACGCTGCGCGACGTCGGGCTGGGGCGCCTGCGGCCCGCCGACGTGGCCGCCATCCTGGCGTCGTGCGACCGCCGCCGTGCCGGGATGAACTGCGAGGCCGGCGGACTCTACCTGCTGCGGGTCCTCTACCGCCGGCGCGGCGCGGGACGTCAGCCTGATGCGGACGCGCAGGGTCGGGTGCTAGACTCGGAACCTTCCGCCCCAACTCCATCCGAGGACGAATGACCCCCAACGCGGACGTCAAGGTCGAAGTCACTGCCCGCGGCAAGCGGCTCTCCCCCCGCACCCGCGACTACGTCGCCGAGAAGGCCGGCAAGCTCGCCCGCTACTCCCCGCACGTGATGGGCATCCACGCGATCGTGCAGGACGACGCCGACGCCAAGCGCGTGGAGATCCTCGTCCACGTGCGCACCGGCAAGCAGATCGTGGCGCGCGAGCAGTGCGCGTCCGTGTTGGAGGCGGTGGACATCCTCGTCGAGAAGATCGAGCGGCTGCTGAAGAAGGACAAGGAGAAGAACAAGCAGCGGCACCGCGGCCTGGCCGGCCGGCGCGGCAAGGAGACCGCGGTCGAACTGACCCAGCGCGTGGCGCGCGACGAGGAGGAACCGATCTTCGAGGAGGTCGTGGCTGCGGAGCTGCGCCCCGCGAAGCAGAGCAAGGCGCCGGCTGCCGGCGCCACCCGTCCCGTGCGCCGCAAGAAGGCGCGCAAGTAGGCAGCACTGCGATGATCGCCGCGCTCATCGACTCGGCCGTGATCCTGGAGAGCCTCGAGGCCACCGCGAAGGAGGAGGCCCTCGGTGCGGCATTGCAGGCCGCGGTCGAGGCCGGCCGCCTCGCCAAGAAGGACCTCGCGGCGGTGCGCAAGCGCCTGCTCGAGCGCGAGGCGATGGGCAGCACGGGGATCGGCAACGGCATCGCGGTGCCGCACGTGAAGGGCAAGGAGATCCGGCAGATGTCGCTGGTCCTGGCCAGGGTGCCCAAGAGCCTCAATTTCCAGGCGATCGACGGCCGGCCCGTGCACACGATCTTCCTGCTGCTCGCGCCGCCGGACGACCCCGAGGCGCATCTCAAGGTGCTGCGCTGGATCTCCTCGCTGGCCCGCAACCCGGACTTCCGCAAGTTCGTGGTGACGGCCAAGGACGCCAAGGAGATCCGCGAACTGCTGCACGAGATGAGCGGCCCCAAGGCATGAGCGACGCAGCGGAGCGGCCACGCAGCTGCCGGGCCTGGGTACGACTCGAGAACCGCCACGGCCTGCACGCCCGGCCGGCGCACCTGCTGGTGCAGACCGCGAACGCGTACGCCAGCAGCCTGCGCATCGGCCGCGAGGGCGAGGAGGCGGTCGACGGCAAGTCGATCATGTCGGTGATGATGCTCGCGGCCGAGCACGGCACGACCCTGGAGCTGATCGCAGAGGGTCCCGACTGCGAGGAGCAGCTGCGCGCCCTGCGCGAACTCTTCGACTCCCGCTTCGGCGAGGAATAGCCCGGCGGATGCCACGCGCCGACGGCGCGTGCCGGTTCCGGGCGTGTGCCGCCGGCCCCAGGCCCGGCCCGGGAGGCCGGTCCGGCGGCCTGCCCCCCGGTGCACGAGGGGCCCGGGTCTCGAGCCTGCCTTGGCTGGGGCCTCCCCGGGGCGGCGCCGGGTGGCCCGATCCGGGGCGGTGCGGGAAGCGGCTCAACCCGGGACGGCACGCGCGCCGATAGGGCCCATGATCGCGCGCGCATCGCGGCGCGTACCGAACACGAGGGAGAGCATGCTCAAGCACCGCAGGAGCATCGTGGGGTTGGATCTCGGCACCAACTGCGTCAAGGCCGTGGAGATCACCCAGGATCGCTACGACTACATCATCACGGCGTTCGCCCAGGTCGACGTGCCGAGCGAGTCGGTGCGCCAGGACGCGATCGCCGACCTGTTCCGGGTCGGCCGCTTCCGCACCAAGCGCGTCGCCACCGCCGTGAGCGGCAAATCGGTGATCTTCCGCTACGTGCCGATGCCGCCGATGTCGGACGAGAACCTGGTCAGTGCCGTGCGGATGGACGCGGAGAAGTACATCCCATTCCCGGTCGACGAGGTCGAGCTGGGGGTGCACAAGCTGGCCGAGACCAAGGCCGCCGAGGGTGCCCAGGCCGAGATGAAGGTGCTGCTGGTCGCCGCCAAGCGCACGGTCGTGCAGGACCAGGCCGCGATGCTGGTGAACCTCGGACTGCAGCCGGTGACGATCGGCGTGGACAGCTTCGCGATCGGCAACGCCTACGAGCTGAACGACATCGTCAGCCCGGGCCTGCAGGAGGAGAACCACACGGTGGCGCTGATCGACATCGGCGCCTCCAAGTCGTGCATCAACATCCTGCGCAGCAACGTGTCGTGCTTCGCGCGCGAGATCCCGATGGGCGGGCAGGACCTCACCAACGCGATCGCGCGCCGCTTCGGCCTGGAGAACTCCGAGGCCGAGAAGCTCAAGCGCGAGCCGGGCGACCAGATGGCCGACGTGCAGGAGGCGCTCGCCAACGTGCTCGACGACCTCGGCAACGAGATCAACCTCTCGTTCGACTTCTTCGAGAACCAGTTCGATGGCGAGGTGCAGGACGTGCACCTCTCCGGCGGCACGGTGCTGCTGCCGTTCCTGGAGGAGACCTTCGAGAAGATCTTCGAGAAGAAGACCAGGGTGTGGAACCCGATCGAGGGCCTGAAGGTGAAGGCCGACAACGTGGACGTGGACGCGCTGAACCGCTGCGCGCCGCAGCTGGCCGTGGCCGTGGGCCTGGCCGCGACCGTGTGAGGAGGGACCCCCAGCCATGATCCGCATCAATCTTCTGCCCGAGGAGTTCCGCCGCAGCGAGCGGACCTCGTTCAAGCTCTTCGCGGCCACGCTGGCCGCGGTGGTGCTCGTCTGTTCTGCCTTCGGCTGGTTCGCATACGCGTACTTCGGCGAGTACGGCGAGGCCAGGCAGGAGCTGGCGCGCGAGAAGGACAAGCTGGCCAGCGTGACCGAGCGGGCCGCGTACCACGACCAGCTGGAGAAGGAGAAGAAGGACTACGAGGCGCGCCAGCAGACCATCAAGGACATCGCCATGTCGCGCATGCTGTGGAGCGAGGTGCTCGACCAGGTGCTCGACGTCGTCAACAACGACGGCAACACCGAGCGCCACCTGGCCTGGTTCCAGGGCGTGAGCGTGCGCGAGGCGGCCGGCAACTCCGGACCGCAGCTGGCCATGCCTGGTTGGGTGCAGGGCGCCAACATCTCCAAGGTCGCCGACTTCCACGACGACATCGAGAACGCGCCGTTCTTCCAGGACGTGAAGGAGATGAGCTTCCCGGGCGGCCGGCTCGAGGTCGATGGGCAGAGGCAGCCCCCCGAGGCGCTGCGCTTCGACCTGCGCATGACCTTCAAGCCCGCCAAGGACTGGAGCAAGAACCGCCCTGACAAGGGCGCCAAGCCGGCGGCCAAGCCGGCCGGGAAGTGAGGAGTACAGCGATGAAGAAGCTCAACGAGAAGCAGAAGCTCCTCATCGTCGCCGGTTCTGCAGTGCTGCTCTGCGGCCTCGCGGGCGCCGGCGTGTGGTGGGCCAAGGACCTGGCGCAGCAGGAGCGTGACAGCGTGGCGGCGGTGCGGACCCAGATCCAGGCCGCCGAGGCGAAGATCGCCAAGATCCCGGCGCTCGAGCGCGACGTGATCATTCTGCGCGAATGCGTGCACGAGTACGTGAAGATCCTTCCCGAGGAGCGTGAGCTGAGCAACTTCCTGCGCGCCACCAACCAGTTCGCCCGCCAGGCCGGGGTCGTGCTGGACCAGGCGGTGCCGGGCAAGGCATCGGCGGCAGGGGGCAGCTCGAAGTTCGACCGCTACACCTACAGCCTGCAGTTCAAGGGCACGCTCTGGCAGTTCATGCGCTTCACGAACTTCTTCGAGAGCTACGAGCGCTTCGTGAACGTGCGCAACTTCTCGCTCACCGCCGACAACCGGCGCAAGGGGAGCCCGCAGCCGGGCGAGGACGCCATCCATCAGGTGCAGATGACCCTGGAGACCTACGTCTACACGGGCACCCAGAAGGGCAAGGACGTCCAGATCCCCAACTACGCCAACAAGAAGGCCAACCTGCGCGAGGACATCTTCCGCAACCTGACCGGGATGCGGCGCGACCGCTACGAGTTCAAGGACCAGCGCGGGCGCCGGGACATCTTCGTCGATCCGCGCGAGCCCAGCGGTCCCGTGGACAAGCAGGGCGTGCCGCTCCTGCACCAGAAGAAGATCATCGACGAGTTCACCGCCCAGGTGCAGCAGCTGAAGGGCATCTCGCAGCGTGCCAAGGACCCGGCGATCACCATCATCGAACGCATGCAGCTCGAGCGGACGCTCAAGCAGAGCCTCGAGGAGATGCGCACCAAGATCGCGGACGTGAACGACAAGGGCCTCATCTCGTTCCTGCCCTACCGGCTGCACTGGACCAAGCAGGTGGTGGAGCAGGTCGACGGCCTGGCCAACGATCTGGCGCGGGGCGCGGCCTCCAACGACCGCTACCTCAGCGAGCTCGAGATCAAGCAGCTGCTCGACACCATGCGCGCCGCGATGATCAACGGCGACTGGGAGGTGGCGAAGCAGGCGTACGAGAACTCCGCCGAGCGCCTCGACGTCCCGCGCACCGATCCGCGCCATCGCGCGGTGGTCGGCGTCATGCAGCTCTACGAGCGCACCAAGGCGGCGCTGGAGTTCTCGCAGCTCAAGCTCGAGATCAAGGGCGTGGCGGTGTCCGGCAACGGTCGCTCCGGCCTGATCCTGAACGGCGAGGTGCTGCAGGAGGGCGAGTACGTGAACGACAACCTGCTCATCAAGTCGGTCGGCCGCGAGCAGGTCGAGTTCGTGTTCAAGGGCTTCACGATCGTGAAGACGTTCTGAGATTCAGCTCCGCCGCGCCCCGGATCGACGGTGCGGCGGAAAACCGCTGGGGCGGGCGTCAAGTCCGTCGCAGCGGGCAGTCGAAGAGGGAAGGGATCGCGCTCCAGGTCGGGGAGCGGTCGTCGGCATTCCGAAGAGGAAGATCATGCAGGCAAAGCACGCGTTGGCTTGGTTGGCCCTGGCCCTGCCGGGGTTCTCGATGGCCGGGCTCGGCGCCCAGGACAAGCCGGAGGCTCGTCCGCAGGCGCAGGCTCCGCAACAGCAGGAGGGACCGATCCAGGCGGACCGTTCCTCCGTGATCACGCTCAAGCTCAAGGACCGGTCCCTGCGGGACGTGGTGCAGAGCATCCGCAGGCGCGCGGGCGTGAACATCATCATGGACGAGGCGATCGAGGAGACGGTCACCATCGACCTCGAGAACGTCGACTGGCGCCGTGCCCTCGACCTGGTCGCCGAGGCGGCCGGATGCGTCGTGGTGCAGGTGAGCGGCAACGTCCTGCGGGTCGAGAAGCCGCCGCGCGTCTACTTCGCGTTCGAGGACGCGGACATCAAGAAGGTGATCGACACGATCGCCAAGATCTCGGGGGCCAACATCGTGGTCGCGCCCGAGGTGCAGGGCACCATCACGCTGCGCCTGAAGAACATCCCCTGGCGGGACGCGCTGGACAGCACCGCCAAGACCCTGGGATTCGTGGTGGTGGAGGAGAACCGCGGCATCCTGCGCGTGATCCCGCCCAGCGCCATGAAGGACGACCTGGTGACGGAGCAGTTCCAGCTCCGGTTCATCCGGCCACGCTCGGTCTACGTGCCGCAGCTCAACTCCCCGTACGTGAAGAACCTGGCCGGCCAGGCCACGTTCGGCAACGAGGGGCCGCCGTTCAAGCTGCTCGACGCGCTCAAGAAGGCCCTCACGCCGCAGACCGGCAGCCTCGACTACTTCGAAGGCAACAACGTGATCGTGGTCAAGGACACCAAGCCGGTGGTCGACCAGATCCGCAAGATCATCGAGGCGATCGACGTCGAGCCGGGCCAGATCTACGTCGACGTGAAGTTCGTCACGACCACCAACCGTGACATCCTCGACGTCGGCGTGAACATCGGCGACAACGGCTGGACCGCGGCGATCGGCCTGGGCCAGATCCCGCACCGCCTGCCGTTCGACCTCGGCTCCGGCGGCTGGGACGACAAGATCATCGCCAACGACACCGGCCGCGGTCCGTTCGCCGACGAGGCGCTCAACCCGACCGGCGAGACGGTCATGCCGAGCGTGATCTTCGGCGCCCTGGACTTCACCCAGGTGTCGGCCGCGCTGCGCCTGCTCAAGCGCGATTCCTCCTCGGAGATCGTGCAGGCGCCCAAGCTGATCGCCCTGGACCACCAGGAGGCGACCATCTTCGTCGGCGAGACGATCCGCTACGCCCAGGCCCGCACCGAACAGGGCCAGGCCGGCGGGTTGCAGCTGGCGGTGGAAGAGGCCCCGCGCTCCCCGGTCCAGACCGGCTTCCAGCTGCTGGTCATCCCGCACCTGATCCCGGGCACGGACAAGGTGATCATGGACGTGATCCCGCAGTCCGACTCGCTGTCCGGCACCGGCTCCTCGTCGCTGGCCCCCGCGGGCTTCGACGTGTTCCGCGTCGGCGCCGGCGGCACGGCGGGCGAGATCGCGCTGCCCCGCGTGGCGTCCAGCACCATCTCCACCAAGGTGCTGCTCAAGTCGGGCCAGACCGCCGTGCTGGGCGGCCTCAGCACCGACACCACGAGCGAGACCGAGACCAAGGTGCCGCTCCTGGGCGACGTCCCGGTCCTGGGCTGGCTCTTCAAGAACCGGGTCAGCAGCAAGAGCAAGTCGAGCCTCCTGGTATTCGTCAGCCCGGAGATCATCCGCAGCCCCGAGGAGGTCGAGATCAACGTGAACCGCGCGCTGGCCGACCGCCGCCGCCAGCTGCAGTCGGAGTACGACGCGATCTTCGGGACGCCCGAGAAGAAGTGACCGGGGACTCCCCGACCTGAACCGCGGCGCGTCCGGGGCGGAGAATGCCCCGGGCGCGCCGTTGTCCTTTTCCGGGCCTGGTGGGTATCCTCCCGGCCGCTCGGTCCGGCGGATCCAGGACCGGTTGGTGCCCGGGAGGGTTGTTCGCGGGGTGCGGCACGCGCCGCGGCCCGCGGCGGAACGTCCGCGCGCCGAACCGCCTGTCGCCTGCCCGGCCCCGAGCGTCCTCGCCGCCGAGTCTTCGACCAAGGTCGCCCGGCGTGCGCGGGCCACTGCTCCGGCAGGGAGCCGCGTGGCGCGCCAGCCGGCGCGCGGCGTGACTCCGATGGCCGGGATCGCTCCAGGAGCCGCCATGCCGCCAAAGGTCGCCACCGACACGAACCTGCTCGCTGCCGCGGCCAGGCGACGTGACGGCTCCTCGCCTGTTTCCGGGATCCCGTGCCTGCCGCCGCGACGCGCGGTGGCGCACGGCCTCCCGTCATGGTCCCCAGGGGCCAGGTCCGAGGCTCGCACGCCAACGGGTGCGTCGACGCAGTTCCGGCGCCCGCGCGGCGTCCGTGGCCGCGCCGCGCGCCGGCGCGGCTCCGCCTCTGCATCGCCCCGCATCGTCGCCGGTACCACCGGCCGACGCCCCCGAAAGGAATTGCCCTGTGAAGCGGATGCTCATCAACGCCCTCGATCCCGAGGAGAGCCGGATCGCGGTGGTCAAGGACGGCGTGCTGCAGGAGCTGCACGTCGAAGTCGCCAGCCGTGAAGCCTACCTGGGCAACATCTACAAGGGCCGTGTAGTCAACATCGAGCCCAGCATCGGTGCCGCCTTCGTCTCGTTCGGCGGCAAGATGAACGGCTTCCTGCACGCCTCGGACATCCTGCCTGCCTACGGGCGGGACGACTTCCAGCTCACCGACGTCGTCGAGGGCCGCGCGCGGGTCACCGGCGAGGATGGCCCCGACGTGGTCCGGGCCGTCCTGGAGGACGACGAGGAGGAGACGGGGGGCGGCGAGCCTGCCGAGAGCCGGGCGCGGCCCGCCTCCGCCGCCCAGCCCGAGCCGCTGGCCGAGGCGGCCGCCCAGGGCGAGCTGGAGGGCGAGTCCGAGTTCGGCGGCGGCGACACCGGGTTCGCAGAGTCCGATGTCGACTCGGTCGCCGAGAACCCGGAGGCCCGCGAGGGTGACGAAGGCGGCCCGTCCGCCGGCGGCGAGGGCGATCCCCGCTCGGGCGGCGGCGCGGCCGGCGCGGGCGCGGCCACCGAGGCGCAGCCGGCGGCGCCGGGAGTGGCCGTGGAACGGGAGCGCGGGCGCCGGGGGCGCCGCGGGGGCAGGGACCGCGGCCCGCGTCCGCGCGTGCCGATCGACCAGTTGCTGAAGAAGGGCCAGGAGGTGGTGGTGCAGGTGACCAAGGAGGGCATCGGCGCCAAGGGTCCGACGCTCACCACCTACATCTCGCTGCCCGGCCGCTACCTCGTGCTGATGCCGAGCCTTCCCAAGTGCGGCGTGTCGCGCAAGATCGAGGACGATCGCGAGCGCCGCCGCCTCAAGCGGATCGTGAGGGAGATGGACGAGACCGGCAAGGGCGGCATCGGCTTCATCGTGCGCACCGCCGGCGTGGACAAGGCCCAGGCCGACCTGGAGCGCGACCGGGACTACCTCGCCAAGATCTGGGAGGTGATCTCGGCGCGGGTGAAGAGCACGCGCGCCCCGGCGCTGCTCTACGAGGAGTCCGACCTCGTGCTGAAGGCGATGCGCGACCTCTTCGTGCCCGACATCGACGAGGTGATGGTCGACTCGCCCGACGTGTTCCTCCGCATCAAGGACTTCGCCGAGAAGCTGATGCCGCGGATGGCCGACCGGATCCGCCTGCACGAGCTCACCACGCCGCTCTTCCACTCGTTCGGCATCGAGAAGGAGGTCGAGGGGCTCTTCCTGCCGCGCGTGGAGCTGCCCAACGGCGGCTCCATCGTGATCGACCAGACCGAGGCGCTGGTGGCCATCGACGTGAACTCGGGGCGCTTCAAGCCCGGCAGCAACCTGGAGGAGACCGCCTTCAAGACCAACATGGAGGCGATCCCCGAGATCGTGCGCCAGCTGCACCTGCGCGACCTAGGTGGAGTCATCATCATGGACTTCATCGACATGAACGAGGACAAGCACCGGCGCGCGGTGGAGCGCAAGCTCATCGATGAGCTGCGGGGCGACCGGGCGCGCATCAAGGTGGGCAAGATCTCCCCGTTCGGGATCCTGGAGATCACCCGCCAGCGCGTCGGACCGGGTCTCAAGCGCACCATGTTCTCGACCTGCACCAGCTGCAAGGGATCGGGATTGGTGCGCACCGTGCAGAGCAAGGCCCTCACCGTCCTGCGCGAGGTGCGCGCCATCCTGCCGCTCAAGGGCTTCTCGGTGCTGCAGGTGTTCGTGGCCCCCCCGGTGAACGACTACCTGGTGAACTACAAGCGCCGGTCGATCCTGGACCTGGAGGAAGCGGTGGGGAAGACGGTGGTGTTCAAGGCCGAGCCCACCTACCCGATCGACGTGGTCCACTATCGCTTCCTGACCGCGGACGGCCAGGAGGCCAGGGTGGCGATCCCCGCGGGCCTGGGCGTGAAGACCTGAGCCTGCCGCAACGGCCGCCACGCCGGCCCCCTTGATTCCCGCAGGCGCATCCCTAGCATCCTGCGCCCTTTCCCTTGCCCGAAGCCCCCCTGGATCGCATGTACGCCGTCGTCGAAGACCGCAACCAGCAGTTCCGCGCCACGCCAGGCGAGAAGGTGCTCATCGCGCACCAACCGTCGCTCGAGCCAGGCTCCACGCTCACGTTCGACCACGTCCTGCTGGTCACCGGGGACAAGGGTCGCGTCGGCACGCCGTACCTGAGCGGCGCCAAGGTCACCGCCAGGGTCCTGGGCCACGTCCAGGGTCCCAAGCTGGTGATCCAGAAGTACAAGCGCCGCAAGAACGAGCGCCGCCGCACCGGGTTCCGTGCCCGCTACACCGAGGTGCAGATCGAGGCGATCGAGGGCTGAGCATCCACCGCCGCACGGCGGTCACGAAGATCCCGGAGACCACGTCATGGCACACAAGAAGGGCCAAGGTTCGACCCGCAACAATCGCGACAGCAACCCGCAGTTCCGCGGGGTGAAGCGCTTCGGCGGCCAGTCGGTCACGGCCGGCACGATCCTGGTGCGGCAGGTCGGCAGCCGCTTCCATCCGGGCCGGAACGTGCGCGTCGGCAGCGACTGGACCCTGTACGCCGTGGTTCCTGGACAGGTGCGCTTCTCCGGCCGCCACGTGCACGTGGATCCCGCGCCCGCGGCGGCGGCGGCCCAGGCCTGAGGCACGGCCGGCGGAGCGCCGGACCCGCCGCCTCCTCGCACCTCGCCCACCAGCCGTGTTCGTCGACGAACTCGAGGTCTCGGTGCGTGGCGGCAAGGGCGGCGACGGCAAGGTCTCGTTCCTGCGCGAGAAGTTCCGGCCGCGCGGCGGACCCGACGGCGGTGACGGCGGGGATGGGGGATCGGTGGTGATCCTGCCCACGATCCACGAGAACACCCTGTACCACCTGACCGGCCGCAAGCTCTACGCGGCTCAGGACGGCGAGCCGGGCGGCAGCCGGGACTGCTCTGGGAGCAAGGGCGGAGACGTGGTGCTGCGGGTCCCGGTCGGCACCCTGGTGCTGGACGCCGGGCGCGGCAACGTGCTGAAGGACCTGGATCAGGCCGATCAACCGTTCGTGGTCGCCAAGGGGGGCAAGGGCGGTCGCGGCAACGCGCGCTTCGCCACCGCCACGAACCGGGCCCCGCGGCAGGCCGAGCGGGGCGAACCCGGCGAGGAGCGCCGCGTGCGGCTCAGCCTCAAGCTGATCGCAGACGTCGGACTGATCGGGCTGCCCAACGCCGGCAAGTCCACGCTGCTGGCCACGCTGACCCGCGCCCGGCCCAAGATCGCGGAGTACCCGTTCACCACGCTCGAGCCGCACCTGGGCATCGTCGAGGCGCGCGGCGGAGTGACCTTCGTGATGGCCGACATCCCCGGCCTGATCGAGGGCGCGCACGCCGGCCGCGGCCTGGGCGACCGGTTCCTGAAGCACGTCGAGCGCACCCGGGTGCTCGTGCACCTGGTCGACTGCTCCGGAGTCGCCTGGACCAGCAGCGGCGCGCCGATGGAGCCGGTGGAGGCCTGGCGGGTGATCCGGGAGGAACTCCGCCGCTACTCGGCGGAACTCGCCGGCCGGCCCAGCGTGCTGGTGGCCACCAAGGTCGAGGACGACGCCGCGCGCGCGCGCGCGGCCGAACTCGCCCGTGCCACCGGCCAGACCGTGTGGCCCATCTCGGCGGTGACCCGTTCCGGGATCACCGAGCTCCTGGACGCGCTGCTGCCCTTCGTGGCGCGCGCAGCGCACCAGGATCCGGCCTAGCCTCAATCCGGGTCGCCGTCCGGCCGATGAGGGGGTGCGGCAACGGGCCGCGCGCCGGACCGGCGCCGCGCCCGACCACACCGCCGCATGCACTAGGGGAACCCGCGATGACGCAGCCGCACCTGCACGATCTGCTCCGCCTGATGGTCAAGGAGAAGGCCTCGGACCTGATCCTGAAGGCCGGCGGCTGCCCGGCGATGCGCATCGCCGGCACGATCCGCTTCGTGGGCGACTCGCCGATCGAGGAGGGCACGCTGCAGACCTACCTCGAGCAGATCCTCGACAGCCACGGCCGCGCGCACTTCGCCAAGCACGGCGCAGCCGACCGCGCGGTGAGCGTGGCCGACGTGGGGCGGTTCCGCTGCAACGCCTTCCACCAGTGCGGCCAGACCGGCTTCGTGTTCCGCCTGGTCAAGACGGAGATCCCGTCGTTCAAGGAGCTGAACCTGCCGGTCGAGCCGCTCAAGCGTCTCGCCAGCCTCAAGCGCGGACTGGTGCTCGCGACGGGCATCGCCGGCTCGGGCAAGTCGACCACGCTCGCGTCGATGCTCGAGTACGTGAACCGCAACATGCAGAAGCACATCATCACGATCGAGGACCCGATCGAGGTGCTGTACGAGGACCGCCGCTCGATCGTGAACCAGCGCGAGGTGGGCACCGACGCGCCCAGCTTCCCCGAGGCCTTGCGCCACGCGGTGCGCCAGTCGCCGGACGTGATCCTGATCGGCGAGATGCGCGACAAGGAGACCGTCGAGGCCGCGATCGCGGCCGCAGAGACCGGGCACCTGGTGTTCTCCACCCTGCACACGGTGAACGCCGTGCAGACCGTCGAGCGCATCATCACGTTCTTCCCGCCCCACCAGCACGAGCTGATCCGCCTGCAGCTGGCCCTGAACCTGGCCGGCGTGATCTCGCTGCGCCTGATCAAGACCAAGGAGGGGCGTTCCCAGATGCCGGCCGTGGAGCTGCTGATGAACACGCCCACGGTGCGCGAGCTGCTCGAGAGCGGCCAGACCCGGATGCTGCCCAAGGCCCTGTCCGAAGGGAGCTACTACGGCACCATGACCTTCAACCAGTCGCTGATCCGCCTCTTCGAGGCCGGCAACATCACGCTGGAGGACGCCCTGTCCGCGTCCGACAACCCCGACGAGCTGAAGCTGCAGATGCGTGGCATCACGCTGGGCGCCTCGGTGGCGCCGATCGGCGCGGCGCCGGCGCCGCGCTGAGGCGGCGGCCGCGCCGCGGCCGGGACCCCTGGCAGGGTGCAGGGAAGAACCCTGCGCCGGCGCCGTCGAAGCCGCCGCGATGCCGCCCCCCCGGGGTACCTGGACCCCGGGTCGGGTCGGCTATGCTCCGATCATGGTGCGACTCCCGCTTGCCTCGGTGCTCTACGGCGCTTCAGCCCTGCTCCTGGCGGGCAGCGCGTGGCTGTTCTACGAGGCGATCCAGACCGGGCGCGGCCGCGATCCCCGCAAGGCCCGCGAGGAACTGCAGCGGGAGGCCAAGGAGCTGCTCGAGCGGGGCGCCGGACGCGAGGCCGACGACCTGCCGTGGTCGTACCAGGATGATCGCTGGTGGGGCCTGCTGCGCGACGCCAACTGGACCGGCAAGCTGCCGCCCCAGGCCGAGACCCGCAAGGCCGACACCGAGGTCCCCAAGGTCGTGCCCAAGTCGCAGCGGCCGCTGCCGGAGATCTTCAACGTGATCGCCATCGTGCACGGCGCCGACGAGACCGGGTGCTGGGTGCGCTACAAGCCGGGCTCCGACGTGAAGCCGCCGCCCGAGATGGTGCGCACCACCCCGGCCGTGTTCGCGCCGACGCCGCAGGTCCCCGGTCGCGGCGCGCCGGCGCCGCTGCCCCGCGGCCCGGTCGAGACCGAGATCCTGCACCACGTCGAACTCGAGAAGACCCTCTGGCCGCCGTACGAGCACATCCGTCTGGTACGGGTGGCCGAGGACGCGCGCTCGGTGTTCTTCCTGCGCGAAGACGCCACCGTGGCCCGTGAGCAGTGGAAGGAG
This sequence comes from Planctomycetota bacterium, assembly GCA_020849665.1. Classification (GTDB taxonomy): domain Bacteria; phylum Planctomycetota; class UBA1135; order UBA1135; family UBA2386; genus JADLFX01. Next base: position 4,633 of record JADLFX010000030.1, on the reverse strand, counting down.
GAGGAGGTCATCAAGAACGAGCTGGACCTCCCGGAGGAGATCCTCCAGGCGGTGCGCAGGGGCACCGCCCGGGCGGGCTCCGCCAACACCGGCACGCGGCCGAGCCAGCCGCGGGAGACGCCGCGCCCTGGGGACCCGCGCAACCAACCCTGGGTCTCGGTGCCGGAGACCAAGGAGATCGAGCCCGGCCGTTGGATGCTGAGCGAGCAGGACAATGACTACCTCGCGCAGAACGTGGATCGGATCCTCGAGCAGGACATCTCGCTGCGCAGCTACGAGTCGCCGCGCGGCAACTACCGCGGCGTGATGCTGGAGCGGGTCGGCGGCGATCTGGCGCGGTTTGGCGTGCAGTCTGGCGACGTGATCCTCTCGGTGAATGGCACCAAGGTCGGCAACCGTGCCGAGCTCATCAACGAGGGCCGCAAGCAGTACGACCGCGGCACCCGCACCTTCGAGGTCGAGGTGCTGAGTCGCGGGCGCGTGGAGACCCGGACCTGGACCGCCCCGGAACGCAAGCGCTGAGGGCCCACCCGCCGCCCCGCGGCGATCGACGACGCATGACACCTACCCACGCGCGCCGCTGCGGCAGTGAGTGAGGCGGACGTGGCGCTCGCGCTTCCCCTGCTGACGATTGATCGCGGCAACAGCACCTTGGACTGCGCCCTGCACGGGGCAGGGGAGCCGCGCCGGGTGCGCCTCGCCCCCGACGACCTGCAGGGTCTCGTAGGGTTCCTGGCCGGATCGCGGCCCGCGGCTGCCGTGGGTCTCAGCACCGTCCCGTCGGGTCTCGACGGCGTGCGCCGGGTCCTGGCCGGCATGGGCGTGCGGCTGCTGGAGGCGGGCCGCGACCTGCCCTGCCCGCTGCCGACGGCCTACGCCGATCCCGCCGCGCTGGGCGTGGATCGCTGGGTGGCCGGCGTGGCGGCGCACCGGCTGCATCGCGCGGGGCTCTTCGTCGATTGCGGCACCGCGCTGACCGTGAACGCGCTCGGGGCCGGCGGCGAGTTCCTGGGGGGTGCCATCGCACCCGGCCTCGGGACCATGGCCGCGGGCCTGCAGGCGCGGGCGCCCGCCCTGCCCCGGGCCGACCCATCCCGGTCCCTGCGGCTGCCGGCCACGGACCCGTCCGGCGCGGTGGACGCAGGCGTGACGCTCGGTTTCTGCGGCGCGGTGGAGCGACTGGTGGCCGAGGTCGAGGCGGCCGCCGGAGTGACGGGCACGCCCCGGCTCCTCACCGGCGGCGATGCCGAGGCGTACCTGCGCCACGGCCGCCTCGCGTTCCAGCACGTACCCGACCTCGTGCACCAGGGGCTGCGATGCCTGGCGGAGACCCGGGCGCCCGCCTCCTGACCCCGCGCGGCCGCGGCGGGGTGGCCATCGTGGACCTCTCTGGTCCGGCGCGGTGGGACCTCGCCGCCCGCCTGCTCGGCCGGGATGCCATCGCCGGACTTCGTGTCGGAACGCCGCCGCGCCTGCTCGGGCTGCATCTCGCGGGCGGGATCGCGGACCGTGCGCTGGTCGTCGTCCGACCCGCGAGCATCGAGCTGCACGTCACCGGATCCCCCGCACTGGTGGCGGAGATGGAGCGCGCGTTGGGGGGCTTCGCCCCGGACCCCGCGCTCGCGCCGGCGGAACGCCTCCTGCGCGAGGCCATCGGCACGGCACAGCTGGCGCTGGCCCTGGAGCAGCGCGGCCTGGACTTCGCCGCGCACCTGGAGTGGCTGCGTTCCCTGCCGCCGCCGCGGCGCCAGGTCGAGGCGGCCGCCACGCGGGAGCGCTCGGTCGCGGCGCTGGCCCTGGCCTGGCCGGTGCGTCTGGTGCTCTGCGGCGCCCGCAACGCCGGCAAGTCGACGCTCTTCAACCGGCTTGCCGGCGGCGAGCGCGTCCTCGCCGGTCCCACGCCGGGCCTGACGCGCGACCCGGTCGCCGAACCGGTCGAACTCGGCGGCTACCCCTACCTGCTGGTCGACACCGCGGGCGAGGGCGAGCCGGCGGATGCACTGGAGGCCGAGGCGATCGTCCGCGCACGCGAGCTGGGCCGCGCCGCGCTGCGGATCCTGGTGGTCGACGGCTGCGTGGGTCCCGGGCCGCACGACGCGGAGTTGCGGGCCACGGCCACGCTCGTGGTACGGAACAAGGTGGACCTCCCGCAGGCGCCCTGGCCGCCGGAGCTCGGCGAGCCCCTGCCGCTCTCCTGCGCCGATCCGGCGCAGGCCTTCGCGCTGCGCGCGCGGATCGGGATGGAGCTGCGCCTCCGCAGGGGACTGCGCGCGGCCGGGCCGGCCGGCGGACCCGCGGCGCTCGATCCGGCGCAGTGGGCCGCGCTCGCCGCGCTGGCCTGATCGCGGCTGCGTGGCGCCACCCGCGCGGCGTGAGTAGAGTCGGCTTCCGGCATGGCCACTCCGGAGAAACGCGACCTCGTCTCGATCGACGACCTCACGTGCGAGGAGATCCTGGAGCTGTTCCGCCACGCCGACGAGTTCCGCGAGGACCTGCGCGCGTGGTCGAACCTGTGCCGGGGTTCGATCATGGCCACGCTCTTCTTCGAACCGAGCACGCGCACGCGGCTCTCGTTCGAGTCGGCCATGCTGCGCCTGGGCGGCGGCGTGATCAGCGCCGCGGACTCGGCGAGCACCAGCCGCGCCAAGGGCGAATCCCTGGCCGACACCGTGCGCGTGGTGGGCGGCAGCTACGCCGACCTGCTGGTGGTGCGGCACCCCGAGGACGGTGCGGCGCGCGTGGCGGCACGCTTCGCCAGCGTGCCGGTCGTGAACGGCGGCGACGGCGCCCACGAGCACCCGACGCAGACCCTCTGCGACCTCTACACGCTGTGGAAGGAGAAGGGGCGTCTGGAGGGGCTCGAGGTGGTGCTCTGCGGCGATCTCCGGCACTCCCGCACCGTGCACTCGTTCGCGTACGCGCTGGCCCGGTTCCGCGCCAACATCGTCACCATGGCCTACCCGGGGTTCGAGATGCCGCCGTACGTGGTGGAGCGGCTCAAGCGCGAGTTCCACGTGCAGGCCACTCCGGCCTCGGTCGGCGACCTGCCCGGGATCGTGGGGAGCGGCAACTCGGCGGCGTACCTCACGGCCAGCAAGCCGCACCAGCTGGCGCTGTTCACCAACATCACGCCGGTGCACCTCGAACACATCGACGCCATCTACATGACCCGGGCGCAGCGCGAGCGGCACCGCGGCGAGAGCACCGAGGGCTACCCGCGCCTCTCCGGGGCCTCGCTCCGCTCGGAGATGCTCAAGGACGCGCGGGTGATGCACCCGCTGCCTCGCACCGACGAGATCAGCTACGAGCTCGACAGCGATCCGCGGGCGGTCTACTTCCGCCAGGCGGAGCTGGGCGTGCCGATGCGCATGGCGCTGCTCGCGTTCCTGCTCGGCAAGATCCGGCTGCACTCGCCGCCGACGGGGTTCCGCACCGTGCAGCCTGGACTGAGCTTCGCCCGGGGGCTGCGCTGCCGCAACGACCGCTGCGTGGTGAACGGCGAGGGGGCGCGCTACCTGGTCGGCGACTTCCGCCTCGTGCAGGAGTCCCCGCCCGTGCTCGCGTGCGCGTACTGCGGCTCGGAGGCGACCGCGGCCCTCATCGGCAGCGCGCACACGAAGGTGTACCACCGCTACAACTCGGCCGAGGCGCGGCGGATCAAGCCCGAGAACCGGGTGTACTTCGAGTCCGAGGAGCAGGCCCGGACCGCCGAGTTCCGGCCGCGCGGCGACGGCGAGCCCGAGTCCGAGTAGCGGTCGATCCCGGGTGTGCCCCTCCGGGCGAGCGGTTCCGCCCATGAGTGGGGCCGGTTCGCACGCCGGCGCCAGGAACCAGGGGCCTGTCGCGTCACAACCCCGGAAGTCTGGCGGCGCGAAGTGCCGATCCCGGGGGGGTGCGCACGGCACGGGACTTGTTATGGTGCGCCGCGGTCCCTTCCTGCCCAGGAACCATGTTTGCCGACCGGACGCGGTCCGGACGGACGGGGGCCAGCTCTTTGTTTCCGCCCCCGATCCGCGCTGCCGCGTGCAGGCCGTGCCAGTGGCCCAGGGTTCCCCTGGCGACCCTGGGAGCGGGCACGTCTTTGGCGTGCGAGGTTCGGGATGACCTCAGGAGTCGCCGTACCGGCGCCTCACGCTGCGTGGCCCGGGGCTCGGGGCCATGCAGCGCCATGACCCGACCCTCGGTGTGAAGATGCTGCAAGTCTTCTCGCGCACGTTCGTCTCGTCGTCCCGTAGGGGCCTGGCGGGCGTGCTCGTCTCCTTCCTGGCCTGCGCCGGCGCCCTGGTCCTGTCCGGATGCGGGGGCGGTGGCGGCGGCAGCGGCGCCGGTGGCGTGAGCGCGGGCGGACGCGCGCAGCTGGTGGCGATGCACTTCGGCCGGCTGGCGGACGTGTACGGGTTCCGTTCCTCCGGGGGCGCCGTCACGGTGGAGCTCTACCAGAAGGACGTGATGGTGGGGCCGGACATCCAGGACGAGCGGGACGGCAGCTCGACGCGGCGCGACGACGAGATCCTCTACGACTTCGTGACCGCGGATCCGGACACGCTGCAGCCGCGGCTCCTGATCACGCGGACGATCGGCTCGGCGGAGTTCCAGGCGGCGTTCGACGCGCTGGACGACCGCCTGCGGCTGG
>JADLFX010000029.1 GCA_020849665.1 Planctomycetota bacterium | reverse complement strand
CGCCGTCGATCACGCACTCACCGGCCACGACCAGGATCATGGGCCGGGTGCCTTCCCCCCGCACCCTGACCCCTGCCGGGATCCGCACATTGCGGAACACGAAGAGGCCGCCGCTCACCGTGATCGGTCCGCAGCTGGTGGGGACCTGGGTGATGTCGGTGTTCAGGATGAGCTCGCGCACGCTGGGCTGGAAGTCGCAGTGGAAGCCCTGGGCGATGGCGGGAGTGGCAAGGCCCATCGCGAGGCAAGGGAGCAGGGCGAAGGTCGGGTATCGGTTCATCGGCGTACCGGACGGGGGACGTAGGAACGCACGAGGTAGCCCTGCGGACGCGGGTCGTAACCTGCCCTCCCTCGATGTTGGCCACCAAGGTTTGCGAACCACCATTCCTGGTGGCGTGAGGCGACAACGGGACCCCAGCCCTTACGACGGGTCGAATCTCGGTGGCCAGGATCCCTCCCTCGCATCCCTGTCGGCGGAGGGCGGCTGCCCTGGCAGGCGCGGACCCTCGCAGCCGATGCACAAGGCCGGCGGACCCTCAGGCGCTGTGGAACTCCTCCACCTCGTGCGGCGGCGGCTCGGGCGCCGTGAGCACCCGGTAGTACGACCAGGCGGTGAGGCCCACCACGAAGGCGAGCGAGAGCAGCATCGAGATCAGGCCACCAATGGTCATCGCGCACCTCCTCCGCGGGTCTCGTCGGCCGGTGGTTCCCGGCCGTCCAGGTCCAGCCCCAGCGCGCGCCAGCGCTTCTCGCCGATGCGCGTGATGATCACGAGCAGCACGATCGTGGCCACGATCAACCCGATGGTCATCTGCTGCACCGGACTCTCCAGGACCTTCGCCCACCAATCGCCCAGATTGTTCCAGCAGAACGCGAGGAACACCGCGATCAGGTAGAGCGGTGTGACGTACTTGAAGACGAACTTGAACACCGGCCACAGCTTCAGGTGCGCTCCTTCGTGGATCGCGCTCCAACCGCGTTCGATCCCAAACACCCAGCCGAAGCAGACGATCTGCACCATCGCGAGGACGAAGATGCCAAGCGTTCCGACCCAGTTGTCGAGCGTGTCGCGCGCCACGCCACCCTTGCTGAACCAGATCACGAACGCAGATCCTGCGAGGGCGACGATCACGACCAGGGTCATCGCCTTCCTGCGCGAGACTCCCAGGGCCTCCTCGAAGAACGCCAGCGTCGGCTGCAACATCGAGAGCGAGCTGGTGATCGCCGCGAGGAACAACATGAAGAACCAGATCCCGCCGATCAGGTTGCCAGCGGGCATCTGCGCGAACACCACGGGGAGCGTCTGGAAGCCGAGGCCGAACGAACCCGTCTGGACCGCGGCCAGGGTCCCTGACGCGCCGAGGAACACGAACGCGGCCGGGATCGTGATCATCCCGCCGAAGCCCACCTCGAAGAGCTCGTTCGTGGACGACGCGGTGATGCCCGAGACGACCACGTCGTCGCGCCGGCGCAGGTACGAGGCGTAGTTGATGATCACGCCGAAGCCGACCGAGAGGCTGAAGAAGATCTGTCCCGCCGCCGCCAGCCAGGTCTGCGGGTTGGCGAGCGCCTCGAACGACGGGTTCCACATCGCGCCCAGCCCGTTGACCACGTTCTGGTCTGGCTTGGCCGGGTCGGGCGTGCCCAGCGTCAGCACCCGAACCAGGACGACGACCGCGCACACGGCCATCGCCGGCATCGCCCACTGGCAGAACTTCTCGATGCCCTTCGAGAGTCCGCGGTAGACGAAGAAGACGTTGACCGCGAAGACGATCGCCCAGAACACGACGCTCTCGTGGATTCCGCCGCCGACCATCACGCCGTCGAACTCGTTGCCGGCGATGTTGTCGAAGAAGGCCTTCGAAACCCGGTTCTGCTCGTCGATCGGCGCCTTACCGTTCACCCCGATCCCGCCGGTGAAGTACTCGTACGCGTACGCGAGGCACCAGCTCTCGATCAGCAGATAGTAGAAGTACACCGCCAGCGGGATCAGCACGCCGATCACGCCCAGGTAGCGCGCAATCGCGCCCTTGCCGATCACGCCCAGGATCGCCGGCGCCGAGTGGAAGCCCTTGCGCCCGCCGTAGCGCCCCATCGCCCACTCCGCCCAGCCGATCGGGATCCCGAGCAGCAGCAGCGCGCAGAAGTACGGGATCATGAACGAGCCGCCGCCGTTCTGGGCGGCCTGCCCGGGGAAGCGCAGGAAGTTGCCGAGGCCCACGGCGGATCCGGAGACGGCCAGGATCACGCCCAGGCGCGAGCCCCACTCTTGCTTCTGCGTCACGGTCACCTCGCGAGAGACGGGTTGAGGGGTCGCGGGGACGATACGGGGCCCTCCCCTTGATCCAAGCCTTCCTTGGCGGACCCGGCAGGTTCAGTCCCCCTCGGGCCGGTCCGCCGCGCGCAGCGCCACGGTAGCGATCGCCACCAGCAGGCCGAGCACAGCGAGCGCCAGCGGCACCGTCACGAGGCCCACGAGTCCCGGAGCCGGAGCTTCGCCATGGGCCTGCACGAGGCGCGCCGCGGGCTCGGCCTCCAGGAGGCTCTCGGCGAAGCAGCGCCGGCCTGCCGCGGCGAGCCCGTGGGCGTCGGGGAGCAGGGAGCGCAGCGCCAGACGCACCGGGCCGGGTTCCGGTCGCCCTTCGCCATCGGCCGCCTGTCCGGCGGCCAGCGCCGCCATCCAGGTGCCGAGCGCGACCGTCACGGGCACCAGGGCCGCGCGCCCCGCGCCGGATGCCGCGGCGGCCGCGACACCCAGTGCGTGGCAGGCCAGGAAGACGCACCCCGGCAGGATCGCGGCGGGGATCGCGTGCCACGAGGGGGCGCCGAGCTGGTACCAGCACCCGAGCCACACGACGATGCCCGAGGCCAGCGCGAGCCCCAGGTACGCACTGGTGCCGCCCAGCGCAGCCCCCAGGAGCGCGCCCACGCGCGCGGACCGCGGCCCGGGTGCAGCGCGCAGCCCGGCCACCGACCACGCCACCGCACGCGCGCCGAACCAGAGCGCGGCCAGGAGCGTCACCTGGCTCGCCAGGAGGTCGAGCACCTGGCATGCGGAGCGCACCACGTCCTCTATCACGCTCACGCCCTCGAGCGGCCGGGTGAACGCGCCGAAGAGCAGGTGCACGCTGGCCGCGTCGCGCACGCGCAGCGGATCGAGCGCGGACACCAGGACCTGGAAGCGCGGCACCGGGCTCGGCAGCGGCCGCACCTGCACCGCGTCATAGCCGAAGTGCGCCAGCCGCCGCTCCAGGCATGCGATGCGCCGGCCCATGGTCAGCGGGCCGCCCGAGTCGTCGCGCCCCGCCCTGGCCTGGTCGCGCAGGTACACTTCGGCCCCGCGCACGAACGCATCCACCTCTGCCTGCGAAGTCGCCGTCAGGATGGCCAGCGAGCCCCCGTCGAACTCCGCGGGAGCGTCGTCCGTGCTCCGCAGGCGCCGCACGTCCTCCGCAGTGAATGGCGAACGGACGAACGAGATGGCGGTGGTGGAAGCGCGCACGTCGGCGAAGGTCCCCATCCGGTCGATCTGCGCCGCCAGCGCCGCCTCCGCGGTCCGCGGGACATGCCATGTGCCCAACCAGAGCACGAGCACCGCGAGGTGCACCAGCAGCGCCCAGCGCGCGGGTCGCCATGCCGCGCCGGCCGCCGTCAGGAGCGCGGTGCGGAATGCGAAGCCGTGGGCCAGAGACAGACGCGTCGCCATCGGCTGGACATGGTCCACGATCGCCGCGCGGAGGGCAGCAGGGTCCTCGTGCCACTCCATGGCCAGCCAGCCCGGGTCGCGGCCCGCGGAGCGGCGGGCCGCGACTCGCTCACGTCACTGCCAGGTCAGGATCATGACCTGCCCGCGGTTCGTGAAGACCGACCCGGTCGTGTCGAGGTTGTCGGAGAGGCGGTAGAGGTATGCGCCCGGACAGGGGATCGGACCGAGCGTGATCCTCCGGCCGGCGGTGAAGCTCGCTCCCCCGGGGCTCGCGGGGTCCAGGTTGACCCACTGGGCGCCGAACGAGACGCCGTTCAGGGCTGGATTGGCGGGCAGGGGCAACGGGAGGGAACCGCCGCCGGCGGCGCTGAGCGTGGAACCGATGCCGACGTCCGCACTCTGGTACAGGTTGCAGCCCGTGAAGCCGAGGCCGCCGAGGGCGTAGGGCAGCGGAATCGGACCGAGCGCGGCCTGGGAGAACCCGATCATGGCCACCGCGGCGGCGTTCACCGGACCACTGGCCTCCGTGATCGTGATCGTGTTGCCGGGCAGATAGGTGCCCGTGGAGTTGATCGTGTTCGTGGTCGGACCGCACTTCGTTCCGAAGGTCCCGGCTCCACCGCCGGTCGTGCCGCTGCACATGTCCGCGCGCCAGTTCGTGCTCACCACCGTGGCGCCGAAGGCCACCACCTCGACCAGGAGGTTCGGGCCGGCGAACACGTGCGGGGTGTCGAGCGGCAGGCGGGCGTAGGTGTTGGTGGGGTTGCCCAGAGGCATGGCCGGCAGGTTGTAGACCTTGCGCGTGAAGGCGACGCCGCCCGTGCCCGCGGTCCGGTTGGTCGCGAAGGTTGCCGACATCCCCGCCTGCGCGAACGGCACGCTGTACACGCCGACCTCGATGTCGATCGGCGCCGAGGGGTAGTTGGCGGCATCGCCGCAGCGCCGCCAACCCACGGTGCGGATCTGCTTGCCCGGGGTGAGTCCCACCGGCAATGCGGCGGCCTCATAGAGCTGCTGCCAGCGGTGCAGGGTCTGGCCATAGGGCAGCAGGTTGCAGCTGTTGCCCCAGCTGTTCTCGAACATGGGGAAGGCGGCGCCGACCCCCTGGGCGGCCATCGTCGGGGCGAGGGCGAGCAGGGAAGCGACAAGGAGACGTGGCATGGGCATGGTTCGGAATCCTCGAGTTGGAGTGGGTGCGCGAGCCCGATCGGACTCTCGGCTCCCGAACAGCCTTGCCCATCCTCGGACGATCCGCAAGCCGTCCCATCGCGACCTGAGGCTGGGCGCGGCCGAAGACCATGCCGCGTGAACGTGCGTGCCCCGGGCCGTTCACGGGGACCGAGCCGACCCGGGTCCCGACGCTGCGCCCGCAGGACCCCGCTGCACCCGTGCCAGTGCACGGCGCCGGCCATGCGCTCCGCCGCACGCTTCCGCTCCCGGGCCGACGCGCGCCAGGGCGGAGACCTACCCGGCTCTCACGGCCCGGTCAGCCTCCGGACCGCAGCCGCTCCTCGATCTCCCGCGCATGCGCGTGGTTCGGATCGAGGGTTGGCGCCCGCTGCAGAGTGCTCCTGGCCGCCGCTCGCGCCCTGCGCCGCCGGCACGGCGGAGCCGGAGCCGTGCCTGCCAGGACGGGCCGGCGCGGGCCACCGCGCACGGGCAGGCCGCGCGGGCGGTCACGGCCAGCACTGCAACGATCCCCGAGGGCATGACGTCGTGTGCAGTCGTCATCGTGCGGAGCCCATGGTTCAGGCCAGCTGCCCAAGGGGAGCCACGCCGTATCAGCCTCAGGGCTCCCGGTCCGGCCACGCCTACTTCAGGATGTGGTTCAGAAGCTCGGCGCGCGTGGTCCTACCTACGCATCGCCACTGGTCGTCGACGACGACGTGGACCACATCCGTCCGATCCGGCGCGCGCCAGGGAACGTCTCTGAGCGCCTGCTGCAGCGTCATCGACGTCTTGATTGGGACGAAGGCGCTGTGACCGACATGCCGATGCAGCCGCTCTCGGATGGAATCGGCAGGGGAAGTTGAGAGCAGTTCCGCGAAGGCCCGGCCCTCGGAATCCTCCAGGAGCTTCTTCACCTCCACCGGCGTCAGGGCTGCGAGCACGTTGCTGGACGGATCGGTGACCAGAACGAGTTCGAATCGGGCTCCGAACCGGTCGCCCAGCGCCCGCATGTACTCCTTGAGCACATGACCGTCGTAGCGGAATCCGCGGCCGACCACCACTCGCAGCGCCAGAGACTTCCCGGACGTCGCGAGACCTCTGCCGGCCTGTTCCATGAACTCACCCAGTCTCTCCAAGGAGCTCTTGTCCAGCCCTTCGGGACTGGCCAGATCGAGTTCGCGCACGAGGGCACCCCGGGCGGCCTCGATCCTGGAGCTCCAGGCAGAGACGAGGCGCTGGATCTCGGCATGAACGGGTTGTCGAACCGCATCGCCGACCAGAGAGTGGTTCTGACTCAGCCGGCTCGAGATCGCCTCGGCCCCTTTCGGACTCGCCAGGAAGCCGGCCGCAGCGGCGGCCACGGAACGCTCGAGGACGGCAGCCCCGGGTCCACGGAGCAGGTATCCCTCCATCTGCCGCCGAGCAGACGGTGTGGCAAGCGCCCGCACGCGCTCGGCGATGGCTTTCGCGCCCTCCGACCCGGGCGTCCCGACGTACGCACGTGCGCTCTCGATCATCAGGTCCCGCAAGGCCCGGTCGCGCACCAGGTGGTCCTCGATCTCGCGGCGCAGGAGCTGCGCGAACTCGGGACCATTGAGAGCCTTCTCCGCAACGGTCTGCACGGTCTCCGTGAGGTTGCTCTCGGCCAGGAACTCGTCGACGCGTGCCGGCACGGCGAGGAACACCAAGACCAGCGTGAGCAGCAGGCCAGTGCCCCCATACGAGATGCCGATCGACTTGAGGAACGCGGCTGTCGACTCCTGTGCCAGCTTGGCTCGCAGGTCGACGAGCGTCGCTTCGTTGATCCAGCGTGAGTCTGCCATGGCGATCCGGATCCTCAGCTCAGCGCCGAAGAGCTCGATTGACCTCGTCGTGCACGATGCCCCGGACGAGCTTCTCGTCGAGTTGACTGCGCACGGCGGCACTCACGGCCTCGCGGCCGACCTCCCCGGTGAAGTACACCTCGATGGCCCTGGCCGCTGGCGGATCCATCGCCTTGCGCCCCTCCTCCCCTGCAACGAAACGGCCTAGTGCGCCGCTGAGCTGCACTGGCAGCTCCGCAGCCGCCAGCTTCTCGAGGTCGAGTTCCTGGATGGCCTTGCTCACGGCTTCGTCCAGGACCCTCTGGATCGAAGGCTCCTGGCTGATCACGGCCCTGAGTCGCTCGCGCACGATGTCGGGCAGGCGATCCGAAGACCGCAGCCATTCTTCGGTCTGCTTGGCGATCTTCGCCTGGACCGCAGGGCTCGCCGCAAGCAGGTCCGGGACGCGGGTCGGGATCCAGTGGAAGACGACGAGCGCCAGCGCCAGCAGCGAGCAGAGACCGATGGGCAGGAGCACCCCATAGCGGAAGGCACGCTGCACGTCCCGCTGCATGTGCGCCTTGTAGAACTCGAGCACGCGCTCGTCGATGTACAGCGCCTCGGGGACCTGGGCCTGCGCCATGGGTCCCGGATCCTGACCAGCACTCATTGGGCCTCCATCGCTACCGTCAAGTCCGTCTCACCGGATGGCGAGACGGCCCTTGGCCGTCCGCGGGACGTGCGAACTCCCGAGGGGGTCTGTCACACGGTCATCACGTTCCAGCAGATGCCCGAGGCGTGGCAGGGATCGTCCACCTGCTCCACAGATGCGTCAACGAAGGCCGCGGATCGCCTCCTTTCGTACAGGTGTGATCGCGTGCGCTCGACCGGACCCAGAGCGGACGACCGTCGCGCGTCCCACGCCGCTCAGGTGGCGGAAGACGCGGCGCGCCCGGTCGCCGCGTCGAACACCAGCAGGCCCTCATGCTGATCCCCGAGCCGGGCGAGGAGCCGACCCTTGCCATCCCATGCGGCGGACCCACCGGCGCAGCAGACGCCATCGCAGATGCCGACGCAGTTGACCATCAGGGCCGGCGCGGCGAACTCCCTGGCCACGCCGGCGAGGCGCGCACCCGCCGCGGCGACGCCCTGCGCGGCCTTGGCGACGCTGGCGAGATAGAGCTGCGCGCCCTGGCCGAACGTCGCCTCGGCGTGCGCCGCGATCGACAGCTCGTAGCAGATGGCCAGCCCCACCCTGGGCGCGCTGCCGATGAGCCCTGCCTGCCGCGGCCCGGGCACGAAGAACGGCTCCTCGTCTGCGTGCAGGTACTGCTTCGAGTACACGGCGCGCGGCGCCCCAGGCTGGAAGAGCACGAGGCTGATGCGTGGCTTGCCGCCGGTCCGCACCGGCACGCCCGCCGCGACGGTGAGCCCGTGTCCGTCGGCAGCCTGCTGGAGCGCGTCGAGCCGCGCGTCGTCGGCGTCCATCGCCAGGCCTTGGCAGAGCCGGGGCTCGTAGCCGGTGATCGACAACTCGGGGAAGGCCACGTAGCGCGCCCCCAGCCCAGCCGCGCGCTCGACGAAGCGCAGGTGGTTCGCCACGTTCGCGGCGACGTCGCCGACCACGGCCTCCGTCTGGGCGAGAGCGATCTTCATGGTGGCGATGATGCGCGGCTCGCCGCACGGAGGCCAAGCCGTCGCGCCGGGATCCCGCCCAGCGCCGGCGATCCGGTCCATCCACCTGCATCCGCCCCCCGATCGCACATGGCAGAACCGGTTCGGGTCCACCTCGTTGCGGCTCCGCGTACCTCGCCCGCAGCAAGGCCCTGCGCCCCCACGCTCGCGGGACTCCGCGGATCCGGCGGCCGGGGACCGTGTGCCGCGCAGAGTGCTGGTTCCCGGCGGGAGACTTCCGATCGGGCGCCTTGACAGAACGCGCCACCAGACCTATCCGTCGTCACCCTCCATGGTCCGGAGCAGCCAAGGCCCAGCGCGCCCCACACCCCGCCTGCGCGTCCTGCTGGCGGCGCTGCTCCTCCTGGCGCAGATCCTGCTCCCCGGGCTGCACCATGTCCTGACGCCGCACGACCACTGTGGCGGCCATGCCGCCTGCGAACACGGCGGCGCGGCGATCGCCACGGCTGGCGACGCGCACGACCCGCACGTCGCCGACGCGTGCCCCGTGTGCGACCTGCTCCTCGCCGGCCGGCACTGGCTTCCGGGTGACGCGGACTTCGCGCCGCACATGCCCGACCCCATCGCAGCGCCCGGCCCCGCCCTGCACGCGTCCCGAATCGCCGGGACGCCGCGTGGCCAACCCCCCGCACGCGGTCCTCCCTCCTGGTCGTGATCCGGCGCGCGGCCCCGTGCCGCGCCCCAGGATCCGTCGCCGTCGTGTCGCCACCGTGCTCCCCGTGGAGCGCCTTCCGTACCCTTCGACCAGGAGTTGCCATGTTCCCGCACTTCCGTTGCGCGGGCTCCGGCTCGGGCTTCGTCGTGCCCGCGCTCACGCTCGCCTCGCTGGCCGCCGGCCTCGCCGGCCAGGAGTCCAAACCCGCTCCCGCACGCACCGACGCCCAGAAGGCGCTCGACGAGGCGCTGCGCGACCTGCCCCAGGACGCGCCACGGCGCGGCGGCGACGCCATCGCGTCCGCGCCGCTCGGCGGCGCGACCCTCAAGCTCCTCGACGTCTCGCTGAACGCGCTGGTCTCGGTCGGCACTTCGACCGAGCGCGACGCAGGGCTCGAGTCCCTCCAGGCGGGCGCCCACGACCCGCGCAAGCGGGGCTTCACCTTCCAGCAGGCCGAACTGTCGCTGATCGGCGCCGTGGACCCGTACTTCAAGCTCGAGTCGCACCTGATCTTCGGGCTCGACCCGTACGAGGGCGAGACCGAGGTCGAGCTGGAGGAGCTCTTCGCCACCAGCACCAGCCTGCCCGCGGGCCTGCAGCTCAAGCTGGGGCATTACTTCACGGAGTTCGGGCGGCTCAACGCGCAACACCCGCACCAGTGGGACTGGCAGGACGCTCCGGTGATCACCTCCCGGCTCTTCGGACCCGATGGCATGCGCGCCCCCGGCGCGCGCCTCGGATGGCTGACGCCCGCGCCCTTCTTCCTCGAGGTGCTCGGCGGCGTGCAGAACGCCAACGGCGAGACGATGGCCAGCTTCCTCGCCAACGAGGAGTACTTCGCGGAGCGCGGCGTGGCCGGCCGGCTCTTCACCGAGCGTGACGTGCGCAGCCTGGGCGACGTGGCCTGGTCCATGCGCGTCCACGGGGGGCTCGACCTGAGCGAGACGGTGCACGCCGCGTTCGGCGTCTCGGGGCTCTACGGCCCGAACGCCACCGGCGGGGAAGGCGACACCTGGATCTACGGCGCCGACCTGAAGGTGAAGTGGCAGCCTTTGGACCAGCAACGCGGCTGGCCATTCGTGATCTGGCAGAGCGAGTTCCTGCGCCGCGCCTACGACGCCGACGCCCAGGTCGACGACCGCGGCACCGCGGATCCGGGCGACGATGTCAGCCTCGCCGCCAGGGGACTCACCGACTGGGGCGTCTACACCCAGCTCCTCTGGGGGCTGCAACCCGACTGGGCGCTGGGCGTGCGCTACGACTACGCCACCGGCAACGGCGACCTGTACGACCGGGAGAACGGCGTGTTCGTGTCCCGCGACCTCGACCCGTTCCGCAACGACCGGCACCGCGTGTCCCCCATGGTCGTGTGGCACGCGAGCGAGTTCTCGCGCATCCGCCTGCAGTACAACTACGACCGTGCCGAGCACCTGCACGCCGACGAGGCGCACTCGGTGTGGCTGGGCTTCGAGTTCCTGATCGGGGCGCATCCGGCGCACACGTACTGAGGCCAACCATGCACCTCGCCCTCCTCGCCCGCCGCGGTCTCCTGACCCTGGCCCTCGCCTCGCTCGCCATGGCCCAGGAGCAGAGGCCACTGCAGGTGTGCGCCACCACGAGCGACCTCGGCAGCCTCTGCCGCGCGATCGGTGGCGACGCGGTGGCCGTCACCGTGTTCGCCCGGCCCGGAGACGATCCGCATGCGCTCGAAGCCCGGCCGAGCTTCATCCGCCGCCTGCACGACGCGGACGCGCTCGTGTACGTGGGCCTCGATCTGGAGCAGGGCTGGCTCCCGGTCCTCCTCGATCAGGCCCGCAACCCCAGGGTGTTGCGCGGCGCACCCGGCCACGTGGACGCCTCGCGCGGCATCCGCCCCCTGCAGGTCCCGGCGCTCGCCGACCGCTCGCAGGGCGACGTGCACGCCCAGGGCAACCCCCACTACCTCCTCGACCCGATCGCCGGACTCCAGGTGGCGCGCACGCTCTGCGAGCGGTTCGCCGCCCTGCGCCCCGGACAGGCCAGGGAGTTCGCGGACCGGCTGGCCGCGTTCCACACACGGCTCGCCGAGGCCCTGGCCGGCAAGGAGCTGGCGCAGAAGTACGAGATCGAGAAGCTCGCGCTCCTGGCCGAGCACGGGCGCCTGGACACGTTCCTCGCCCAACAGGGCGACGCGGCACGGCTGGGCGGCTGGCTCGCCGCCACGGCCCCCCTGCGCGGGCGCGCGGTGGTGGCCGACCACGACCTCTACCCCTACCTCGCCCGCCGCTTCGGCTTCACCATGCTCGCCACCCTGGAGCCGCTGCCCGGGATCCCGCCGACCAGCCGGCACCTCGCGGAGGTGATCCGGAGGATGAAGGCCGGGAACGTGCCCGTAGTGCTCTCCGTGCCGTACTTCGACCGGCGCCACGCCGATTTCGTGGCCAGGGAGACCGGGGCCCGCGTGGCCGCCCTGGCACACCAGTGCGGCGCGCGGCCCGGCACCGACGAGTACCTCGATCTGGTCGCATACAACGTCGCGCAGCTCGCGGGGACGGACCGGCATTGAGCGCGTCGCAGCCGGTGTTCGCCTTGGCGGGTGCGTGCCTCGGGCACGCGCGCCGCACCGTCCTCGACGCCGTGGATCTGGCGATCGGCCAGGGCGAGTTCTGGTGCGTGGTCGGCCCCAACGGCTCGGGCAAGACCACGCTGCTGCACACGCTCGTGGGACTCCTGCGTCCGCTCCGCGGCGGTGTACGGCACCATCCCACGCTGGCGACGCGCACCGCCCTCGGCTTCGTCCCGCAGCGCTGCGATCTGAACCCGGCCCTGCCCACCACCGTGCGCGAGTTCGTCGGCCTCGGACTCGTCGGCCTCGGGCTGGGGCGGGTCGAGGCTGCGAGCCGCGTGCCCGAGGCGCTGGCCCGCGTGGACCTTGGCCCGCAGATCGACACGGAGTACTGGCGCCTCTCCGGGGGCCAGCGCCAGCGCGCGCTCCTGGCCCGGGCCCTGGCGCGGCGTCCGGCCACGCTGCTCGCCGACGAACCCACCAGCGGCCTGGACCCGCGCGCGGTCGAGGACCTGCTCGCGGTGCTGCATCACATGCACCGCCAGCAGGGCCTGACCCTGGTCCTGGTCACGCACGACCTCGGCCTCGCGGCGCGTCATGCCTCGCACGTGGCCCTGGTGCACGAGGGCAGGGTCCACGCCGGGACACGCAGCGAGGTCCTGCGCCGGGACCGCCTCGAGAGGCTCTACGGCGCCGCGGTGGCGGACGCCTTCGCGCCCCTGCTGGAGGGCTCGGCGTGATCGCCCAGGACTTCGCCACGGCATGGCAGCTCTTCGGCCCGGCGTGGCTCGCCGGCTGGCTGGTCGCGGTGTACCTGGGCATCGCCGGCGTGCCCCTGGTGGCCAGGGGGCACGCGTTCCTCGGCGCCGCCGTGGCACAGACCGCCGCGCTGGGCGTGGCGATCGCCCTGCTCCTGGGCGCAACCATGGAGCACGCACACGACGAACTCTTCGACGGCGAGACCGTGCTGACCCTCGCGGCGATCGCGTTCGCCACCCTCGCGGCCCTGGCGACGGGGACGGGCGGGTCGGGCCGCGCGGCCCGCGAGGGCGTGACGGCGTGGCTCTACCTGGCGAGCGCGAGCCTCACCGTCCTGCTGGTCGCCAACCATCCGCTCGGCACCGAGGAGGTGAAGCATGTCCTCGGCCTCAGCGTGCTCGGCGCCGGGCCCGTGGACGCCGCCGTGGCCGGCGTCCTGGCCGTGGCGACGCTCTCGATCGCCCTGCTGCGCCGCGACCAGCTCGCCCTCGTGGCGATGGACCCGGTCATGGCCGCCGCCGTGGGCGTGCCCGTGCGCCGGCTCTCCGCCGCGACCTCGGCGTGGATCGGCCTCGGCATCGGCTTCGCCATCCACGCGAGCGGCCTGCTCTACGCGTTCGGCTGCCTCGTCCTGCCGGCGCTAGCCGCGGCTCGCGCGTGCCGCACGGTACGCGCGATGTTCTGGGTCGCCCCCCTCTTCGCGCTGGCGGGCACCTTGCCCGGTTTCCTGCTGGCCCATGCAACGGACCTGCCGCCGGGCCACGTCGCCGTGGCGCTCCTGGCGGCGCTGGTGCCGCTGGCGGGTGCGCGGCGCTGGCGGCGCCCGCGCTGAGGCTTCACGCTCCGGCGCGCGAGGTCTTCACGGCGGCGGCGACGGTGTGTGCGACGAGTGCGGCGCGGGCAGCACCGCGAGAGCGACACCTCGATCCCCCGCCTGCGCCGCACACCGGGTAGGACGTGGAGGTCCGGGGCGCGCTGCGCGCCCCGGATCTCCCGCCTGGCACGGCCGGCGGCCTCTCGCCCGTGGCGCACACGCACTCCGGCGTGCCCTCGCTGCGTGGCGCGCGGCCGGGCACGTGTACCCTGGGCGGTCGCCTCCACCGCCCAGGGAACCGATCATGCCCGACATCCTGCAGGACCTCCCGATCCGCGCCCTGCGCGCCCGCGTCTTCACCACGATCAGCACGCCGGCCGGCCTCGACGTCTGGTGGACGAAGCGCGCACGCGGCGAGCCGCGCCTCGGCGCGGAGTACGAGCTGTGGTTCGGGCCGCAATACGACTGGCGGGCGGAGGTGACGCTGGTCCGACCCGACACGGCGTTCGAGCTGCGCATGACGAAGGCGGACGACGACTGGCTGGGGACACGCGTCGCGTTCCAGCTCGACGGCGGCGACGCGTCCGGCGCGGTGACGCTGGTGCGGTTCGCGCACACGGGCTGGCCGAAGGCGAACGAGCACTTCCGCACCTCGAAGCACTGCTGGGCGCTGTACCTGCGCCTCCTGCGGCGGCACCTGGTGCACGGCGAGACCGTGCCGTACGAGCGGCGGCTCGACGCCTGAGTCATTGCCGGCCGGGTCGCGAACGCCGATGGCCGAAGGGCCCATGCAGCCGCGCACCATGGGCCGCCGCCACGCCCTGGCCGCTCAGGGTCGCAGCGGCGTCTTGCCCAGCGACACCAGGGCCCGCAGCGCGTCGGCGGTGCGCACGTCGAGTCTCTGGAGCCGGGCCGGTTCCACCAGCAGCAGCTTGCCGTTCGTGGGATTCGGGGTGCTGGGCACGAACACGAGCGTGTGCGGCCTGCCATCGGGCCCCGGCCCCTCGCCGGTGACGAATCCGATCTCGTAGCCCTCGTCGGCGCGGACGGCGACGACGCCCTGGAAGAAGCGGCCCCGCGCGCTGTCGTAGCCGAGCACCTCCTTCAGCGACTGGTAGAGCGGACCGAGCAGCGGCAGGCTCTCGAGCAGGCGGTCGACGCTGCGCCACAGCCAGCGGCCCACGAAGGTCGTCACGAAGAGGCCGACGAGGTAGACCGCGAGCACGGCGAGCAGCAGGCCGAGTCCCGGGAAGTACCAGCGGACCTCGTCGCGCCACCACGACGCGATCGCGCCTTCGAGCCAGACGATCGTGAACACCGCGCCGCCCATCGGCAGCAGCGCGACGATGCCGGCGACGAGACAACGGGTGAGGTGACGGGCCGGAGCCTTCATGGCGGGGGGCAGCATACGCGCCCGCCGGCGCGCCTCCCGCCGGTCCGCAGGACTACTGGTTCACGACGCGCTCGCGCAGATACGCCCACTCCAACGGCGTGAAGTGCGCGCGCCCGGACTGGAAGTGGTCCCAGATCAGCGCGAGGTTGGCGGCCGTGGCGGGCGCAGGTGTCGAGTTGTTGCCGCTCAGGAACGAACCCATGCCGTCGTCGAAGTGCCAGTCGGTGGAGTGCCCGAAGTAGGCGCCACCGAGCAGGCCGGCGCGGTCCAGGCGGCCGGGGGGCGTCAGCCCCATCGCATGCGAGGTCTCCTGCGTGAGCACGAATGCCACGGCGTTGGCGAACGCGCGGATGCCGTTGTCGACCTCGGTGTGGCGCACGCGCTGGCGCGCCGTGCCGCGCTGCGGGTCGAAGCCGGGAGCGGTCACCACCAGGTCGTCCGGGTCGGCGCCGACCGGGTTGCGCTGCAGCGGGCCGAACACGAGCTGGAACGCGGGCACGTTGCGGAACAGGTGGTAGATCGAACGCGGGTGCACGCCCAGGATCCCGCCGCCGTCGCAGATCACGAGGTCCTTGCGCTGGTTGTTGCCGTTGATGTACGCGGCGCCCGTCGTCTCCTGTGCGCCCGGCGGCAGCTGGCTGGGCGGATAGGCGTTGCGGCCGCCGACGCAGATCCGCGCGTGGATCGAGCCCGGCGGCGCGAGCAGGAAGTCCACGTTCACCGCGTCCGGGCCGCCCACGCCGTAGTTGGCGCGCAGGCGCGCCTGCACGGCGCGGCGCGCCCACTCGTTGGCCTGGAACGACGCGCCAGCCGGGTCCTGCGCGCTGTTGCCGAGGCCGAAGAGCACCAGGTCCTCGCGGAAGTCCTTCACGCCGTTGCGATCCAGGTCATGCGTGTCGAAGTCGAGGTGCCAGAGCTGGCGGGTCACGAACGGGCGGGTGAACTGGGTGAAGTTGACACAGCGCACCGCGTGGCTGGCCTGCTCCGCGGCCACGCCGGCGGCGTTCTTCACGTCGGCCTTGAGCACGACGCGCGTGTTCGCGGGGAACGCCCAGCCCGCGGCCACGGTGGCGCTGGCCGCGGTGCTGCCGTTGGCGAAGGTGAAGTACGGCGCGAGGTTGGTGCCCGGCGCCACCGCGCCGCCGCCCAGGGGCTGATCGGCGGTGACCACCAGCGTGTTGGGGTCGATCACGCCCCTGCCACGCGGGTCGAAGTACAGGTCGATCGTGAAGCCGGTCGGCGGTACCTGCACCGTGCCCTCGTCGAACTCGGCGCCGTTCTGGTCGCGCGGGATCTGGTTCACCGTGAGCAGCGAGATCACCGGCTGGCCGAGGTCCTTGAGCAGCAGGGTCTGCTTGTGGTCGCTCGCGGCGATCCGGTTGACCACGCCGGCATCCTCGGTGAACGCCTGGAAGTGGAGCGTCACGTTCTCGAGGCCCGCCACCGCCGGGATCGGCAGCGCGTGCGGCGCGGCGCCGTCGGGCGGGACGACTCCCTGCAGCAACAGGACCGCGCCGGCGGCGAACTCGAGGTGCAGCGGTACGCCCCGGTAGTACGCGACCCGCCGCGCCGGACCGACGAACACCGCATACGGGTTGGCCGGCCGGGCACGCACCGTGAGGGCGAGGCGATCGCCGAGGACCGCGCGGTCGGCCACGTCCAGGACGCAGAGGTCGTAGCCGTCGTCAGGCAGGCACGCGGGCAGCGGGCTGGCGCTCGAATCCGGCAGCCTGGGGGACGCGGGCAGCAGGGCGACGAGGAGGGCTTCGGCGAACATGCCGGGCAGGCTATGCCATGCCCCGGCCCCGGCAAACCCCACCCGACGCCGGGATCGGCTCGTGGCGCCGGCCGTTGGCATCCGCCAGTGAGGGCAGCGCGCCGGGGCAGGCGCCTCGCCCTGGGACGGACATCGCGGCGGCCACCGCGGCGGCGACGACCCGAGGAGCGCGCGCGCGGCGGACCAGGTCACGCATGGCCGCCCGTGCGCAGGCGCCAGCGGCCCGCGTGCCGGCGGCAGGCCGCACGATCGTCTCCTGCCGCACCGTGGCGCGTGCCGCGGCGCGGCCGATCGGCGACACTCGCAGAGCCATGGGCCATCTGCGCTACGGCACCTCGTCGTGGTCCGAACCCAGCTGGGAGGGCGTCTTCTACCCGGAGGGGGCGAAGCCCGGCGAGTACCTGGGCCACTACGCCACGCACTTCGACACGGTCGAGGCCGACGTCACCTACTACCGCGTCCCGGACGCGAAGATGGTGCGCGGCTGGTACCAGAAGACCCCGCCGGGCTTCACGCTCTGCGCCAAGTTCCCGCGCTCGATCGTCCACGGCGGCGATGCGGCCACGCCCGACCCCGCACGCCTGTTGGTTCCCGATGCGGTCGGCGGAGACACCGGGCGCTTCCTCGGCGCCATGGCCGAGCTGCACGAGAAGTGCGGCCCCCTGGTGCTCCAGTTCCCGTACTTCAATCGCAAGGCGTTCGCATCGGCCGCGCCGTTCCTGGAGCGCCTGGACGCGTACCTCGGCACGCTGCCGGCGGCCTTCCGCTACGGAGTGGAGGTGCGCAACAAGGCATGGATCGGCGCGCCGCTCCTCGACCTTCTGCGGCGCCACCGCTGTGCGCTGGTCCTGGTCGACCTGGTCTACATGCCGCACCCATGCGATCTGGCCGAGCGCCTGGACCTCCTCACGACGGACTTCGGCTACGTGCGGTTGATCGGCGACCGCAAGGCCGTGGAGGAGAAGACCGACCGCTTCGACCGGATCGTGGTGGACCAGTCCGCGCGCCTGGACCTCTGGGCGGGGCTCCTGCGGCGCTACCTCGCGCGCGTGCCGGTGATCTACGCGTACGCCAACAACCACTATGCCGGCCACGGGCCGGCGACGATCCGCGACCTCGTGGCGCGCCTCGGCTGACCGCGCGTCAGCGCCGGGCGCCGAACACCCAGAGGTCCGCCAGGTTGCGCTGCGGCACCGCGGATCCGCCGAAGAGCGCCACGCCTTCGACGCGCGGGACGTGGGCCAGGACGGCCCCGAAGCGGCCGGCGGGCGCCGGCCGCTCGGGGCGCTGCAGCCATGCACCGCCGCTCCATTCCCAGGTCTCGGCGAGGGAGGTCGGGCCGTCCGTACCGCCCACCACCACCGCCACGCCACGTGCGGGGTCGTACGCGGCGGCCGCGAGCCAGCGCGTGCCAGGAGCCAGGGGAACGCTCCGCTCCACCCACCGCCCGTCCGCGAACTCCCAGGTGTCGCCGAGGACCGCGTCCTCGCTGGCGCCGCCGAAGAGCAGGACCGAGTCGGAGCCCTGCACCAGGACGTGCGAGTGGCGCGCCACCGGACCCGTGGCCGCGTCGAGCCGGGACCATGTGGTCCCGTCGAAGGTCCACGTGTCGCCCAGCGCACCCAGCGCGTCCTCCCCGCCGAAGAGGAGCAGGCGCCGGCCCGCCGCGTCCCATGCGAGGCCGTGACCCACGCGCCCGCCGGGGCCGGCGCCGATCGCGACCTGGCGCCAGTCCGCCCCGGTCCATTCCCAGGTCTCGTCGTGGATCGTGTTGGCCGCGTCCAGGCCGCCGTGCAGCACGACCACGCCGCGCACCGGATCGAAGGCCATCGCATGCCGCCAGCGCGCGCCGGGGGAGAAGCGCGGCGTCTCCCTCGTGTACGCGCGTCCGTCCCAGGTCCACGTGTCGCCGAGCACGCCCTGAGCGGTAGCGCCGCCGAAGAGGAGCAGGCGCCCGTCGCGGTCGCGCGCCGCCGCCGCGTGCACCCGCGCCGCAGGCGCCCGCGAGGCCGCCCGCTCGCGCCACGCGAAACCGTCCCACGTCCACAGGTCCGCGAGGTCGCCCTGCAGGCCGGTGCCCTCGAACACCACGACCGTCGTGCGGCGCTGGTCGTAGACCATCCCGTGCCAGGCGCGCGCCGGAGGCGGCGCCGCCTCCAGCCTGCGCCACTCGGCGCCGTCGTACGACCAGAACCCGTCCTGCGCCCAGCCCGTCGCCGCCAGGCCACCGAAGAGCAGGATGCGCGAGCGCGCGAGGTCGCGTGCGAGGCCGTGCCCCGCCACCGCTGGCGGCGCGGTGGCCGTGATCACACGCCGCCACGCCGTGCCGTCCCACTCCCAGGTCTCGCCCTGGGGGAATCCCTGTGCGTCGACTCCGCCGTGCAGCACCGTCACGCTCCGGGTCGGATCGAAGGCGAGCGCGTGGGAATGGCGCGCCGAGGGCCCGGGCGCGCCGCTCTCCCGCCATGCGCTGCCATCCCATTCCCAGGTGTCGTCGAGGAGCTGGCCGGCCGCGCCGATGCCGCCGAAGAGGACCAGGCGCCCGCGCCGCGCGTCGAACGCGAGCGCGTGGCCGAAGCGGGCCTCGGGCGCGGAACCCGCGCCGCGCTGGGTCCAGCGCGTGCCGTCCCACTCCCACGATTCGGCGCTGGCGCCGGCCTGGCCCACGCCACCGAAGAGCACCGTGACCCCCCGCGTCGAGTCGTAGGCCATGGCCGCGGCCAGCCGGCCCGTTGGCTCGGGCCCGGTGCCCACGCGGCGCCACGCCGTGCCGTCCCACTCGAAGGTGCCGGCCAGCTCCGGCTGGCCGCCGAAGAGCACGATCACGCCGCGGCGCTCGTCGTAGGCCGAGGCGAAGTTGCTGCGCGCCTCGAGCGCGGCAGACCCAGCCCAGCCCAACTGGCGCACAGGGGTGAAGACCCCGTCGGCGCCGTCGCAGGCGGCCAGGGCGACGAGCAGGGAGAACGCGGCGAGGGTGCGGATCATGGGGAGCGGCCTCCGTCCGGTCGGATCGTGCCCCTCGACCCTGTGGAGCGAAAGCGCGGTCTGGCTGGCCCCGCCGCGGCGGGCGCGCGCACGTGCGCGAGCTTCCCACGGCAAGGGCGCGACCCGGACGCGGTCGCCTCCACGCGGCACCCCGGGAATCGGGGGAGTCGACTCAGTTCTGTTGCCAGGAAGTGAGCAGTCGCTGCGCGAGCTCACGGGCGGGGCTGCTCGCGGGGACACCCCGCAGCCGGGCAACGGCCCCCGGCAAGTCCCCCGACTGGCGATCGATCGTCGCCCGTGCGATCACCAACCAGGGACTCGTCGGCTCGGACCGGCCGAGGTCGTCGAGGATCGCCCTGGCCTCTCTAAGACGACCGCCCTCGATCCACGACCTGGTGCAGATCGCCAGGTACTCGGCAGAGGCCCCGGGGTCCTCGGGGGCTTCGCGCAGTCCCTCGATCGCCTCGCGCTCGGCGTCCGCCAGCCTCCCCCTGGCCAGGTGGAGGTGCGCCTTGTGCAGGCGGCCACGGCGCAGGCCGCTGTCGATCTCGAATGCCTTGTTCAGGGAGTGCTCGGCGGCATCGAGATCGCCCAGGCGGAGGCAGCAGTGGAAGCGCAGGACATGGGGACTCGAATCCAGGCGGTTGCGACCCAGGTAGGAGTCGGCCAGCGCAAGGCCACGGCGGGCATCGCCGGCCTCCAGGGCGGCCCAACCCTCGCGCTCCTCGAGCATGTTCAACACGTGATCGCGATACCGGCACCAGATGGGGTCCTGCGATGCCGCGCCTGCGCTCGCGATCGCCTCCTCCACGACACGACGCATTTCCGCCGGCCGATCGTTGGTCCCGACCAGACAGGCACGCGCCAGCGCGACCACGGCCCGGCAATCCTCGGGCAACCGCTGGAGGGCGCGGTCCATCAGCGCACGTTGCTCGGGGTACGAGAACGGATAGGCGATCGCGTGCGCCAGACGCTCGCGGGGGATCGGCGTCTTGAGCAGGAACGCCGCCGACTCGTCGATCCGCGGCTCGACGAACTCGAAGTACTCCGCCAGATACTCCATCACGACATGGATGTGCGGCAGCCAGGGATGGTGGTAGTCCTGGTGAACCACGATCGAGCGCCCCGGGATCAGCGAAGGGAAGAACAGCTCGAGGACCCTGCTGCCCAGCGCCTTGGACTTGGCCACGTCCACGAAGAGCACCTCGATCGGACGCGGGGCCCACTGGATCCGGAGCAGGTCTCCCTCGTGCACCTCGATCCAGGAACCGACCCTGGCCACCGCACGATCGAACAGGAAGCGGGTGGATGCACCCAGGGCGAGTTCGACTCCCAGGCGCTCCCGGATCGAGTGGGCCGTGTATGTGTCGTTGACCAGGAAGTTGTCGAAGCAGTGGATCCGGATGGGCGGGCCGCCCGCGGGGCGATCCTCGAGCCCGCGCGCGAAGCAGTACGCGGAGCGGCCCAGGAACGAACCGCCGTCGACGATCACTCCGGCCCCCGTGCAGTAGTCGCGGGCCAGGTGGTAGAGCAGATGACTCTCCCCCATCTGCAGGAAACCGAACGGCGCATCAGCGACGGCGTCCTGGCGGGTCCGCCACGGCCGCTGCAGAAACAGATCCGACTGCATGCAAGTTGCTCCGCGGGTGTGGGCATGGATCATCCTACGCGCCGGCCCAGGTTCCCAGGGCTGCCTCGGTCCTCGCGGCGCGGCACGCAGCGCGTGCGGCAACCCTCGCGCGCGCGACGCATCCGGCCGGCGTGTGGCGGCCGTCAGGGAGCCGGTGGCACCGTGGGTGCCGCGCGCGGGCTGGGGGCTGGACGGGACCCCGCCGAGCTCGCTCCCGCGCGGTGCGCACGGACGTCCGGCCCGGCAGGCGACGCACGCTTCGCGGAGGCCGTGGCCGTGCACGCAGCTGCGGCCGGAGGAGCCGCCTGAGGCGTCGCCTTGCCCGCGTGCGCCGGCGACTCAAGCGCGCGGATCCACGATCGCGCCCGCGAAGAGCACCAGCCGCTGCGCCTCGTCGAGGATCAGGAACACGAAGGGACGGTCCACGGCGAAGATCTTGGGACGCCCCCCCGCGCGCGCCTCGACCACGGTGGCCGCGGCGGCCTCGGTGCCCGCCTCGTTCACCTCGAGCCAGGTCCGGTGCAGGACGCGACTCACGAAGAGCGGGATGCCGGTGCCGAGACCGCTCAGGTCGGCCTGCTCCGGGTCCGCGAGGTCCGCCACGCCCAGGCGCTGCAGCACCGGCAGCACGTCCTGGCCCCACTCGACGTGCAGGCGCGGCAGCTGCACGGTGCAGCGGCCGCGCTTGACCCTGCCGCCATCGACCCATTCGAGGACCTCGGCCAGGGGCAGCGACGCGGCCACGTCGCTGACGCTGCGGCCCGCGCCGGGGAGGAGCACGACCATGCTGGTGCGGCGATCGGCGTAGGGCAGACGCAGCGCGGACCACTCCTTGGTCTCGTGGATGGCGTACTCGCCGTTGCGGACCATCGTGGGCACCGGCACGCTCGCGCCGCTGACGAGCTGGAACGGGCGGTCCTCGGTCCACTTCGCCTCGAAGGGATCCAGCCAGGGCGCGTTCAGGTAGATCGCGTTGATCAGGTAGAGCACCGCGTCGGCGGGGATCCGATCGAGGACCTCGGGGATCCGCCCCGCCGTGCGTGCCTTCACCCAGGAGTTGATGGCGAGCAGCGTCTCTGGCCGGGAGAAGTCGGCGGTGGTGACCTCGGCCGCGAAGTGGGCGCGCATCCTGGCGAGGTACTCCCCGTCGAGTTGCACGCCCTGGCGCAGCCAGAGGCCCTGCGCGCTGCGCAGGCTGACGCCGCCACGGTCGCTCAGGCCGGCCAGGAGGGCCGCACAGCCGCGGTTCACGTCCGCGGCCGACATCCCCTCGTAGCCCAGCAGCCGGCCCAGGCGCGCGGCCGATTCGCCGGAGGCGCCGTTCCAGAGCATGCCGAGCGCCACCGCGATGCTGGCCGGTGCGACGCATACGTTCCTGGCGGCGGCAGGGTCCTTGCCCAGGAGCTCCGCGAGCATCCGGGCACCGAGGCTGTTGCTGCCCGCGGCGACCGCGCCGGTCGCGGGCCCGGGCGCGGGCTTCGCGCGCGGCGGCTCCTGGGCCGCGGGAGCGAGGACGAGGAGCGGGAGAACGGCGGCGAGGGTGGGAAGGATCTGCATGTGGGAAGGGTCGGGTGGGGACCGGCCGGACGGTGGACGGAGCGGGGACGGCCCCGTCGGGTCAGACGACTCCGCCCGGCCTGCGGCGCAGGCGGGCAAGGACCCGCCCACCGCAGCCGGGTTCCGGGACGAATCACCTTCCGCATGGTTCATTCCCCTCGTTCCGGTCACCTATCCTGCGCGCATCGTGCGCAGCAGCCCTTCCGAACCGGTGGCCCCCCCCTTCCCAGCCTTCGGCCTGGTCGAGGCGGAACGCTCCCCCACGGGCGGCCACATCCTCTCCGGCTGGTGGATCGCCCCCGCAGGCGTCGTCATCGACGGCCTCACCACGCGTGTGGGCGACCGCGAGCTCCAGGCGCCGCACCGGGTGGGTCAGCCCAGCCCGGACGTGGCGAAGGCCCATCCGGGTCTCCCCGGCGCGGAGCGAGCCCGCTTCCGTGTGGAGGTGGGCGCGTCCCCGGAATGGGACCTCGCGAACCAGCTGGTGTCGGTGGTCCCGCGCAGCGGAGCCCGGACGGGAACCCCCCTCTTCACCCTGGTGGAGCCGCGCGTGCCCCTGCCGCGCAAGGAGGACCTGCAGGTCACCGGCGGCGCGTTCCGCGCCTGCTACGAGTTCCTCGGCTACTTCCTGACCCGCACCGGGCTCCAGCCGCAGCATTCGGTCCTCGAGGTGGGATGCGGTTGCGGCAGGATGGCCTACCCGCTCGCGTACTACCTGCGTCCGCCGGGCCGCTACGAGGGCTTCGACATCGTCGCGCACCTCGTGGCGGCGGCGAGCAGCGCGCTCACGCCCACGTTCCCGCACGTGCGCTTCCAGGCCGTGGACCTCTGGAACTCGGTCTACAACCCGAACGGCCGCCTGCGCGCCTCCGAGTTCGCGTTCCCGTACCCCGAGGCGAGCTTCGACCTCGTGTTCCTCACCTCGGTGTTCACGCACATGTTCCCGCCGGACGTGCGCCGCTACCTGGCGGAGATCCGGCGCGTGCTCAGGCCCGGCGGCAGGGTGCTCCTCACGGCGTTCCTGCTCACGCCGGAGTCCGAGGGCCTGATCGCCGCGGGACGGAGTTCGCAACCGCTGATCCACGTCCGACCGGAGTGCAAGATCACCAAGCCCGAGGAGCCCGAGGCCGCGGTCGGATTCGTCCGGGAGGACTTCGAACGCTGGCTCCGCGACGCGCGCCTGGAGCCGATCGATCACGCGCCGGGGTTCTGGTGCGGGCGGCCCCGGCAGGCGAGCTACCAGGACCTCGTGATCGCGGCGCGCGCCTGAACGAACGGAGCCGGCAGCGTTCCGGTCACCGGGGGCGGCGCGGGTTGCGGGCGCCGGCGCCGTCCGTCTCGGGGGCAGGCAGCGCGGGAGCGCCCACGATCCGCGCCCCGGGCAGGGCCGCGCGCAGCCTGACGAGTCCCGCCTCCGTCACCTCCGACTCCCACAGGTAGACGCTCTCCAGCTTGGACAGGCGCGCCAGCGTCGCGACGCCCGCATCGGTGACCGGCGTGGCGAAGAGGTTCAGCACGCGCAGCTCGGTCAGTCCGCCGAGCTGCGCGACGCCCGGATCCCCCACGGCGGTCTCGCGCAGGTCCAGGTGCACGAGCCGCGGCAGGCGCGCCACGGCCGCCATGCCGCGGTCGGTCACCCTGGCGCGCGGCAGGATCAGCTGCGCGACGTGCTCGCGCAGCGGCGCGAGCGCCGCGAGGTCCTGGTCGCCGACGTCGGCCTCGTGCCCGGGGAACTCCACGCGCAGCAGCGGCGAACCCTCGGCGATCGGGGTGATCCGCGCCTTCCCGCCCGCGGCCTTCGCCAGCACCTCGGGCGCCAGCGGAGCCAGCCCCTTCGCCACCTCGGTGCGCCACGCGGCCACGGGTTCGGCCGGCCGCGCGGCGCCGGACCCGGTCAGCCGCACCGGCTCGGGACCCGTTGCGCCGCTCCACGCGCCGAAGCCCGCGCCCGCAGCGATCCAGGCACGCAGGATCTCGGTCTCGCGCGCGGGCAGCGCGTCGCGGCCATCCGGCATCCGGTCCGGGTGGTCCTCCGGCAGCACCGTGCGCGTGTAGAGCTCGCTCTGCTCCGGCTTGCCGGGCACCAGCACGCGGCCGTTGTCGCCACCCTTCGCGATCCACTCCCTGCCGTCCAGACGCAGGCCGCCCTTCGGGGTGCGCCGGCGGCCCTGCGCGTCGGTGTACGCGGCGCGGTGGCACTCGAAGCAGTGCTTCTCCAGCACCGGCAGGACCTGCCGCGCGAAGTCGATCGGCTCCTGCGCGAGCCCCGGCCGTGCCGCGCCGAGCACCGCCAGCCCGAGTCCCACTCCCCAACCACGGACGAAACGCATGTGCATGCCCCTCACCCGAAGAGCGCGAGGACCGGCTTGCCCTTGTCGGCGACCGTGAACGGCCGCCCCGCGGGCGAGTGCACGACGTGCTCCAGCGGCAGGCCGAGCGCGTGCGCGATGGTCGCGTTGAGGTCCGGGATGGTCGTGCGCCCCGCCAGCACTTCCTTGCCCTCCGCGTCGGTCTGGCCGTAGCGCACGCCGCCGCGGATCCCGCCGCCCGCGAGCAGGCACGAGAACGCCTTCGGGTAGTGGTTGCGCCCGTTGTTGTCGCGCGTGATCTCGGGGCTGCGGCCGAACTCCGTGGCCACCACCACCAGGGTCTCGCGCAGCAGTCCGCGCGCGTCCAGGTCGGCGAGCAGGCAGGCCAGTCCGCGATCCAGGTCGGGGGTCTTCTCCTCCAGGGCATCGAAGTTCTGCACGTGCGTGTCCCAGCCGTCGCTCACCACCTCGACGAAGCGGACGCCGTGCTCGACGAGGCGGCGGGCCAGGAGACAGCCCTGTCCGAACGTGCCGTCGCCGTAGGCGTTCCTGATGCCGGCCGGCTCGGCGCCGAGATCGAAGGCCACCAGGTCGTCGGAACGCATCAGGCGCACCGCCGCGGCGTACATGTCGCCGTACGCGGTCACCTGCTTGTGCGGGAAGCGCTCCTGGAAGCCCTGGTTCATCTTCGCGAGCAGGTCGAGCCGGCGCTGGAACGTCGCCTCGTCGACGCCGCGAGCGCGCGCGCTGTGCTGCAGCCCGGCCTTCGGATCGCCGATCGGCAGGGCGAGGAACTGGGGCGGGAAGAAGCCGGCGCTCGGCATGTCGGCGCCGCCGCCCAGGATCACGTGCCCCGGCATCGTCGGGTTGATCCTGCCCGCCATCCGGTTCACCCAGGCGCCCAGGCTGGGGTGCTGGATCGTGCCGCGCAGTTCGTACCCGGTGCGCATCAGGTACTGGCCCTGCGCGTGCGCGCCCTGGGTCGACGACATGCCGCTCAGGATCGCGACCTTGTCCATCTGGCGCGCGAGGTGCGGGAAGTACTCGCTCACCTGCACGCCGTCGGCGCTGGTCGCGATCGCCTGCACCGGACCCGCGGTGGCCGCGCCCGGCTTGGGATCGAAGGAGTCGATGTGCGAGAGCCCGCCGCGCAGGAACACGTAGACCACGTTGCGTGCGCTTGCGGGTCCGAGGGCGAAGCCGTCCGTGCCGGGCAGGGCCGGGTCGCGCAGCAGGAACGAGGCCGCGCCGAGGCCGAAGAGGCGCCGGGCCGTCTCGCCCAGGAACATGCGCCGCGTCAGGTCGTCGGCGGCGTGCAGGAGATCGTGGCAGCTCATGGTCGGTTCTCCTCGGCGGCTCAGCGCTGGAAGCGGAACTCGTGGCTGTTCACCAGCACCCACACCAGATCGCGCACTCCTGCCTCCCCGGCCTGCACGAGCGGCGTCCACGACACGCGCTCCCTGGCGTCCGGCTCGCGGCCCAGGATCGCGAGATAGGCGACGCGCACCTTCTCGGGCGGCGTCCGGGCCGCGTCCAGCTGCTGGCGCAGGGCCGAGTCCTTGCGGCCCAGCACCTGCTGCTCGACGAAGCCGTTGAGCATCGCCAGCACCTGCGGCACGGTCGCCTCACGACTCGCGGCCTCGGCGGTCTCCCGGTCCGACTGGCCGAAGAGGCGCAGGAGGTGGTTGGCCGGGGCCGGCTGCTGCAGGTCGGAGGCGCGCAGCAGGTCACGGTCGCCGCCGCCGGGCAGGCGCTCGCCCGGGATCGCCACTCCGAGGAGGCGCAGCCGCGCCATGAGCCGCGCGGTCTCGGCCTCGTCGCCCTTGCGGCGCGCGAGAGCCAGGTCGCGCAGGATCGGCCGCGCCTCGCGCTGCCGCTCGTCGTTCTGCGCCATGCGCGCACGCACCTCCTGTGCGCGTCGCTCGCGCTCCAGCTCGCGGTACTTCGCCGGGTCGCTGTAGCGCACCAGCTCGCGGCCGACCAGATCTCGCAAGAGCTCGGGTGATGCGTTGGCCAGATCGTCGAAGCGGCGGTACACCTCCTCGGCGCGCGCGCCGGGTGGGAGCAGCCTGCCGTCCACGTCGCGCACCACGAGGGTGAGGAGCGAGTCCCACAGCTGCTCGGCGCTCAGGCGCTGCAGCAAGGGGCCGGGGAAGAGATACGCGGCCTCGGCCGCGGGTTCGTCCGCCGGGACCGCGCGCTGGAAGAGCTGCGTGTGCAGCAGCACGCGCTGGTACTGCCTCACGTCGAAGCGCAGGTCGGCGAAGAGCTGCGCCAGGAAGTCCATCAGCTCCGGGATCGCCGCCCTGGTGTCGTCGCGCAGGTCGTCGACCGGCTCGATCAGGCCGCGACCGAACACGCGCTTCCACTGGCGGTTGGCCGCGTTCGCGGCGAAGCGCGGATTGGCGGGATCGGTGAGCCACGCGGCGAAGGTCTCGCGCGCGTCGACCTCCTTGCCGACCGGGACGTTCCTGCCGCGCGCCGCCTGGGCCCGGGCCGGCGGGCGTTGCGGCACGCGCGGCAGCTCCACCGGCAGCTCGACCCGTTCGCCGAAGATCACCTGCGCGGCCACCGGCTGTCCGGGCTGCGCGTCGTCGTACTTGTAGTCGTCGGGCAGGCGCAGGAGGCCGGTGCCGCTGCCGGCCACGCCCACGCCGAGCGGCAGGATCAGGCGCCGCAGCGCCTGCTGGGCCTGCCTGCCGTGCTCGGCGTAGACCTGCTGGGCCATCTGCCGCAGGCTCTGTCCGGCCGCGCTGCGCTCGAAGTCGCTCTGGTACCGCATCCCGCCAAAGAACGCCGACATCTCGAAGAACTGCCGCTGCGTCCACTTGTCGAACGGATGGTTGTGGCACTGCGCGCACTCCACCCGCGTGCCCAGGAACACGCGGATGGTGTTGGCCATGTTGTCGAGCGGCATCCCCAGGTCGCGCAGGATGTAGCCCGTGGCGCCGTTGCCGCGCTGGTGGGCCGGTCCCTCGGCGGTGAGCATGTCGCGCACCATCGCGTCGTAGGGCTGGTCCGCGGCGATCGACTCCTTCAGCCAGTGCAGGAACGGCTCGCCCGAGGTCTGGCGCATCAGGCGCGAGCGCCCGCGCAGGAGGTCGGCCCAGTAGTGGAACTCGTGGCTGTCGCGACCCGGCGACTCGAGCAGCCGCTCGATCAGGGCCGCGCGGCGGTTGCCCGAGCCGTCGCGCAGGAAGGCCTGCGCCTCCTCGGCGCTCGGGATCCGCCCCACGATGGTCAGGTACGCACGGCGCAGGAAGGTCGCGTCGTCGACCAGGGAGTTGGGTTCCTGCTGCTGCGCCGCCAGCGCGCGCCCGACCATGGCGTCGATCGTGCGCGCCGCGGCCTGGGCATCGGCCAGGGTCGGACCCTGGGCGCCCAGGACGCTCGCGAAAGCGAGAGGGATCGACCAGGCAAGGAGTCGGGCTCGTTGGTTCGTGGGCATCGTGGGGCTCCGTGCACGCGAGGCCACCGCCCCCATGGCGGCGCCGGCTCCGGCGGCCGCGGTGCACGGTAGCCACCGTGCCCCGGGGACGCCCCGCGCGTGGCCCTAGATATCGACTTCCAGGGTCCCGCGGACGTCGCTCCACGTCCCAATCCTGTGAAGGGTCCGAGCACCCGGCAGGGCGGGCGCCTGGGAGGCGGCCGGCGAAGGCCCGCGCGCGGCGCGCGCCTCCTGCGGGGCATCGCTCCCCGTCCCCCGAGCGCCGCGCGTCGCCCGCCTCACCGCACGCGCACGATCTCCGGCGCCAGGGCCTGGACGCGCAGCCCCTGCTCGCCCCGCGCCGCGCGCAGAAGGGCCATCAGCACGGGATGGTCGCCCACCCGCGCCAGGACCGCCCGCAAGAGGTCGAGGTCCAGCGACGCCTCGCCCTCGGCCATCGAACTCAGGAACGACTCCACGAAGTTCTTGGGTTCTGGCCGGTGCACGACCGGCACCTTGGCATCGGCCTGGGCGTCCCTGCGCAGCAGAGCCAGTGCGTCGTCGAGGCCGCCGACCTTGTCGACGAGCCCCAGCTCCACGGCCTGCGCGCCCGACCAGACCCGCCCGCCGGCGATGGGCAGGACCTTCTCGCGCGTCATGCGCCGCGACGCCGCCACGTGGCCGGTGAAGCGCTCGTACACCTCGTCCACGAAGCCCTGCACCTTCTGCTTCGCCGCGTCGCTCCACGGCTGGGTGATCGAGTCCATGGCGTTCATCTCGTCCAGGCCGATCAGCTCCTCGTGCACCCCGACCCGACGCATCAGCGCGCCGGGGATCACGCGCATGCCGAACACGCCGATCGAACCGGTGAGCGTGGCGGCCTCGGCAAGGATCGGCCTGCCGAAGCAGGTGATGTAGTAGCCGCCCGACGCGGCCAGCTCGCCCATCGACACGACCACGGGCTTCCTGGCGGAGAGGCGCTTCAACGCCAGCAGGATCGCCTCGCTGGCGGTGGCCGACCCGCCGGGGGAATTCACGCGCAGCACCACGCCCTTCACGTGCTCGCTGTCCGCCAGCTCGTCGATGGCCTTCACCGTCGGACCGGACACGATGCTGCCGGCCTCCGGCTTGTCGCCGTCGGCGATCCCGCCGGAGAGGTGCAGCACCACCAGGGTGGGCTCGGCCAGCTTGCGGTCCTTCTTGGGCTGGAACAGGTCCGACACCATGGTCATGAGGTTGAGCGACTTGGGCTTCTTCTTGGGCAGCGCGTCGACCAGCTCGAAGTCTTCCGCCTTCGCCACCTGCGCGTAGGCGCGCCGCGCTCCATGCCACGCCACCAGCTCGTCGACCAGGCCGGCCTCCTTGGCCTCGGCGGCGCGGAACAGGCGCCGCTGCTGCAGCTCGCGCACGCGGGCGGGATCCATGCGCCGGCCCTCCGCGATCCGCTGCACGACGTCGCGGTTCATCGACTCGAGCATCGCGGTGTAGTGCTCGCGCAGATGCTTGCTCATCTTGGGCAGCACGAAGGGTTCGACCGCGCCCTTGAACTCGCCCACGCGCACGACGTCGGTCTGCATCCCGAGCAGGTCCAGCGCGTCCTTCAGGAAGAGCACCGTCATCGCCAGGGAGCGCAGGTCCACGAGCCCCATCTCGGCGAGCAGGATGCGATCGGCCTGCGCGGCGAGCTGGTACTCGACCGGTCCCGCGTTCTCGACGTAGGCGTGCACGGTCTTGCCGGCGGCCCGGAGGTCGCGCAGCGTGCGCGCCAACTCGGCCACTTGCGGCAGATTCAGCACCTTCTCGGCGCTGAGGTCGAGCAGCACGGTCTTCACCTCGGGGTCCTTGGCAAGCCGCGCGATCTTGTCGCGCAGCTCGTAGAACGCCTTGGGCGCCCCCTTCATCCCGCCCAGCAGGTCGGCCACTCCCAGGCTCACCTCGGGCAGGTCGGCGAACACGCCCTCGATGCGCACGGCGTGGACCTTCGGTCTGGCCGGCGCGGCCGGCGCGGCCGGGGCCTGCTCCTGGGCGGCCGCGCACCAGGACAGGAGGAATGCGAACGCGAGACAGTGGATCTTGGCCATGGGGTGTCGGGATCGGGTCATGCGGTACGGCGCGTCAGCGGACGCGGAGGGCCCAGCAGACACTCCGCGAGGGGAGCATGCCACCGCCAGGGCAAGGGAGGAGTCCGGGGCCCGCGGGCGCGCCGCGGCGGGGCGTGCCTGGCTCCTGGGTGGCCGGCGGGCGCGGCGATCTTTCGCGGGCGGGCCACTCCGCCGCGTCCGCCGGATTCGCCGGACGCGCGGCCGCCGGGTAAGGTCGCTCGCTCCGCGCCATGCCCCCGACGACCAGCACTGTCGCGCCGCTCGCGTGGCTCCGGCCCGCAGACCCGCTGCGCGCCGTACGTACGACCAGGACGTCCTCGTGACCCAGCCGCACCCAGACCTCCCCGCGTCGCCCTGGGCGCGCCACTTCGTCCTGGATCCGGAGGTCGTGTTCCTGAACCACGGCTCGTTCGGGGCCTGCCCGCGCCCCATCCTGGAGGCGCAGGCGGAGTGGCGCGCGCGCCTGGAGCGCGAGCCCGTGCTCTTCCTCGGCCGCCAGCTCGAGGGCTGCCTGGACCACGCGCGCGCGGCCCTGGCCGCGTTCGTGCGCTGCGATCCCGACGACCTCGCGTTCGTGCCCAACGCCACGACGGGCGTCAACACCGTGCTGCGCTCGCTCCGCCTCGCGCCCGGCGACGAACTCCTGGTGACCGACCACGAGTACAACGCCTGCCGCAACGCGCTCGACTACGTGGCCGAGCGCAGCGGTGCGCAGGTGGTCGTGGCGGCCGTGCCGTTCCCGCTGCGCGATCCGCTGGAGGCCGTGCAGGCGATCCTCGCGCGCGCGCGGCCGCGCACGCGCCTGCTCCTGGTGGATCACGTGACCAGCCAGACCGGCATGGTGCTGCCGGTGGAGAAGATCGTGCGGGCCATGGCCGAGCGCGGGATCGACACGCTGGTGGACGGCGCCCACGCCCCCGGCATGCTGGAACTCGACCTGCGCGCGATCGGCGCGGCCTACTACACCGGCAACCTGCACAAGTGGGTGTGCACGCCCAAGGGCTCCGCGCTCCTCTACGTGCGCCGCGACCGGCAGGCCGGCATCCGGCCGCTCTGCATCAGCCACGGCGCCAACTCCAAGCGCACCGACCGCACGCGCTTCCGCCTCGAGTTCGATTTCACCGGCACCCTCGATCCCAGCCCGTGGCTCGTGGTGCCCGACGCGCTGCACTTCATGGGCTCGCTCCTGCCGGGCGGCTGGCCGGCGCTGCGCGCCCACAATCGCGAACTCGCCCTGGCGGCGCGCGCCGTGCTGTGCGCGGCGCTGGGGGTCCGCCCGCCGGTGCCCGACGTGATGATCGGTTCGCTGGTGTCGCTGCCGCTCCCCGACCAGCGCGGCGGCCCGCCGCGCGACCCGCACTACGCCGATGCCCTCCAGGAGCGGCTCTTCGAGGAGCACCGCATCGAGGTGCCGGTGATGCTGTGGCCGGCACCGCCGCGCCGGGTGCTGCGCATCGCCGCCCAGGTCTACAACACCCTGCCGCAGTACGAGCGGCTCGCGCGCGTCCTGCCGGAGCTGCTGGCGTTCTGATGGTCGGCCGCGCGCGCGATCCCCGACCGACCCTCACCGCGGACGTGGCCGCGTTCCGGGTCAAGGACGACCGGATGGAGGTGCTCCTGGTGGAGCGCCGCCACGCCCCGTTCCGCGGCGACTGGGCCCTGCCCGGCGGGTTCGTGGCGGCGGACGAGGAGCCGGAGGCGGCGGCGCGGCGCGAGCTGAGCGAGGAGACCGGCGTGGTGGCGGCCACGCTGCGCCTCTTCGGCGTGTTCGGACGACCCGGACGGGACCCGCGCGGCCACACCGTGACGTGTGCATACCAGGCGCTCTTCCCGCCGCCCGCGCCCGAGCCGGTGGCGGGCGACGACGCCGCCGCGGCGCGCTGGTGGCCGGCTTCCGCGCCCCCGCAGCTGGCCTTCGACCACGCCGACGTCCTCGCCGCGGCGCTCGCGTTCCTGCAGCGGGAGGCGACGCTGGGCCTGGCGGCGTTCGACCTGCTGCCGCCGCGCTTCTCGATCGAGGCGCTGCGCCACGTCTACCAGGCGATCGCCGGGCATCCGATCGGCGCCGACGTGTTCGCGCACCGGATCCGCCTCTACGGGATCCTGCAGGACGCCGAGACGCCGGCGGCGGGCGAGTCGCGCCTCTACCGCCTCGCGCCCGGCAGCGCGCGCCTGCTGGCGCTGCAGAGCCCGCTCTCGTTCTGAGCGGGCCCGGCGCGCCGGCGGCGGCTCAGACAGGATGAAGCGGTCGGCCCGCTGCGCATGTGCGCGGGTTAGCCTCGAATCGCTTCGCGGCCAGAGCCGCAGGCGGAGGGACCGACCGATGACCAAGACTAGCCATCTCGCGTTCG
>JADLFX010000028.1 GCA_020849665.1 Planctomycetota bacterium | reverse complement strand
CGTTCTCAGCTCCCGGTCGCAGGGCGCCGGCCCCGCCGCCGGCGCAGGACCGCCGCGCCCGCGACGAAACCGAGCGCGGGCAGCCACACCCAGAGGATCTCCGTCACCAGGACGTCGAGGCCGTACGGCGTGAAGAACGCGCGTACGCCGATGGGCGAGACCCAGATCGGCCGCCAGGGCAGGAACCAGCGTTCGGCCGAGAACGGGGCGAGGAAGGCCACGCCCAGGCCGCCGTTGGTCGTGGCGTCGAGAACGCCGTGCGAAGCGATGGCCAGGAAGAGGTAGAGCCAGAGCGGCGCGCGGGGGTGGGGCCAGACGCGCCGCGGAAACGCGCACGCCACGATCGTGGCGGCCAGTGCGGCGGCGAACGCGGGCGAGTGCGTGAGGCCGCGGTGGCCGAGGAGGTGGCCGTAGGGGACCCCAGCCCAGTAGCCCACGGCGTCCAGGTCGGGACACGCCGAGCCGAGCGCACCGGCGAACCAGAAGCGCCTGGGTGTGGGATCACGCCGGAACGCGGTGCCGAGCGCGAGTCCGACCACGAGGTGGGTGAAGACCGAGGCCATGACCGCAGGCACGATAGGGCCTTCGGCCGCGGTCCGCCCGGTCCGGCCCCGGGCCCGCGCGCTATCCTGCGGCCCCATGACCGACCGGCCTTCGCACGTGCTCGTACCCGGGGGGCGGACGCTGCCGCGCGGGTTCTACGCGCGCGACGCGCTGCGGCTGGCGCGTGCGCTCCTGGGCAAGGTGCTCGTGCACGAGTGTCCGGAGGGACGCACCGCCGGTCGGATCGTCGAGGTGGAGGCGTATCGCGGTCCGCACGACCGCGCTGCGCACACGTACGGGGGCCGGCGCACGCCGCGCAACGAGACGATGTGGGGCCCGCCGGGGCATGCGTATGTGTACTTCGTCTATGGCATGCACCACTGTGTGAACGTGGTGGCGGGCGCCGAGGGCGATCCCGAGGCGGTGCTGGTGCGCGGGCTCGAGCCGCTGGAAGGGCTGGCGCTCATGCGCGCGCGGCGGGGCGCGACGGTGCGCGATGCCGACCTCCTGCGCGGCCCGGCCAATCTGTGCAAGGGGATGGGAATCGACCGCCGGCACGACGGCATGGATCTGGTCGGCGGGGCGCTCCGCGTCCTCGACGCGCCGGCCGTTCCGGCGCGCCTCGTGCGGCGCACGCCGCGGATCGGCGTCGCCTATGCAGGCGAGGATGCGGCACTGCCGTGGCGGCTCCATGTCGAAGGAGCCGCCGGCGTGTCGCGATGAGTCGTGGCGTCGCCGGTGCTACGCAGGCGTAACACGACCGTCGAGATTGCTCAGAGTCGTCTCAGGCTCTCGATCCGGCCGGCCTGGTCGACGATCTGGGTGATGCGCAGGCCGTAGGCGTCGTCGACGAGTACGACCTCGCCGCGGGCCACGAGCTTGCCATTGACGCGCAGGTCGACCGGCTCCTCGCTCTTCTTGTCGAGAGCGACGACGCTGCCGGGGACGAGATTGAGCAGTTGGTCCAAGGCGAGCTGGGCGCGACCCACCTCCACCGAGATGGGGATCGAGACGTCCAGGAGCAGACCCAGGTTGCGGTTGTCGGCCGGCCGTTCGGTGCGGTCCGGTCCCAGTTCGCCGAAGCGCACGGGCTGCACGGCCTCGGCGGCAAAGGCCGCCGCGGCCTGCGCCACGTCGCCCACGGCGCTCATCGGATCGTTCGCGTCGTTCGGGGTCGCGCCCATCGTCTAGCCCTCCACCACCGCACCAACCTGGAACGCCAGGCGGTTGCCCGTGCGTCCGATCTGGCCGAGGAACTTCGGCCTGCCCTGCACCGGCGCGACCAGCGGGTCGCCGAGGCGCGCGCGCAGCGGCACGACGTCGCCTTCCTTGAGAGCGAGGAGCTGGCGCAGGGGCACTTCGGCATCGCCCAGCTTCACCGCCAGTTCCAGCTCCACGGGCGCCAGCACCCGCGTCAGCCGATCGCGCATCTGGCCCGGCTCCTGTCGCGCGCGCACGGTCGGCCCTGTCGACAGCGCCGGGAGGTGCCGCTCCAGGGCCGCGTACGGCAACGCGAGGCGCACATCGCCGAGCATGAGTTCGCTGCTGCACTGGAAGTGCGCCGAGAGCACCGCCTCCTGAGTGGACAGCACCTGGGCCATGCCCACGTTGGTGAACCGGCTCTCGATGCTCCACGACGTCTTGACCACTTCGGACAGGCTCGCGCACACGCGATCCAGGCAGGGGCCGACGAACGCATCGGCCACCGTCCACTCCGCCGCGGAGAAGTCCTTGGGCACCTTCTGCACCTTGCCCGAGCCGCCCAGCACCCGATCGACCGCGCCATAGAGCATGGGCGCCGTCAGGGTGAAGAGCACCGGCAGGTCGAGAGGCGGCAGGGACAGCACGTAGATCGCCACGGGCCCGCTGAGCAGCTGGTTCCAACCGGCGAACCGCAGCTGCTCCACCGCCACGCAGTCGACGCGCATCTCGATGCGCAGGCGGTCGCCCATGCTGGCGCTCAGGGCCTTGGCCGTGGACTCGAAGATCCGCTCGAAGCTGCGCAGCTGCTCGCGATTCAGGCGGTTGGGCTTGAGCAGGTCCACGGGGGTCACCAATGGCCCGCTGGCCTCGGCCGCAGCGCCAACCAGCGTGCTGAGCTCGGCCTCGGTGGGAGCATCGAGCGTCTTGCTCTCCGCCTTGAAGAGCTCGAGCAGGGTGTCGATCTCCTCGTTGCTGAGCAGGTCCTTCATCGTCCTGGGGGTCTGCGGTTGGGGGGGATCACTGCACGTAGATCTGCAACCACAAGAGGTCGTCGACGCGCGGCCGATGCTCCGGCCGCATCGCGTCCCAGCCGGGGAAGAGCGTCTCGCTCAGCTCGCGGCACAGGATCACGGTCAGCTTGCGGATCTCCTCGTCCTCGAGGAGCGAGGCCGCGGTCTGGCCCTTCAGCACCACCAGGGCACGCGAGTAGGCGCGGTTGAAGTTCGCGCGCACCGCCTCGGCCACGCGCGCGGCGTCCTTCTTGTCCTGACGCAGCACGATCAGGAAGGTCACCTTCGCGCTCTTGGTGCCGCGTTCGGCGCGCGCGTTGAACACGAAGTCGAACTTGTCGGGCAGCTCGACCAGTTCCATCTCCGGCTCGACCGGGCCGTGGTTCGCGGGCTGCTTGGCCGCGTTGGGCAGGAAGTACACCACGCCGGCTCCACTCAGTGCCGCGCCCACCGCCACGAGGACGAGCGTCTTGAGGCCGCCCTTCTTCTTGGCGGCCGGGGCGGGGGCCTGCGGTTCCTTCTCGTTCTTGTCGGCGGCGCTCACGTCGGGATTCCAGTCCGGTTCCGGGACCTCTATCGGCAGGCTGCGGTGTTTCGCTTCACTCCACGTCGCTGGTTCATCGGCCCTGCTTCTTGTCCTCGCGCAGGACCCTGAGCCGCTTGTCCAGCACCTCGCGCACCTGCGACTCCTTCATCTCGGCGAGGATCGCATCGGCGGCCTCGGTCTCCATCAGGGTCAGCACCTTGAGGGCGCGGGCCTGGGTGTCCTCGCGGCCCCACCACTCCGCCAGGATCGCGGCAGCACGGGTCGGGGTCTGGGCGGCGACGCTGCGCGCCACTTCCTTGAGGCCCTTCTCCTCGTCGGCGCGGATCAGCACCACGCGCCTGGCGAACTCCTCGGCGTCCTTCTCCAGCTGGACGCGCGCCTGCTCGACCTCGCGCATCTTCTTGAGCACGTCCTCCTGGCGGTCGCGGATGTCCTGCTCGCGCGCATCCAGCTCGCTCTTGCGCTTGTCGAGGGCCGCGCGCTCGCGTTCGACCTGGGTCATGGCCTCGTTGGCGCGCCGGCGGATCTCATTGATCTCGTCCACCGTGATGCCCGGCTCGATCGGCTTGAAGTCGAAGAGCCGGCCCGGACGCCAGCGGCCCTGGCCGACGACCTGGTCCAGCTTGCGCTGGAACTCGGCGCTGCTCTCGCCGTTCGGGGCCGGCGGAGTGGCGGACTCTGCGCCCGGCTCTCCTGCGCCTTCGGCCTTGGGTCGCGTGCCCTCGCCCTGGGGCCGCTCGGGCTTGGCAGCCCCGCCGTGGCCGCCGGCAGGGTCGCCCTGGCCGTCGCCATGGCCAGCGTCGTTCCGGGTCGGCTGCAGAACCGAGTCCCCGCGCCGATAGGGCAGGCGCGGCTCCACTGGCAGCCCGCCCACGCCGGTCTTGCGCGGCTCGGTCCTGTTCGGCTCTTGCGGCGCCTCTGCCTCGGCGATCCCGCCGGCACCACGCCGCGCCGCCGCGTCCGCCACCTCCCCCTCGGGCGTCCCGGTCGCGGTCGGCGCCGGGAACAGCGCGCCGAGCAGCGGGATGCCCCGCGTGCCTTCGTGGCTCCAACGGCCCTGCGCCACCAGCACGCCCACCGCGGTGCCGGCGAAGAGCAGGGCTCCCGTCGCGGTCATCACGAGGATGCTCTTCATCGTGCTTGCTCCTGCTCGCGCCGCGCCGCGAAGCGCAGCCGGGCCAGTTCGTCGAGTTCAGACTGTTCGGCGGCGTTCCACTCCATGCGCCAGGCCTCGTGGCGCCGCTCGCGGAGGTTCGCCAACGCGTGATGCTCCTTGCGCCGCTCGACGAAGGTCGCGCGGACCGAGGCCAGGCGCAGTTCCGCGTCCCGCAGCTGGCGCCCCACGCGCGTGCGGCGCGCGCCGAGTCCGGCACGCAGCGCGCGCGCCAGCGCGGCAGCCGGCCCGCCGGCCGCCTCGTCCTGGTCG
Source organism: Planctomycetota bacterium (assembly GCA_020849665.1). Taxonomy (GTDB): domain Bacteria; phylum Planctomycetota; class UBA1135; order UBA1135; family UBA2386; genus JADLFX01. The sequence continues at coordinate 21,627 of JADLFX010000028.1, read as the reverse complement.
CACACGCGCAGGGAGGCATCCAACCCGCGCGCCTCGCCGTCGAGCGTGGCGACCTCGCCCACCGCCGTGGCCAGAGCGCGCCTTGCGGCGCGCTCTTCCTGGGACTTGAGCAGCAGCAGCTTCTGCAGCGGGAAGTGGAATCGCCTCACCCGGCGGGTATCGGAATCCCCCACGCCAGGGCTGAAATCGGCCCGCCCCCGGGGCCCGGACCTGCGTGTCGAGGAATCCCACGGCCGCCGGTTTCCGGTTGCGGCGCCGGCCGCGGGCGGCTTGCCAAGGAACCCAGGTTTCGGAGTCCAACCGCCGGCAGGGTTGGGATCCAACGACTTACGGCGTTCGCTCCGCACTGCTCGATCCCGGCCACCCGGACGTTCGGAGCCACCATCCGTGGAGATCCCGCCGCCCCACCTGCCCCTTGGGGAAACGGGTCCCGATACCGGGTGGCCGGGATCTGCGCTAGCGCACCAGCCGCAGCGCCGCGGCGAGGTCGGGATCCCGGCCAGCCACCACGTCGGCGCGGGTCGGCACGACCGGCACGTCCGGCGTGGTCCCGCGGCCCTCGATCAGCTCGCCCTTGGGCCCGTAGACGCGCATGGTGCAGAAGCCGACCACGATGCGGCTGTGGCGCAGCGTCACGCAGGCGCGCGGCGCACCGGTGCCGCCGCCGGTGGGTCGGCCCACGAACGTGACGTCGGGATGCAGGTCGTCCAGGCACCGGCACAGGTTGTCGGTGGTGCTGAACGCGCCTTCGTCGACCAGCACGAGCAACTGCCCGGCGAACCGTGGCGGCTCTCCGGCCACGCGGAGCCTGTGGAACACCGGCCGCGACCAGCCGCCGAGGAAGCCACGGCTGGACAGTCCGTAGTAGATCGAATCGGACGGAAGGAGACAGGCGGCGACTTCCATGCCGAGCAGGTCGGTGCCGCCGCCGTTGCCGCGCAGGTCGAGGACCAGGGCCCGGCTGCTCCGCGCGTCGGCGAAGGCCGCGCGGAGCGCCGCGATGTCGTTCGCGAGCAGGGTCGGCCGCTCGGCCGGCCGCGCCGCGGCCCAGGCCTTCGCGTCGGCGTGGGCGAAGGTCGGGATGCGCAGGTAGGCGACCCCCGCGGCCAGCCGGCGGCTCTCGAGCCTGCGCTCGACGGCGCGCGCCTCGGGGTGGTGGGCCGCGGCCGCGGCAGTGAACGTCGCCTCGCTGCCGTCCGCCCGGCGCACGGTGTAGCGGGCGGGGTCGGCCGCGTTGAAGAGGGAGTCACGCACCGCCCACGCGCGCCTGGCGGCGGCGGTCGAGGCGTTGGTGTGCCGCGCAGCGGCCGCGATCCGCTCCGCCAGCGGCGTCCCGTCGACGGCCAGCACGACGTCGCCGCGCAGGAAGGGCGCGACCGCACCGGTCCACGTCGGCAGCACCGTGTCGACCACGAGGCCGTCGGGCGTGTCGACGACCGTGACCGGCCAGCGGTGGAACGGGAGGCGCTCGCTGCCGCTCCAGGTGACGAAGGCGTGTCCGTCCTGCAGCGCGGCGACGAACTCGCGCACGAGACCGGCGAATCCCGCAGGGTCCTGCACCGCGTCCAGCCGCGGGATCATGGCCTGTGCGAGTGCCGGGAGATCGAGTGCCGCGTTGCGCCGGCGATCCTCGGCGTACGCCCATTCCCGCGCGGTCTCGGCGGCGAGCTGGCGCAGGTCCGCCTGCATCTGCTCCCGGGTCAGCATTCCCGGAGGCTGCTGGGCGGCCAGGGAGCCGGCGACGAGGAGGAGCAGACCGGTGCGCACGAGCGGATGCTAGCCAGCGCGCGTCCGCGCGCCGATCGGGACGCGGTGCTGGCCGCTGCGCGGGCCGGTCTGCGAACCGGACCCGCCGCCGGCGGGGACAACGTTCCAGGCGGGGCAAGGGCGATGCACCCGGTCGGCGCCGGCCGGCCCCGGGGGCGCACCGGCGGATCGGGACCGGGCTCGGGGCGGCGGTGCATGGCGCGCCGTCCGCTTGGCGCGGTCGTGCTCCGCATCGCCCTCGCCAGGCCAGGCTGCTCGCGCGAATCCCCGTGGCACGGTGCCAGCGCATCGCATCCCCGACCGCGACCGGGCGACTCGCGCGGCCTCGTCCGGGGTCGCAGGTGCGTCGGCCGCGGCACGGGGCCGGGTCTGGATCGTCGCGGCTGCGGGCGGCGCCGGCGGCTGGATCCCCGCGCGCCAGGATGCGACAGTCGCGCACCTCACGCCGCGCGATGCCCACCGCCGAGGAACCCGAGCTCCTGCACGTCGACGCCCACGTCGTGGTCGTGCGCAAGCCGGCCGGGATCGCGAGCGTCCCGTTCCCCGGAGATCCGGCCACGGCGCGGGAGTGGACGCTCGTGGATCTGCTGGCCAGACGCCTGGGCGGGCGCGCGGTGCGCGTCGTGCAGCGTCTCGACCGCGAGACCTCGGGAGTGCTGGTGTTCGCGCGCACGCGCGAGGCCGAGGAGCGGCTGCGGCACCAGTTCCGCCAGCACCGGGTCCAGCGCCTCTACCTCGCGCTCGCCCACGGCGCGGTGCGCGCCGCCACGTTCCGCTCGCACCTCGCGGAGGACCGGGGCGACGGCCGGCGCGGCTCCACGCACAACGCGCGGCTGGGCAGGCTCGCGATCACCCACGTGACGCCGCTCGCCGCCCTGCGCGGCGCCACCCTGGTGCGCTGCCGCCTGGAGACCGGACGCACGCACCAGATCCGCATCCACCTGGCCGAGCGGGGTCACCCGCTCGTGGGCGAGCGCGTCTACGGCGGGATGCCGCCCGCGGCGCGGATTCCCGCGCCGCGGCTGATGCTGCATGCCGCGCTCCTGGGCTTCGTGCATCCGGCGCGGGAGGAGCCGCTGTGCTTCCTGGACCCGCCGCCCGCCGCGTTCCTCGACCTCGTCGCCCGGCTCGGCGGCGACCCAGGGAAGATCGCCGGGGACCTGCTCGAGCAGCCGTGACCAGGGAGTTCCCCTCGCTGGCTACACTTCCGAGCCGCCCCCATCCCTTCTCGAGGAGACGCAAGGAGTCGAACCGATGAGCTGGAAGCACGCCATCCTCGCCGCAGCGTGCGGAACCCTCGCGCCATGGCTGTGCGCGCAGTCCGCCCGCGGAATGGAGGCGCCGGTGCGCCTCAAGGCCGGCGACGCATTCATCGACACGGGAGCCCACGTCGCCCACTCCGGGCCGCTGCTCGCGGACCTCGATGGCGACGGCAAGCAGGACCTGCTGGTGGGCAACTTCCGCGGCAACATCCACGTGTTCCGCAACACCGGGACCGCGCGCGAACCCCGCCTCGTGGACGAGGGGTTCCTGAAGGCCGAGGGCGAGGACATCCGCATCCACAACTGGTGATGCATCGGTCTCAGTCCGCAGTTGGCGGACTTCGACGGCGATGGACGGAAGGACCTGATCACGGGCTGCTACGAAGGCGGCAGCTACTGGCTGCGCCGCAAGGCGGACGGTGGCTTCGCCAGGCCCGAGCCGGTCCTCGGCAAGGACGGCGAGCGGCTGCGCGTCGGCGGATTCTGGGACGACACGGCACGCAAGTGGACCAACATGGAGAAGGGCCACGGCATCTCGGCCATCCCCGTGGACTGGGACGACGATGGCGACCTCGACCTCGTGCTCGGCACGACGGGCGGCGAGGTGTTCGTGTCGCGCAACGAGGGCGATGCCAAGAAGGCCGCGTTCGCCACGGAGCTGCTGCAGGTGGCCGCCGGCGGGACGCCAATCAGGGTGCCGAGCGGTCACTGCATGCCGGTGGCCGCCGACTGGGACGGCGACGGCAGGTTCGACCTGGTCACCGGCTCCTCGGAGGGCTCGGTGCACTGGTTCCGCAACACCGGCAAGGCCGGTGCACCCGCGTTCGCGGCCGGCGAGGTGCTGGTGCCGAAGTCGTCGGGGAACTGGGACGCCCCCGGGCAGCGCACGCAGGTCGCCGTGGGCGACTACGACGGCGACGGCCACGTCGACCTGCTGGTCGGCGATTTCCTCAGCCGGCAGAAGCCCAAGACCGACGCCAAGGCCCAGTCCGGCGGCGGCAGCGAGTTCCGCGGCTACGTGTGGCTCTTCCGCCGCGCCCCCCCGAAGTCCGCCAGCCGGTGAGGGAGCCGTCCCCGGGGCGGCTGGCGGCGGGAATCGCCGGGCGGCGCGGGCCTGCCGTGGAGCGTCGCCAGCCGTTCCGTGCCGGCCGCCCCGCCGACCCCGGCGCGGCATGTGGGCTGCGGGCCCGCGCGCGAGCGCGGGCCCGGGCTGCGGCCGACCCAGGGGCCGGGTCGGACGGTTCGCCTGCCGTCAGATCGCGGCCTGATAGAGCCGCTCGAGCGTAGCCTGCATGGGGCGCTGCTCGCGGCCCTGGTAGAGCAGACCCTCGATCTGTTGGATGCGGGCCAGGGCCTTGTCGAGCAACGCGTCGGCGCCCTTGCGGTACGCACCGACCTGCACGAGGTCGCGGTTCTCCTCGTAGTGGGCCAGCAGCTCGCGCACGGCGCGGGCCTTCTGCACGTGCTCCGCGCTGGTCACCTTGTCCATGAGACGGCTCACCGAGCCGAGCACGTCGATCGAGGGGAAGCGGCCGCGCGCCGCGATCTTGCGGGACAGCACGATGTGGCCGTCCAGGTAGCCGCGCAGCGCGTCCGAGACCGGCTCGTTGAGGTCGTCGCCGTCCACCAGGACGGTGAGCAGGCCGGTGATCGAGCCCTTCTCGGAGTTGCCCAGGCGCTCGACCAGCCGCGGCAGGTGGGCGAAGAGCGAGGGCGGATAGCCACGCAGCGTCGGTGGCTCGCCCGCCGCCAGGCCGATCTCGCGCGCGGCACCCGCGAAGCGGGTGACCGAATCCATCAGGAAGAGCACGTCGTGGCCCTGGTCACGGAACCATTCGGCGATCGAGGCGGCGACGGCGGGCGCCTTCATGCGCAGCATCGGCGACACGTCGCTGGTGGCCACCACCACCACGCTGCGCGCCATGCCCTCGGCGCCGAGACTGTCCTCCAGGAACTCCCGCACCTCGCGGCCGCGTTCGCCCACCAGGGCGATCACGTTCACCTGGGCCGACGAGCCGCGCGCGATCATGCCGAGCAGCGTGCTCTTGCCCACGCCGGAGCCGGCGAAGATGCCGATGCGCTGTCCCTTGCCGCAGGTGAGGAAGCCGTCGATGGCGGAGATGCCGCTGGCGAATGCCTGGGTGATGCGCGCACGCTGCAGCGCCCCGGGCGGCTCGCCGGTGATCGGGCGCTCCTCGCCGCGCAGCGGCGGGCCGCCGTCCACCGGCTCGCCCAGCGCGTCGAGCACGCGGCCGAGCAGGGCCGGGCCCACGGTCACCGCCAGCGGCTTGCCGTGGTGCAGGACCGGGGCCAGCGGCGCCAGGCCGCCGGCATCGCCGAGCGGCATCAGGATCGCGCGTTCGCCGCGGAACCCCACCACCTCGGCCGGCACGCCATGCTCGCGCACGCGGATCGTGCACACGTCGCCGAGCGCGGCGCGCAGGCCGCTCACCTCCACGGCGATGCCGTGCAGGGCCGCGACCCTGCCCTCCGCCACCGGGCGGTTCTGGGCTGCCGCGCGGCGCACGACCTCCTGCAGGCGCGCCGGCAGCGTCACGCGTGCGACTCCCGCCGCACCTCGGCGGAGATCCGCTCCAGCACCTCGCGGGGGTCGTAGACCCAGCGCCCCGCACCCGTCTCCGCGCGCACCGTGCCCCGCGGCAGGCGCGGGTCGGCGGCGAAATCCACGCCCCGCGCGTGCTCACGCAGCTCGGGCGAGGCCTCGATGCCGGCCAGTACGTCGCTCAGGTCCTCGGGCGAGAGCAGCACGCGCAGGCGCGCTCCGTCCATGCCCTGCACCGCGGCGTGCAGGCAGCGCTCCACGATCGGCAGCGGATCGACCAGCCCGCGCTCGAGCGCCGCGCCCACCACCTCGCGGGCCACGGCGAGGCCGAGCTCGGTGGCGATCGCGGCCACCTCCTGCACGGCGTCCTGCACCTGCCGCGGCACGGCCTGCAGGGTGACGCCGATCTGCTGGACCAGCGCCTGCAGCGCCACGTGTCGCTCCCGCCTGCGCTCCGCCTCCTGCTCCAACCCTTCCAGCCACTGCACGGGTCGGAGGGCCGCCCCGGCCGCAGCCGCCGGGCGATGCACGCGCAGCGCCGCCGGCGCCTGCGGCATGCGGATCGCGAAGTGCCCGCTCACACCAGCTCCTCACCGGCCTTGCCGGCCTTCAGCTCGCCCTTGTCCATCAGGTCGCGGATGGCGGTGAGGATCTGCTGCTGGGCCTCGATCACCTCCTGCAGGGGCATCGGTCCCAGGTTGTCGCGTTCCTCCGCCACCATGTCGGCGGCGCGCTTGGACAGGTTGCCGAACACGTTCTGCTGCACGTCCTGCGGGGCGGCCTTGAGCGCCACCGCGAGCACCCGCGTGTCGATCTGCGCCAGGATCTTCTGCATCGACTTCTTGTCGAGCCTGGCGACGTCGTCGAACGTGAACATCTCCTCGCGGATCGCCGCGGCGATCGCGTCGTCGCTCCCCGCGATGTGCTCCAGGATCTGTTTCTCGCCGCCGCCGAGGTTGTTGAGGATCTGCGCCGCCGCCTTGACCCACGCCTTGGGCTCGGAGCGCAGGCTGGTGAGGCCCAGGTCCTTCACCTTCTTGCGCATCACGTCGAGCACGCGCTGCACCACGTCGGGCGGCGTGCGGTCGAGGGTCGCGACGCGGAACACGAGGTCGGCCCTGCGCTCCTCGGGCATCTCGGCGATCACCCGGCCGGCCTTGCTGCGATCGAGGTGCGCGAGGAACACCGCCGCGATCTGCGGGTGCTCCTCGGTCAGCAGGTTGGCCAGGTCCTCGGCGGTCAGCGACTCGAACACCGCGAACGGCCGCCGCGCCAGGATCTCCGTGTTGGCGCGGCGGATCGTGTCGGCGCCCTTCTCGGGGCCGAACGCCTTCAGCAGGACGGTCTCCATGCCGGTTGCCACGTCGCCCAGCGCCATCGTGCCCGAGCGCAGCCGCCGTGCGGCCTCCTCGTAGACCATGGCGATGATCCGCGCGTCGATGGCCAGCTCCTGCAGCTCCTTCATCGCGCGGGTCACCAGCGCCAGCGAGTCGTCGTTGAGCGAGCGCAGCACCTTCGCGGCCAGCTCCTGCTCGATCGAGAGGAAGAGCACCGCGATCTGCTTGTCGATCGCCAGCGGCTTGTTGGCCACCGCCGTGGTCATGCCTTGGTCTCCGCCAGCCAGGACTCCACCATGCGCGCGATCGCCTGCGGGTCATCGCCGATCGCCTTCTCGATCTCGCGCCGCATGCGCCGCGCCTGCTCCTCGGGGGCGAGGTTCTCGGCCTTGATCTCCTGCACCGCCGCCGCCGGCCCGCCGCCCGCGCGCCGCACGCCCATGCCGCGCCGCAGCAGGCTGCGCAGGAAGAGCAGCACCAGCACCACTGCCAGGGCCTGGCCCGCGACCGGCGCAAAGCGTTCGACCAGGTCGAGGGTGCCCGGACCGGTGCCGACCGCCGGTTCATCGGCGACCTGGGGGATCTTCGTGACGATGGTCGAGAACACGTCGGGCGCCTTGGTGCCGTCGGCGCGCTCGCGCTCCGCCATCCAGCCCACCGCGGCCTTGACGCCGTCCTCGATCTCCTTGCGCTTGGCGGCCTGGGCCTCGTCGATGGCCAGGGCGATGCTGATCTGCCGCACGTCGGGGGCCAGCATGCCCAGGGTCTCCTTGCCGATGCGCGGGTCGTAGTAGGTGCGCTCGCGCAGTTCGTTCTTGTCGCTCGAGCCGTTCACCGCCGTGCCGCCCTGGGTGCCCACCACCGCCGCGGTGGCGCTGGGGTCGCCGCCCGCGCTGCCGCCCGCGTTGTTGCGCACGTCGCCCTTGCGCAACGAATCGCTCTTGAGCATCGGCGCGTCGCTCAGCAACTCGCGCTGGGTCCAGCGGTACTGCGGGTCCAGTTCGACGTGCACGACCACCTGGGCCTGGTGCGGGAAGAAGCGCTCCAGCCACGCCTGCGCGCGCATCTGCCGGGCCGCGGCCTCCAGCTCCTGCATCCGGCGGAACTCCAGCGTGTCCATGCCGCCGCCGGAGTCGCGGCTGGTGCTGAACGAGCGCTTGGTCTCCGCATCCGTGACCGTGACGTTCTCCTGGGGCACGCCGGTGGCCGCGGCGACCGCATCGACGCAGGCGCGCGCGATCCGCTCGAAGCTCTCGTCCCGCCGCACCTTCACCACGACGTTGGCGATCGCGCGCTCGGCCTTGTCGAGCGCCGCGAAGCTGGAGCGCTGCGGGCGGTGCGCCATCACCGACACCGCCAGCACTCCGCTGATGGTCTTGATCTGCGCCTCCGCGTGCCGGTCGCGCGTGAAGGCCAGCTTGAACTCGCGCGAGCTCTTGTCCTTGACCAGATCCTCCAGCGCCGAGCCCAGGTCGGGCACCGCGGAGGCGGTGATGCCCGCCCCGAAGAGTTCGCTCTTGGCCCGGCCCAGGTCGCGCGCCTCCACGAGCAGTGCCCCGCCCTCCTGGCGGTAGAGGATGCCCGCGGAATCGAGCGCACGGGTTGCCGCCTGCAGCTGCGCGGGATCCCCCGCGGCGAGGACCGGCTGGTAATCGGGCCGGCCTGCGTACCAGACGATCGCCCCGAGCCCCGCCAGTGCCGCGAAGAGCACGGCGCCGAGGATCGCGCGCTGGCCGGCGTCGAGGCGCGACCAGATGCCTTTGAGCTGGGAGAAGAGCTCCGCGAGGAAGTTGGGCATGGCTCAGTACACCGAACGGCTCAACGTCTGCCATGCCTCCACGAGCTTGTTGCGCACCTCGAGCATGAGGTTGAACGCCGCCTCGCTCTTCATGGAGGACATCAGGATCTGCGTCACGTCTGCGCCCGGCTCGCCGCGCCCCAGGCTCTCGAGATCCGCGCGCGAGGCCTTCGACAGGTCGTCGACCTGGCGCAACGAGTCCATCAGGGCCGCGGCGAAGCCGCTGCCGTCCTGGCCGCCGCCGTCGACCCGGACCTCCTCGCCCGCGGCGCCGGGCGCGGCGCTCGCCGGCCGCCTCCCCTGCACCTGTTCGGGCAGGATCGGGCGCAGTCCGGGGCCGAGTCCGTCGATGCCGCTCACGCTCAGCTCCGCAGGTTCGCCAGCGCGTCCTGCACCATGGTGCGGTACGCGCGCATCGCCGAGAGGTTGGCCTGGAACGACCGCTCGATGATCGACATGTCGACCATCTCACGCACCATGTCGACGTTGGAGAGCTTGACGATGCCGCGTTCGTCGGCGAGCGGATGGCCCGGGTCGTGCACCTCGATGAACGGCGTCACGCGGTCCTCGACGACTTCCTTGACGCGCACGCCGGCGGCCAGCTCCGCGGCACCGCGCACGCCGTGCAGCGAGCCCTGCGCCGCCGCCAGCGCCTCTTCGAAGATCACCGAGCGGCGGCGGTACGGGTCGCGGCCCTTGCCGCCGACCAGGTGCATGTTGCTCAGGTTGGCCGCGACGACCTCGGAGCGCTGCATCTCGGCGCGCAGCCCCGCCCCCGCGATGTCGAAACCGTGGAAGATGCCCTGCATCGGATCGCTCGTGCCCATGGTCCTCACCCTCCTCACCCGCGACCGAAGATCGCCTTGTTCAACCTCTGGTAGTAGCTGCCCGCCCGGCGCGTGAAGAGCTCGTGCATCAGGCGCACCTTCTCGAGCGTCGCGGTCTCGTCGATCACCGAGACGTTGTTCTGGCCGGGCGGTCCGTCGGTGACCCGCTCGACCTTGGGCGAGACGGTGCTGCCGTCCGCGCCGCGCTCGTGCGCCCGGCGCAGCTCCTCCTCGAAGCGCACCGTGTAGCGCTGGTAGCCCGGCGTGTTCTGGTTGGCGATGTTGTGCATCGCCACCTTGGCACGGAGCTGCAGCGCCTCCAGGACTTTGGGGATCGCCCCCAGACCCTTGTCGAAGTCGATCATCGTTCCTTTGCCGTGGCGGCCCGACGCGCCGCCGGGTCGAGGATCGGCGGCCGCGTGGTCCTGACTTGAGACCGGGGCGGCAGGAAGCGTCCTGGGATGCGGCGGTCGGGGCGGGCGCGCGGCGGAGCCGCGCCGGGGGCCAGCCCCCGCGGACCCCTGCGCGCGGCACTCCCCTGGCCCGCCACGCACCACCAGGGGCGGAGGCCGCGCCGACGCGGCAGCGGGACGCCGCTCAGTAGCTGATCGGCGCCACCAGCTTGTTGGTCAGCTTGCGCACCCGGCGGCCCATGAACGCCGCGAAGATCTCGTAGAGGCAGATCGTGAGGTTGGGATGCTGCTCGCGCAGGTAGGCGAGCGCGGCGCGCGGCATCACGAGGCACTCGGTGTCCTCGAGCGCCACGATGTCGAGGTTGTGCGGCAGGCCGAGCAGCGCGGACACCTCGCCGAACACCTGCCCGGCGCGGGCCACCTCGACGTCCACCGTGGTCTGGGTCTTGGGGTCGGGGGCGCGCAGCTGCACGGCGCCGCGCTTGACGATGAACACGCTGCTGGCCACGTCGCCGAAGCGCGCCACCTGGGCGCCGGCCGGGAGCTGGAGGTCGTGGCACACCGAGGCCAGCGCGAGCAGGTCCAGCTCGGACAGGTCCCAGAACGCCGGAAACTCGCCGATGGCCTGCATCTGCGCGACCACCCGGGTGACCGTGGCCTGGCGCAGGCGGTACACGTCGTCCTCCGCCGGTTCGTGGAAGCGCAGAGCCGCGATCTTCTCGTCGGCCTGCCGGCCGCGCAGCGGCTCGGCCTCCAGGTCGAAGTGCTCGCTGCGACCCTCCACCGGCAGATCGAAGCGCACGCGCACCGGCCCGACCGTGCGCAGGGGCGCGCCCACGAACGCGAGCATGCCGCCCGCGGACACGTTGAAGGTCATCCCCGTGCGCACGTCGGACGTGGTGGCATCCACGATCTCGACCGGCACACGCCAGGCCACGCGCAGGTGCTTGCGTGATGCCGCGAAACTGCTCTTCATCCTCGCCTCCCTTGTCTCCACACGGGGCTCATGCCCGCGCCCCCACGCGCAGCGGTGCCCGCTGCGGCGCCAAGACCACGTCCCGCCCGCCGCCGGCGCCCGCCGCGCGGGCCGCCAGCTCCTCGATGCGCGCCGCCGCACCCTCCCAGGTGAACCTCCCGCGCAGCGCCGGCGCCTCGGACTCGGCCAGCGCCCGCAGGGGTTCCAGGACCTCGCTCGCGCCCTCCAGGAGCACGCGCAGGGCCGCGGCGTCCGGCTCCTGCACCCAGGGCTGACCCAGGTGCGGGGCGCGCAACTCCAGGGCGCGCCGGGTGGAGCCCAGCGGGAGCAGGGCCGGGCTCGGACCGAACGCGTCCGTCGGGCCGGGCGTGGTCGCCACCACGGGCAGGCCGCACGCGCGGGCCTCGAGCACAGGCAGGGCGAAGCCCTCGCCGCGGTACGGATGCACGAGCAGGTCGCAGGCCCGGTAGAGGCCGGCCATCCCGGCGGCGTCCAGTTCGCGCTCGAGCACCAGGGTCTCCAGGGCCACCGGGCTCGCGGCGAAGCGCCGCACCAGTTCGCCGAGTTCGTAGCCGGCGTAGGAGCCGCGCGCGCCGATCGGCTTCACCACGAGGCAGAAGTGCTGCTCGCGGCGCCAGCCGGCGAGCGCCTGCAGGAGCACGTCGACGCCCTTGCGCCAGATCAGCCCGCCCACGAACAGGAACGCGCGCCGGCCACGCTTGAAGCGCAGCACCTCGGCCAGCGGCTCGGCCCGCTCGTGGAACACCGCGCCGTCCACGCCATGCGGGATCAGGTCGATCGTGTCCGCGGCACGTCCCGCCGCCAGGACGCTCCGGCGCACGGACTCGGAGTGCACCACCACGCGGTCGGCCTCGCCGGCGAGCAGCGGGCCCAGCTCCGCCGGCACGGCCCCGTACTCCCAGTCGAAGCGCACCGCGTGCACGCGACACTCGGGGCGCGACGTGCGCGGCGGCCAGCCGGCCGAGAGCCAGAGGTCCGCGCACGGCGGCGCGGCGTCGAGCCGCTGCACCAGTTCGGGCGCCCGCGCGCGGAACTCCGCCAGTCCGTGGTGGAACGGCCGTCGCGGCACGAGGCGCAGATCCACCCGGCCGCGCGCATGCAGGGCCCGGGCCGTGGCGATGGTGAGCAGCGCGCTCGACGACGTCTCGAGGAGCGGCGCCTCCAGGACCACCAGCGGCCGCGCGCCGCGCGGGCGCGAGCCCCTGGCAGCGGGCACGCGCCTGCGGTGGCGCGCCAGCACGGCGTGGCGGGCGCGGCGGCCTGTCGCCCGCGCGGCCGTGGGATCGCGGAGCACCTCAGCCATGGCGAACGCCAGCCCTTGCACGTCGGGTTCGAAGCGCGCGGGCCACTCCTCCTGCGCCGGAACCCAACGTCCGCCGGCCGGCAGGCATACGCCCGGCAGGCCCAGGAGCGCCGCGTTGGCGCGGTGCCGCGCCGCCACCAGCGGCCGCCCGGACGCCATCAGGGCCAGGAGCGCCGCGGTGTCGCCCGCGTCGCGCGCACACCACACGGCGCCGCAGGCGTCGGCCAGCGCGTGCGGCGTGAGCGGCCCGCCGCGGAACTCCAGCACCGCCTCGTGACCGCCGCCGCCCCGGGCGCGCGCGAGCAGCGCGCGCCAACGCGTCTCCTGCGCCTCGTTGCGGAACGGCAGGAGGACGCGCAGCGCGGCCGGCCGTTCGGCAGCGAGCCGCGCGAGGGCGCGCACCGCGGCATCGGTGCCATGGCCCGGCTCGTAGCCGCCCACGTGCACGAAGGTCGCAAACTCGCGATGCGGCGGCAGCGCCAGGAACGGCGCCAGCTCCGCCTCGTCGAGCGCCGGCTCCGGATCGACGCGCTCCACCACGGCGGGCAATCCCGCGAGCTGCGCCAGGATCTCGTGCGCCGCGGAGCCGCGAGTCTCCAGCACCGCGCACGCGCGCGGGTGTTCCAGGCCGGCCAGCGCCGCCGCATCGGCATCGCCGAACACCAGGAGCGGCGCGGTCTCGGCCACCTCCCGTCCGGCCGCCGCGACCACCGCGCGCAGCGCGGCGTCCGGCAGCATGGTCCACACGGTGCGCGCGGCCGCGCCGTCGTGCAGCGGGATCGACCGCCCGCACCCAGGCGTCCCGCCGCGCGCGGCCGTGAGCGAGAGGGCCACGGACCACCGTGCGGCCTCGGCCGCGACCAGGAAGTCCGCGAGCCGTGCCGCGTCGTCTCCCTCGGCGAACGGATCGCCGAAGACGCGCGCCTCGTCCTGTGCCATGCTCCGATACCATCGGCAATCTCCGCCCCCTTCCTCGACCGTTGCAGCCGCACCCCGACCGGATCGCCACGACTCTCGCCCAGCGCGCCTTCCTCCTCGCCGGCGGCCCCGGGGAGAGGGAATGGACCCTGCCCGAGCCGGGCAGCGCGGACGCCAGGATCGACCTCAAGCTGGCCCGTGCCAATGCCTTGCGCGCGCTCTCCGTGCGTGGCACACCGGCCGCCCGCAGCCGGCTGCAGGGCCTCGACACGCCCGATCTCCTGGCGGGCACCGTGCAGGACGGCACCGCCCGCGGCCTGCTCGTGGCGTACGAGGAAGCCGTGAGCCTGTGCGCGCCCGCACCACCCGAGCCCGAACGGACGCCGCCGGTGCTGCTGCCGCCGCGCGAACTGCGCCGGCGGCGCGAGATCCTGGTGGCGTCGGGCGGGGCACGGGTGCGCTTCAGCCGCCGCGACGGGATCCACTTCGTCGACCGGGCCGAGGCGGTGAACGCCACGCACGCGCTGCGCTTCGAGGACGCGCGCGACGTGGGCACGCTCGATGGCTTCGCGGCGGTCGAGGGCGAGCGCGCGCGGGTGTTCGACCCGGCGCATCTCCAGCCTGCGGCACTGGCGCAGGACGCGGCGCGTGACCTGCTGGTGCTCGCGGGCCGCCTCGGCCGCCGCAGGACCGGCTTCGCCTGCCGCATCACGCTCGAGGGGCGCAAGGACGAGCCGTTCCTCCGCGTCACGATCGAGGTCGAGAACCTGCATCCGGACCACCGCCTGCGCCTGCGCCTGCACGGCGTGCCGCCGGAGCTGGTCCGCGGCTGCGGCACGCCCCCGTTCGAGCCGGTGATCACGAAGCAGGGCCGGCACCACGCCGCCACGCTGGTGCGCGCCTGCGGGCGACTGCGCGTGGGCGACGCACTCGTCGCGGTGCCGGGCGCGCAGTGTCCGGGATGGATCCGGCACGAATTCGAGATCGGATAGCGGCGATGCCGCCCGCCGCCGCGATCCCCACCGAGACCCCGCACCGCCCGCGCGGCACCCCGAAGCGGCGCGGGCGCGGCCGCACGCGCGCGCTCGTGCTGATCGGCGTGCACGTCGTGATCCTGGCGCACGTGGCGCACTGGCAGATCGCCGGCACGACGCTCACCCCGCTGGAGCCGTCGGAAGCGATGCAGACCCTGGAGCTCGGCTACGTGAACGCGGGCTTCCTGCTGCTCTGCGCCACGATCCTCGCGACCCTGGTGCTCGGGCGCTTCTTCTGCGGCTGGGCCTGCCATGTCGTGGCCTACCAGGACCTCTGCGCCTGGCTGCTCGGGCGCGTGGGCCTGCGCCCGCGGCCGCTGCGCTCGCGCCTGCTCGCCCTGCTGCCCTTCGCCGCCGCATTCGCGATGTTCGTGTGGCCGTCCCTGGCGCGCGCGTGGCGCGGCGAGGCCGCGCCCGGGCTGGTCCTGCACCTGACCACCGACTCGTTCTGGCGCACCTTCCCCGGACCGTGGATCGCCGCGCTCACGCTGCTGGTGGACGGCTTCCTGGTGGTGTGGTGGCTGGGCGCCAAGGGCTTCTGCACCTATGGCTGCCCGTACGGCGCACTCTATGGCCTCGCCGACCGCCTCGCACCCGGCCGCATCCGCGTGAGCGACGCGTGCGACGGCTCCGCGCAGTGCACCGCGGCGTGCACGAGCAATGTGCGCGTGCACGAGGAGGTGGCGCGCTTCGGCATGGTCGTGGACACCAACTGCCTGAAGTGCCTCGACTGCGTGGCCGCCTGCCCCAACGGCGCGCTGCGGGTGGGCTTCGGCCTGCCGCCGCTGGTGCAGCGGGCGGCGCGCCCGCGCCGCCGCTACGACTTCACCTGGCCGCAGGAGCTGGCGCTCGCCGCACTCTGCGTCGCGGCCCTGCTCAGCCTGCGCGGGCTCTACCACAAGGTGCCGTTCCTGCTCGCCCTCGGACTCGCGGTGCTGGTCGCGAGCGCGGGGGCGGTTGCATGGCGCATGCTGCGCGAGCCGGAGCTGCGCGTGCAGCACGTGCAGGTGAAGCGCGGCGGACGCCTCACGGGCGCCGGCCGGGCGCTGGCCGCCGGCATCGCGCTCCTGCTCCTGTTCACCGCCCACAGCGGCGTCGTGCGCCATGCCGAGGTGCGCGGCGAGGTGCTCTTCGTGCAGGCCAACGCCGAGCGCGGCCCGGCGCGCGCCGCCACGCTGAGCGCGGCCGAGCCCTGGCTGCTGCGCGCCGCGCGGCTCGGCCTCTTCCCCGACGGCGCCCTGCAGGCGCAGCTCGGCTCGCTCGCGCGCGAGCGTGGCGCATACGCCGAGGCCGAGGCACGCCTGCGCCGCGCGACCGAGCTGGCGCCCGAGCTGGCCTACGCCTGGATCGGCCTCGCCGACCTGCAGGTGCGCCGCGGCGCGCGCGACGATGCGGTGCTCACCCTGCGCCGCGTGCTCGACCGTGAGCCCGGCTTCGCCCCGGCGCGCGAACGCCTCGAGCGCCTCGGACGCTGAGGCCCCTGCACGCCGCGGCGTGCGCCGGCCTCCGCCCGGCCGCGCTCCGTCTCAGGGGCAGCCCGGCAGGTTGCTCCCGACGCGCACCTTCAGGCCGTTGCTGAAGTCGAGCTGGCCCAGCCATGCGCCGCCGCTCTGCAGCTCGCAGCCCTGGGTCGCCAGGGCGGTGCCTTCCAGCGTCGCGGAGTTGGGCACCGGCAGGGCCAGCAGGCCGACCCCGCTGCCGCCGGCCGTGATCGGCACCGCGAGCATGGTCTGCTGCAGATCGAGCCAGGCGGTGCAGCCGCCGCCGAGCGCGAGCGAACCCGGATGCCCCAGGAGCACCACGCACGCGGCACCGCCTGCCACGCCGTCCAGGACGAGGCCGAAGCTCTGGTTGCCGAGCAGCGCGCGCGCAGGGTTGCCCGCGGCGTAGAGGCGCGGCGCGGGCGCGCCGCAGCCGGGGCCGACGCCGAGGTTGGCGAGTTCGAGCGGCGCCTGGCTCGCCACCGACACGGTCGCGGCGCCCGGCCCCGCGCCGTGCTGCTCGAGCACGAGCGGTGCGGATGCCGGCGCGGCGTCGCTGTCGAACCAGACGTTGTAGATCGTGTTCCAGAGCAGCGGGTTGTCGCTGGTGCGGAACACCAGATCGCCCCCCTCGCGGGTGAAGGACCAGTCGTTGGCGGCGAGCGCGTCGACGTCGCGGAAGCCCACGTTGCGCACCTCTGCGGCCGAGCAGATCGGGATGCGCAGCCCGTTCGCGCCCCGGCGGTTGTCGCGGTTCTGGATCGCGAACTCGTAGTGGTAGAGGCCGGCCACCGGGCCGCTGACCTTGACCGCCACGTAGTAGCGCCCGTCGTCCGCGCCGTTGGCGGCCGACGTCACGGTCGCGCCGGTCCAGCGCGCGAGCACCGTGCCCTCCTGCGTGGCGCCCTGCACCGTGAACACGAAGCGGCCGAGCCCGGAGTCCCAGCGGCTCGTGAACTCGCGCGAGGCGAGGCTGTTGCCGCGCACCGCCTCGAGCTCGCCGGTGATCACGTAGAAGGCCTGGTAGTAGAAGCGCGCGCCGCCGACCACGAGATCCTGGTCGGACACTTTCACCCGGTGCGCGATCGGGCCCATGGCGGTGACCTGGGAGTTGGTGAGGCTGCGCACCCCGTCGCGATTGGCGGGTGAACCGACGTCGGGCTCGCCGCGATCGAAGTGCGACCCGACCGGGTTCCAGGTGCCGAGGAACGGGTCGACCTCGTCCGGCGGCGCGAGGTAGTAGCTGTTGGCGTTCAGCGACGCCGAGTAGGTGTCGGTGCAGTAGAGCCCCAGCTTGTCGCCCGTCCCGGGGTTCTGGCACGTACCGCAGTTGGTGATCTGGGTGTTGGTCGAGGTGAAGCCGTGCTTCACGTAGCTGCGGTCGCTGATCTGCACCATCCGACCGTCGCTCTCGCGCGCCACGATCGTGGCGATGAACGG
Source organism: Planctomycetota bacterium (assembly GCA_020849665.1). Lineage (GTDB taxonomy): Bacteria > Planctomycetota > UBA1135 > UBA1135 > UBA2386 > JADLFX01. The sequence continues at coordinate 4,487 of JADLFX010000028.1, read as the reverse complement.
ATGGCGCGGATCCATCGCGCGGTACCAGTCGACCTGGACCGTGCCGATGTTGCAGATCGTGGTGGCGCCACCCAGGCCGTTGAGACCGTTGGGGTAGGTACCCGTGCGTCCGGCGGCGAGGATCTCGCCCAGGTTGCTGATCCGGCAGTCGAGGCCGGAGACGCCGTTCGATTGCGCGGCCAGGGAGAGGACAGGGACTAGGACGGCCAGGAGCGCCCGGAGCGAAAGCATGGTCATGCGGGACGGGAGAGGCAGAAGAACCGGTGGAGAGGGGCTGGCGGGCGCGCGGGACTATAGCAAGCGTGGCGCGGCCCGCCGCGCCGCCCCCCGGCCGGCCGGCCGGAACCGGATGGCTCCCTTCCACCACGGACCGCGGACGCGACGAGCGGGTGGCGATCGGTTCAGCCCATGGGCAGCAGGATCTCGAAGCGCGTGCCCATGCCAGGGGCGCTGCGCACCTGGATCTCCCCCCCGGCGCGTCGCACCACGTCGTGCACCGAGGCCAGGCCGAGCCCGGTCCCAAGTCCGCCTGGCTTCGTGGTGTAGAAGGGCTCGAAGAGGTGCCGGCGCGCCTGCTCGGAGATGCCCACCCCCTCGTCGGCGACCACGAGCCGGACCACCCGCGTGGCCGGGACCGCCTGCGTCTCCAGCCGCAGCACGCCCCCGTGCGGCATCGCGTCGCGGGCGTTGGTGGCCAGGTTGAGCAGCACGTGCTCGACCTCGCGCGGGTCGATGCGCACCGGCAGTGGCACGCCCGCCCCCTCGAACTCCACCCGTACCGAGCTGCCCACCACGCTGCGCACCATGGGCAGGAGCCGCGCGATCACCCCGCTCAGGTCCACCGATGCCACCCCCTCGGACTCGCCGGCGTGCGGCGGCCGCCCCAGCGCCAGGAGCTGCCGCACCAGCTGGCCAGCCTTCTCGACTTCCTCCTGGATCCGGCGCAGCGGCTCGCGCGCGGGGGAGTCCCCGGGGAGCTCGGACGCGGCGATGCCGGCCATCCCGCCGATCGCCGTGAGCCGGTTGCCGAAGTCGTGCGCCACCCGCGCGGCCACGTGCCCGATCGCCTCCAACCGCTCGCCCTGCCGCACCCGTTCCTCGAGCGCGCGCCGGTCCCGCACCTCGCAGGCCCGCGCCAGCAGGTTGGCGGCCCCGGCGGCCGCGCACTGGTCGAGGAGCGTCCACTCGCGCGGGGCTCCCACGTGCTCGATGCAGACCACGCCGGTCACGACCCCCCCGCGGCGGATCGGCGCGTCGAGCATCGACGTGATCCCCATCGGCACCAGGTACGAGTCGCGGAACTCGCTCGTGCGCGGATCGGAACGCGCGTCGTGCGCGGCGACCGAGAGCGCCGAATCGAGCGCCCGCGCGTAGCGCGGGAACTGCCGCAGCACCTGCCCCTCCTCATGCGTACGCCTGCCGCGCACGTAGAGGTCGAGGCAGCGCAGCGACGTGCGCGCCAGGTCCGACTCCCACACGCTCACCCGCTCCACCTCGAGGAGTGCGCTCAGGGTCTCCGTGACCTCGTGCACGAACCCGGCGAAGTCGCCGCTCGGGCGCTGGCTGAGGCGCAGGAGCACGTCCTGCTGGTGCACGAACCGGCCCAGCATCGCGCGCCGCTCGGCCTCGCTCTGCGCGCGCAACGGCACGCCGGCGAGCGCCTTCTGCACGGCCCGGGCGAGCTGCGCACCCGGCTCCTCCACGGACCATGTACCGCTCTCACCCCAGCGGAAGATCACCGGCCACTCCGGGTGCCTGCGCTGCACCTCGGCCAGATCCGCCTGCCCCTCGGCCCAGGGCAGCGGCAGATCTGCGATCACCAGGTCGAGCTCGCCCGCGCGCACGGCGTCCGCGAAGCCCTGCGCGTCGGCGACCTGGTGGATCGTGCACTCGAGGCCTTCGGCCTCGAGAAGCCCGTGCAGGAGCAGCGTCTCGTTGGGATCCTGGGCGAGGTGCAGGATCCGGACCACGCGAGAGGGAGAGGCCATGTTCGGCAGGCCCTTTGGAAGAACATCTGCGAGGCAGCTGGAACCATCGTAGGCCGCGCGGGCACAGGAGACACTCCCGGGCTGATTCGTGACGGCGGGGGCCTTGCCGCGGCCAGGGATGAGGCGCATCGTGTCCGGCTCCGGTCCGCCGGCCCACGCGTCCGTGGGTAGGTGTGATCGTGTGTTCGTGTGTACGTGCGTCCGCGTGTTCGCGTGTCCGTGCGTACGTGCGTCCGCCCGTCGTTTCGTTCGCGTGTCCGCTGGTCCGCTCGTCAGCTCGTCCCCTCGTCCTGCCGCCAAGGATGCATCCACTCATCTGGTTCGCCATGGGAGCGGTGTCGGCACTGCTCGCGTTGCTCGCCCTCGGCGGCCTGCGCCTTCGCGCGAAGTCCGCGACGGCGCGCCCCGCCAGGGGCGGCGCACGCCGCGCAGACGCTGCGGCGGACTCCCACGGCGGCCAGGAGCTTGACCGGGACGGCGCAGCCGACATCGATGCGGACCCCGCTGCGGATGCCCGCCCCGGCGACGGCGACAGCGACAGCGACGGAGATCGCGACGCTGCTGGCTACGCCGATGGGTACGGCGCTGGCCACGGCGCTAGCCACGGCGTGAGCCACGGCGTGAGCCACGGTCGCGGGGCCCGCGTCGCGCCTGTTGCGCTGCCTCGCGCCACCGATGGCGACTCGCTCCTCGTGCCCGAGCCCTCGCTCTTCGACCGCGAGCAGGCCCGCCGTGAGGCGCTCGACTCCCTGGCGGTGGCGGTGGGCAGCCAGCTTGCGAAGCTCACCTCGGCCGTGGAAGGGCACGCGAACCTGCTCTGCGAATCGATCGGCGAGCCGCGCCAGGTGGCGAGCCGAGCCGAACAACTCGAGATCGCGGTCCACCGCCTGCGCTTCTTCGCGAGCAAGATCTTGTGCTCGGCGCGCCACCGCGGCGCCGGCCGCTCGCTCCGCGTGCGCCCCACCGACGTGCGCGCGCTCCTGGAGCGCCTGCGACAGGAGCTGCAGGCCGGACCCGCCAACGGATTGCAGGTCGAGATCCGCGCCGGCGTGGCGCTGCCGTTGGCCATCGCCGAGACCGAGGCCCTGCGCGATGCACTCCTGTATCTGGTGGAGACCCTGATCGAGCGCGAGCCCGACGCCTCCGTCCTCGCGGTGCGCGCCAACACCCAGCTCGAGGGTGATGACGAGACCAAGGTGGCGATCGAGATCGTGGCCGAGACCGAGGACTCCACCCCGGTCGTCGCCCACGCCAGCGACCGCCTCGAGTTCGGACTCACCGCGGCCTGCAACCTGCTCGAGGCGCTGGGGGCGCAGGTACAGATCGAGCACGTGCCGGGCGTCAGCGCCTCCGCTTGCGTGGTGCTCTCGGCATGCGAGGCACCGCCTCCCGCCCCGAACGAGCCCGCGGAACTCGCCGGTCCCCCCGAACCAAGGCTGCATGCCCTGCCCCACCGCTTCGGCGGAGTGCTGGTGCTCGAGGACGACCCGTCACTGCGCGACCTGCTCTGCCACGAAGTCGCCGCCACCGGCCGCAACCTGGTGGCCTGCCACGACGGAACTTCGGCGCGCACCCTCCTCCGCACCACGCCAGAGCGCTTCGAGATGCTGATCCTCGACCACGCGGCGCCGCGCGGCGAAGTGATGGGCATCGTGCGCGAGGCCCTGGGCCTGAACCCGGACCTGAAGCTGATCCTGCTGACCGACCGCTCGTTCATCCCGGACGCGCTGCCCTGGTTGCCGCAGGCGCAGGTGAGGGAGTTGGTGAAGCCGTTTGGGATTTCGGAGTTGAGGGAGGCTCTGGCACCCCTCCGCCCCACCACTCCCATCCGCTAGATCCTGGCCACCAAGATTTATATGGGTGTGTCGGGAGCCGGGTCCGCCGCATCCCCCTGCGGGTGCCGCGCCCGGCCCTCGGCCTCGCACCTGCTCACATCGCGCGCACCGACTTCCAGCTCTGCTTCCCGTCGCGGCAGCTCGGGAAGATGCTCACCTCCCCGAAGTCCTGCCGCCATTGCACGCAGTCGGCCAGCGACAGCGGCGCCTGCAGCAGCCCCGCCAGCACGGCCGGCGTGTGCTCCGGCGGGTCCTGGTTGAACCGCCGGCGCCGGCAGTTGCGATACACCAGGTGCCCCTGGAGCGACTGGTTCAGGTACCTGCGGTCCTTGGCCGCCAGCCAGCTCCGGCGCCGCAGGCGCGGCTCCAGGTCCCTCAGGATCGCCGCCGTGAGGTTGATCCGGAACAGCGGGCTCAGCGGCTGCTTGCCGGCCCTGCCCGAGCTCACCAGGTGCACCACCCGCTCCGCGCCGAACACCTCGCGCAGCAGACGGCCGTAGAGCGGCTTCTTGTCGGTGTGGAACACGAGCCGCTTGCGGCCCTCGACCAGGGGCTTCAGCGTCTCCAGGACGGCGCGTACCGCCTCCACCTCACGATGGGGCCGCTTGCCGCTCCTGGCCTCGGCCGCCTCGATCCTGGCCTTGCGCCGGGAGGCGCTGCGCTT
>JADLFX010000027.1 GCA_020849665.1 Planctomycetota bacterium | reverse complement strand
TCAGACAGGATGAAGCGGTCGGCCCGCTGCGCATGTGCGCGGGTTAGCCTCGAATCGCTTCGCGGCCAGAGCCGCAGGCGGAGGGACCGACCGATGACCAAGACTAGCCATCTCGCGTTCGACGTTCACGCTGCCACGATCGCCCTGGGGTTGCTCGATGGCAGTGCGGGGAAGCCGGAGGTCTGGGAGATCGCCAACGAGCCGGCGGTGATCCGGAAGACGGTGCAACGACTGCGAAAGGGCCGCGACCTCCGTTGCTGCTACGAGGCTGGGCCGTGCGGCTACGTGCTGCAGCGCCAGCTTGCCGGTATGGGGATCCCGTGCGACGTGGTGGCCCCTTCGCTGATCCCGCAGAAGCCCGGCGACCGAGTGAAGACGGATCGCCGCGATGCTGCCAAGCTCGTCAGGCTTCATCGTGCTGGCGAGCTGACGCCGATCGGCATCCCGACCGAGGACCAAGAGGCAGTGCGCGACCTGGTGCGCGCACGCGAGGACGCGCGGCGGGCACGCACTGACGCTCGGCATCGGCTGACGAAGTTCCTGCTGCGCCAGGGTCTGCGGCATCCGGCTGGCAACTGGACGATGAAGTTCTGGACCTGGCTCAAGGGTGTGAGCTTCACGCGCCCTGAGCACGCCAAGGTCTTCCAGCACTATGTCGACATGGTGCTACACCTGGACCGGCAGATCGAAGACCTGGAAAAGCACATCGACGTCGTCGCCGAGCGGGAGCCGTTCAAGACCATGGTCGGACGCCTCAGCTGCTTGCGCGGCATCCGCACGCTCACCGCGATGGTGATCCTGTCGGAGGTCTACGACCTACGTCGATTCGCGACGGCGCGTCAGTTCATGGCATTCCTGGGACTCGTCCCGAGCGAACACTCGAGCGGACCCAAGCAACGGCGTGGTGGGATCACCAAGACCGGCAACGGGCACGTTCGTCGCATCCTCGTCGAGGCGGCGTGGGCGTACCGGCACCATCCCGGCATCAGCTCGCGCCAACGCAAGCTGCTCACGCTGCAGCCAGCGGTCGTCGCCGATGTCTGCCGCAAGGCCGACTTGCGGCTCACACGTCGCTACCGACGGCTCGCGGCCCGAGGGAAGTGCTCACAGGTCGCGATGACCGCCATCGCCCGCGAGCTCGCGGGGTTCGTGTGGGCTGTCGCTCACGTGCAACCCGCCTGACGTCGACACCGATCCAGACCAGAAACCCAGACCAGACCTGTGAGCAGGAGAAGCACAGAGGAACGAAGCCCGCGGTCGAGGCTCCGGCACGGCAGGAGAACCCTCGAGCTGCGCTTGCGGCAGGACCTCGCGTCCCAACCCGCGCCTTCAGAGCGAGACCGCTCCCGACGAATCACCTGTCATGCGGCTCTGCTCATCGAGCAACCCGCGAATCCTAGAGTGACCAACCGTCGACGCGTCCGCTTCGATCGCGGCCTTCGTTCCTCTGCGATCTCGCTGCAGGAAGACCAGTTCCAGAAACGAAGACCGCCTACTTGACGGGCCGCTTCATCCTAGCGCAGCAGCTCCTCAGGGATCACGGCGAACCACTTGTTGGCCCGCTGTGCGGGGCCGCTGTCGATGCTGCCCAGCAGCAGCGCGGCGAAGGTCTTGGCCTTCGCCTTCACCTGCTGGTTGGCGCTGCGCGCCGAGAGCAGGTAGAGGCCGGGCACCAGGAAGCTGTGGGCGCCGCCGAGCGGCGAGTCGCCCCACTTCGCGCCGATCGCAGGATCGGCATCGAAGGCGTTGGCAGGGATGGGCACGCCGTCCCGCGAGAGGGGCACGTAGTAGCGCAGCCCGTTCGCCACCCAGCCGAAGCGCGGATCCTGGTAGTTGGTCACCCACGCGTACTCGACCGCGGTCGTCACGTCTTCGGCGATCTGCAGCGCGAGCGGCTCGTCGAAGAAACGATGGGCGCCGAGGCACCCGAGCAGCACGGCACCGTGCTGCCAGGGCATGTAGAAGCGCGTGTTGGCCGGGAATCCCGTGCCGCCGTACGGTCCCTGATCGATCAGGGTGCGGCTGGGATGGGACTTCATGCGCTGGGCGTCGATCACCTCGCGCATGCGACGCACCGCGTACTCCTTGAAGTGGGCCTCGCCGGTGGCCTGGTAGACCTGCACGAACCCGGTGAGGCACCAGCCCTCGGCGCGTGCGGCCTGGATCCACTGCGTGGCGTAGGTGCGGAACCGGAGCACGCCCTTCAGCAGCTCGCCCATGTGCCGCATCTCGTCCCTGGCCCACGCGTCACCGCTCAGGGTCCAGTAGTCGAAGAGCAGGTCCGTGGTCCAGTGTTCGGTGCTGTAGCTGCCGAACCCGTGGTAGCGGCCGTTCCACATGGACGGCACGCGGGTGCGGTAGGCAGGCCACGGGTCCGCGTTCCAGAGCCGGTAGCGACCGTAGGTCTCGTTCGAGACCTTGCGCCCACCCGGTACGAAGGTCGGCATCTCGAAGAGACACACGTCCTGGTCCGCGGTGATGCTCAGACCGTGCATGTGGATCGGCCGCACCGCCTGGACCCATGCCTTCTGCTCCAGCACCTGGAGCAGGCGCGGCGTGGCGCCCTGGATCGCCCAGGCGGCCTCCTCGCTCACCGGTCCGTTGCGCGGCGTGCCGGTCTGGCCGGGGCTCAGCGTCTCGCCGAAGCTGCCCCAGGTGCCGAAGTGCCCCGCGCCCTTCCAGCCCTGGAACGCGCCCTGGGCGCGCGCCTCTGCGTCGGAGGAGCCGCGGATCGGCCCGCCGTGCAGGCCCAGTCCGGCGCTCTTCTGCCACGTGTCGAGGTCGCAGAGCGGGAAGAGCGGCGCCTCCACGAGCGGCGCGAAGCGCGCCCGCCACTCGGCCTTGGCCCCCGCCTCGCCGTTCGGATGCTCGAAGCGCAGCACGAACCGGTAGCGGCGCATCTGGCAGTCGCCGAGGTACGTGGCGTTCATCACCTCGAAGCCCGTGAAGCCGTTGCCCCCGTCGCGAGCGGCGCCCACCGCATGCTCGGCACCCAGGTACGGCCGGGTCTCGGTGGCGCCTCGCACCAGGAACTCGGCCGAGTTCACGTCCACGTCGCCGAGCGGGTAGAGGTTCGGATCGGTGGAGCCGCGTGCGTCGTCGGCGCCGAGGTAGTCGTTGCCGAGCACCCAGTCGACGAGCACATAAGGCTGGTCGCGGAACTCGGTGACGTAGAAGTTCGCGCTCAGGAAGTCGCGGCCGATGCCGGTCGCTCCGACGGCGCGATGGTAGACGCGATGGCGTGACACCCGCGCCAGGTAGGTGGACTGCACCACCTCGCCCTCGCCGGACACCTCGGCCTCGTACGGCACGTCGAAGACGTCGCGCACCCGCGACTTGAGCCGGAAGCCGGCCCACGCGTTGGCCACCCAGGGGTTGCGTTCGAACGTCCCGGTCAGCGGGGTCACGTCGCGAACCACGCGGAAGACGCGCTTCTCGCGCCCCGCGAGGCGGGTCGTGAACTGCGCCTGGGCGATGCGTACCGAGCCGTCGGGCCAGGTCTGCATCGGCAGCCAGGCCGTGCCCTCGCCCGAGACGCCGATCCGGTCCAGGGTGCGCAGCATGCCGCGCGGGAACGGGATCGAGGCGCGAACGGTCTCGAGACGCTCGGCGTCGTGGTCGTTCACCACCTGGAACACCGGCGTGATCTCGAGCGGCGAGCCAGGACCGCCGCCCCGGCCGCCACCACCCGTGCCACCGCTGCCGGTGGCTTCACCGCCCGAGGAGCAGCCGGCCAGCGCGAAGCCGAACAGTGCTGCCCACATCGGGCCGCGCCGCGATCCCGCGCGCGTCGGCCCAGGAACCGCGCGCGGGTGGATATGGACTCCTACACCCCTGTCTCGCATAGCTACTCCCTCCGGGACGACCGCCGAGAAACACGACGGACCCCGGACCGGGATCGGGCCGACCGTCGGAGACATGCACAGGGGCGCTGGGAATCGTCCCGAGGCGGGACGCCCATGTCGGGTCGCGATACGAAACCGCGAGAGCCGAGGGCTCGACCTTGTCGACGTTGCGGCGTGGAAGACGCTCGCGTGGAGCGGCGGCGGAACCCCGGCCGGCGCGGAGGCCGCCCGCCGCTGCGGCGGCCCACGGGAGGGTGCGCTCCGGCGCCCGACGCGGCCGGCATGCCGGGCGCGGTCCTGGACCAGCGGCCGGGTGCACCTATGCTTGCGCCCACGCGCGAGAGTGGCGGAACTGGCAGACGCTCGGGATTTAGGTTCCCGTGCCGCAAGGCGTGCGGGTTCGAGTCCCGCCTCTCGCACCAGCGAGGTCCGGTGCCGCCCCCTCCCCGCCACGGCGCCACGAAGCGGGACGCGCGAGTGACCCCTTTTCCCCCCGGCACGCGTCCCGTAGATAGCTCCAACCCCCCGGCCGGCGGATCACGCCCGGCTTGGCGAGGAACCCAACATGACGCACGTCATCGCCGAACCCTGCATCAACGTGAAGGACAAGGCCTGCGTGGACGTCTGCCCCGTGGACTGCATCCACGGCAAGGACGAGGACCCGCAGCTCTACATCAACCCCAACGACTGCATCGACTGCACCTTGTGCGTCGACGCCTGCCCCGTCGACGCGATCTTCGCCGAGGAGGATCTCCCGGCGAAGTGGAAGAACTTCGCCAAGATCAACGCCGACTACTACGCCAAGGGTTCGTGATCCGTCCGCGGCAGGCCCGGGCCCAGGCCCGGCGCCGGCCCGGGGCCGATCCTCTCCTGAGCGGCAAGGTGCGGCCCCTCCTGCCATGAGCCGCGACGAGCGCTTCTCCCGCCAGATCCGCTTCGCCCCTCTGGGGCGCGCGGGGCAGGAGCGTCTGGCCGCCTCCACCGTGCTCCTCGTGGGCGCTGGCGCACTCGGCACGCACCTGGCCGACACCCTGGTGCGCGCGGGCATCGGGCGGCTCCTGCTCTTCGACCGCGACGTCGTCGAGGAGAGCAACTTGCAGCGCCAGGTGCTCTTCACCGAGGCCCACGCCCGAGCCGGCGCGGCCAAGGCGGTCGCCGCGGCCGAGAGCCTGCACGCCATCGACTCCCGATGCCGGGTGGAGGCCTTCGCGGAGGAGTTCGTGCCGGCGAGCTTCGGCCAGCTGCCGTGCCGGCCCGACCTGATCCTGGACGGCACCGACAACTTCCCCACGCGCTACGTCCTGAATGACCTGGCCGTGCGCGAGCGGATCCCCTGGGTGTACGGCGGCGCGGTGGGAGCGGAGGGGATGGCGATGGCCATCCTGCCCGGACACACGCCCTGCCTGCGCTGCCTGATCCCGAAGGCCCCGCCCACCGGCGAGCAGGCCACCTGCGAGACCGCGGGGATCCTGGCACCCGTGGTGCAGATGGTCACCGCGTTCCAATCCGCGCAGGCGCTCAAGATCCTGTCCGGCCGGCACGAGGACGTGGCGCGCGGCGTGTTCGTGGTCGATGTGTGGAAGGACAGCTACGGCCTCTACCTGGGAGCCGCGACCCGCGACCCGGCGTGCGCCTCGTGCGGCAGCGCCGAGTTCCCGGCGCTGCGCGAACAGCCGCCGGAAGCCGTGAAGCTCTGTGGCCGCAACGCCGTGCAGGTCCTGCCGGACCCGGGCGCCCGGATCGACCTGGAGCTGCTGGCCCGCCACCTGCGCACGGCCGCGGCGGAAGTGGAGCTCTCTCCGTATCTGCTGCGCTTCGTCGCGGAGAACTGCCGGTTCACCGTGTTCCGCGGGGGGCGTGCCCTGCTCTTCGGCGTCGACACTCCCGAGCGCGCCCGCGTCCTCTACGACCGCTACGTGGGTGCCCGATGATCTACCTGGATCACGCAGCCACCAGCCGCCCCAAGGCGCCTGGGGTCGTCGAGGCGATGACCGCGTGGTACCGCGAGCTCGGCGTGAGCGCGGAACGGGGCGACAGCCGCCTGACCCGCACCGTGGCCGGCCAGGTGCGCGAGACGCGCGAGCGCCTCGGCCGGCTCTGCGGCGTGCCGGCCCGCCAGGTCGCGTTCGGTTCCGGCGCCACCGAGTCCATCAACCTCTTCCTGCGCGGATTCCTCGCCCGCGGCGATCGCGTCCTGACCACGCAGCACGAGCACAGCGCGGTGGCCCGACCCCTGCGCGCCCTGCAGCGCGACCTCGGCATCCGCGTCGAGGTGCTTCCCCTCGAGGCCGGCTGCGACGTCATGAGCGACCAGGTCGCCGCGGCCCTCGCCCGCGAGCCGGCCCGGCTGCTCGTGTTCAGCCACGCCAGCAACGTCACCGGCCGGCTCCTGGACGCGCCAGCGCTGACCCGCGTGGCCCGTGCCGCCGGCACCGCGGTGCTGGTCGACGCGTGCCAGAGCGCGGGCATCGCCAGCCTGGACTTCGGCGCCGATGCGGTGGCAGCCTCGGCGCACAAGAGCCTGCTCGGTCCGCCCGGCCTCGGCTTCCTCGCGGTGCGCGAGGGCGTGCCGCTGCGCAGCGCCAAGCAGGGTGGCACGGGCTCGTCCCGCGCGCTCGATCAGCACCCCGAGTCGTGGCCGCACGTCGCGGAGGCGGGCACGCCCAACACGCCCGCGATCCTGGGGCTCGGCGCGGCGCTGGCCTGGGGGGCCGGCCACGACGCGGCCGCCTGCGGCGCGCGCCTGCTGGCGCTCCTGGACCAGCTGGCGAGCGAGCTGGAATCCCTCGGCGCCCGCATCCACTCGGCGCGTACCGGGGCGCGCGTGCCGATTCTCTCGTTCACCATGCCCGGCCTCGACCCGGCCGAGATCGGCGCGCTCCTCGACGACGCGGGCATCCACGTCCGCACGGGCTTCCACTGCGCGCCGTGGGTGCATGCCGCGCTCGGCACGGAGGCCGCCGGAGTGGTGCGCATCAGCGCCGGACCCTTCACGGCCGCAGACGAGCTGCGGGCGCCAGCACGGGCGCTCGCGCGCCGCTGAACTCGAAGAGTTCGCACGCGGGCTCGAAGAACTCGGCCCGGTCCGGCGGGATGCCCCGTGGCACGTCCAGGCCCGGGTCGGCGCGTCCGGAGAGCCGGGACCCGCCGTAGCGGCTGCCGGCCAGCAGCGCATCGCGCAGCAAGGACCGAGCCTCCTCGGCAAGGGCCAGCCCCGGATGCACGCCCCTGGTCACGAGCACCTCCTCCAGGCGCAGGGCCAGCTCGCGAGGCGGGATGCGCCCCTGACCCGCGAACGCCAGGACGCGTGCGGCACGCGGATCCTCCTCGGCGCGTGCGGTGCGCGGCGGGCGCCCGCGTGCCACGGCCAGCCAGGGACTCTCCGCGAGTCCTTGCACCAGCGCGTCGTCCAACCGGTGCGTGGTGCCCGTGCCCTGGTCGTGCAGCAGGCGCCAGGCCAGGGCGTCGCCGAGGATCCGCCGCAGCGAGGCGTCCTGCGCCAGTTGCGCCACGCCCGCCGACACCTCCTGCCAGTCCGAGCCGGCGACCCAGGCCACGACCTGCCGCTCGCGCAGCGGCGCCGGCAGCAGGGAGGATGGCACGGCGGCCAGCCAGCCGCGCTGGCGCAGCGCGCGCCGCCCGGACTCGGTGGCCGAAAGGAGTGGCAGCAGGTCCGGACCGGGCCCGCCGTCGCCACGGGCCGCCTTCGCGGGCTCGCCTTCGAGTGCCAGCGCCAGCGCCGCGGCCCGGCGCAGGGCCGGGGCTGGGTTGGCGCGCAGCGCGGCCTCGGCGCGCCGCGCGCGATCGGAGCGAGCGGTGCCCGGGTCGGCCAGGAGCGCGGCGCGCCGCACCAGGATCGCACCGCCCTCGCCCGACCCCTCGAACCAGCGCTCGACGGCGGCTGGGACCTCGCCGCCGTGCGCGAAGAGCGCGGCGGCCGCCACCGCCGGCTCCTGGGCCAGCAGGATGCGCGCCGGGATCGGCTTGCGCTGCGTGAACGCCGCCAGCGCGAGGCACGTGGCGGCCAGGCCGAACTCGCTCTCCTGCCCGCTGTTCAGGACCTTGAGCAGCGCGTCGGGCGAGCCGGCCCATCCGGGGTGCAGCGCCAACGCGATGCACGCCATGCCGCGTTCCTCCGAGGTCCGGCCGCCGCTCGCGATCCTGAGCAGGAACTCGCTCGCCGCCGGGCCGCGCGCGAGCCCGATGGCACCGAGCAGTAGGTGCCGGCGCTTCGGCTGGCTCTCCGCCGTGAACGCATCGACCAGCAGCGGCACGAGCGCCGGGCCGAAGTCCATGGCGATCCGGAATCCCTCGGCCCATTCCGCCGGACTGCCCGGCTCGAACGCGGCTTTCAGCCTGCGGCGGACCTCCTCGCCGCGCTCGCGCAGCACGACGAGGTCTGCGCTGCCCGGATCCTGCCCCGCTCCTTGCGGTTGAGCCGCGCCCCGCACCCAGCCGATAGAGGCGAGGACGCCCAGGAGGAACCCAACGGAGGGGGCAAGGGGAAGCCACGCCATGGTCGAAAGCGGACCGCTGCTCAGGAACGAGGAAGTCGACTTCCTGCTGCAGGCGGGTTCGGAGGGCGGGAACGAACCCGAGCGCCTCGCCGAACCGCAGCCTGAGCAGGAGGTCACCATGCGCGGTGACCTCGACAAGATCAACCTCTCCGACATCTTCCAGACCCTGGCGATGTCGAAGCTGGAGGGGATGCTCCGGATCCGCAACCCCATCGAGCAGCGCAACGTCTTCTTCCATGACGGCGCGGTCCGCCTGCTCCTGCCCGCCCGCTACGAGAGCAAGCGCCTCGGCCAGCGCCTGATCCGCGCCGGCATGATCACGGCGGATCAGCTCCGCTCGGCACTCGTCAACCATCGCAAGGACCGCCGCCGGCTGAGCGACATCCTGATCGCCGAGAAGCTGGTGCCGGCGGAGACCGTGGACGAGCTGGTCGCGACGCAGATCGCGGACGAGCTCTACTCCCTCTTCACCTGGCGGCACGGTTCGTTCGAGTTCTACAAGGGCCCGGTACAGGACCCGCTGCTGCGCGGACGCCTCGACGACGTGCAGCGCTTCGACGTGAACGGCGTCCTGCTCGAGGTGGCTCGCCGCGCCGACGAGTGGGAGGTCATCCAGCAGACCCTCGGCAGCATCGACGAGGTACCGGTACGCCGGCCCGACGCCGACGCCAGCAACGTCGGCGAGGTGGAACGGGCCGTGTGCGAGGCCGTCAACGGCCGCACCTCGATCCGCGATCTCGCCGACCAGCTGCTGCTCTCCCCGTTCGAGTGCGCGCGCGCGGTCAAGCAGCTCTACGACCAGGAACTGCTCGACCTGGCCTCGATCCAGCACCTGCTGGACGTCGCCGACGGGTTCCTGGCCAAGGGCGACAACAAGCGGGCGATCCTGGTCCTCCAGGCGGCGCACGACCGGCCGCAGCAGGAGAAGAGCCTCGAGGTCGTGCGCATGATGTCCGGACTGCTGCACCGGGCCGGTGATGCGCGCCTGGCGTCGCAGTACCTGATCAACGCCGCGTGCACCCAGGTCGACGACCTGGCCGAGGCCATGCAGCTGGCGCGCGAGGCCCGCGCCATCGACCGCGGCAACCCGGAGGCCCTCCAGTTCCTGCTGGGTCTCCTGGTGCGGGCCCCCAACGCCAGCGCCGAGGAGATCTTCAGCGTCGGCGGCGATCTGAGCGACGCGCTGGCCGAGGCCAACCGCCTGGACGAGGCCCTGCAGGTCTGCACCGAGATCGAGCAGCGCGACCCGAAGCACCAGCCGACGATCCTGCGCCGCGTGCGGCTGCTCGCGAAGCTGAACCGCGGCGACGAGGCGGTGCAGATCCTGGAGAGTCTCGCCGAGCAGCTGCGCAGCGAGCGCAAGTTCGACCGGCTCGCCGGCGTGTACGAGCAGATCCTCAAGATCGACTACCGCCGCAAGGACATCGCCAAGGCGCTCAAGGGACTGCGCGCCAGCCGGAACTCCCGCCTCCTGAAGCTGGGCGGGTTGATGGCCGGCGCACTGGCCGTGCTGGCCGTGGTCCTCCTGGTGCTGCAGAGCGTGGCCGGGCGGCGGGACCTGGCCCAGCTCGCCGAGCGCGTGCAGGAGGCGGTGCGCAACCGCGAGTTCGACCAGGCCGAACGGATGATCGACGAGGCCATCGTCGCCAACGGGGAGAGCGAGACCCTGCTCGAGTTGCGCGCCAGCATCGGAGGCGCGATCGCCGAGGCCAAGGCCGAGTTGGAACGCAAGCGCGAGGAGCGGCTGGTCAAGGAGCTCGGCGACGCGGCCGACCTGCTCGACCAGGGACGCCTGGTCCAGGCCCTCGACGCCTACGGCAAGCTGATCGCCCAGCCGGCCACCCGCGCCGAGGCCCAGCGCATCGCGACGGCGCGCGTCTCCGCGCTGCTTCCGCGCATGGAGCAGCTGGCGCGCAGTCTGCCGCACCTGGTCCCCCCACCGCCGGATCCCTCCCAGACCGAGGCGATGCGGAAGAAGGCCACCGACGACCTCGCCACGTACTTCAAGCCTGCGGATCGCACGCTCTGTCAGGCGATCCTCGACAATCGCGACGATCCGCGCCTGAACCAGATGCTCGGTGCCGAGTCCCGGCGCGAACTCCTGGAGTGGAGCGACACGGTGCGCGCCGCCTTCGACCAGGCCGCGGACCGCGAACGGCAGTACCTCGAGGCACGCGCCCGCAGCGAGACCGCACGGCGCCTCGATCCCCTCTTCCTCGCGGCACGCGAGCACGAGAGCCGCCACGAGTTCGCCAAGGCACTCGAGGCCTACCGGCGCCTGGCCAACGAGCATCCGGCAGAGGACCAGCTCAAGGCCCACTTCCGCGACCAGGTGGAGCGCTTCGCCACGATCGTGCGCTTCCAGCAGATCGTCGCCAAGGCCGCCCAGGAGGGCGACTTCGCCACCGCCCAGGGCCAGCTGCGCGCGTTGCGCCGCAGCTTCCCGCAGATCCCGTTCGACCAGATCTGCCGCCTGCCGCTCCGGGTCGAGACCCTGCCCAACCAGGCGAAGGTGACCATCGACGGCGAGGACGCCGGCACGGCACCCTTGCTCACCGCCTACCTGCCGGCCAGGGACACCAAGGTGCGTGCCGAGATGGACGGCTTCCACGCCGCCGAGGTGACCGTGCGCGGCGACACCGTGGGCACGGTCCGCCTGCTGCTGGCACGCAAGGCCGACTGGTCGGTCACGATGCCAGGCGTCGTCGAGCGGACTCCGGTCAGCGATGGGGCCGGACACGTGTTCCTCACCGACCGATCCGGGGCCGTGCACGCGCTGGACCTGCGCACCGGAGAGGTGCGCTGGACGATCGAGACCGGAGACCTCTCGGGTCTCCTCACGCGACCCCTCCTGCACGGGAACCGCGTGGTGGTCGGTTCCGTGGACGGAACCCTGCGCGCCTTCGAGGCGAGCACGGGCAAGACCATCTGGTCGCGCGACCAGGTGCCGATGGAGAGCAACCCGATCCTGGTCGACGGCAGGGTCCTGATCTTCACCACGGACGGGAAGGCCCACGGCGTCCACCCTGACACCGGCGAGATCGCCTGGTCACGCGAGCTTCCGGCTCCGGCAGTCCACAGCCCCGCGGCCCTGGCCGATGGTGCAGCGGTCGCGCTGCGGGACGGACAGGTCGTGCGGCTGCGCGCCACCTCCGGACAGACGGTGTGGCTGGTGCGGGTCGCCAATGCCGGGCTCACGGCGCCGGTCGCCGCTCCCGGTTCCGTCGTGGTAGGAGCCGAGGAGGGTTCCCTGACGGCGCTCGCGCTCGACGACGGCCGGCGACTGTGGCGTCGGGACGAGCTCGGTGAGATCACGCTCGCGCCCGCGGTACACGAGGGCAGCGTGATCGTCGCCGACAGCACGAGTCTGCACGCCTTCAGCCTCGCCAAGGGCGAGCCGCGCGGCACCTGGAAGGGGGACGCCATGTGGTCCACCAATCCCGTGGTGAGCGGCGACCTGCTCCTCATCGGCAACCGCAGCGGCATCGTCACGGTGTTCGAGGCCTCGAGCCTGCAGCCCCGCTACCGCATCCGTGGCCAGAAGACCGCCAGCGCCCCCGTGTTGGCGCTCGGCAGGGACGTGGTGGCGAGCTTCGGGGATCGTCAGGTGCAGGGCCTGCTGCGGCTGCCCTGACGGCCGGCTGACGGTGGACCGACGGGCCGCACCGCGTTTCCGCCGCCGTCCGTTGGGGAAATCTTTCCACGAACCGTCCCTTGCGATCGGCACTTTGACACAAGTCATTACACGACAATATATAGCGGTTATGATTCCCGTAGCAGCCAAGGCGCCGTCCTGTTGGAACTACGTCGGCACGGGCCTTGCGTTGCAGCCGAGATCCTCCCTGGGTAACCGCAACTAGGTCCACGCAATGCTCTCTCGCCTCGCTGCTGCCCTCAGCCTGACCCTCTTCCTCGGCGCTTGCTCGGACTCGGGTTCGGCTCCCATCGCCAACCCCCACAACCCCAAGGGCCCGATCACGCGCCCGGACGACAAGATCTTCGATCCGGGGGACCCCGCCAAGCCGGTCGCCCCTGGCCTGCCCAAGGAGCCGCCTCCCGACAACCCGGGCGGCAACCCCGTGCCCGAGCCGGGCACGATGCTGCTGGTCGGCTCCGGACTGGCGGGACTGGCGATGTACTACCGGCGGCGCAAGAGCCGCGAATCGCACCCCGAAGTCTGAGGCGCGGTCCGGCCCGCGAGCCGGCCCCGGAACGTCGGGCTCGGATCGCCCGACGCAGCGCCGGCATGCCTGCCCCACCGGGTCCGCCCAGCGTTGCGAGGATCCTGGCGCCGGGGCGCACGCGCGCGAGGGGATGGTGGCCACCAAGTTCTTGGAACCTCTTTCCCAAGGGGGCTGCGAGGGGCGTGGGCCCTCGGCATGGCGGTTCCTCCAATGTGGGTGGCCAGGAGCCTCGCATGGGGTGCGCGACGTCCCATCGCGTGCGCCGCATGCGCGGATGGCTACGCTGGCGGCATGCACGTGCGGGTCCTTGCCGCGCTTCTGGTCGGGCTGACCGCCTGTGCGCAGCCGCAGCCGGCCTCGGAGGCCGAACGCGCCTGCCGGGCGCTCCTGGCCGCACCGCCGGGCGAGTGGGCGGTCCAGGTACCGCCGGTGCTCGCCCTCGGACGCCCGGCGGCCGCGACCCTCGCGCGCGAGGTAGCCGGCGACCCGTCGGCCCCCGGGGCTCAGGCCGCCGCGGCCTGTCTCGGCGCCCTCGGGGACCTCGCGGTGACCCCCACGCTCGTGGACCTGCTGCGCTCGCGCGGCGGCGCGGCCTACGAGGCCGCCCTCGCCCTCGGCCGGCTGCGTGCGTCGGAGGCCACCGCGGAGCTGCGCGCCGCACGCGACGACACGACGGCCGATCCGATCGTGCGGACCGCGGCCGCCGCCGCCCTCCTCGATCTCGGGCTCACCCAGGATGCCCTCCCCCTGCTCCTCGGCGTCCTGCGCGCCGACACGCCTGCCGGCCGGAGCGAACAGGAGCGGCTGCGGCTCCCCAGCCGCCCACGCTGGGCCCTGGAACGGCACGTGGCGATCGCGGCGGTCCGCCGCAGCTTCGGCAGCGATTTCGGCCTGGATCCGGATCTGAGCTGGCCCGACCTGGAAGCAGCGAGCCAGCGCCTGGCCCAGGCGGCTGAGGCCCGGAAGGAGGGCCGGTGATCCCCGGCGGCTCGCGCTCGCGGCGGATCCTCGCGCCCCTGCTCTGGGCTGTCGCGTCGAGTCTGGCGGGAGCTCCGGCCCTGGCGCAGGACCGGATCGAGCGTGAGTTCGCCCAGATCGTGGGCGCCGCCGAGACGCGTGGCGCTGCGGGCGCGGTCGCGACCGCGCGCGACCTGCGCGAGTTCCTGTCGCGCCACGAGTCCGCCGCGCCCGCCACGCACCCGGTGCTCCTGCAGGCCCGCCTGCGCCTCGCGGCCCTCGACCTGCAGCGCGGCCGCGCCGACCTGGCAGGCAAGACCTTCGCCCAGGTGGCCGAGGCTGCCCCGCAGGCCTTGGCCGACGTACGGGGTCGCGCGCTCTACGGCCTGGCGCAGGCCCGCATCGTGGAGGGGGACGATGCCGCGGCGCGCGCGGTCCTGCGCCGCATCGCGCAGGAGCAGGCCGGCACCCGCTACGGCGACCTCGCACGCGTGGCCTTGCGGCAGCTGACCGACGGCGCCCCTGCGCCGCGCGCGGGCCAGCGGCTGCCGGAGCTGCGCCGGCCGCTGATCGACCTGCAGGGCCGCACCCACGACCTCGCGCGGACCAGGGGGCAGCCGCTGCTGCTCGTGTTCTATTCGCCCGAGAGCGAGGAGTCCCTGGCAGCCCTGCGTCGCTGGCGCGAGGCGCTGGATGCTGGGGCGCAGGGCCGCACCACCGTGCTCGCCATCGGCGTGCACGCCGATCGCGCCTGGGTGCAACGCAGCGCCGAGGAGGCCGCGTGGCAGCGTCCCGTGGTCGCGGCGACCGGCGAGTATCTCGAGGAGATCGTGCTGGCGCTCGGTGTGCACGCCGTGCCGACCACCTGGGTGGTGGCGCCGGACCAGACCCTGATGGCGCGCAACCTGCCGCCGGAACGGGCGCTCGCCCTGCTGCGAGAGTTGTCCCGCTGAGCGCGCCGGCTGCGCCGCAGGCCCGCGTGTGGCTCAGGGATAGATCTTGTAGAGCATGCGCGGGAACGGGATGCACTCGCGCAGGTGTTCGACGCCGCAGATCCACGCGAGCGTGCGCTCCAACCCCAGCCCGAAGCCGCCGTGCGGCACCGAGCCGAAGCGGCGCAGGTCGAGGTACCACTGGAACGCGTCCATCGGCAGGTTCTCGTGCGCGACGCGTTCCTGCAGCAGCTTCAGGTCGTCCTCGCGCTGGGAACCGCCGACGATCTCGCCGTAGCCCTCGCTGGCGATCATGTCCACGCCCAGGGCCAGGCTCGGATCCTGCGGATCCCGCTTCATGTAGAACGCCTTGATCGCCGCCGGCCAACGGTGCACCAGCACGGGCCGATCGTAGTCGTCGCTGATCGCGGTCTCCTGCGGCGCGCCGAAGTCGTCGCCGTCGGTGAACGGCACGCCCTTCTCGTGCAGGCGCGCCGCGGCCTGCCGGTAGGTGATGCGCGGGTACGGCGTGTTCGCCGCCGGCTCCAGCTTCGCGATGTCGCGCTCGAGGATCTTGAGGTCCTCGCGCCGGTTCTCCAGCACGCGGCGCACGATGGTGCTGACGAAGTCCTCGGCCAGCACCATCACGTCGTCGAGGTCGTAGAACGCCGCCTCCGGCTCGATCATCCAGAACTCCGTGAGGTGCCGGCGGGTCTTGCTCTTCTCGGCCCGGAAGGTGGGACCGAACACGTAGATCTTGCCCATCGCCATCGCCGTGGCCTCGCCATAGAGCTGGCCCGACTGGGTCAGATAGGCGAGGTCGTCGAAGTACTTCACCTGGAAGAGCGTGCTCGTGCCTTCGCACGCGTTCGGAGTGAAGATCGGCGCGTCGACGCACAGGAACTCGCGCTCGTGGAAGAAATCGCGGATCGCGCGGATCGCCTCGTCGCGCACCCGCAGGATCGCGCTCGGCTTGCGCGAGCGCAGCCACAGATGCCGGTTCTCCATCAGGAACCCGGTGCCATGCTCCTTGGGCGCGATCGGGAACGGCTCGCTGCGGTGCACCAGCGCCACCCGCCGCACCCCCAGTTCGACGCCGCCCGGGGCGCGCGCGTCGGCGCGCACCACGCCCACCACGCGCAGGCTGGACTCCTGGGTCAGGGTGCCGGCCACCTCGAAGTCGGCGTCGGGCAGCTCGCCCTTGGCGACCACGCCCTGGACGATGCCGGTGCCGTCGCGCACCTGCAGGAAGTGCAGCTTGCCCTTGCTGCGCATGTTGTAGAGCCAGCCCTGCACCAGGACCTCCTGGCCGACGTGCTGGGGGAGCCGGGCGATGCTGACCGCCTTGTGTCCTTCGAAGATCTGTTCACTCATCGCGGGGATGTGCCGGACGCGGCCGACGGCGCCGAAGGTTGACGCAATGCGCGCGAGCGGGCAAGCCGGAACTCCGCGCGGCGCCAGTGCCGCCCGCGCCGCCGCGGCCGCGGCGCGGCTCATGGGCGGGTCCTGCGCAGGCCGCGGGGCGAGGTTGGCCGGCTCAGGGGAACATCGCCGCGGCCGGACGCAGATCCAGGTCGCGCACCGCTCCGTCGCAGGTCACCACCTTGCCCTTGCAAGGCATGCCGTCCCGCTCGGCCTCGACCTGCACGGTGCACTCGCCCTCCAGCCGCGCGCCGATCAGGTCGCCCACGATCCGCAGGTTGCGGTAGCCCTGGGCGAACACCGCGCGCTCCACCAGCTCGCGTACGCGCTCGCGCGGCGTGGGACCGGCGGGTGCCGTCGCGGCCGCCATGGGCGAGGTGGCCGCCGCCTCGCGCACGACCTTCAGGTTGTCGGCGACCTCCTGCACGGCCCGCTCCACCTTGTGCAGCGCGGCCAGCACCTCGCGCAGGTCGGCGTGCAGTGGCGCCACGTGCGCCTCCAGCCGCTCCACCTTGGCACGGTCGAGCGTTTCCTGCAGCCGGCGCATCAGGTCCGGCACGACACGCAGCTCGCCGAGTTCGCGCAGGTAGCTCTCGAACCGGGCGAAGCGCGCGAGCCGCAGGTGCACCAGGATGTAGGCCACCACGATCGCGGCGAAGAAGAGGCTGAACTGGAGGAGGTCCATGGGCTCGGGACGGTCGGCCCCCGATCATGGCGCCCGGTCAGGACTCCCGCCACCCGAGCGGCCTCCGGTTGGAGCGAGACCGGACCTGGCCGGGGGACGGTGTGCCGCGCCGCCGGCCACGGCGGGACCGAGCCGGGCACGGACCATGCGGCGGGTCTGGCTCCGCCCTCGGGGCGCCCCGCGGCGGCTCAGCGGCGCAGCGCTGCGCCCAGCTCCTCCAGGCGTGGATCGATCGCCACGCGCAGCGCGCGCACGCGCGCCAGCCAGAGTGCCGCCAGGGGGGCATCCTCGGCCGCCCATGCGGCGAGGGCCTGGGCCGCGGATTCACCGGCGTCCGCATCGACCGGCTCGATCCGGTGCCGGGCCACGAGCGGGAAGCGGACTGCCGCGGCACCACTGCGCACCTGCACCCGCGCGCCGTCGTCCCGTACCACGCGCGCCAGCACCAGAGCATCGTCCTCTGCCACACGCACGGGACGCCCGGCGGGCAGCACAGGCCACTCCCGGGCCGTGGGTGGTGCGGCCAGGGGGCGAGGAGTCGGCTCCGGCCAGCCGAGGGCATCGGCCCAGCCACGCAGTGCCGCCGCGACCTCGGGATGGAGCGGTTCGCACGCCCGGATCACGCGCCGCGCCGCCGTGAGCACGCGGCCCGCGCGCACCTCGGTCTCGAGGTCGCGCAGCCACACCGCCAGGTCGGCCCGCCGGCGCGCGCGCTCGAGCACCAGCTCGCCGCGCAGGGACTCGGGGAGGTCCTGGGTCCCCAGATCGAGCGCCGCCATCGCCTCGCCGAGCCGGCCGGCCTGTGCCGCCTCGCGCGAACGCGCGACCGCGCCGTGGAACGCATCGTGCAGGAACGCCGGGCTCGGCGTCCCCGGCGCTGCGCCTGGGAAACCCGCCGTGCGCGCGGGAGCCCCCGGCGCCGGCGGGACGGCGCGCGCCTCGGTGGCCAGGGATCCGCCGGTGGGCCCCCGGCCGGGCCCGAGGGCCCCCCACCAGAGCAGGGCCAGTGCCAGGAGGATCCAGACGATCCAGCGGCGTGCGCGCGGCCGCCTCATGCCGCTGACTCTAGGCCGCCGGTCCCCGAGCGGGAAGGAGGGCCGCGAGCCGCGTGCGCGCACGCGGCTCGTGCTGCGTCACTTCTTCACTTCGAAGTCGGCGTCCTTGATGTCCTCGTCGCCGGCGCGCGCGCCCTTGGCGCCCGCTCCCGCGCCGGCTCCGGCGTGCTCGTCCTGCGCCTCGGCACCGCCGCCCTTGGCCCGATACAGCGCTTCGCTCACCTTGTGCATCGAGCGCTCCAGGTCGGCCATGGCCTGCTGGATCGCCGCCTTGTCCTCGCCCTTGGTCTTCTCGCGCACCGTGGCGATGTGGCGCTCGACCTCCGCCTTGGCCGCGGGGTCGATCTTGCCCTCGTTGTCCTTGAGCGTCTTCTCGAACTGGTAGGCCATCTGGTCGGCCTGATTGCGTGCGTCCACGGTCTCGCGACGCTTCTTGTCCTCGGTCGCGAACTTCTCCGCGTCCTTGCGCATCTTCTCGACCTCGCCCTCGGAGAGGCCCGAGTTGGCCTCGATGGTCACCTTCTGCTGCTTGCCGGTGCCCAGGTCCTTCGCGCTGACGTTGAGGATGCCGTTCGCGTCGATGTCGAACGTGACCTCGATCTGCGGGCGCCCGCGGGGCGCCGGCGGGATGCCGTCGAGCTTGAACTTGCCGAGCGGGCGGTTGTCGCGGGCGAACTCGCGCTCACCCTGCAGCACGTGGATGTCCACCGCCGGCTGGTTGTCCTCCGCCGTGCTGAACACCTGCGACTTGCTGGTCGGGATCGTCGTGTTGCGCTCGATCAGCCGGGTCATCACGCCGCCCAGGGTCTCGATGCCCAACGAGAGCGGCGTCACGTCCAGGAGCAGCACGGAGCTGACGTCGCCGGCCAGAACGCCACCCTGGATCGCCGCGCCCAGGCTGACCACCTCGTCCGGGTTGACCGAGCGGTTGGGCTCCTTGGCGAAGAGCTCCTTCACCAGGGCCTGCACCTTGGGGATGCGGCTGGATCCGCCCACCAGGATGACCTCGTCGACCTCGGCGGGCTTCATCTTGGCGTCCTGCAGGGCGCGCACGCACGGCTGCCGGCAGCGCTCGATCAGGTGGTCGACCAGCTGCTCGAACTTGGCGCGCGTGAGGTTCTCCGACAGGTGCTTGGGCCCGCTCGCGTCCATGGTGATGAACGGCAGGCTGATGGTGGTCTGCATGGCCGAGGAGAGCTCGATCTTGGCCTTCTCCGCGGCCTCCTTCAGGCGCTGCAGCGCCATCTGGTCCTGACGCAGGTCGATGCCGTTGCTCTTGCGGAAGTTCTCGCAGAGCCAGTGGATGATCGCCTCGTCGAAGTCGTCGCCACCCAGGTGCGTGTCGCCGTTGGTGGCCTTCACCTCGAACACGCCGTCCCCCACGTCGAGGATCGAGATGTCGAAGGTGCCGCCGCCGAGGTCGAACACCGCGATCTTCTGGTTCTTCTTCTTGTCGAGGCCGTAGGCCAGCGCCGCGGCGGTCGGCTCGTTGATGATGCGCTCGACCTTGAGGCCGGCGATCGTGCCGGCATCCTTGGTGGCCTGGCGCTGCGAGTCGTTGAAGTACGCCGGCACGGTGATCACCGCGCGGTCGACCTTCTCCCCCAGATACGCCTCGGCCGCCTCGCGCAAGGCCTGCAGGATCATCGCGGAGATCTCCGGCGGCGTGTACTGCTTGCCGCCGAGCACCTCCACCTTCACCAGCTCGTTGGCCCCGCCCACGATCTTGTACGGCACCATCTTCTCCTCGGTCGCCACCTCGCTGTGGCGGCGTCCCATGAAGCGCTTGATCGAGTAGATGGTGTTCTGCGGGTTGGTGATCGCCTGCCGCTTGGCCGGCGCACCGACCAGGCGCTCGCCGTTCTGCTGGAAGGCAACCACCGAGGGCGTGGTGCGGCTGCCCTCGAGGTTGGCGATGACGACCGGCTGGCCGCCCTCCATCACGGAGACAACGGAGTTGGTGGTGCCGAGGTCGATGCCGATGATCTTGGACATGATGGTGGTTCGGTGCGCCCGATCGAGGCTCCGCGGATCCGCAGAGCGGTGAGCGTCCCGAGGCCGATCGCGTCACAAATGCCGTGCCGTGGCGTGCTGCCCCGAAGCTCTTGGCTAGGCTCGGCTTGCGATCGAAGTGGCACGGGTGCCGGCGCGGATCACGGCCAGATTGACAGCCGGCACCGCGCTTCTGCTTGTCATCTTGGCAGCACGCGCCGGAGCCAGCGGCCCCGCTCCACGTAGACCAGATAGCCCAGCGCCAGGAGCAGGTTCGCCGCCACCAGCACCATCCACACCGTGCCCATGCTCACCCCATCGACGAGGGAGACGATGGTGATCACCGCCGGCAACAGGAAGCCCACGAACGCCAGCAGATCCAGGACCATGGGCGGAACCATCCGCCCGCTGCCGTTGATCCCGCCGCCGAGGGCCAGCGAATAGGCCGCCAGTGGGTACCAGAACGCCGCCATGAGCAGGTACTCGCGCGCCGCGTCCACCACCAGGGCGTCGGCCTCGGCGATGAAGGTCCGGACGATGCTCTCGGCCAGGAGCGCGAAGCAGGCCGCGGGGACCGCGGCGAAGAGCAGGGCGTAGGCGCCGGCCCAGCGCACGGCCACGCGGGCACGCCGGATCTCGCGCGCCCCGAGGTTGCGGCCGGCGATGGCCGTGGCCGCGCTGGCGAAGCCGGCCGCGCCGAAGAGCACGACCGTGTCGAGGCGCGTCGTCACCCCGAGCGCCGCCACCGCGCCCTGGCCCGCGATGTCGCTGGCGATGCGTGTGAGCACGATCACCGTCAGGGCACGCACCGCCATCTGCACCGAGTTGGGCAGGCTTCCCACGACGGTGATCCACAGGGTGCCGCGGGGCAGCGGCGGCGCGACCCACCCGAGACGCAGCGGCCGGCCGCGCCGCGCGAGCAGGGCCCCGGCCACCAGCGCGCCGAGGAAGCGCGCGGTCACGGTCGCGTAGGCGGCACCGGGCGCGCCCAGCGCCGGGATCCCCAGCGGTTCGAAGCCGAAGATCAACCACCAGTTCAACCCGATGTTGAGCAGGTTGCAGCCGATCAGCAGCAGGAACGGCGCCAGGGTCTCGCCCTGGGCGCGCAGGCTCGTGCTGGCCTGCATCAGCGAGAACATCGTCACCGTGCCCAGGTTGCTGATCAGCAGGTAGTGGAACCCTGCTTCCCGGGCCGCGCCGCTCACCCCCTGCACGTCGACGCATGGCCCGGTGCCGAGCGCCATGCCGATCCCCAGGGCCAGCCCCAGCCAGGTCAGCAACCAGAACGCGCGCGTGCTGAGCGCGCGCGCCTCGGTCTCGCGTCCCGCGCCCAGGAGCTGCGACATCCGCGCGAGGGTCACCACCGAGATGCCATTGGCGAAGATCATCGGCAGGAAGTTCACCGTGGTCGCCACGTGGACTCCGGCCACCGCGGCGGCGCCGAGCCGGCCGACCATCAACAGGTCCACCAGGTTGAAGCACGCGTGCCCCGCCATGCCCAACGCGATCGGGAAGCTGGCGCGGGCGACCTCCAGCCAGAGCGGGCGCGCCACCCACGGATGTGCGGCCGCGCTCGCCGCGGTGCTCGGACTCGCGTCGCTCACGGAGCCTCGCTCGGTTCCGCCGCAGTGGCGCTGGCTGATGGTTTCATCCTTGGTCGGCACCGCGCGGCCGCATGGGGGGACTCAGTGCAGGAGGGACATCCGGCCCTTGCCAACGCCGTAGCCCGCCCCCAGGCCGATCCGTTCGGCGGCGGCGCCCGGGTCGAGGCTGCCCGCCAGGGCCGCGGACAGGGTGCTGAGCACGGCCTCGGTGCGCCGGCGATCCTCGCGCACGAACTCGGCGCGGAAGCGCCGCACGCCGCGCGCCTGCAGGGCCTGGAGGAGCGGCAGCGCACCCTGCACCGCCGAATGGAACACCGTGTTGCGGCAGCCCGCGTCCACGATCACGGGGAACTCGTGGCCGAGATGGTCGCGCAGCGCCACCTGGTGGCGCTCGCAGGGCCGGCCGCAGGTGCGGAAGTCGCGCCCCTCGCTGAGCAGGTGCGCATAGGTGCAGTGCTCGGTGTGGAAGGTCGGGATCCGGTGATAGAGCGGCACGACGAAGCGCTCGGCGGGCGCATGCTCCAGCAGGGCGAGCAGCTGGTCCTCGTCGAGGTCGTAGGCCGGCGTCAGGGACGCGAGCCCCTGGGCGAGCAGCCAGCGCGCGGTGAGCGCGTTCGTGACGTTCAGCGAGAAGTCGCCGTCCAGCCGCGGCCCGGCGGCGGCCTCGCCCGCGGCGCGGGCGGCACGGAAGTGCGCGAGCGCGCCGAAGTGGCGCACCAGGACGGCATCGGCGCCCAATCCACCGAGGTGCCGGTCGATCGTCTCCTCGCCCGGCTTGCCGACGCGCAGCGTGGCGACCGAGACCGCGAGTCCGGCGGCGCGGGCCCGCGCCACGGCCTTGCCGAGGCCCACGAGTTCCATCCAGTCGAGTTCGACCTCGCGCACCCCCACCGCCGCCGCCGCGTCGATCTGCTCGGCGGTGCGACACAGCGCCACCAGCCCGCCGGGCGGGGGCGGACCGACCAGCGGCGCACGCTGCAGCTCCGCGCGCAGGCGCGCCACGGCGCCCTGCGGCGCGAGCGTGCGCAGAGGGCCCCGCTCGATCTGCGGCACCAGGGCCTCGACCAGCGTCCGGCGGAGTTCCTTGAGCTCGGACACCGGCAGGTGGAGCCCGGCGGCCAGGCCCGCCACGTCGAGCGTCTGGAGGGAGAACGGAGTGCCGCCGAACGCCCCCAGCTTGGCGCGCAGGACGCCGGCCTCGAGCCCCCCGCCGGTGGCCGGCGCCAGGCTGCCTTGGCTCGAGGCTGCAGCCGTGGCGTGCCCGGCGCGGGCGGTGACCCGTAGCGGCTCGCCTGCGCCGCCAGCCACCGCGAGCTGCACGCCGATCCGCCCCTCGGGTCCGGCGGCGGCCACCATGCGGCTCGTCGCGGCGGCCAGGCGCGGATCCTGGGTGACCCAGACACGCTGGCCGGCGCGCACCCTTGCGAGGTCCGGGCCGGGATCGCCGAACCCCAGGCGCCACTCCTCGCCCTGGGCCTCGACGCGGAAGATCGGCCCGCCGGGTTCCTCGGGATCCTCGGGGTGGCCGGCATCGAACACCACGCCCTGGCCTGCCTCCGACCGCAGCGGCGCGGCTGCCGGCCCGCTCGCGGCCCCCGCGAGGCCGCCGAGGCCCGTGAGCGGCGCGCTCACCGTGCCGCGCGGCTCGCTGCGCGCCGGTGCCGCCAGCGCACCGGTCCACGGCCGGCCCGCCGCCTCCGGGCGCACGACGACCGCGCCCTCCTCGACGCGGACGACGCGGCCCAGGTACACGCCGCGATGCTTGGGAAACCGCCCCTCCACCAGGGTCTGATGGTCCGACCCGGCCAGGAAGCCGTCGCCGAAGCCGCGCGTGTACGAGAGCGACATCGCCAGCAGATCCTCCTGCGCGTCCCGCTCCGCCCTGCGCCGGTCGTCGCCGGCCGCCAGCGCGTCGACGAAGCGCCGGTAGCCGCGCACGGCCGTGGCCACGTACTGCGCGCCCTTCTGCCGCCCCTCGATCTTGAGGCCGTGCACGCCGAGGCGCATCAGTTCGGGCACCGCGCGCAGGCCGGCGAGATCCTTGGGACTGAGCAGGTAGCGCACGTCGCCAGTGCGGCGCACCTCGCCGTCGACCACGAACTCGTACGGCATCCGGCAGGACTGCGCGCACTGGCCACGGTTGGCCGAGCGCCCGCTCCACGCCTCGCTGGTCAGGCACTGGCCGCTCCACGACACGCACAGGGCGCCGTGGATGAACACCTCCAGCTCGACGGGGCTGGCCGCCGCGAATCCGGCGATCTCGGCCACTGAGAGCTCGCGCGGCACCACGACGCGACTCACGCCCAGGTCGCGGGCGATGCCGGCCGCACCCGGGTTCGCGATGGTCATCTGCGTGCTGGCGTGCAGCTCCAGCTCCGGACACGTCGCGCGTGCCAGCAGCACCACGGCGGGATCCTGCACGATGAGGGCGTCCACGCCGGCCAGCGCGGCGCGGCGGACCAGCTCCTCGACCGCCTCCAGTTCCGGCTCGAACACCAAGGTGTTCGCGGTCAGGTAGGCGCGGGCGCCGGCGCGGTGGATGCACGCCACCCAGCGCGGCAGATCGTCCGACGGGCAGTTGGCGGCGCGGGCCCGTGCGTTGAACCCCTCGGCCACGCCGAAATAGACGGCGTCGGCGCCGGCCTGCAACGCCGCGCGGAGGGCCTCGTAGCTTCCGGCAGGGGCGAGGATTTCGGGGCGACGCTCGCCGGCGCGAGGCTGTGGCGCGGCTGCGGACATGGGCCGGCGCAGTATGGGCCGGGGTGGGACGAGGCACAACCGACGCCGCGGCGCCGCCCGTGCCGGCGGCTGCCGCCCGCGCCGGAACCGCAGGCTATCCTCCGGCCGATGCCCAGAGCGCCCCGTCCCGACCCCACCCTGCAGGCCCTGCGCCGGCGCATGGACCGGCTCAACCGCCGGCTCCGCGACCTCCTGCAGGAGCGCGCCCGCCTCGCCCTGGCCATCGGCCGCCACAAGCACGCGCGCGGCGAACGCCTCGCCGACCCGGCGCGCGAGCGTGCGATGCTGGCGGCGATCCTGCGCGACCCCCCACCCGGCTACCCGCAGGCCACCCTGCGCGCGCTCTGGCGCGCCGTGTTCCGCGCCTCCCGGGCCCTGCTGCAGCGCCGCCTGCGCGGCCGGTGACCCGGAGCCCCTACTTGGCGGCCGACTCGGCCGCGCTGCGGCGCTCGCGCGCCTTCGCGACCAGTTCCTTCGCGTGGGCCAGCAGCGTCGGGCCGTGGTAGCACCAGCCGTCCTTGATGGTCCACTGCACACCGCCGGTGCGCACCGGCTTGCCCCCCACGTTGGCGATCGCTCCGGTCGGATAGAGGACCTTGAGGTTCTCCAGGGGATTGCCGCGCACCACGATCAGGTCCGCGGCCATGCCGGCCCGCACCCGGCCGAAGAGCGGCTCCTTGCCCAGTGCGATGGCTCCGTGCCAGGTGGCGTGCTTGAGCACCTCGAGCGGATGGAAGCCCGCCTCGTGCTGCAGCTCGAGCTCGCGGATCAGGCCGAAGCCGTAGAGCAGGTAGATGTAGCCCGCGTCCTCGCCCGTCGTGATCACTCCGCCCTTGGTGGCGAAGTCGCGCAGCGCGCGCATCCAGATGCGGTAGTTCTCGCGCCAGAACGCCTCGTCCGTGCTGGTCCAACCGAGGAAGAACGAGCCGTGGCTCGCGAGGTTGGGCTCGAAGAACTTCTCGAGGGCCGGGTGCAGGTAGTCGCGGAACCAGGGCAGGTTCTGTGCGCGGTCCAGGTCGCGGGCCGCCTCGTACACGGCCAGCGTGGGGCTCCAGGACACCCCGCGGTCCACCAGTTCCTGCAGCACCGCGTCGAGCCGTTGCGGATCGGCCTCGCGCCAGAGCCGGCCGGCGTGGCGGAAGCGCTGCAGCTCGTTGCTGTACGAGAACTCCGGCGGGAAGTCCTGCACGCCCGGCAGCGCGGCGTCGGGAATGCCGTACCAGTGCTCGATGCTGTCCACCCCCAGCCGCGCATACGTGAGCGCGTTGCTGGAACCGACGCCGATATGCGCCGTGCATGGCAGCTTCAGCTCGCCGGCGCGCTTGAGGATCGCGGCCAGGAGGTCGGCGTCGTAGCTGAAGTTGCTCCACAGCTTGATGCCGTCCGCGCCGGCGGTCTTGAACGAGTCCACCCGCCGCGCCGCATCCTCCGTGCTCGTGACCGGACCGAAGCTGCGCCACAGATAGATGCGGGGGGCGGGGAGTTCGCCCTTCTCGGCCCGCGCGCGCAGCCGCACCGAACGGGGCCACGTGCTGCCGTTGTCGCGCAGCGCGGTGATCCCGGCCGCGAGCCACAGGTCGAGCTGGTACTGCTCGTCGATGGGGATGCCGGCCTGCTCCTCCTGCAGGTGCGCATGGGTGTTGACCAGCCCCGGCAGGAGGTAGCAGCCGCTCCCGTCGATCTCGGCCTCCGGATCGGCGACGGGATCGTCGGCGATCTTCCCGTCGCGCACGTGCACGGTCGTGGGGCCGTACGCCGGGGTGCCGTCGCCCTTGATCACGTGCACGTTGCGGATCGCGAGGCTCGCCGGCCTGCGCCCGTGCAGGGGTGGACGGCCCTGAGCCACGAGGCACGCCGCCGCCAGGATCGGTACCAAGGCCGCCAGGATGGAGAGGCGCATCGCCCAGGCACCCTACGCGCCGCGCGCGGGCGCACAAGCCGCACACCACCATGGACCGATCCCGGCCGGGATCGGGGGCGGAGCGAACGCTCGCCACGGCGGAGCCGGGCGCGGAGACTCGCCCGCTGCCGCCCCTGATCCCGCATCCCCCGCTTCCCTGCCGCGGGCCGCCGGCCGGCGATCCGGGTTCAGCCGCCGAGGATCTGGCGCGCCCGCTCGAGGATTCGCGTGGGGCTGAACGGCTTCGTCAGGTAGTCGTCGGCACCCTTCTGCCGGCCGATCTCGCGGTCCGCGTCCTGCCCCTTGGCGGTGAGCAGGATGATCTTCGTGGCGGCGATCTCGGGGTCCGCGCGCACCTGCTCCGTCACCTCGAAGCCCGAGAGCTTCGGCATCATCACGTCGAGGAACACCAGCTCGGGCCGGTGCCTGCGGATCATCGCCAGCGCTTCTTCTCCGTTGCGCGCCTCGAACACCTCGTAGTGCTCCTTGCGCAGCACGAAGGAGAGCGAGCGGCAGATGAACGGTTCGTCGTCCACCACGAGGACCTTGCGACCGGTCATGGCTGCGGCACCCCCACCGCCCGGATCACCACGGCGGTGACGTCGTCGCGCCCCGCGGCCGGATCGGCGAACCCTTGGACCGCGGACAGGATCGCGGCCAGCACCGCATCGGCGCTGCCCGCGGCGCTGCGCGCCACCACCGCCGAGAGCCGGTCCACCCCGAACATCTCCCCGGCGGGGTTGCAGCACTCGGTGATCCCGTCGGTGTAGAGCAGCACGGTGTCGCCCGGCTGCAGCTCGATCCTTCGCGTCTCGTGCCGCGCGCCGGACACGAACCCGAAGATCGGTCCCGAACCAGCCACGTGTTCCACGGCACCCGAGGCGCGGCAGACGAGCGCATCGCAGTGCCCGGCGCTCACCATCTCGACCGAGTGCGACCCCGGCGCGAGCGCCACCCCCATCGCCGTGATGAACCGCTCGGTGCGCGTGAGGTCGCTGAAGAGCGCCGCCGCCAACCGGTCGAAGATGGCCTGCGGGGAGCGCTCCTCGGCCGCCAGGACGCGCAGGCTCGCGCGCGCAGCCACCATCAGCATGCCGCTCGCCAGATTGTGGCCCGAGACGTCCGCCACCACCGCCAGCGTGCGCCCGTCTGCCATCGCCAGGTAGTCGTAGTAGTCCCCGCCCACCGCGCCCGAGGGCAGGCACGCACCGGCCACGTCGAACCCGGGCACCTCCACCGATCGCTCGGGCAGGATCTGCCGCTGGATCGCGTTGGCCAGCTCGAGCTCCTTGCCCAGTTCGGCCACGCGGCGAGCACCCAGGACCGAACCCAGCATGGCCGCCATCGCCTCGGCCAGCTTGCACTCCTCGGAGCCCATCGTCGTGACGGACGAGTAGCGGCTCGGCCGCTTGTCCATCACCATCACCACGCCAAGGGTACGTGCGCTTTCTCCGTCGCCGTACCGGACGGGCGCGGCCAGGACCTGATCCGCCGCCAGGGCCTCCGGACTGCCCGCCGCCCATCCGCCGGCGTGCTCCACCCGTGTCTCCAGCAGCGCGCCGCCCGTGCAGCGGGCCGCACGCCACACGAGTCCGTCGTCCTCCAGGACCGTGCCATCGCCGCCGTATGGCACGACGACCGGCACCGGGGTCGGCCCGCCACGGTCTTCGCGCAGCACGTGCACCAGCACCTCTGCCACGCCGCGCGCGCGGTCCACCCGGACGTAGAGCGCCCGCTCCACGTGGGCCGCCACCACGAACGCGCTGAGTCCGAGCGCAGCGATCTCCTCCTCGCTGCGGCCTGCCGAGAGCTTGGGCATGGTCTCCCCCACCATGGCCACTTCCTCCAGCAGGTTGAGCGAACTCGGCACCATGCTCTCGAGGTCGCGTTCGACCTGCGCCTTGTCGTGCAGCGTGGCGAAGAGTGCGTGCAGGAAGCCCAGCACCTCCGGTCGGGCCGTCGGAGCCACCACGACCATCCGCGTGCCCGCGGGATCGACCGGGCCCACGAACGCCGCGGCACCCGACCGCACCCGGACCGCCGGGCCCTCGGGATCCATGGCCACCTCCAGGCCCTGCGCGGGGTCCAGCACTCCGTCGGCACGCAACTCGTGCACCTGGATCGGCGGGCCCAGGACCTCAGGCAGCCGCTCCAGGAGATCGGTACTCGTTCCCTGCACCATGACTGGCGGGTGGTGCCGGGGATCAGGCAACGGGACTGCGCAGCGGGGCGCCGCACACCTTGCGCATGGTGAGGACGTTCCAGTCGCCGCGCCGTTCGTAGGTCAGCTCATCCATGACCATCCGTGCGATGAGGATGCCGTACCCCCCCTCATTCGGAGCCTCGACGTCCTCGCTCTCGCGCACGGTGCGCATCGCGTCGGTCTCGACCCGAAGCGGATCGAAGCCCGGGCCCCGATCCCGGATCTCCACCTGGAACGTGCGCTCCTCCGCGGTGAACCGGACCTCCAGCGGCAGGTCGTCGCGGCCGGAATACGCGTGCCGCAGGACGTTGGTCACCATCTCCTGGACCGCGAGCAACACGTTGTAGCGCGCGCTCTCGGGGTCCTCGGCGAAGGTCAGGTTTTCGAGCAGGGTCTCCCCGGCCTGCCAAACGAGGCGGAGGTGGTCCAGGGAACCACGGACGCGGAGCTCGACGGATGCGGTCATGCGGTCAGATCTCCCAGGGCAGCTGGCGGCGTTGTCCCTTCCTATCGGAACCGGCACGGAACCGGCTCAAGCCGGGACGCATGTCGCCAGCCAGGCCGGCCCCCTCTGGCAAGAAGCCGGGGCCGCACGTAGCCTCTGCGCGTCCATGCCTGGGAGGGCATTCCGGATGCAGAGGCTGATGCGGCGGTGGCAACGCGCCTTCGTCCTAGGATTCCTGTTCCTGATCGCGGGCTGCGCTGGCCCCCTGGACCGCTGGCAAGGCGAGAACGAGCCTGCCACGGCCACGGTCGGACCGTCGTTGAGCGTTGCGGCCCTGCTCGCGCCCGTCACCGGTGACGGCAGGGACGAACTGGCCTACCTAGCCACCCTCGTCGACAGCCCCGCGGTCCAACTGCGCCGCGCGTTCATCGAGTTGGAGACCGACAACACCGAGGGCGCCGGCCAGATCCTGACCCGCATCCTGCACGGCTCCACCCAGCCTTCCGTCGCCGTGGAGGCCTACGCCTTCTACCTGCGGGCGCTGCTGCACGAGAAGCGCGGCGAGTTCGCCGCCGCGGAACGCGATCGCCAGCGCGCCGCGGGCATGGCCATCGACGACGACCTGCGGGATCGCATCCGCAATCCTGGTCCACGCCCGCCGCGCGGCACCCGGGAGGGCGGAGAGGGAGGCCCGGGAGTGCTCGCCCAGGTCACGGTGCTGCCGCGTTCCGCATGGCGCGCCACGGCCGGGAACGCACGCGAGATGGTGCCCATGGAACCGCTGCGCAGGATCACCATCCACCACTCAGCGGTCCTGTGCCGCGACAACTCCCTGCCGGCGTCGGCTGCCGCGATCCAGCTGATCCAGAAGCAGCACATGCAGGAGAACCAGTGGGGTGACATCGGCTACCACTTCCTGGTCGATCGGGCCGGCCGTCTCTGGACCGGACGCCCCCTCCAGTGGCAGGGGGCACACGCCGGCAACACGGTCCTCAACCGTGGCAACGTAGGCATCTGCCTGCTCGGCAACTTCGTGCGCAACCGCGAAGGCCAGGAACCCACGGCAGCCCAGGTCCGCACCCTGAGGATCCTGGTGGCGGCGCTCGCTCGCACCCACCGGATCGGACCGGACGAGATCCACACCCACAGGGAACTGAAGCCGACGGAGTGTCCGGGGGAGAACTTGCAGGTCGTGGTGGATCAGATCCGCCGCGAGCGCGCCGGTCTCGCCAAGTCCCATTGAGGGATCCTGGCCACCAAGATTTGTATCGGTGTTCCCGTAGCCGGGTCCGCCGCACCCCCCTGCGGGTGCCGCGCCCGGCCCTCGGCCTCGCACCGGCTCACATCGCCCGCACCGACTTCCAGCTCTGCTTCCCGTCGCGGCAGCTCGGGAAGAT
>JADLFX010000026.1 GCA_020849665.1 Planctomycetota bacterium | reverse complement strand
TCGCCATGGCGGCACGCGGCCAGGGCCGCTTCCGTCACGTGTTCCGGCGCGTCAGCGGCGCGTTCCGGTTCCACGCCCGCGGCGGCGACGACGACCAGGGCGACCTGCTGGTGAACGTCGAGACCGTCCGCCCCCCCAACGTGGGCACGATCCGTGCCACGCTCGCGTATCCGTCCTACACGGGACGCGAGGCCATCACCCAGGCCGGTGGCTCCATCGAGGCGCTCGAGGGCACGCAGGTCACGCTGCAGATCAGCGCCACCGCCGAGGTGCGTCAGGCACGGATCCTGTTCCAGGAGAGCGGCAAGGAACTCGCTCTCACCGCCCAGACCCTGCAGGACGACGCCGGCACGCGCGTGGTGTGGACCGGGGCGTTCCCGGTGGAGAAGTCGGATCGCTACGCCGTGGAACTGCTCGGCCCGACCGGCCTGCGCAACCCCAACCCGGGCACCTATCCGGTCGTGTCCGTCCCCGACTTCGCGCCCGTGGGCACGCTGCTGAGCCCGCCCGACGACACCCTGAACGTGGTGCTGCCCAACGCCCTCCTGCCGCTGCGGGCCGAGGTGCGCGACGACTACGGCTTCGCCAGGGTCGACGCGCTCCTGCAGGTGGGCAAGAGCGAGGCGCGCATCACGGTGCCGCTCTTCGCGCGCCCCCAGGGCGCCGAACCGGTCAAGTCGATGGTGACCACCGAGGTCCACGACCTCACCGCGGTCAAGGCGGCCGTGGGCGACACGCTGCAGATCTCCGTGCTGCTCGAGGACGTCCGCGCCCCGGTGCCCCTGCAGACCCGCCTGCCGGCCCGCACCCTCTACGTGGTGACCGAGAACGACCTCCTGCGGCGGATCACCGGCCACTTCCGCCAGATCCGCGAGGAGGTGGAGCAGGCGCTCGGCCTGCAGCAGGACCGCCGCGACCGGCTGCGCGAGCTGCTCGAGGAGAGCCGTGCCGGCGGCGGCGGAGAGCTGCAGGCGGCGCTCACCGCGGCGGAGGTCGGCCAGGGGCGCGTGCAGGGCGCCGCGGAACGGGTGCACACCGAGCTGATGCGCTCGTTCGACCTGCACCTGTTCAACCGTCTGGAGGCGTCCACGCACGCGCAGCGCGTGGTCGAGCTCTACGTCCAGCATCAGCGCGCCCACCCGCTGGCGCAGCCGTTCCAGCCGACCTTCTATGCCGCCGTGGCGGCGGCCCGCAACGACGGCACCCTCGGCGCCATGGAGCGCACGCTCGATCCGATCCTGGCCATGCTGACGCGGGCCGGACGGATCGCCAGGGAGCTGGCCCCCCAGGCCGTGCGCGGGGTGGCCGAGGCGACGGTGGCAGGGAGCGCTGCGGCACGCACCCAGGCCCTGGAGCGGGCCCTGACCCGGCAGGAGGAGATCGTCGCGGAACTCCAGGCCCTGCTGGCTCGTCTGGACGAGTGGAACGAATACCAGGACGTCGTGATGCAGGCCCGCGCCCTGCGCGACAAGCAGAAGGACGTGCAGAGCCGCACCGAGAAGGTCGGCACAGACCCCAAGGCAGGTGGCAAGTGACCCAGGCCGTGCACTCTCGAGTCCGCTTCCTGATCCTGCTGGTACTGGCCATCGCGCCGGCGGCGATGGCCGCCCCCCAGGACGGCCCCGGCGCCGAGGCCGCGCGCCTGGAGCGCGAGCAGCAGGAGATCGTCCGCAAGGCCGAACGCCTGCGCGACCTGATGCTGCGCCTGCAGGCGCGCTACGAGCGCGAAGGCGCCGCCCAGCAGGCCAACCTCCTGAAGATGGGGCTCGAGCACCTGCAGAAGAGCGGGCTGATCGAGGACGTCGCGGGAGTGCGCAACGACCTGCAGGCCAGCGCGCTGGCCGAGGCGCTGCGCAAGCAGCGCGAGGTGGTCGAGGACCTGAACCGCCTGCTGGACATCCTGCTCGAGCGCCGCTCGGTCGAGAACCTCGAGAAGGAGATCCAGACCACCGAAGAGATGGCGCGGGACGCGGCCGAGCTGGCCCGGCGCCAGGACGAGCTGCAGCAGCGCACGCGCGAGGCGTCGCGCGGCCAGGCCAACAGCGCGGAGGCCGAACTCTCCCGCCAGCTGGACGAGCTCGCCAGGCGCGAGCGCGAGGAGGCGCAGCGCAACCGCCGCGAGGCGGGCCTGCGCGCGCCCGTGGTCGAGGATGCGCTGCGCCGGGTGAGGGATCTCCTGGCCAGGCAGTCGCGCCTGGAGAAGGACGCCGCGAGCCAGCTCGAGGGCAGGGGCGACCGCGCCCAGGATCCTCGCGCCCAGGAGCGCTTCCGCCTGGGCGAGTTGGAGCAGCAGCAGCGCCAGCTCACGGCGCAGCGCACCCTGGCCCGCGACCTGCAGCGGCTGGACGAGGCCGCACGCGAACTCCAGAAGGCCGGCGAGCGCGAGGACACCGCGGAGATCGCACAGGCACGCTCGCGCCTCGCGGCACGCCTGGAGAGCGCCCTGCGCAGCGAGGGCGAGCGGCAGGCGCAGACCGGCCAGGAGCCGCGTCAGCGCACGCCGCTGGACGGACGCGACCTGCAGGAGTCCTTGGAGCGATTGGATCGCGCCGGCCAGGGCGACAGTCCGGAGAGCCGCCAGCGCCTGGCCGAAGTGGCGCGCGAGCTGGCCGAGAAGGCGGCCAAGGAGGCCGAGCGCGAGGCCAAGGCCGGGGATGCGGCCCAGGAACGCCTGCGCCAGGAGCTGGAGCGCACCGCG
The DNA here is from genome assembly GCA_020849665.1 of Planctomycetota bacterium. Taxonomy (GTDB): domain Bacteria; phylum Planctomycetota; class UBA1135; order UBA1135; family UBA2386; genus JADLFX01. The sequence continues at coordinate 4,433 of JADLFX010000026.1, read as the reverse complement.
CGGGAAATCGCGAAGGAGAAGCCCGCCGAGCCCGGCTCGGTGGCCGAATCGCTGCAGAAGGCCGCCGAGCGGCTGACGCCCCCGCGCGCCGAGGCCGGCAAGGACCAGGCCCAGCGGGATCAGGGCGAGGCCCTGAACCAGATGGCCGAGAGCCTGCGCCGGATGCAGGAGGCCAGGCAACGCTTCCAGTCCGGCAATCCCGATCCCGAGCGCCAGGCTGGCGAGATGGCCAGCGAGGCGGGACAGGTCGCCAACGCCCTGCGCAACGCGGTCGAGGGCAACCAGGAGGAGGAGGCAGCCGCCAAGGCGATGGAGGGCGCCGAACGCGCCCTGCGCCAGGGTTCCGAGCAGCTCCGCGAGGACCGTGCCCGTGCCGAGGCCGCCGATCAGGCCGGCCGCGAGCCAGCGGCCAAGGGCGCCCGCGAGAGTCTGCGGCAGTCGCGCGAGGACCTGGAGCAGGCGCAGAAGGCGCTCGAGCAGGCACTGCAGGCCGAGACCCGCGACCGCGCGAGCGAGCTGGCCAGTGCGCAGGCCCGTCAGCAGCAGATGCGCGCGGAGGCCGAGCGCACCCGCCAGGCCGCGGAGCAGGCCCGCCAGCAGGGCCAGGTCACGCAGGAGCAGGCCGAGGGTGCGCAGCGTTCGCTGGACCGCGCCCGCGAGGCCATGCAGCGCGCCGAGCAGGAGCTCTCCCAGGGCCAGCAGTCGCGGGCCGCCGACCGTCAGAACGAGGCCGCCCAGGCCCTCGACCAGGCCAAGGAGGCCCTGCAACGCAACCGCAAGCTCTCCGAGGAGCAGCGCAAGCAGCTCCAGGACCTTGCCCAGGAACAGAAGGAGCTGGAGGAGGACATCCTGCGCCTTGCGAAGCTCGCGGAGGAGCGCAAGAACAAGGCCGCCGAGGACGCGCTCCAGCAGGCCGCCGCCGCCGCGCAGCGCGCGACCAAGCAGATGCAGGAGAGCCAGCCCGACGAGGCCGACCAGCAGCAGCAGGAGGCCGAGGAGCGCCTGCAGGACGCCCAGAAGGCACTCGAGGACGAGCGGGACCGCTACCAGGATCTGCGCCAGGAGGAACTGCTCTTCCGGATCCGCGAGGAGTTGCAGGCGTTCCTCACCCGCCAGGAGGCGATCACCAAGAGCACGCTCGAGGCCGCCGAGACCCTGGCCAAGGAACGTGCCTCGCGCCGGTTGCGGCGCGCCCTCAACCAGATCGGCGAGCAGGAGCGTGAGCTCGCCGCCAAGGCGGAGAGCCTGCGCAAGGCGCTCGAGATGGAGGACAACCTGGTCTTCAGCCACGTCCTGCGCACCAACCAGGAGGACCTGGAGGAGATCGCGGGCCGCCTCGCCGGGAACACCCCGGATCCCGGGGAGTTCACCCAGCTCCTGCAGCGCGACGTGGAGAAGCGCACCCGCGACCTGATCGCCGCCCTGCAACGCGAACAGCAGCGGAGGCGCGACGAGCAGAACCAGCAGCAGCAACAGCAGCAGCAGCAGCGGAACCAGAACCAGCAGGGCCGCCAGGCCCTGGTGCCGATCCTCGCCGAGCTCAAGATGTTGAAGCAGCTCCAGCTCGACATGGCCTCCAGCACCCGTGCCGTGGAGAAGCTGCTGCAGGTGCGCGGCGACACGCTGAGCGAGTCGGACGCCGCACTGCTCGACCGCCTGTCCCTGCGCCAGAACTCAGTCACCCAGATCTTCCTGAAGCTCAAGTCGCAGCTCGAGTCCGCGCTCTCTCCCCACAAGGACGAGGGCGGCACCGAGCCCAAGGACAAGGAGAAGGGCCGATGATGCGTCGCATACGCGCCACCACCGCGTTCCTGGCCGTGCTCGCCATCCCCGCGCTGGCGCCGGCCCAGGATCCCCAGGGCGAGGAGAAGATCCGCAAGATCGTCGAGGAGATCGCCAAGAACATGCAGGAGATCGACCAGATGCTCCTGCGCACCGGGAGCCGGCAGGCGGTCCGGTCGGGCGAGGCCGCCGAGGCGATGCGCCGCAACGTGAAGGCCATCGAGGAACTGATGCGTCAGACGCAGGGCTCCCAGGGCCGCGTGGTCGAGCAGATCGACCAGCTCATCGAGGAGATCCAGAAGATGGCGCAGCAGAGCCAGAGCCAGGGGCAACCCGACGAGCAGAACCAGCAGGGCGAGCCCCAACAGGGTCGCCCGCGCCGTTCCGACCGCCCCGACGAGCGCCAGCAGCAACAGCAGCAGCGCGAGCGCAGCGAGACCCCGGAAGAAGTGCGCCAGCGGCGGGAACGCGAGGGCGAGCAGCCGCAACAGCAGCGGCAACCCGGCCAGCAGCAGCCACAAGACCCCACGCAGGACCCGCGGCGTCGTGGCGAGAACACGACCAAGGGCGCGCCCCGGGAGGGCGCGACCGGCCAGGATCCGCGCGAGACCACGCTGGAACGCTGGGGCAACCTCCCCCAGTACCTCCACTTCCTACGCGGTCGCGGCGGCCTCCCCGAGGTGCCCGAGAAGTACCGCCCCCTGCTCGAGGCCTACGTCAAGGAAGGCGCCAAGGGCGAACGCGGCCGCTGACCGCGGCGAGACCCGGACCCTTCCGCCGCGCCGTGCGCGAGTTGGTGACCGCCGCGGCCAGCGCGGCGCCCGCCCGCGGCGGCCGAGCCGAGCGCTGCGACCGACGCCCGCGGCGGCCCGTTCGCGACGCGCTGGAGCGAGCGTGCCGGGGGCGTAGCCTTCCGTGATGAGCGCGTTCCGCCGGATGCCGAACCTCCGTCCCGTCGCCCTCGGTGCCCGCGTGCTGGGCGAGGGAAGCCCCTTCGATGCCCTGATCCTCGTGGCGACCCAGCCGCGCTGCGAGGACCTGGAGGCGGCGCAGGCCGCGCTGGCAAGGGCCCTGTCCGTGGACGCACGCGTCGGCAAGGACGTGATGCTGCTCGTCGCCGACGGCATACCCGGTCGCCGCCTGGTCGTGGCCCCCACGGGCCCGGTCCTGCGGGACCAGGACGACGTGCGTGCGTTCGCGGAGGCGGCCGCACGCGGAGCCCGCCGGGCCCGCGACGCGGGCGCCAGGCGTCCGCTCCTGGTCGTGCGCGGCGTCCCCCAGCACCCCCTCTACGCGAATGCCCACGCCGTGGCCGTGCTCGGGGCGCTGGGCGCGTTGTGGGAGCCGCTCGAGGCGCGCGAGCGTCTGGGTGCCGCCGTGGCCGAGCCCGTGGTGGAACTCGGCTGCGCCGCCGAGGCGCTGGAGAAGAGCGCGGAGTGGCTGTGCGCCGTCGAGTCCGGACGCCGCCTCGCGCGGGATCTGGGCGGAACCGAGCCGGAGCGCATGTCGCCGGCCGCGATCGCCGAGCTGTGCCGCGCGGCGTTCGCGCGTTCCCCCGTACGGGTCACCGTGATCGGGCAGCGCGCCCGGCTGGTGCGCGAGTACCCGCTTCTGGCCGCGGTCGCGCGCGCGTCGTTCGCGGTGCCCCGCCACCACCCCTGCGTGGTGCGGATGGAGTACCGGCCCGCGGGCAAGGTCCGCCGCACGCTGCTCCTCGCCGGCAAGGGCCTGGTCTACGACACCGGCGGCGCCGACGTGAAGGCCGGCGGCCACATGGCGGGGATGAGCCGGGACAAGGGCGGCGCCGCCGCCGTGGCCGGATTCATGGAGGTGGTCCGGCAGCTACGGCCGAAGCACCTGCGCGTGGTGGCCGAGCTGGGCTGCGTGCGCAACAGCATCGGCCCGGACATGTACGTCACGGATGAGATCGTGACCTCGCACGCCGGCGTGCGCGTGCGCGTCGGCAACACCGACGCCGAGGGCCGTCTGGTCCTCGCGGACCTGCTCTCGCACCTGCGCGAGGATGCGCTCGAAGCCGTGGACCCGCACCTCTTCTCCATCGCAACCCTCACCGGCCACTCCGGACGGGCCGTGGGTCCGTACAGCATCGCCATCGAGAACGGTCCGGCCCGCAACGGCGGCGTGGCCGCGCGCCTGGCGTCGTTCGGCGAGGCCTTCGGAGACCCGTTCGAACTCTCCCGGCTCCGCCGCGAGGACTTCGAGTTCGTACAGCCGCGCTCGCGCGCCGACGACGTGCTTTCGTGCAACAACCTGCCTTCGACCATGACCAACCGCGGGCATCAGTTCCCGATGGCCTTCCTCGCCATCGCCGCCGGCCTGAGCGCCCACGGCCAGGACGGCAAGCGTCCCCTGCCTTTCACCCACATCGACATCGGCGGGTCGGCCAACGAGGGGGGTGATTGGCAGCATGGGCGGCCGACCGCGGCGCCGGTCCTGGCTCTCACCGCCGCACTTCTGGATCCTGGCCACTGAGATTTCTGGGTCTCTGCGTGGACGCCCCGCCCGGGCCAGGCACTTCGACCGTGCTCACCGGCGCGTGCTCATCCCGCCCGCATCGCGGCCCAGCTCTCCCTGCCGTCCCTGCTGTTGGGCAGGGCGCTCACCTCCCCGAAGTCCTGCCGCCACCGCAC
>JADLFX010000025.1 GCA_020849665.1 Planctomycetota bacterium | reverse complement strand
GGAAGTAGGCGGTGGACTGGGCCGAGGCGATCGCGGTCAGGGCGATCCCGGCCACGCTGGCGAGAGCGAGGCGCATCACAGGACTCCGTGCAGGTTGGGTGTGGGAACCCGGAGCCGCACGCGCGGCTCCGGCGCAACCCTCAGTGCCGGAGGCGGTGGAAGCGAACGCCCATGGCCTGCATCCCGGCCGCGGGGGCCGGCCCACCCCCCCGCGCGGGCCCGGCGCACCCCGTCCTCAAGTGGCCGGGACGTGCGCGCTTGGGGGATCCTGTCGTGGGGCTCAGTAGCGCAGGCGCGTGACCAGGCCGGTGCCCGCGTAGATCGTGCCGCTGCTGGCCGCCGCGTTGCCCTGGGCCGCGATCCGGGCGATGCCCGGGGGCGTAGCCGGGATCGCCGGGAGCGTGATGGTGATCCCGTTCGAGCCGGCGACCGGGATGCCCGACTGGCCCGCATCCAACGCGAACGCCTGCGAAGTGAACACGAAGCCCGCGAGGCTGCTCGAGTAGGGCGTGGTCAGGGCTGCGGAGTTCGCCGTGCCGGTGGCGTTGGTGGTCGCACTCACGGTGAACAGGGCGCCGTCGGTGCGCAGGTTGGTGCAGAGGCCGGGCACCGGCAGGTTGGGGTCGGCGAGTCCGACCAGGCAGGTTGTCTGGGCGGATGTCGGGCCGCGCTCGATGTCCCAGCGCAGGGAGAAGAGCTGGCGGCTCGGACTGGCGTAGACCTGGGAGCGCAGGCCCATGGCCCCGTTCGCAGTCGTGCAGCCCGTGCCCGCTGCCTGGTAGGCGCCGTACCAGTTCGCGGTGGCGTTCGAGTTCACGTAGTCCGCGGCGTAACCCGCAGTGCCGGCCGTCGTGGCGTGGATCACGATCTCGTACACGAGGTCGTTGGTGCCGATGTAGCCGTACGGCGCGTCGAACACGAGGGCGAAGTCGAAGGTCGCCGGCTCGCTCGCCCGGCGGGCGACCCAGTCCGGTGCGTTCACGGTCTTGCGGGTGAACACGTTGACCGGGGTGTTGAGGTAGTTGGTGGCGAAGGTGGCCGACACGGCGGCCAGGTTGCCGTCGCCCATGCTGACCTCCATGGTGAGGGTGCGCGGCGCGTACGCGAGCGTGTTGCCAAGGGCACCGTCGCGGCGCCAGGCAATACCCGTGAAGCCGCGGGGCGTCCCCTTGAGGTCGCCGTGGAGCTGCATGTAGCGGGCGGCGTTGTTCCAGGGCCAGGTGTTGTTCGAGTTGCCTTCGAGGTTCTCGAGGATGGTCGGCGCGACGACGTAGTTCTGGGCGACCAGGCCGGCGCCGAGGAGCAGGGAGGAAACCAGCGTGAGAGTGGCTGCGTGCATGTGGGTGGTGGAAGGAGTTGGGATCCGGAGGCTGTTCCGTCGGACGTCGCGGTTGTCGCCGAGGCGCCGCCGGGGACGAGGGGGTTCCGTAGGTCGTCGGTGGCTCGGTGGCGCAGACGAGTCACCAGGCCCGTGCCGTTGGTGAGCGTGCCGGACGTGGCAGCCGGGTTGCCCGTCGCCGCGACGCGTGCCATGCCGGGCTGCGTCGCCGGACGGACGGGCATCGTCACGCCGCGGTCGTGCGATCCGGCCGCAGGGATTCCGCCCCGACCCGGGTCCAGTGCGAAAGCCTGGCCGGTGGACCGGAAGCCTCCCAGCCCAGGCAGGCAGGGCGCCGGTCGGGAGGATGGGCGTGGTCGCGTCACCCGTGATCCCAGTGCTGGCTCGGAGGGGGACCGGCGTGCCGTCGGTGCACAGGTCCGTGCAGGGGCCGGGAACGGGCAGGTGCGGATCGACGTCGCCGATCAGGATTGTGGGCCGTGTGGCGAAAGGTGCGCGCGCGACGCTCCGCCTCGGGTCGATGCGCTGCACGAGGGCGAACAAGGTAGGGAGGGGTTGGCCGGGACCGCCGGACGGTGGGAATCCCGCGTTCGTGCCCGGCGCGGACGGGGCCAGGTCGCGCGGCAACGGGGATCCGTTCCCGAGACTAAGCCGGGGGGGCGGCGTGTTCCCCGTGCGGAGTTGTTTCCGCTGCCAGTCCGCGGGTCATGCTCGCGCGGGAGCGCCCGCCTCCTGCCGCAGGCGTCAGAGTGCCGCCTCGATCGCCTTGCACAGGGTCTTCAGCACCTTCACCCGGGCGAAGAGCTTGTCCTCGGCCTCCACCAGGGTCCAGGGCGCGTCCGCGGTGCTGGTCCGCTGGATCATGTCCACGACCGCGGCCTGGTACTCGTCCCACTTCTCGCGGTTGCGCCAATCCTCGTCGGTGAGCTTCTGGCGCTTGTAGGGGGTGTCGCGACGCGCCTCGAAGCGGCGCAACTGCTCCTCCTTGCTGATCTGCAGCCACTGCTTCACCACCACCACGCCGGCCTGGAGGAGGGTGGTCTCGAAGTCCTTGATCTCGTCGAAGGCCCGCTGCCACTCGTGCGGCTGGCAGAACCCCTCGACCCGCTCCACCAGCACCCGGCCGTACCAGCTGCGGTCGAAGATCGTGAGGTGCCCGCGCCGCGGCAGATGGCGCCAGAAGCGCCACATCCACGGTTGGGCGGCCTCCTCGTCGGTGGGCTTGGCGATGCGCACCACGCGGTGGATGCGCGCATCGATCGCGTTGGTGATCCGGCGGATCGCGCCGCCCTTGCCGGCCGCGTCGGTGCCCTCGAACACCGCGCACACCGAGCGCCGCTGGAATCCGGGCTGCTGCACCAGCCGGGCCAGCCGGGCCTCCCACTTGTCGATCTGGCGCTCGTATTCGTCTTCCTCGAGGCGCTGGCCCAGATCCAGACGGCTGATGACGTTGGGCACCGCCGGGGGCTGCGCGGGCACGGCGGCGGGCCTGGTCGGCGCCGGCGCGGGCGCCTGCAGCCGGGCGCGCAGCGCCGCGACGACGTGCTGCGCGACCGTGACCTCGCGGTGGTACTCGTCGCCTGCGTCCACGATGGTCCAGGGCGCGGCGTGGTGATCGGTGGCCGTGATCACACGCTCGAAGATCCCGTGCAGGGACTTGCCCTTCTTCGCCAGCTGCCAGTCGTGCTGCGTGAGCCACCAGCGCTTGTGAGGGTCCTTGGCCCACTTCTTCAGGCGCCGGCGCCGTTCTTTGGCCGAGATGTGCAGGAGGAACTTGAGGACCAACGCGCCCTCGTCGACCAGCTGACGCTCGAAGCGCTGCACCTGGACGAATGCCTGGGGCAGCTCCGCGCGCCGCAGCTCGCCCTCCGCGATCGCGCGGAAGAGGTCGAAGTACCAGCCCGAGTAGTACACGCCGATCCGGCCGCGCGGTGGCAGGTCGCGCCAGTGGCGGAAGAGCCCGGGCCGCTCCCGATCCTCCGGGCCGGGCGGGGTCTCTGCCTGCACCTGCACCGTGCGTGGATCCAGCCAGCCCAGGAGCTCCTGGATGGTCTCGCTCTTGCCCGCGGTCTTGTAGCCCGCGACCAGGATGATCACCGGGAAACGAGCGCTCTCCAGGAGATCGAACTGGAGGTCGAGGAGCTCGGTGCGCAGGCCGGGCACGATCTGGTCGTACTCTTCGCGCGAGAGCTTCAGGCCGAGGAGGGCGTCGTCGAGCATCGGTCGGGACCTTGTGGGGTTGGGCCAGCGAGGCCACCGCGCGGAGGGATGCGGCCCGTCGCGTGCGGGACGCCGGTTGCGGCGACTCTCGGGCTCGGCAGGGATTATCGGCCCTCGCGGCAGGGCCGGCGCGCCTCGCTAGAGTGGCGGGGCCAATGATCAGTGCCGCCCTCTTCGTGCTCCTGCTCCTGCCCCAGGAGGCTGCCACCTCCCGCCCGCAGGCACGGGTCGTGCTCGCCGGCCTCGGGCCGGGCATGGTGCTGGCCGACGCGCGTGTGCCGATCGAGGTGCGCATCGCCCATGCCATCGACGAGACGCTCGACCTGGAGTTCTGGCTGCCCCCCGAGGTGCGCGTCACCGGCGTCCCGGCCCGGGTGCAGCTGCGCGGCGGGAACGAACGGAGCCTTCCCGGCTGGCTCGAGGTGGAGGCCGACCGTCCTGCGGGTCCGTTCCGCTTGAGCCTGCGTCTGCGTGGCGCGGATGGCGGCATGCGGGGCTCGGCCGAACTGGACCTGAACGCCGCGGTGGGGCGCGACCTCGTGCGGCTCTCGTTCGAGGATCGCGAGCGCCCCGCAGGGGCGCGCGGACGCGGTCGGGCGCGCCCGGGCTCGCGCCCGGCGGCGACCGGCTGGCCCGGCGGCGCGGCCGCGGTGGGCGCGGGGCACGGACGGATCGAGCCCGGCGCCGCGCAGGCGCTGACCGTATGGGGCGCGGGCGGTCAGGGGCCGTTCGCGGCGCGGCGCTTCCCGCACGTGTCGCTCTTCACGCGGGGCGGGGCGGAAGGGCGGCTCTTCCTGCAGGTCGAGCGCGCGCAGGGTGCGCCGGTGCGCGTGCCCCTGGTCGGCGCGGACGGCGGCGCGGACGGCGGCGCGCCGCGTGGCTGGCGCCGGATCGCGGCCCGCCTGCCCGAAGGCGACCCGGTGCGGCGCGTGCTCGTGGCGGTGGACGGCCCGGCCGCGGCGGACGTCGACGAGGTGGCGATCGCCGTCGATGCCGGGTGGACCGCGGCCGACCGCCTGCGCGACCTCACCCAGCGTCATGCCGCCGGCCTCGACCCGGCGTCTGCCACGGCGATGCAGGAGGAGCTCGCGGGGCTCGGCGAGCTCGCGCTCGCCGGCCAGGACGCGGTGGACCTCGAGCTCCTGCGTCACGGGCTGGCCTGGATCCGCGCCGACGCGGCGCTCCCCAGGAAGGTCGCCGGCAGGCCCGCGGGCGAGGCCCGCTTCGTCGCGATGGTGCGGCACGTCCAGCACCTGGAACACGACGTCGACGCGCTGGTGCAGGCCGGGCGCGCGGCGATCCTCGCGCATCAGCGCGAGCTGGACGTGCTGGCGCAGCAGATCGCGCCCGGCAAGGGCTGGCGCGAGGTGCGCGAACTCCTGGCCGCCGACCATCCGAGCGAGACCGAGCTGCCCGCCTTCGCGGAGCAGTGCTGGCAGGATGCGCTGCGCTTCGTGGTGACCCACGATCTCGTGACCGTGCCGATGGCCGCACGCCACGGCGTGGTGCAGCCGGTCACCGACGGGCCGCTCTCGCGCACCTATGCGTTCGGCGGCTACGGCGGGGCCCGTCCCTCCCCGCACGGGTACACCGGCACCTACCTGGTCTCGCCACCCGCGGTGTGGATGGACGCCGCGCAGCGTGCCGAGCGCCTGCGCGGCAATCACCGCGCCTGGACCAGGGTGGTGGCGCTGCACGAGATGGTGCCGGGGCACCATCTGCAGACCGTCGTGCACCTGATGCGGCCGCTCACGCCGTTCCGCCGGTCGTTCTACTCCACGTTGTTCGCCGAAGGTTGGGCGCTCTACTGTGAGGAGATGCTGGCGCAGGGCGGGTTCTTCCCGGACGCGGCGACGCGCTTCGCCCAGGTGCAGATGCGCCTGTGGCGCGCCGCGCGCGTCGTCGTGGACGCGGAGCTGCACTCGGGTCGGATCGATGCCGCCGCCGCCGCGCGCATCTTCGTGACCGAGGCGGGCCTCACCCCCGAGAGCGCGAAGGCCGAGATCACCCGCGACATCGATGCGCCGACGCGGCCGCTTTCGTACTACCTGGGCTACCGTCTCCTCGCGGAGATGGTCGACAAGGCTCGCAGGCGCGACGGCACGTCCTTCGACCTGCGGCGCTTCCTGGACCGGGTCCTGGCCTTCGGTCCGGTGCCCCTGCCGGCGGTGGCGAAAGGAATGGGCTTGTGACCGGAGTCGGACTGGACGCCAAGACGCTCGCGGCCGCCGCGCTCGGCGGGGGCGGCAAGGTCCCGCTCGCGTTCCTCCTGGAGCGGCTGGTGCCCGTGGGGGACCTGCGCGCCCTCGCGCAGGAGCTGGGCATCGTGCCCAAGGGCTACCGCCCCGAGAAGGCGCCCGCCGCGGTGCTGGCCCCGCTCCTCGTGGAGAAGGCCAGCCCCGAGGTCCTGGACCGCGTGTGCGCCCTCCTGGCGGGGCGCATGGCAAGCACGGTTCCGGCCGAGGCGCCCGAGTCGGGTCCGGCGGCGGCCGCGGCCCCCGCGGTGCCCGCGCCGCCGGCCGTGGACCTGGCGCCCGTGCTGCGCCTGCGCGAACAGGAGCTGGCCGAGTGCCGTGCCAACCTCCAGCGCGCCCTCGACACCGCACAGCGGCTGCGCGAACGCGACGCCGAGTGGAGCCGGCGCGTCGAAGCGCTCGACGAACAGCTTGCCCGGCAGCGGGCGGAGCTGGCCGCCGTGCAGCGGGCGCGCGATGCCGGCAAGTCGCCCCCGCCACCCGCCACCGCCGACGACCGCCGCGTGCGCGACCTGGAGCGCGAGCTGGAGCTGCTCTCGGCCAGCGAGCACGAGCAGCGCCTGCGGTCCGCGGAGCAGGCGACGCGGATCCGCGAGCTGGAGGAGCGCGTGGCCGAGCTGGAGCCGCTGGTGCCCAAGGGCCGGCGCCGCAAGGCGCCACCGCCACCACCGCCGCCGGTGCGGGAGCGGTTCCGCATCCCGTACGTGAGCGCCGCCTTCTACCGCTCGATGGCCGACAAGGACCGGCGCGCGGTCCAGGCCGCGTTCCAGGCGATCGCGCTCTACTGCACGCACGGGCCCAGCTATCCGGGACTCGAGGTGAAGCCGATCGAGGGCCAGAATCTCTGGAGCCTGCGCGCCTCGCTCCGGTTGCGGGTGTACTTCCGCGTGCGCGACGACGGCGACGCCGAATTCCTGGAGCTCGCCGACCGCGAGGACCAGCACACCGCGCTGCGGAGGCTGAAGGACCGGTGAGGGGCGGGGCCCCACTCCTGCTCGCGCTGCTCGCCTCGTGCGAGGCGCTGGGCGACTACGCGAGCGCGCGCCTCCTCGACCTCGGCGACTGCGTCAAGCTGAGCGCCGGCGGCGGCATCGGTCTCACCGTGGATGCCAAGGCAACGACCTACATGTCGCCCGGCCTGGGCTTCGCCTCGTACCTCTACGTCGTGGGGTGGGACTCCCGCGACGTGCACGGCTTCTGGTTGGCGAGCGACGTCGTGAACACGCCCCGCCTCGCCTACGAGTGGTTCTCCGAGGAGTACCAGGAGACCCCGCCCGAGGCGTTCGACGAGGCCTTCTTCCTGGGCCGACTGGCGCTGACCAGCATGGCCCTGCCGGCCGAGCGGTGGATCCGCCACGAGGACGTGGTCACGGTGGAGTACTTCTCGCTCTTCAACTTCGGCGATTTCGCCCGCAACCAGCGCGCGACGTCGTTCACCGGCTTCCTGCTGGAGGAGGGACAGGAGGCGCGCGAGCCGATCCGCGACGTGTGGACCCGCAGCTGGTTCGAGGTGGGCGCGACGGCCGGCGTGGTCCACGCCCGTGTGGGGGTGAACCCGCTGGAGTTCCTGGACTTCCTCCTCGGCCTCGTCGGCCTCGACCCGGCCGGCGACGACGCGGTGCTCCTGGTTCCGGCCTCGACCCGGCCGGACACACGGCGGGGGAATGATCCACCCTGAGCGCCGGCTACCCTGCATGTGGAACCCAGGTCAGAATCTCCGCCACCCGCTCCGTAAGGCCTTCGCCATGTCCCGCACACCCACCCGGCTCCGCTCGCTCATCGCCCTCGCCTGCTCCATGGCCGGACTCGCCGGCTGCTCGTTCGGCCCGCAGGAGTGGGTCGAGGCGCAGGAACGCTTCGAGCTGCCCGGCGAGGGCCTCACGCGGATCGAGGCCTCCACCCACAACGGCGCGATCGAGGTCCAGGGCCGCGCGGAGACGGGGCCGGTGCGGGTGTCGGTGCGCAAGAAGGCGGGCGGCAGCGACCTGGCAGACGCCGAGGAGGCGCTGGCCAACGTCGAGATCGTGCGCGAGCGGAAGGGCGAGGTCCTGGAGCTGGGCTGGCGCTGGAGGGAGTGCCAGACCGGCTGGGGCGCCGTGGTGAGCTTCGAGGTGGAGGCGCCGCGCGCCCTGGCCGTGCAGCTGCAGAGCCACAACGGCAGGCTGGTGGCGAAGGGCATGCAGGGACCGACGCGCATGACGACCCACAACGGCGGCGCGCGCGTGGAGGAGTCCGGCGCCGAGGTGCGGGTCGAGACCCACAACGGCGAGGTCGACGTGAGCGGTGCCCTGCGCAAGGTGGACGCGGTCTCGTACAACGGGCGCGTGAAGGTCTGGGCCAAGGAGGCCGGTCCGGTGGACGGCAGCCTCGTGACGCACAACGGCGGCGTGAGCATCGAGCTGGCCGAGGGCGTGTCGACGCGGGTCGAGGCCAGGACGCACAACGGGAGCGTCCGCCCGGCGGAGCGATTCCAGGGCCAGCAGGAGTCGCGGCGCATGTACTCCGGGACGCTGGGCGACGGCAAGGGCCGGCTCGAGGTCACGACCTACAACGGCTCGATCGACTTGCGCTGAGCGGCGCGCCACGCGCGTGGCGCCACTCCCGCCTGCGTCGCGCGCAGCGATCGAGGGGCGGGTGCGCGTGGTATGCGCCGCGCCGGGAGGCGCGAACACGCGGACGGGAAGTCAAGGCCCTGCGCGTCCCGCGCACTCGCGCCGGGCCGGCCGGGCCGTGATGCCTGCCTGCGGATGACCGACACGCGGTCGCCGCTCGGTGCATGGGCGTCGCCGGGTCCGATTGCCGTGCGACCTTGATCTACACGCGCGCTGCGGATCCGCCAACCTCACGTGCAGGGCACCTGTTCAGCTGCGGGGCTCATGACTACGAGTGCACGCGTATCGGTGCGTGGGTTCCTGCTCCGTCAACCCGTCGTGTCGTCATGAACAAGACCAAGCTCCTGCTCGCGGGCGGCCTCGCCGCCGCGAGTCTCGCGCTGGCGCTGCCTCCGGCGCCGGGCTTCAAGCTGATCGCCTGGAACGACCTCGGCATGCACTGCATGGATGCCGACTACTCGGTGTTCTCGATCCTGCCGCCCTTCAACAACCTGCACGCACAGCTGATCGACGGCTCGGGTCGGTTGGTGCGCGCCGCGGGCGGGTTCACGGTGACCTATGAGGCCGTGGCCGATCCGGGCGGCTCGATCAACCGGAGCTCGGCCGGGAAGACCAACTACTGGAGCTTCGCCGACGTGTTGTACGGCGGCTCCAAGACCCCGGACACCGGCCTCGCCGGGCACAACATGCCGGGGCCGCAGAACCAGCCGCAGGCCATGGCATTCGCGCCGGCGACCGCGACATTCCACGCCGAGGGCATCCCGATCACGCCCTACGACGACGCCAGGCACAAGCGGCCCTATCCGATGATGCGCGTCGTGGCGCGCGACGCGAACCAGATCGAACGCGCGAGCACGCAGGTCGTGCTGCCGGTGTCCGACGAGATGGATTGCTCGCTCTGCCATGCCTCCGGGTCGCCGACGCCCGCGCGCCCGGCCGGCGGCTGGGTGTACGAGCCGGATCATCAGCGCGACTACCGGCTCAACATCCTGCGGCGGCACGACGACAACCACGCCGGTACCGTGATCTACCAGCAGGCCCTGGCCACCGCGGGCTACCTGGCCGCCGGACTGGAGGCCACCGTGCGCCAGGCCGGCAAGCCGATCCTGTGCGCGAAGTGCCACGCCTCGAACGCGCTCCCCGGCACCGGGCTGCCCGGCATCTCCGCGCTCACGGCCGCGATGCACGCTTCGCACGCCGTCGTCGTGGATCCGCGCAACGGACTGCGTCTCGAGGACGTGGTCAACCGCAGCGCGTGCTACGTCTGCCACCCGGGCTCGGAGACGCGCTGCCTGCGCGGCGCGATGGGCGCCGCCGTGGCGAGCAACGGCGCCCTCGCGATCCAGTGCCAGAACTGCCACGGCAGCATGAGCAAGGTCGGCAACGCGCTGCGCACCGGCTGGCTCGACCAGCCCGCCTGCCAGGCCTGCCACACCGGCACCGCCGTGCTCAACAACGGCCAGATCCGCTACACCGATGCCTTCGACCCGTCCACCGGCAAGCTGCGCGTCGCCCGGGACCAGACCTTCGCCACCGATCCCGACGTGCCCGCGCCCGGGTTCTCCCTCTACCGCTTCTCGTACGGCCACGGCGACCTGAACTGCGAGGCCTGCCACGGATCGACCCACGCCGAGTACCCGGCCACGCACGCCAACGACAACGTGCAGAGCATCACCCTCCAGGGCCACGCCGGGACGCTCTCCGAGTGCCTGGCCTGCCACGTGACCGAACCGCGCACCGCCACGGGCGGGCCGCATGGCCTGCACACGGTCGGGCAGTGGTGGGTGGACGAGCACGGCGACCATGTCGAGCTGAACGGCAGTCTCGGCTGCCGCAACTGCCACGGCACCGACTACCGGGGCACGGTCCTCGCGGTCGTCGCCGCCACACGCTCGTATGCGACCAAGTACGGCACCAAGACCTTCGCCGAGGGCAGCCAGGTGAGCTGCTACGCCTGCCACCGGGGACCCAGCAACGGCGATCCGTCGACCAACGGTCGCCCCGTCGCGCAGGACGGGACGGCCACCGCCGTGGATGTGCCCGTATCGGTCACTCTGGTGGCGACCGACCCGGACGCCAATCCGCTGACGTTCAAGATCGTCCAGCAGCCGGAGCATGGCCGCGTGGGGGTGAATGGCAACCTCGCGACCTACCACCCGGATCCCGGCTTCGCCGGGCAGGACACGTTCACGTTCCTCGCCTGGGACGGCTCGGTGCACTCGAACACCGGCACGGTGCGCGTGACGCGCGGCGCGACCTGGGGCAACTACGGCGCCGGCTACCCCGGGACCGCGGCCGTGGTCCCCGAGCTCACGCTCAGCGGCCGGCCGGTCCTCGGAACGGTCGTCGGCCTCAAGCTGGGCAACCCGGCGGGCGTGGCCACGGCGGGAGTCCTCGTGCTCTCCGAGGAGCGGGCCAACCTCGGCACCGGAGTGGGCGGCGCGCTGCTGGTCGAACCCACGCTCGCCCTGGCGCTCGGCGTGCCGGCGCAGGGCGCGCTGATCGGCTTCGCCATCCCCAACGACCCGGCGCTCGTGGGCCTCGGCCTGCAGATGCAGGGCGCGGTGGCGGACACCGGCGCGCGGTTCCTGGTGGCGTTCACCAGGGGGCTGACGCTCAATCCCGGCCGGTAGCCGGAGGAGCGCCAGCGGCGGCGGCGGCCGCGCGGACCGCGAGCACGGTCCGCGCGGTCCGCGGACTCAGCGCTCGAACCCGCAGATCGCGGAGCCGGCCGTGAACGGGCCGTTGGTCGGCGTCGCGCCGGTGATGTCGGTGCTGTACGTGTAGAGGAAGTTCGGACCGGTGACCGGGGCCGCGGGCCAGAGGCAGTTCTCGCCCTGCGAGAGTGCCACCGGGATGCCGCTCAGACCGGCGTCGAGGGCGATCGCCTGCAGGTAGATGCGCTGGGTCTGCAGGTTGGCGTCGTAGGCCAGGCTGATGTCCTGGATCGCGACCGCACCCGTGGCCGAGGACGTGCCGATCGGCACCAGCAGGGTGGGCAGGGCGTAGAGCGTGGTGCAGAGGCCCGGCACGGTGAGGTTGGAGTTCACCGCGTCGATGGCCATCAGCACCGGCGTCGACGTCGGTGCGTTGGTGCACGACGTGCGCAGGCGCATGAGACTGTTGTTGAGGTGCGTGTAGACCGTGGCCGCCAGCGTGAACGCCGACGTGCGTCCGGTGGCGATGCACCCGGTCCCCAGGTTGGCTCCCGCCGAGGACGAGCTCACGGAGCCGGTGGTCGAGGAGGTGCGATCCGTGGTGTAGTTGCCGGTCGCGGTGGAGTTCTCCCAGATCACCTCCCACAGGAGGTCCTGGACGCCGTCGTAGTTGAAGTTCGCGTCGTAGGGCAGCCGCAGGGTCCACGGCTCGACGCCGCCCGTACCCTGGCGGAGCGTCCAATCGGGCAGGTTCACCGGCTTGCGCGTGAACACCGTGGTGGGCGCCCCCGTGTAGTTCGCATTGAAGTTGGTCTGGAACACGGCGATGTTGCCGTGGCCCATCTTGAACGTGACGTCCTGGGTCCGCGCCACCGAGGTCGTGAACGTGCTGGCCGACTCGTCGCGGCGGAAGTTGGCCGCCTTGATGTTGGCCAGGGGCGCGCCCTTCAGCGACGTGTGGATCTCCTGGTAGCGGAACGCGGTCGCGCTCGTGAACGACCAGGGGTAGAGCACCGATGAGGTCCCCACCGTGGCCTCGTAACCGGCGGGAGCGGTGGTGATGGTGGCTTGCGCGAAGGCGGGGACGGCCAGGCAGAGGCCGACGGGGAGCAGGCGGTTCAGTGTCATGGGGATGGTTCCGATCTCCTCGAGATGGGCCGGGCGAGGATAGGGGGCCCGCCCGGAAGCGGAAGGGGGGTGGGGCCGGTCGCGGGGGCGAGGCGCTGGCGGACGCCGCCCTGGTCGCCGGTCCGGGCGGGGATCTGTCGCGCCGTCGCCGGCACCGCGCCCGGAGTCCGTCCAGGCCGGGGCCTAACCGTTCGCGGCGGTGCGAGCGCGGCTGCGAGCCTCCATCCAACGTCCTAGCAGCAGGCCGAGGACCAGCCACAGCGCGGTGGCCGGCAGGATGGCCAGGGCCACCTGGGCGAAGCCCATGCTGACGCGCAGCGTCTCGTAGAGCAGGGAGGCCAGGGCGTCGCCGCCACGGTAGACCACGGTGTCGAGGAAGGTCTTGGCGCGGTACTTCTCCACGCGCGCCACCACCGTGTAGAGCGCCTCCTGCGCCGGTTTCGCCACCGCGAAATGCGCGGTGCGACCCGCCACGCTGGCCCAGAAGAACATGCCGAGCACCGGCCCGCCGGCGAGGAGCCCGAGCACCGCCGCGGCGACCATGGCCTGCACGCCCATGCCCCAGCCGACGCCGATCCGGCGCAGCAGGCGGCCGGTGATCAGGAGCTGGAGGACCACCGTGATCCCGTTCTGCACCCAGTTGATCCGCGCCTGGAACGCGGTGCGCGCGCCCTCGTCGAGCCCGCTCCCGCGCAGGGCCTCCATCTGGCCGTTGTAGGTGAGCGTGCCGAAGAGCGAGTAGAGCAGCACGTAGCCGGCGATCGCCAGGAAGTACGGCGAGCGCACCACCGTGAGCGCGCTCGCCGCGATGCCCTGCTCGCGCCATTCCCGGCTGTTCGCCGCCTCGCGCGCGGGGTCCACGGGGCAGCGCCGGTCGAGGAAGCGGATGCAGAGCAGCGCGCCTTCCAGCAGCAGGATGCACAACAGGAAGAGCGGCATCGGCCCGATCCGCGGCGCGAGCAGGTCGGTGAGCGCCGAGCCCGAGAGCGCTCCCGCGGTGCCGCCCACGCCGATCGCCCCGTAGAGGCGTTTGGCCTGCTCGGGGCGGAACACGTCGGCCATGAAGCCCCAGAACAGCGTCACGCCGATGAGGTTGAACACGCTCAACCACACGAAGAGCACGCGCACCGCGTTGGCGCGGGTCTCGCCGCCGGACCAGAGCAGGAGCGCGAAGAACACCAGCAGGTTGGCCTGCACGAAGCGGTACACGATCGGCACGGCGCGCCGCCGCGGGTGGCGGCCCACCACCCAGGCGAGGCAGGGCCAGGCCAGGAGCACGCAGGCGAAGGTCCACAGGAACAGGCGCGCCAGCCGGCCCGCATCCTGCACGCCGAACGCGTCCCGCAGCGGCCGCAGGACGAAGAACGTGGCCAGCAGGCAGAAGAAGTAGCCCGCGGCCGCGAGCGTGATGCCGCGCTCCTCGTCCTCGACCAGCAGCAGCCGGCGCAGCCAGTGGGTCATCGTTCACCGCCGCGGCAGGCGCAGCGCGGTCGGAGCGGGGGTCAGCCCTTCTTCTCGCCGGTGGCCGGGGTGGCCTTGGCGCGCTCGTGCCACGCGGCCAGGAGCTCCTTCTCCTTGGCGGCCGCGAGCGGCGCGGTCATCGGCTTGTCCTTGCGCGCCTTCTCGAACCACGCCAGCGTGGCCTTGGCGGTGTCCTCGAGGCCGCGGAACCTGAGACCCTTGGCCACCGCGGCGGCGGGCGAGAACCAGCACGCGTCCTTGCCCGGGATCCAGAGCGGCAGCTCGGACCACGGCCGCACCTTCTTCTCGAGCAGCCAGGCCTCGTCGACCCAGGTGAACGTCGCGTCGCTGCCGCTGGCCCGCTTGCACGACTCCACCACCTTGCCGAACGTGGCGAACGACGGATCGCTGACCGCGTTGAAGACGCCGTACACCCTCTCCTCGATCACGCGCACGAGGAACTCGGCGAGGTCGCGCACATCCACGAACTGCACCTTCGCTTCGGCCTTGCCCGGGCACAGCACCTCGCCGCCGCGCGCCACCCGCACCGGCCAGTACGTGTAGCGGTCGGTGGGGTCGCCGGGGCCCACGATGAGGCCGGGACGCACGTTGCTGGTGCGGCCGGGGAAGGCCTTCTCGGCCGCGGCCTCGCACAGGGCCTTGAGCGCCCCGTAGTGGCGCCGCACCTCCTCCGTGGTCGGGTCGGGTGCGGTCATCAGCTTCGCCGACTCGTCGAGGACCTTGCCGGGCACGTCCTCGTACACCGAGCAGGTCGACACGAACACGTAGTGCTGGGCGCGCTCCTTCAGCAGCTCGGCCGAGGCGCCGACGATCCGCGGCACGTAGCCGGAGTTGTCGATCACCACGTCCCACTTGCGGGTTCCTTCCAGGGCCTTGAGGCCGTCCCCCTTCTTCGGGTCGCGGTCGCCGTGCAGCTTCTCGACGTCGGGGAAGAGCTGCGGATTGGTGCGCCCGCGGTTGAAGAGCGTGACCTCGTGCTTGTGGGCCAGCGCCACCTCGACGGTCTCGGGCCCGAGGTAGCCCGTGCCGCCGAGGATCAGGATCTTCAGCGGCGCCCGGGGCAGGACGGGGGCGACGTGCCGGGTGAGCGGCAGGGCGGCCGCGGCGGCCGAGGAGGCGAGGAACTCGCGACGGGTGGTCGGGTGTTGCATGGGGGAGATCCGGTGCGGTCCAGGTGGCCGGGGCGGCTGGCGGTTCCGTCGCGGAGCGACGGCGGGGGGTCAGGTGTGGGCGTGCACGAGCTCGCAGAGCTGGCCGAGGAGGGCGCCGATCCGGTCGGCGTCGTCGCTGGACTTCAGCTGCAGGACGTTCACGTAGAGGGCGAACGCCAGTCGGCGGCCGCTCTTGCCCTCCAGGTAGCCGGAGAGGGCCTTGCTGGTGAGCAGCGCGCCGCCGGTGAGCGCGTTGTCCACGAAGTAGGTGCCGGTCTTGGCCTGCGCCTTGCCCCGTGCGGGACTCGTGGCTGCGACCGCGCGGGCCAGGGTGCCGTCGACGCCCAGGATCGGCAGCGCGGCGCGGAACGCGTCCGCGTCGGCGCGCCTCGCCATCGCCGCGAGCAGGGCCACGGTGGCACGCGGCGTGGCGAAGTCGGCCCGCGAACCGCCCGCGCCGCCGCCGAAGCAGACGTGCTGGGGATCCAGGCCGAGCTCCTGCAGTGCCGCGCCCATGGCCTTGAGCCCGCCGGCCAGCCCGGGCGTGGAACCCTCGCGCGCGGACAGGAGCAGCGGCAGGGCGCTGGCGTGCAGGTTGTGCGAGACCTTCAGGATGAGTCGTGCGTGTTCGGCGAACGGCGGCGAGGCGAATGCCGCCACCTCGGGGAGCGACAGGCTCTCGCTCCGGCTCGCGGGCAACCGGGCCGTGGGATGGTCGGCCAGCGGGGAGGCGGTCACCCGCACGCCGGCCCGCACCAGGGCGTCGCGGAACAGGGAGCGGGCGAACGACGCGGCGTCCGGCACCTCCGCCACGCGCACCAGGGGAGCCGTGCGGTCCGCGGGCACCGTGCCGCGCACCACGAACCGCCACGGCGCCGGGGACTCCACCCGCACCGCGGCCTTGGTGCCCGCCGCCGCGGTCTGCACCGCGGCGTCGACGCGCACCAGCGCGCAGGCCGGGCGCCACTCGACCCTGGCGGGCGTGCCTGCCTCCGCGGCGTGGATGCTGAAGTCGATCAGGTTGTCGTTCACCATCACCGCGCTCACCTGCCGCAGGCCGCTGCCGGTCGACTCGGTGGGGGGGAAGAGGCGCGCGTCGACGAGCACGTCGCCCTCCACCTCGCGCACGCCCCGCGCCGCCACCGCGCGGGCCAGCGCGTCGAGGCCGGCCAGGGGGTCCTGCGGGGTGAGGCGGGCCCGGTCGTTGCCGTTGGCGTAGGTGTGGTCGCCGTCGGTGAACGCGACGTGGCCGCCTTCATCCGTGCGGCCGCCCAGCGTCGGGTCGCCGCCGGCCACCAGGATCAGGTCGCCGCGCAGCGTGCCCGCTCCGTCCACCTCGCCGCGCCGCACGACCCGGGTCACGAAGCGGTGGTCGGCGCCGAACGCCACCAGGAACGCGGCCACGCTGAACAGCTTGGTGTTGGAGGCCGGCGCGAAGAGGCGGTCGGCGTTGCGCTCGTAGAGCACGGTGCCGGCGTCCAGGTCCTGTACCAGGACGCCCCAGTGGCCGTTGCGGACCTCGGGACGCTCGAGGGCGGCGTCGAGGGCCGCGCGCAGGTCCTGGGCGGGGGCGAGGCCGGCGAGCACGAGGACGGCGGCCAGGGGGAGGCGGCGCATGGGCGGGCAGGATCGGCTTCCCGGGTCGGCGCGGCAAGCCGAGAATCCGCGGCGCGATGCGTGTCGCCTTCCTCGCCCCCGGATCGGCCGCGGTGTTCCCCGACCCGCGCCGCGGCGACGCCGAGGGGCTCGTGGCGGTGGGCGGCGATCTCGCGCCCGAGCGTCTGCTCGCGGCCTACGCGCGCGGCATCTTCCCGATGTACGGCGAGGACATGCCGATCCTGTGGTGGTCGCCCGATCCGCGCGCGATCCTGCCGGCCGGCAGCCTGCACTGCTCGCGCAGCCTGAGGCGCTCGTTCCGGCGCGCCGGTTACCGGTTGACCTGGGACGCCGCGTTCCGCGACGTGATGCTCGGCTGCGACGAAGACCGCAGCGACGGGCGCTGGATCTGGCCCGAGATGGTCGAGGCGTACGGGGCGCTGCACCGCCTCGGCCACGCCCACAGCCTGGAGGTGTGGCAGGGGGACGCCCTGGTGGGCGGGATCTACGGGGTGCAGTGCGGCGGACTCTTCGCCGGGGAGAGCATGTTCCACCGCGTGACCGATGCCTCGAAGGTGGCCCTGGTCGCGGCGGCGCGCACCCTCTTCGCCGCAGGCATCGAGCTCTTCGACGTGCAGTACCTCACGCCGCACCTGGCCTCGCTGGGCTGCGTGGCGGTGCCGCGCGAGGTGTACCTGCGGGCACTGGGGGCGGTCCGTGCCCGAAGCGTGGATCTGCGCGGCCTCGTGCCACGCTTCGCGGACGAGGACGTATCGTCGGGATGATGGCGGATCCGACGGAGTCCGATGCCGGCGGCGCCGGCCCCGTGCGCGCGGCAGGGTCGTGGGCGGTGCTCCTCGCCTGCTCCGCCTGGGTCGCGTGGCTCCACCTCGGCGACCTCGGCCGCCCCTTCGGCCTGAGCGAGTTCAACGCCGGCAACTACTTCGGGGCCTTCGCGAAGAGCTACGAGCGCTTCGGATTCGCCGCGGTGCGCGGGCTGCCCCTGGCCGGCCACCAGATGCCGGGACCGGGCGACTCCGCGCCGTACCTCAACCACCCGCCGGGTCTCGCCTGGCTCCTGGCCCTGGCCACGGCGCTCGGCGGGAGCGGCGAAGGCGTGCTGCGCGCGGCGTTGCTGCCCCTGCACGTCCTCGCGGGGTTCGCCACCTGGCTCCTGGCGGTGACGCTCGGCGTCCCGAGCTTGCTCGCGGCCGGTGCCGCCCTCCTCCTGCTGGCGACGCCTGCGCTGGCGCTGCACGGCGCGCTGAGCTACGAGCCGTTGATCGTCTCGTTCGGAGCCCTGACCCTGGCCGCGACCCTGCGGCTGCGGGGGCGGGGCTCCGGCGGCCGTCGCGGCTGGCGGTGCCTGCAGCTCTGCGCGATGGCCGGCCTCGTGTGGAGCGACGTGAGCTTCGCCTACGTCGCGGCGGCACTCGCGATCCTGGTGGTGCGGCGCGACTGGCGGGCGAGCGTGCGCGAGCTCTTGCCGCCGGCCTGTGCGGCCCTCGCCGCCCTGGCCCTCCTGGCCCTGTGGATGGCCTTCGCCCTGAGGGCGCCGTTCCTGCCGCCGGAGCAGCAGGGGTTCGACCTGGACCGGATCCTGGGGGGCTCCGTCCTGCAGCGTCCGGAATGGCGTGCAGTCCTCGCCGACAGCGCGCGCCGGCTCTGGGAAGGGCAGGGCGCGGCCCTGGTCGCGGGGCTGCTCTGCCTGCCCTGGTTCGCGTGGCGCCAGCCACGGGTCGCGTGCGCACTCGCGGCGTTCGGGCTCGGCAACCTCCTCGCCTTCCCCTCCCACACGGCGAGCCACGTGTTCTTCTGGTGCTACCTGACGCCGCTCCTGGTGGTGGCCGCCGCCGCGACGTTCGCACGCCTTCCGCTGCGCGGCGGGATCGCACTCCTGCTCGTGGCCGTGCTGAGCGCCGACCAGGCGCGTGCCCAGCGTCGCGCGGACGACACCGGCTTCCTGGCGGAACTCGCCGCCGCCATGGACCGGGCCACCCACGGGGCCCCCGGCGCCGCCAACCCCGCGGCCCGCTCGATCGTGTTCGCGAGCTTCCCCGGCTACCGCTACTACCTCGTGTCCCCGTACACCGCGACCCACGAACCGATGGTCGTGCCGGCGCACCTGGAACAGCTCCAGGACCTCGCGCGGGTGCGCAACCGGAGCCTGCCCGAGGCACAGCGCACCGGCCTGCGCTACCTGTGGCTGCGCGTGCGCGGCGACGTGGCGCGGGACTTCCCCGGCCTGCGCGACGATCCCGCGCTCGGGCAGTGGCTGGCGCCGTACCCCAAGCGCCGCGTGCCCACCCTGGAGGCCCGCTTCGAGATCGCCGGGCGCGGCCTCGGGGTCGAGGTGTTCGAGGCCTGGGAGGTGGACCTGCTCTAGCGACGACCGTCGTCGTCGGACCTGGGCAGGCGGCGGCGCGGGCGATCCTACGCCACGCCGCCCTGCCGCACGTGGTGCGCGAGCAGCTCCAGGAGCTCGCGCTTCTGGATCGGCTTGGTCGTGTAGTCGGTGCAGCCGGCGGCGATGCAGCGGTCGCGATCGCCGCTCATCGCGTGGGCGGTGAGGGCGATGATCGGCTGGCGGAAGCCGCGGCTGCGCAACTCCTGGGTGGCGCCGTAGCCGTCGAGTTCCGGCATCTGCATGTCCATGAGCACGAGGTCGAAGGGCTGGCCCTGTTCCTGGGCCGCAGCGACGCGGTCGCAGGCCTCGCGGCCGTTGCTGGCCACGGTCACGCGCGCCCCCGCGCGCTTGAGGATGGTGGAGATCAGGCGCTGGTTGTCGGGCCCGTCCTCGGCCAGGAGGATGCGCGCGTCGAGCACGGTCTCCGGGCCGCTGGGGACGATCGAGGCGGTGTCGGAAGGCGCGGGCGGGTCCGCGGGTGCGGGTGGTGCCGGCACGGCGGGGACCGCCGGCGCCGGCGCGGCGCCCGGCGTCGGCTCCGAAGCCGCCGAGCCGCTGGCCATCAGGGACGCGATCGGCGGCGCGCCGGTGGCGGCGGTCGGGTCCGGGGAGCCCGCGGCCAGCGCGGCCGCGGCGGCGATCAGCGGCTCGGCCTCGACGGAGGGCGTGGCCGTCGCCGGCCGCGGCGCGGGTGCCGGCGCGGGGATGCCCCGCAGCGGCGTGCCGATCGGCGGCCGGGCCGGCATCCTGGGCGGCGGTTCGCCGCGGGCGGGCATGGCGATCCGTTCGGGTTCCGCGGCGGGCGCGTCGTCGCCCTCGTGCAGGCCCTCCTGGGTGCGCATCGACACACCCTTCAGCGGACCGGTGTCGATCTCCAGGATGAAGGTGCTGCCGCGCCCCGGCTGGCTCTCGACCTGGATCGTGCCGCCGAGCGCCTTGGCGAGGCGCAGCGAGATCGCGAGGCCCAGGCCCGTGCCGCCGAACTTGCGGCTCGTGGACGAGTCGGCCTGGTGGAACGGGCGGAAGAGCTTGGCGCGCTGCTCCTCGTTCATGCCGATCCCGGTGTCGCGCACCTTGAAGGCCAGCTTGGGGTGGCGGGCATCGACCTTGCCGAGCATGGTCATGTGCAGGGTCACGCCGCCGCGCTCGGTGAACTTGATCGCGTTGTTCACCAGGTTCATCAGGATCTGCTTCAGGCGGGTCGGGTCGGTGTGCACCTGGGCGGGGATCGGGCCCTCGCGCCGCAGCGCCAGGCCCAGTCCCTTGCCACGCGCCTTCTCCTGGAAGAGCTGCAGCACGTCCTTCGCCACCTTGTCCGGGTCGCAGGCGATGCGCTCCACCTGCATCATCCCTGCCTCGACCTTGGAGAAGTCGAGGATGTCGTTGAGCAGGGTGAGCAGATGCTGGCCCTGGCGGCGGATCGCGTCGATGGGCTCGCGATCCGGGTGCTCCGGCGGATGCGACTCGGTGAGCAGGTCCGCGAACCCCAGGATCGCGGTGAGCGGCGTGCGGATCTCGTGGCTCATGTTGGCCAGGAAGCTGCTCTTGGCCGCATTGGCGCCGAGCGCCTGGTTGCGTGCCTCCTCGGCCTCGCCGCGCATCCTGCGGATCGTGTCGAGCATCCCGTTCAGATCGGTGGCCAGGCTCGCGAACTCGTCGTCGCCCTCGCTCGCGAGCCGTGCCTCGAGGTTGCCGGTGTTGGCCACGTCGCGCGCCTCGCTGCTGAGGCGGCGGAGGGGCTTGAGGATCAGGAAGCCGATCAGCACCTGCACGGTCAGGAAGAGCCCCACGCCGGTCAGCGACGTGGCGAGGAGCGCCAGGCTCACGGTCTGCGTGGCGAGGAAGTGGATCGGCCGCGGCTTCTCCACCGTGAGTACGCGCACGCCGTCGGAGTCCGCGGGCACGAAGGCGTGGTGGCCCACGATCGTCACCGCGTCCCGCTCCACCACCACGGGCTCGTCGCCGGTGCTCGCGCCCAGACGCGAACGCAGCGCCGGGGACAGCGAGGGAGACTCGAGCGCCACGAGGCGGAGCTGCACGTCCAGGTGTGCCGAGAGTTCGAGGAGGTCGGTGGCCTCGATCCTCCTGCCGAAGAGCAGGGTGCCCTCGGCCTCGCCCTGGCCATTGCTGCCATGGATCGGGCACGCGGCGATCGCGATCACGCCGCCGTCGCCATCCGCCCAGAGGAGGTGACGGCCGTCGCGGTGGCCGGTCCCCTTGTGCAGGAGCAGCGGGGTGTTCGCGGGGAGCCGCCGCAGGAGCTCGGGCGCCGGGATGCGGTCGCCCAGCGTGCGGTGCCGGCCGTACTCGACCACGATCCGGTCCCTGCGGTCGAAGGCGACCACGAAGTCGATCCGATTGCGGGCCATCACCCCGGTGCCGACCAGCGACTCGAACGGCACCGAATGCGGCTTGCGCACGGCCTGCGCCATCGTGTCCCAGTTGGCGTGATCCAGGCACACGCCGAGGAGCGCGTGCGCCTGCGCCTCGAGGTGTTCCGCGGCGCGCCGCGTCTCGGCCGCGACGGCGCGCTGCTCCACCGCGGAGAAGCTCGCCTGCACGACGTGGCGCACCCACAGGAAGAGGCCGGTGCAGAGGCCCATCAGCAGCGTCGCGCCGACCAGTGGTCCCAGGGTCTTGAGGTCGTGGCGCAGCGTGGCCACTGCGACGCGGTCGGGGACCAGTCCGTCCTTCGCGCCGCGCAGGCTCCGGCCAAGCGAGTGCACCCGGCCCAGCACCGTGCGCTGCAGGAAGAAGTAGGTGAAGGCCAGCAGGAGCACGCCGAGCAGGGCAACGCCGAGCAGCACCTGCGCCGCGACGTTCTCCGCCTCGGCGGCGAGCGGGTGGGGGATGGTCACCTCGACCATGGCCAGATCGCCCCCGCCGGCCAGGGTGGGCACGAGTGCGCGGCCCACGATGCCATCCGCCGACCGCGTCATCCCGGCGCCGGTCGAGGGGCGCAACGTGATCTGTGCACCGACGGTGCGACCCAGCCGCTGCAGCTCCTCCGCATCCAGGATCCTGGCCAGGATGAGGGTTCCGCCCGCCTCGCCGCGTCCGTCGTCGCGCCGCACGACCTCGGCCGCGACCAGGAGCATCCCCTCGGCGCTGGGCAGCAGGCCGTGCACGCCCTCCTGCCGCTCGCGGCGGTGGATCAGGAGCGGCGTGTCGTTGCGCAGCTCGCGCAGTTCCCGCGGCAGCTCCTGGAACCCGGCCGCCGTGACGCGCTGGCCGAAGACCACCTGGTCGCGCCGGTCGACGAAGAGCAGGGCGTCGACGCCCACCGCCGCCAGCGCGGCCGGGTTCAGCTCGCCCTTGGTGAATCCCGGGTTGCGCCCCTGCAGGTACTCGTGCGCGGCCGTCCAGTGCGCGTGGCTCGCGGCCTGGGCCAGCAGCTCCTGCCCCGCCTGGCGCAACGTGCCGCGCACCACCTCGACTTCGCGCGCGAGGTGCTCCTCTTCCAGCCGCGCGAATCCGCCCAGCACCACCGAGCGCAGGCCCATGTGCACCGCGCCGCCGAGCACGACGATCGCGGCCAGCAGGCCCAGGAACGTCTTGCGGCGCAAGTCGAGGCGCAGCCAGGGCAGGCGGAGCTTGGCGAGACGAGCCACTGCCTCGTGTTTCGGCTGCCCGGGCCGGAGGCCTGGACCGCGCAGGGCGGGCGCGCGCCAGGGCGCGGTCGCAAGGCGCGCTCGGCGCCGGGCGGGGGACTCCGGCCCCGGCGCTCAGAGGTACTTGCGGATCCGGTCGTCCAGGGCCTTCTGGTCCTGGGCGAAGCTCTGCAGCGCGGCCTCGGTATGCAGTCCGTCCCAGCTGGCGCGGCCGGCCTGCACATGACGCTGCCAGGCGGCGTGGACCGGGATCTTGCCGTCCTTGGCGAGCCGCGCGCGCTCCTCGACGTCCAGGCTCGGGAACAGGTCGCCGGCGCCCTCGCCCCGCAGGAACGCCACGATGCCTTCGCCATCCATGCGGTCGAGGTCCTGCGTGAGCAGCCTGCACATCGCGGCGTGGAAGCGCTCGTCGACGGTCCAGAGCCGGTCCAGCCCGCTGGCCTGCGCATCGACGCCGGCCGCGAACGTCACCGGCGGATCGTCTGCGGTGCGGTCGCGTACCTCGGCGGCGGCCGGCCTGCGCTCGAGGTATTCCTTCGCTGCGGCCAGGGGCATGGTGAACACGTCGAGGCCCATCAGGTCGTAGCACTGGCCGCCGTTGCGCATCGAGGCGCCGATCTGCTTCACCTGGACCCCAGGGCTCGTGCGCAGCTTGCGCAACAGGCGCTGGCTGGCCAGGGTCGCCTTCTCGCCGACGTTGCGGCCGTCGCCCAGCTTGTTGTCGGCCACGAATGCGTTCAGGCGGCCCATGAACACGTTGACCCAGGTCGGACGCGCGGTCAGCGCCACGAGGTAGTTCTGCCGCGCCGAGAAGCCGAGCGTGAAGTTGACCCGGATGCCGTCCTGGCCCAGGCGCCGCGCGGCGAAGAGTCCGGCGGGCGTGAGCGGCACCTTGACGATGAAGCGGTCGGGGCAGATGGCGTGGAAGCGCTTGCCGTACTGGTAGCTGGCCTCGGTGTCGTGGGCGAGGTCGGTGTGCAGCTCCACGCTCACGTCGGCGTCGAAGGTGGACACCAGCTTCAGGCCGTGCACCGCGTTGAGCACGAACGCGATCTCCTGCACGAGCCGCACCGGCGGGATGCCTGGCTCGGCCTTGCGCAGCATGGCCGCGGCGGCCGGAACCAGCTGGTCGTAGATGCCCTTCTGGACCTCCTTGTTGAGCAGCGTGTTGTTGGTGGTGAGCGCCTGGAACTCGCGGGTCCACAGGCCGCGCGCGGCGTCGACGTCGCCGGTGTCCAGCCACAGCGCCGTGCCGGTGCGGGCCAGCGCGGCCCACACGTCGGAACTGGGGAAGGCCTGGCGCGTGGCCGCCGTGGGCGGCCGGTACTCGCGCCGGCAGAACTCCAGCACGCTCCGGGCCAGGGGTGCGTCGTGACGGGGGACGGGGGTGGCGGTGGGGGACTGGCTCATGGGCGGTTCCGCGGGGGATCTTCGGGTCCTGGGCGCGCGCGGGAAACCCCGGTGTGGCCGAACCGGCGATCGCACGCGGAGCCTCAAGCCCGACCCACCCTCCGGCCCGATGCAGGTGGGTGGTCTACGTCTCCATCCTCGACCTGAACGGGTTCCTCCTGGGGGTGGCGCTCGGCCTGCGCGAGCTGGGACACCGCGTCGCCTACCACAGCGGCGACGAGGGGCTGGCGGCGGACCACACCGTCACACGGATGCGCCGCGACCTGGTCGCGCAGCGCCTGGGCCCGCAGCCCGGCGGACCCGATCCGGATGCCGACCTCCTGGTGGTCTGCGATGCGTTCGCCGACCAGCTCCGCGCCGCGGCCGCGGGTCTGCACGACGCGGCGCCCTTCGACCCCGCGCACCCGCTGCGGCCCTCGCTGAATCCGTGCGTGCGGGGCGCGCGCGCCGCGGTGCTGGGCGAGCTCCTGGCGCGGGCCCGCGGGGCGGCGGTGGTCGTGGACGGCTCGGACGCGTGCGCGCCGCGCCCGGCGGCGTTCGACGCGATCCCCGGGTTGGTGCGCCTCGCCCGCGAGGTCGAGGCGGACGCCGCGCCCGGCGGGTGGCTGCCCTTCCCCTTCCTCTATCACCCCGTGGTCCTGTGGATGGAGTACCTGCGCCCGCGGAGCGAGTGGTTCGTGCCGCTCCCGGTGCGGCTGCGGCGCTGGGAGTGGGTGTTCTGCGGGACCCTGAGCCATCCGCGCTACGGCGGCCGCCGCGCGGCCGCGGTGCGGGCGATGGAGCAGAGGTTCCCCAGGGCGCGGGGCCTCGTGATGCCCGAGGGCTGCACCTACGACCGGGTCCTCGCGGCGTTGCAGAGCACGGGCTCCGGCCTCGACCTTCCGGGCGCGGGCGAACTCTGCTTCCGCCTGCACGAGTACCTGGCGCTCGCCGTGCCGATCGTGCGCCTGGAGCCGTTCAGCCACGTCGTACCCGAGGGGCTGCAGCGCCTCCTGCGCGCGACCCCCGAGCCGGAGCTCCTCCCGACACCCGAGGACGTCCTCGCCACCTATGCCGGGAGCTACGCGCCGCGCTTCGCCGCGCGCGTGCTCCTGCGGGCTGCCGGTGCCGGCGCCGGGAGTGCTAGCCGCGCACCTGTACATGGTGCTCGTTGCTGATCGAGCGGACTCCGCCCGGCATGGTCGGGTCGAGGGTGACGACCGCGAGGTAGATTCCGAGGCCCACGAGCGAGGGCTGATACGGGAGCACGAGGCGCGGGGCGCCGACTCCGTTGCCGTCGGTCGTGCCGACCAGTCCCAGGTTGCCGCCGAGGGAGAGCGAGAGCTCCAACAGCGAGTCCGCGCCTAGCGGGATGGTGCGGTCGCCGAGCGGGATCCCGGTGTTGGTCAGCGAGGCCATGCCCACGTAGGTGCGCCCCGGGTCGGCGCTGTGGAAGTCCATCTGGTAGGTCCGGCCGATCCGCGGCGTGCTGCCGGCGCGCTCGCGCAGCACCGCGTCGAAGAACTCGAAGTTGTCGAGGATCGTGGTGCCGTACGCGCTGACGCCGACGCGGCCGGGTGCGTCCACGGTCAGCGCGTGGGGTCCGAGAGTCTGCTCGTAGACCTGGTTCTTGTCCGCGTCGACCTGCAGCCACGCCTGGCTGCCGACCACGAGCAGGCGCAAGAAGGCGCTGAAGGTGCCGTTCGGGACGTCCGCGAAGATCGAGGTCCCTGGCCAGTTGTAGAGGTAGAGACGGCCGAAACCGGGCGTGCCGGCGCCGGTCTGGATCTTGCCGGTGACCGTGGGGTTGGTGCCGCCCTGGTGGCGTGCGGCGAGGCCGCCGAACTGGAGCCCGCTGCCGTAGTAGAACTCGCCATCGAGGACGCAGTTCTTTGCGCTCAGCCCGTCACGGGTGAGGAACGACCACTCGCTTGCGCCGGTGGTGAGGAGTAGCTGCCCGTTCAGGACGCTGAAGCTGCCGGTCTGCGCGGTCCAGCCGGGCACGGCGTTGCCGTCTGGGTAGCGGAACGTGTCCCGGAAGGCCTGAGCGGGTGCCGTGGCGGCGAGGGTTGCGGCGAGGGCGAGAGGGAGCTGGTGGAGGGCGGTCATGGACGGGGAATCCCAGGGCGAGCCTACGGACTCCCGCGTGAGGTCGGGGTGGAGTGGCGATGAAGATCCGCTGCGGGCCCGGCGCCGGCGCGCTCACTCCGCGAGGACGCGCTCCAGCGCCGCCGCGGCCTCCTCCAGGTCGCGCTCCTCCACCACGAGGGGCGGCGCGATCCGGATCGTGTGACCGTGCGTGTCCTTGCACAGGATGCCCTGCTGCAGGAGGCGCTCGCAGTACACGCGGGCGGGGCCGGCGGAGTCTGTGAGCTGCAGCCCCACCCACAGGCCGCGCGCGCGGACCTCGTGGATCCTGGACGTGCGGATCGCGCGCAGCCGCGCGGCGACGCGCGCTCCCAGCTCGCGCGAACGCGTGCACAGGTCCTCGTCGGCCAGCACGTCGAGGGCGGCCTCGCCCACCGCGCAAGCCAGCGGGTTGCCGCCGTAGGTCGATCCATGCGAGCCGGGGGTGAACACTTCCATCACCGCATCGTCGGCGGCGAAGGCCGAGAGCGGGTAGAGCCCGCCGGAGAGCGCCTTGCCGAGGATCACCCCGTCGGCGCGAATGCCGCTGTCGCGGTGGCAGAGCCATGCGCCCGCGCGGCCCATGCCGGACTGGATCTCGTCACAGAGCAGCAGCGCGCCGTGCCGGTCGCAGAGCTCGCGCAGCCCGGGCAGGAATCCCTCCGGCGGGATCACCACGCCGGCCTCGCCCTGGATCGGCTCCACCAGCACCGCGACGGTGTTCGGGTTCATCGCCCGTGCCGTCGCTGCCAGGTCGCCGTAGGGCACGGTCACGAAGCCCGGCGCGAACGGGCCGAACTCGTCGCGCGACTCGGGATCGCTCGAGAAGCCCACGATCGTGGTGGTGCGGCCATGGAAGTTGCCGGCGAACACCACGATCTCCGCGCGGTCCTTGGCCACGCCCTTGCGGCGGTAGCCGTGGCGCCGCGCCGCCTTGATCGCGGTCTCGACCGCCTCGGCGCCGGTGTTCATCAGCAGGACCTTGGCGTAGCCGACCCGCTCGCAGAGCTTGCGGCAGTACGGGCCGAAGCGGTCGTTGTGGAACGCACGCGAGGTGAGCGCGAGGCGCTGCGCCTGCTCGATCAGGGCGGCGACGATGCGCGGGTGGCCGTGTCCCTGGTTGAGGGCCGAGTAGGCCGAGAGGCAGTCCAGGTAGCGGCGGCCCTCCACGTCGAAGACGTGCGCGCCCTGTCCCCGCGTGAGCACCACCGGGAGCGGGTGGTAGTTGTGCGCGGCGTAGTGCGCCTCCAGCTCGAGGAAGACGCCGGCCGTGTCGGTGTCGGAGGGTGCCATGGCCTTGGGATCGGCAAGCTTCCTTCGGAACGAAACCCGTGCGGCCGGATTTCCCTGCCCGCCGGGCGGCAGAAGCGTGCGAGGCACGTTCCGTTCAACGGGCGCGGAAGTGGAGGATGGTCTCGGTCGTACGGCCCGGGAGGACCTCGACGGTGGCTGGCTCGCAGGCATGGTCCTGGCCGAACCCCTGCGGTCGCAGCAGGAAGAGGCCGGTGCCGAGCCCGTCGAAGCGCACGCAGCCTGCCGCGTCGGTGTGGGAGCGGGCCCAGATCCTGCGCGATTCGACCTCGACCAGGGTCACGGAGCGGTGCGTGAGCCGCTGGCCGTCGGGACCGCGCACCTCGGCCACGAAGCTGCCGGTGCGGGCGGCGATCGTCGCGTTGCGCCAGCCACCCACCGGCGTCCCGGTCCCCGCGGCGAGGATCGTGCGGGCGCCGCGCACGGAACGCTCGAGCTGCCAGGCGAGCGGATCGCCCCGGGGCGCGGCGCGGAACGTGCCGCCGGGCCCGGCGAACACGGCATGGGTCGTGGTGTCACCGTCGGCCTGGGGCACCCAGATCCGGAAGACGAGTCCCTCCGCCGGAGCTCCGTCCACGGTGGCCGTTCCCTCCACCGGCCAGCCGCGGGCGCGCGGGGGATGGAGTTCGAGCGCCTGGTGGGTGGTGGTGCCCGGCCGGAGCGCGACCTCGACCGCCGGTTCGGGTTCGCCGTCGCGCGCGATCAGCCAGGAGAGCGCGGGCAGATCGCGGAACTCGAAGCTGCCATCCGCGCGCGCCGGCGTGGCGCGTGCGGGCAGCAGCGGCAGCCATGGGCCGTAGCGGGCGAGCGTGGGCAGGGCCGGGGACAGCGTGATGCGCCACGGCCCGGGTCGCGGTGCGCCGTCCTGCACCACCACGCCCTGGAGGACCGCGGGACGCTCCACGCGCAGCACGATCCCGGTCCCGGGCGCGAGCCGCAGCTCCGGCGTGATCGCCACTGCGTAGCCGGGCGCGCGGCCCGCGAAGGTGGCGTTCGCCTCCCATGCGCCCTCGAGGTCGAGTACGCCCGCCGCATCGGTGGTGCCCACGCGCAGCGCAGAGTCCGAGAGCAGTTCGAAACTCCTGCCGTCGGCGCGCAGTCGCGCGCGCGGATCCTCGCCGCGGAACGCCGCGTAGACCGCGGTCCCCTCGACCGGCCGGTCCGCGGCATCCAGCACCGTGACACGCACCGGGAACGTCGGCAGCGCGCGGAACGTGCGCGAGGTCGCGCCGGGACCGGGACGCACCATGAGCGGATCGACCACCGGCGCATGCCCGGGGGGATGCGCGCGCAGCAGGTAGCCGCCGGGCGGAAGGTCGGCGGTCTCGAAGCCATCCGGGCCACCGCGCGGCTGGAAGGGTTCGGGGAGCGGGACCGACGCGCTCCCGTGCTCGTCCCGGAGGAAGAGCCACGCGCGTCCGCCGGTCACGTTGGCGCCCGCAGCATCCAGGATCCCGATCCGCAGCCGGCCGAGCGGCGGCATCCGGATCTCCAGCCCCTGTGGCGGATTGCCGTCGGCGCGCCGGCGTGCCAGCACGCGTACGTGCTCCCAGCCCAGGCCTGCGATGCGTCGCACGTGGAACCAGTGGCCCGGCGAGTCCTGGAACGCGGCAGGTGGGTGCAGGACGAAGCGGCCATCCTGGTCGGTGGGAGCGGCGATCGACAGCGAGTCGCGCGCATTCCCGAGGCGGTTCCGGTCCGGGCGCAGTGCCCCTGCGGACCCAGGCGCCAACGACTCCTCCGGGTCCGCGTCGAGGCCCGTGTCGAGCGCGACCCGCACCTCCGCGCCGGCGACCGGCCGGCCCTCCGCGTCGACGACCCGCCCGCGCAGGGCTGGTCCGCAGCCCACCACGATCGTGCCCAGGTCCAGCGTGCCGCCGGGCTCGAGCGCGACCTCGCGCCACCACGGCTCGTGACCGGGCGCCTGCACGAGGAGCTGCGCCGCGCCCGGGCGCGCGCCCTCCAGGATGAACGAGCCGGTGCCGCTCGTGGTCGTCTCGGGGAAGGGCAGCATCCGGTCGCGTTCGCGCTCCGCCGGCGCGCTGCGGTCCTCGGCGCGGAACTCGGCGACCCTCTGGCGCTCGCGGGCGCGCCGCGCAGGGTCGACGAGGGGGTCGTCGAGGATGGGGGAGTCCACCAGCCGGACGCGCGCGAACGCCAGCGGTCTCAGGCCTTCGCGGCCGGTCTCGGCCAGGAGCAGGCGGCCGCCGAGCCGGGCACGCGTCGCGAGGCGGAGCTCGTCCATCGTCACGGTCTCGCCCGGCGCAGGCAGGCGGGGCACGAGGTGGATGTCCACCAGCCGCCCGCCGACCGCGATCAGCAGGAAGAGCGTGCGGGACTCGGGGACCTGGTCGAGCACGAACTCGCCGCGCGCGTCGGTGGTGGCCGCGCCCGGGAGGAGGATCGGGTCGTTCAGGGAGCGGAAGAACGCGTCGTCCTCGACCCCCGGCAGCACCGTGTCGAGCCAGCGATGGGTGAGGCGCACGCCCACGCCCGCGGCCGGCTGGAAGGTCCTCTCCCAGACGATCCGTCCGCGCAGGATCCCGCCGGGGATGACTGCGACCGGGCGCGGCACCGGCAGGGACTCCTCGGCGACGGCCCAGGCCGGCGTCGCGGGTTCCTCCCGCCGGGTCGCGGCCGGCCGGCTGGCCGAGACGGTCGCGGCGGTGTCCGGCGCTGAGGGTGGCGCCAGGAGCTCGGGCTCCGTGCCGCGCTCCCCCGGCCAGAGGAGCCATGCGAGACCGGCGGCCAGCACGGCACAGGCCAGAAGGACGATCCGTTGCATCGTGGCGATCTCCGCTGCGGAGCAGGCCCGGAGCAGGCCACACGCATCGTCGTCCGCGCGCGCGCGGCGGCAAGGCCCCCGGCCGCGGGACGGGTCCGGCACCCTTCCCTCACCCCTCGACCGAGAGGACCTCGCCAGCCCGTGCCCGCACCGAGCGGCGGGACAGCTCCCGGCCCTGGCGCAGGAAGACGACGGTCCACTCGCCGGGCGGGACCATGGCCTCGCCGCTGGCGCCGCGTTCCAGGTTGTCCCCGCCCGCGACGTCGGCGCCGCGGAGCACCAGGAAGCGGTCCGCCTCCTCGTGCCGCGGGCGCAGCACCGCGCCCGGCTGCAGGACGAGCTCGAGCCGCGCCGCGCGGCCCGCCACGATGGTCACCGCGGGCAGCCAGGCGCAGCGGCCGAGCCGGTCGTGCGCCGCCAGGTCCCAGGTGCCCGCCGGCAGGCCGCGGTACGCGAAGCCGCCGTCGAGGTCGCACGCGCTGGCGAGGTCCTCGGCGCCGCCCCGCCGCGTCGCTCGCACCCACGCGCCCGCGACCGGCTGCAGGCCGGCATCCACGGCGCGGCCCGCGAGCGTGCCGCACACGGGGATCAGGCGCAGCTCGACCCCGAGGTCCCCCGCGCGCGCGGGCACCGGGTGCGGCAGACCGAGGTCGTCCTCGAACACGTCGACGCGCAGGCGGTACTCGCCGGGCAGCAGGGGGGCGAGCCGGAAGCGCCCCTCGGCGTCCGTGCGCGCGCCGGCGCTCGGCGCGCCCGCGAGCATGGCTTCGACGCCGACTCCGGCCGCCGGCCGCCCGTCCGGCCCGAGCGCCACGCCGGCGATGGCGAGCGCGGGGACGGCACGCAGCTCGACCTCGGGGTCGTGCGCGGAGTCCACCGTGTGCAGGACGCACGCCGCGGTCACGGACGGGCCGCGCGTCTCGCTGGGCTGGACCGCGGTCAGGCCCACGACCCATCTGCCCGGCGCGAGGCCGGGGATGGTGAAGCGTCCGTCGCCGGACGTACGGCCAGTCCGGACGCCCGGCGTCTCGTGCGGGAACGCCTGCGGCGGGCGGTCGAGCCCGGTCGGCGCGCAGCCCACGGACACATCGGCGATCGGCCGCCCCCCGAGGTCGAGGACCCGGCCACGCAGCGCCACCGGCGCGCGCCACGCGACCCGGCGCTGGTTCGGGCCCGGCCGCAGCACCGCGCGCGCCTGCACGGCCTCCGCCCCGAGCCCCGCCGGCGGGGCCACCCGGAGGTCCAGGGGCACGTCGGGCGGAAGATCCGCGAGGCGCGCGACGCCCTCCGCGTCGCTCGTCGCCTGCCACGTCTCTGCCGGGCCACGCGACCGCGCCGCGCTCGGCCACTGGAGCCGCCAGGGTTCGGCGCGCACGGAGAGCGTGCAGCCGGGCAGCGGCCGCCCGGCGTCGTCGACCACCGACACCATGAGCCCGGCGCCGGGTTCCAGCGGCACCACCATGGCCGTGGCCGCGCTCTCGTGGCCCGCCTGCGGGACGACGCGGCGTGGGGCGCGGCCCGGCGCGCGCACCACGAGGTGGTTCCCGTCCAGGTCGAGCGCCGCCTGCACGAGTCCCTGCGCATCGGCGAGGAGGGGCTGGCCGCCGATGGCGAGCGTGACCCGGGCGCCGGCGATGGGCGCGCCGTCCTCGCCCGCCACGAGCCGGCAGAAGAACGCCATCTCGCGAGCCCGGCGCAGGACCACGACCAGCTCCCGGACGGTGCCGCCGACCACCGTCTGGTGGCCGTGCACGGCGTGGCGCGCCGCGCCGGCGCGCGCCTGGACGTGCACGGGAACGCGACCCTCAGGCAGCGAGAACTCCGCCACGCCGTCCGCGCCGGTGATCCGCTCGGCCTCGCCGGCCGCGACCGCGCAGTCCGGCAGGGGTGCACCGGCCTCGTCGCGGACCTGGATCCGCAGCGTGGCGGCGTGCTGCACCTGCACCGGGGTCGCGTCGCGCGGCGGCGCAGCCGGCGAGAGCGCCGCGACCGCGCTGCGTGTTCCCGGACCCTCCGCCATGGCCCCTTCCGCGACCGCGCGCTGGACGTCCGTCGCGGGGCTCGCATCCCCCTCCGGGATGCCAGACCCGAGCGCCCACCAGAGGCTCAGGAGTGCGACGGCGACGAGCGCCGCGGCGGCCAGCAGGACCCATGAGACGGTGCGTCGCATCGCGGCGGTCTCCGGCCCGCAGGCAGAGGTCGTGCCGGCCACGAGCCCTCCCCCACGCGGGACGCAGGCTCACTTGTCCAGGCCGAGCTTCTCCAGCTTGGGCGCGATCACCATCCGGCAGTACCCCTGCGCCTTGTTGTTGCGGTAGTAGTCCTGGTGGTACTCCTCGGCCTCGTAGAACTCGGCGGCCTTCACGACCTCCGTGACCACCGGCCGCTTGAGCTTCTTGCTCGCCTCCAGCGCGGCCTTCGCCTTCTCGGCGGCGAGGCGCTGCGCGTCGGAGTGCCAGAAGATCGCGGAGCGGTACTGCGGGCCGATGTCGTTGCCCTGGCCGTCCTTCTGGGTCGGGTCGTGCAGCTGCCAGAACCACTCCAGGAGCATCGCGTAGGGGAGCTTCTTGGGGTCGAAGCGGACCTGCACCACCTCGACGTGGCCGGTCTCCCCGGTGCACACCTGCTTGTAGGTCGGGTTCTTCACGTGGCCGCCCATGTAGCCGGAGCGCACCTCCAGGACGCCGTCGATCTGCTCCAGCACCGCTTCCACGCACCAGAAGCAGCCGGCGCCGAACGTGGCGGTCTCGGTGTCCTTGGGGAAGGTGGGGCGGGAGGACGGTGCGGATCCGGTGGGGCTGGTCATCGGCTTCTGGTCCTGGGCGACGGGGGATTGCGGCTTCGCCCCGCCCTGCGCGGCGGAGTCGGAGCAGGCCAGGAGGACGGTGAAGAGGAGGAACGGGGCGAACGATGCGGGGGCCATGGGCGGCTGGTGGCGATGATCGTCGGGCGGCGGGAGCTTGCTGTGGAACGTCGTTACCCTCTGCCTGCAAGCCGTCCGGGCAACCCCATCGCGACACGGGGGCTTCGGGCCCGCGCGCACGCGCGGGCCTTGGCTGTGGCCAACCCCCGGGCCGCGTCGGTCTGGACGGACGGCTCGGCGCCAGGATCTTCGTCTCATCGGCTCCGGCACGGAACGGTCTGTTGGTCCCGGTGGCGCGGATCGGGGCGTGGCACCCTGGCCGTGCGGGGCGGCCCGCATTCGATTCCGGGCCGGACCGGCGGTTTCGCGGCGTCCGGGCCATGGGGCGGCGCGCCGGACACGGGCGCCCTGCACCCCCGTCAGCGCACGGCGACCTTGAGCAGCTGGTGGTGGTCCTGGAGCGGGGCCACGTCGAGCGGACGCCGCTTGAGGGACTCGAGCGCCTGCACGGTGGCGGTGGCCGCGGCCATGGTGGTGATCACCGGGATGCGGAACTGCACCGCTCCGGAGCGGATCTGCCGGTCGTCGCTGCGCTCCTGGCGGCCCGAAGGCGTGTTGATCACCAGGTGCACCTGGTGGTTCTTGATCAGGTCGAGCACGTGCGGCCGGCCCTCGTGCACCTTGAACACCCGCTCCACGGTCACCCCGGCGTTCTCCAGGGCGCGCGCGGTGCCCGTGGTGGCGCACAGCTTGAAGCCCAGGGCCTGCAGGCGGCTGGCCAACGAGCCGAGCAGGCGCTTGTCCTCGTCGCGCACCGAGAGGAACACCGTGCCCTCGCGCGGGAGGTCGTTGCCGGCGGCGATCTGGGCCTTGGCGAACGCGGCGCCGAAGCTCCGGTCCACGCCCATCACCTCGCCGGTCGACTTCATCTCGGGGCCCAGGAGGATGTCGACGCCCGGGAACTTGTTGAACGGGAACACCGGCGCCTTCACCGAGAAGTAGCCGGGCACCACCGGCTCGGTGAAGCCCAGGTCCCCCAGCTTGCGCCCCAGCATCAGCTGCGCCGCGAGGCGGGCCAGGGGCACGCCGATCGCCTTGCTCACGAAGGGCACGGTGCGCGAGGCCCGCGGGTTGGCCTCGATCACCCACACCTTGGCGCCCTTCACCGCGAACTGGATGTTGATCAGGCCGATCACGTTCAGCTCGAGCGCCATCCGCCGCGTGGCGTCGCTCAGCTCCGCCACGAGTCCGTCGGTGAGCGTGTACGGCGGCAGCGAGCAGGACGAGTCGCCGGAGTGGATGCCGGCCTCCTCGATGTGCTCCATGATCCCGCCGATCACGACCGTCTCGCCGTCGCAGATCGCGTCGACGTCGACCTCGATGGCGTTGTCGAGGAACTTGTCCACCAGGCAGGGCCGCTCGCTGAACGCCTCCAGGTTGCGCTCCATGTAGCGGCGCACCTGGTCGTCGTCGTACACGACCTCCATCGCGCGTCCGCCGAGGACGAAGCTGGGCCGCACCAGCACCGGGTAGCCCAGGCGGTTGGCGGTGGCCAGCACGTCGTCGAGGCCGCGCGCCATCGCGCCGGCCGGCTGGGCCAGGCCCAGCTTCGCGATCATGCGGTTGAAGAGGTCGCGGTCCTCCGCGCGTTCGATCGACTCCACGCTGGTGCCCACCAGCGGCGCGCCGTTGTCGTGCAGGCCGCGCGCCAGGTTCAGCGGCGTCTGGCCGCCGAACTGCACGATCACGCCCTTGGGCCGCACCCGCTCCACGATGTTCATCACGTCCTCGTGGGTGAGCGGCTCGAAGAACAGCATGTCGGACGTGTCGAAGTCGGTGGACACCGTCTCGGGGTTGCTGTTCACCATCACCACTTCGTGGCCCATGGCGCGCAGGGCCTGGGCGGCGTGGACGCAGCAGTAGTCGAACTCGATGCCCTGGCCGATGCGGTTGGGGCCGCCGCCCAGCACCATCACGCGCGAGCGGTCGTCGCGCACCCGTGCCTCGTCCTCGCCCTCGTAGGTGGAGTAGTAGTACGGCGTGTACGCCTCGAACTCGGCCGCGCAGGTGTCGACCAGCTTGTAGACCGGGGTGATGCCGAGCCGCTTGCGGTGCTCGCGCACGTCCCACTCGCTCACCTTGCCGGCGCAGGCCGCCGCGATCTGGCGGTCGCTGTAGCCGAGCCGCTTGGTCTCGCGCAGCAGGTCGGCGTCGAAGCCCGGCAGGCCGCGCCGGCCGGCGTCCACCAGCTTCTGCTCGTGGCGCACCAGCTCGTGCAGCTGGTCGAGGAACCAGGGATCGATGCGCGTGGCGTCGTGCACCTCGGCCACGCTCATCCCGGCCAGGAGCGCGGTGCGCAGCCAGTCGATCCGGTCGGCGCGCGGGGTGACCAGGTGCGGCCGGATCTCCTCGTGGCCGGCCAGGAGCCCGTCGCGGTCATGGTGCGCGGGATGGGCGCGGCCCGGCAAGTTGCCGAAACCGGCGCGGCCGGTCTCGAGCGAGCGCAGCGCCTTCTGCAGGGCCTCCTTGAAGGTGCGGCCGATCGCCATCACCTCGCCCACCGACTTCATCTGCGTGGTCAGGGTCGCGTCGGCGGCAGGGAACTTCTCGAAGGTCCAGCGCGGGAACTTCACCACGCAGTAGTCGAGGGTCGGCTCGAAGCTGGCCGGCGTCTCCTTGGTGATGTCGTTCTGGATCTCGTCGAGCGAGTAGCCGACCGCGAGCTTGGCGGCCATCTTGGCGATCGGGAACCCGGTGGCCTTGCTGGCCAGCGCCGAGGAGCGCGACACGCGCGGGTTCATCTCGATCACCGTCATCCGGCCGTCGCGCGGGTTGACCGCGAACTGCACGTTGGAGCCGCCGGTGGCCACCCCGATCTCGCGCATGATCGCGATCGCCGCGTCGCGCATGCGCTGGTACTCCTTGTCGGTCAGGGTCTGCGCGGGTGCCACGGTGATCGAGTCGCCGGTGTGCACGCCCATCGGGTCGAAGTTCTCGATCGAGCAGATCACGACCACGTTGTCCTTGCGGTCGCGCATCACCTCGAGCTCGTACTCCTTCCAGCCCGCGATCGACTCCTCGACCAGGACCTCGCTGTTCAGCGACAGCTCGAGGCCGCGGCGGACGATGTCCTTGAACTCGTCCTGGTTGTAGGCGATGCCGCCGCCGCTGCCGCCCATGGTGAAGCCTGGCCGGATCACGCAGGGCAGGCCGATCTCGTCTGCCGCCTTGAGCGCCTCCTCCATCGAGTAGGCGAGCTGCGAGCGCGGCATGTCCAGGCCGATCCGTTCCATGGCGGTCCGGAAGAGCTGGCGGGACTCGGCCTTGGCGATCGCGTCGCGGCTGGCGCCGATCATCTCCACGCCGTGCTGCTCCAGCACCCCCAGGTCCGCGAGCCGCATCGCCGTGTTGAGCGCGGTCTGACCGCCCAGGGTGGGGAGCAGCGCATCGGGCCGCTCCTTGGCGATGATCTTGGCGACCGACTCCGGCGTGATCGGCTCGATGTAGGTCCGATCCGCCATCTCCGGATCGGTCATGATCGTCGCCGGGTTGGAATTGATCAGCAGGATCCGGTAACCGTCCTCGCGCAGCGCCTTGCAGGCCTGGGTGCCGGAATAGTCGAACTCGCAGGCCTGACCGATGATGATCGGACCGGACCCGATGATGAGGATGGACTGGATGTCTGTGCGGCGCGGCATCGCTTCGAGCGGGGGGGAAAGGAAGCAGATCCAGTCGGGTGGCGGAAGGAAAAAAGCCACCCTGCTGGCCGTGCTGTTGCTGGCGTGCGCGGGCGCCGTGCCGCGCGCGCAGCAGGAACCCGCTGGCACCGCCTTCCGGGCGCAGGCCAAGGACTTGTGGGGCGTGGACTTGCTGGTGCTCGCCGACGGCCGGCGCGTGCGCCTGCAGGGTCTCTCCCTGCCCACGCCGCGCGCGCGCCCCGAAGGATTC
The DNA here is from genome assembly GCA_020849665.1 of Planctomycetota bacterium. Taxonomy (GTDB): domain Bacteria; phylum Planctomycetota; class UBA1135; order UBA1135; family UBA2386; genus JADLFX01. The sequence continues at coordinate 25,673 of JADLFX010000025.1, read as the reverse complement.
ACGGAGGCGCTGAAGGCGCACCTGCGCGCGAGCCTGCTCGGGCGCGAGGTGTGGATCACTCCCGAACGCGCGCGCGAGGCGTGGGATCCGGCAGACGTGGTCGGCGTGGTGCGGACCAGCCCCCAAGGTCCCTCGGTGAACGAGGAGGTGCTGGCCGCCGGCCTCGCCGTGTACCGCGTGGCCACGCCGGAGCCGCGCGAGGACGACGCGCTGTTCGCGGCGGCGCGGCGGGCGCAGCGCGAGCGCCGCGGCTGGTTCGCGCTCGGCGCCGAGCGCGCGTTCCAGGCCCTGCCGTACCTGAACGGTGCGGTGCTGGCGCTCTACGACCAGGATCCTGCCAGGAGCTACGTCGGAGCGATCGACGAGCTGGCCGAGGCCGGCTTCCGCCACGTCTGCCTGCTCTTCTCGGCGTTCCTGCCGGACGTGCACGGTTCGCGGATCGATCGCCACCATCGCCGGACCGTCGGCGACGAGCGCCTGGAGGAGACCATCCGCCACGCGAAGCAGCGCGGCATGTCGGTGATGCTCCTGCCGATCGTGCTCCTCGACGAGTCCAGGCCCGAGGACTGGCGCGGCGTGGTGCGACCCTCCGAGCAGGACCAGTTCTGGCGCGAGTACGAGCGCTTCCTGGCGCACTACCTCGACGTGGCCGAGCGGGCGGGTGTGGAGATCGTCTCGGTGGGCAGCGAGCTGGGCTCGCTCGAGCCGCAGACCGAGCGCTGGCTGCGGGTGATCCGCAACGCCCGCGGCCGCTTCCGCGGCCTGCTCACCTATTCGGTGAACTGGGATCACTACCACGTGCCGCGCTTCTTCGCCCAGCTCGACTTCGTGGGCATGACGGCGTACTTCTCGCTCACCAAGGAGATGGACCCCTCGCCCGCCGAGCTGGTGTCCGCGTGGCGCCGCCTGGGCGAGGAGCTGGAGGAGAAGCTGCGCACCGTGCCGGTGCCCGTGGTGTTCACCGAGGTCGGCTACGCCAGCCAGGACGGCATCAACCGCGACCCCTGGAACTACTTCATGAACCGCGACCGGATCGATCTGCGCGAGCAGGCGGAGTGCCTCGCGGCATTCGTGGAGGTGGCCAAGGACCTGCCCTTCCTCCGGGGGGCCTACTTCTTCGACTACTTCGGCGAAGGCGGACCTCACGACCCGGGCTATTCGCCCAGGGGCAAGCCGGCCATGGTCGAATGGCGGCGTTGGGCGCGGATCCGTTGATGGCAGGGGCCGGTTCCGCGACCGGATCCACGCCTGGGATCCCGCTCACGGACGCAGGGGGCGTGGGATTCAAGCCGTGGGCAGGAACCTCCGACACCATGCTGGATTCCGTCCCGACCCGATTCTCGCCCGCATGCTCGCCCGCTGCAGCAGAACCGCCGTGCTGGGTTGCCTTCTCGCCCTGGCGCCACTCGCGGCCCAGGGTCCGCAGCGCGTGGCGATCAGCGGCTCCTCGACGCTGCGGCCGCTCCTGCACCGGGCGCAGGACATGCTCGCCAGGCAGGGTTCGGGCCTCGACCTCGAGATCTTCGCGCCCGGCTCGACGCTCGGCCTCGAGAGCCTGGCCGCGGGGCACTGCCACGTGGCCGCGCTGGGCCGGGACCTGACCGAGGGCGAGGCGGCCGCGCACCGCGACCTGGTGGTCCAGCGCGTGGCCGTCGACGGCGTGGCCATCGTGGTGCACGGCAGGAACCGGGTGCGCGGGCTCACGCGTGCGCAGGTCGCCGACGTGTTCCTGGGGCGGATCCGCAACTGGAAGGACCTGGGCGGGGCGGACGCCGCGATCGAGGTCGTGGCACAGGATCTGCGCCGCGGCGCCACCGAGGTGTTCCTGCGCGGCCTCGGATTCGAGGGCGAGGCGGTGGAGCAGGGCCTGGAGCGCCGCGTGCGCCTGCGCGCCAAGGGCTCGCGCGAGCCCGGGCACGCGGTGCTGAACGTGGGCCACCACTACGACCTGCTCGGCCACGTGTTGAAGCGTCCGGACGCGATCGGCTTCGCCTCGAGCGCCGCGGTGACCCGGTTGCTCGCCGACGGCGGGCAGGTGCGCGCGCTCGCGATCGACGGCCTGATCCCCAGCCGTGCCAACCTCGAGAACCGTACCTACCCGCTGCGCTGCAATCTGAACCTCGTGACGCGCGGGCAGCCCACCGGTCCGGCGCGCGAACTGATCGAGTACCTGCTCGGCCGCGAGGGGCAGGCCCTGGTCGAGAACCTCCACTTCGTGTCGACCGCCAAGGTCCCCGCGGCCGGCCCCTGGCGCTAATGCGCACGGCGTAGGCGGCGCGCGGCGCCGGCGCGGCGATCGCGCCGGAGTCAGGCCTTGCCGGTGCGCGGACGTCGCGTATGTATCCGCCATGGAGTGGGCCTCTACGGTCTCGGTCGCGCTGGTCGCCGCGCTCGTGTTCGGCCTGCTCGCCCGGCGCCTCGGCCTCTCGCCCATCGTCGGCTACCTGGTGGCCGGCGTCGCGATCGGGCCCCACACCCCGGGCTTCGTCGGCAACGCGGAGCTGGCCGCGAAGCTCGCGGATGTCGGCGTCGTCCTGCTGATGTTCGGCGTGGGCCTGGGGTTCTCGTTCGGCGACCTCTGGGGCGTGCGCCGGATCGCGGTCCCCGGCGCGCTCCTCGCCAGCGGCGTCGCGGTGGCCGCGGGGACGGCCATCGGCCGGGTCATGGGCTGGTCGTGGGGCGCCTCCCTGGTCCTGGGGATGTGTTTCTCGTGCGCGTCCACCGTGGTCATCGTGCGGGGGCTCATGGACTCGGGGCTCCTGGCCTCGGCCACCGCCCGGATCGTGATCGGCTGGTCCGTGGTGGAGGACCTGATCACGGTGGGGCTGCTCGTGGCCTTGCCCGCGCTGGCCGGCGGCGGCGGCGCCGCCGCCGCGACGCCGCTCTGGCAGCTCCTGCTCTGGTCGCTCGCGAAGGTCGCCGTGATGGCCGTCGTCGTCATCCTGGGCGGCGGCCTGGTGGTGCCGAAGCTCCTCGCGCTCGTGGCGCGTGCCGGGTCGAAGGAACTGTTCACGCTCGCGGTGCTGGCCGTGGCGCTGGGCGTGGCGTACGCCTCGTCCAGCGTCTTCGACGTGTCGCTGGCGCTGGGAGCCTTCTTCGGTGGCATGGTGGTGGGTCGCTCCGATCTCAGCCATCAGGCCCTGGCCGACGCCCTGCCGCTGCGCGACGCGTTCGCCGTGCTGTTCTTCGTGGCGGTCGGGATGCTCTTCGATCCCCGCTTCGTCGTGCAGCATCCGGTGCTCGTGGTCGCCGGTGTGGGCGTCGTGCTGGTCGCCAAGCCGCTCGCCGCCGTCGGGCTCATGCTGGGTCGCGGCTACTCCCTCCGCAACGCGCTCCTGGTGGGCGCGGGGATCGCGCAGGTCTCCGAGTTCTCCTTCGTGCTGGCCGGACTGGCGCTCTCGTTGGGCCTCCTGCCCGAGGCCGGACACAGCCTGGTCCTGGCGACGGCCCTCCTGAGCATCACCGCGAATCCGCTGCTCTTCCGCGGCGTGAAGCCCCTGGGCCGGCTCCTCTCCCGGCAGCGCCACCTGGCGCGCCTGGTTGCCGACCGCTCCTCCGACCTCGCCGGCCTCACGCCGGCGGTGGCCGGCGGGCTGCAGGACCACGTGGTGCTCTGCGGCCTCGGCCGCGTGGGCAGCGTCCTCGGCGAGCTGCTGCAGGCGCGCGGCATCCAGCACGTGGTGGTCGAGCTCGATCGCGAGATGGTCGAGAGCCTGCGCGCGCGCGGCGCCGTGGCGCTCTACGGCGACTGCGCCAGTCCGATCATCCTGGACCGCGCGGAGATCCAGCGGGCGCGGGCGCTCGTGCTCACCGTGCCGGACGCCGTGGCCAGCCGCCTCGCAGCGGAGCATGCGCGCGCGGTGAACCCGACGATCCAGCTCCTGGTGCGCGTGCACAGCCAGGGCCAGGCCCAGGACCTGGCCCGCTACGCCGGCGTGCGCGCCGTGCACGGCGAGCGCGAGCTGGGTTTCGCCATGGCCCGCCACCTGCTGGAGGCCCTCGGTGCCAGCACCATCGAGGCCGAGGCCGCGGTGCTCGCCGCGCAGCGGGGGCTCGATGCGGGGACCAGCCCGCCGCGGCTCTACGAGGTCTCGGTGCCGCGCGGCTCCGGCGCCATCGGACAGCGCATCGCCGGCCTGGAGCTGCCCCAGGGCCTGCTCGTCGTGGCGATCGTGCGCGACGGCCAGCACCTCGTCGCGCGCGGGCCGACGATCCTGCTCGAGGGGGACGTCCTGCTGCTCTTCGCCACCGGGGCGGACGCCAGGGAGGTGGAGCGGATGGTGGCCAGGCGCGCGGAGCCGCTGCCCCCTACCGTGGACCGCGCCTGAGCCGGCGGGGGAGGGAGTCCGGCGGCGCTCCGGTCCTGGCCGCGGATCAGGTCTCGCGCAGCCACGCCTCGATCGTGGCCAGCGGCGTCGGCACCAGGGTGCTCGTGCCGCGGCCGTTGGGCAGCACCAGCGTGACCACGCCGTCGCGGCACTTCTTGTCGCGCGCCAGGAACGGCAGCAGCTCCGCCGCCGGGGGCAGGGGCGTGCACGCGAAGCCGTACGCCGCGAGCAGTTCCGCGGCGGCCGCCGCCTCGGCCGCGCCCAGGACGCCGAGCCGCGTGGCTGCGTCCAGCGCGAAGTGCAGGCCGCGGGCCACGGCGGTGCCATGCGGGATGGTGAACCCGGCGTGGGCCTCGAGGGCATGACCCAGGGTGTGTCCGAGGTTCAGCAGCCGGCGCCGGTCCTGCTCGCGCAGATCCCCCTCCACGACCAGGATCTTGGCGGCGACGCAGCGCTCGATCACGGCGACCAGCGTGTCTGGATCGCGGCGCAGCACGGCATTGCGCCGCTCGCGCAGGAGCGCGAAGAGCCCGGCGTCGAGGCCGAGCGCCACCTTGAGCACCTCGCCCAGGCCGGAGCGGAACTCCGGTTCGGGCAGGTTCTCCAGGAACGCGGGGTCGATCAGCACGCGCCGCGCGGCGTGGACCGTGCCGACCAGGTTCTTGCCCTCCGGCAGGTTGATCGCGTTCTTGCCGCCGATGCTGCTGTCGACCATCGCCAGGAGGGTCGTGGGCACCTGCACCAGGTCCACGCCGCGCAGGTAGATCGAGGCCGCCAGGCCCGCGAGGTCGCCCAGGCTGCCGCCCCCGAGCGCGACCAGCGTCGCGCCCCGGTCGAGCCCCGCCGCGGCCATCGCGCGGACCACGTGCTCCAGCGCGGCGAAGGTCTTGGCCCCCTCGCCGGCGTCCAGGGCGAGGCTCGGACCCTGCCACCCGTCGAGGGCTCCGTGCAGCGCGAGCACCCTCGGGTCGGCGAGCAGGAACGCCGTGCCGCGCGCGGCGACGTGGCGGGCCAGCGTGCCCGCGTCCCGGGCGAGGCCGCGCTCGAGGAGGATCTGGCTGGCCGGGCCCGCGGCGGGCGTGCAGCGCAGCTCGATCACGAGCGTGTGGCCGCCGGGTCGGCGGCGGAGAGGCGCCGCCTGCGGCGCCGTTCCACCATGTCGGCCTCGAACCTGCGCATCTCCTTGCCCTGGCGCCGCCCCAGCCACACGAGGATCGCGATCAGCAGCAGGCCTGCCCCGGCCAGCACCCAGCGCGCCCAGACCGCGGCCGGATGCGTGACGACGGTGAACCGTTGCAGGTCCGGGGCCACGAAGAGCGGCGCGAAGAGCTCCTTGTCGTCGTTGGTCCGGTACAGGTGGCGGCGGAAGAAGTACGCCGGCATGAGCACCGACTCGTTCTGCTGCCAGCCCTCGACCGCCTTGGGCACCCACACGCAGAGCAGCCTGCCTCCCATGTCCCGGCTCTGGATCCACGCCTCGGTCCAGTACTGCGCGCCGATCGGGTTGGTGCGCGCCTCGAGGGTGCGGGCCTGGATGAACGTGCCCATGACCCGCAGCGGCGTGCCGCGGGCCATGCGGCCGGCCTCGGCGTCGCGCCACTGGTCGCGGTGCGCGAACGCCGGCAGGGCCTGGATCTGCTCGGGGCTCATCTGCGCCACCGCGTGCCGCGCGTAGCTGGCGAGGTGCCAGAGCGGCTCGTCCTGGGAGTCCACGAGGAGCCGGGCGATGTCCTGCCGCTGCTCCGGTGCGGTGCCGAGGACGCCGTTGACCAGGATGCCGTCGCGCACCTTGGCCAGCACGGCAGGGTCGAGCTGTTCCACGGGCGGCCACGCGATCGCATCCGGGAGGATCTCGGGCCCGACCAGGAATGGCGCCTTGTCGGTCGGGAAGGGGAAGTGCGCGTCCAGGAGCTTCCAGAAGAAGCCTTCCACGCGGACGAACTCGCCCTTGCGGATCTCGGACCGCGGCGGCAGCGAGACCGCGAAGAGCACGGTCTCGCCCTCCGGGGTGCGCAGGCGTCCCTCGTGCACGAGGTAGCCGTCGACCGGGTGCCCTTCGCGTCCGGCCGAGAGCTCCTCCAGGGTGCCGCGGTAGAACAGGTACTTGCCGCGGTAGCGGGCCGGATCGTTGCGCAGCCAGCCGAGCGGCACCGGCTCCTCCGGCATGCCGAGGGCCCGGGCGGTCGCAGGCACGACCCGCAGCGACTTCTTCAGCAGGTGGTCCAGGACCTCGCGCTCCCGCACCAGCCGCTCCTCGCGCGTGCCGTCCTTCGCCAGGGCGAGGATCGCCGGATCGAGTTCCGGCATCGGCGCCTTCTCCATCACCACCGGCGGACCGCCGAGCGGCGTGCTGGGGGCCGGCACGACCTGGAAGAAGGCCAGATAGAGCAGGAAGCCCAGCAGGGCACCCATGAAGCCGAGCCGGATCCAGTCGCTCCGACCCGGCCCGCCACGCGACAGGGGGGCGTCGCCGTGCCGAGGGAGGCCGCTCTTCATGAACCGCATCGTAACTGCTCGCCCGGGGACTCCGAGGCCTCCGGGCGCTCAGCCAACGAGTCCGAGGCGGCGCGGGTTCAGGCTGCGCGCAGGTCGGGGTCCGGCGCCGCCGCCCTGGCGCGGCGTCCGCTCACTTGTCGGCGTGTTCGCCCTTCGCGTTCTTCTCGGCGCCAGCCTCGGCCACGGTACCGGCGCGGAACGGGATGTTGCCGACGAGGTTGCCGAAGTGCACGTGCAGGGTGCCGGCCTGACCCTTGGATGCGGCCAGCGGCACGATCAGCAGGCGCGAGGACACCGCGTACTCACCCTGCTCGAGGGGCATCGCGACCGCGCCGATCTCCTTCTTCATCTCCGCGTCGTAGATCACGAACGACCAGTTCGCCGCCTTGTCGATGCGGAAGGTGAAGCGGTACTTGCCCTTCTCCAGCGCCACGCTGCCGAGGGTCATGCCCGCGCCGAGCTCGAGGTGGCCGTGCAGCATCTGCGGCAGGTACTGGTTGTTGTAGAACTCGCGCATCCGCTCGGCGCGCGGGTTCTCCTTGTCCATCAGGGTCTTGAGGGTCTTGCCCTCGGCCAGGGTGAAGGACTTGTACGAGACCGTGAGCGTGCCGCCTTCGGCGAACTCCAGCGTGCTGGACGCCTTGGGCGCCTTCTCGTTGGTGTTGCTCTGGGCGGAGAGGACGGCGCTCAGGAGGCCGAGCGCGAGGACGGGCAGGAGGTTCTTCATGGGTTCACTCTCAGGGGCGGTGCGTCAAGGGAGGCGTACGGGGGATCCGGGCTCAGCCCTGGCCGTTCTCCGGCCGGGGTTCGCCCTGCGGCATCTCGAAGAGACCGTTCAGGTTGAAGTTGGCGATGTCGGAGCGGTCGACGATCGAGGCCGCAGCGACGCCGAGCGTGACCGCGATCACCTCGGAGATCTCCTCGGGCGTGGCGCCGTGCTTCTTGGCCTTCTTCAGGTGGCCCTCCAGGCAGCCCTTGCAGCCCAGGCTGAGTGCGGCAGCGATCGCGATGAACTCCTTGGTCTTGATGTCCAGCTGGCTCTTGCCGTACGTCGCCTTGTAGAAGCCCATGTAGAGCTGCTTCAGGTCGGGCGTGAGCAGCGCGTAGCTGCGCATCATCGAACTCGGCACGCGGCCGTCGCTGCCCACGCCTTCGGGCATCGCCGCGGAGGGCTCCGGATCCTTGGGGGTGGCGGGTGCGTGCTTGGCGGGGGCTTTGGCCTTCACCTTTGGCTGGCTCATGACGGGGATTGCGGGGCGGGACGGGGCGCAGGGTGGCCGGCGCGCGGGTGCGGACCGTCACGGCGGCCTTGGGACCCGGGGCTGGGGCGACGGAAAGGGCGCGTTGGATACGACAACATGCCCGCGGAGGACAATCGAAACTTGGCGCGCCGGCGTCGTCCAGGCCGGTGCCGCAGGGCCGCGGCCCGACCCGCCCCGGGCGCGCGGGCGCCATGGCGCCGCGCTCAGCCGGCCTGGAGGCGGAGCTGCAGGCGGATCAGGGAATCGCGGTCGTGGGCCGGTTCGAGGTGCTGGAACGCCTCCTCGAAGCCCATCCACGCGTACTCGCCCACGTTGGGGCCGGGCTCGATCCGGCCCACCGGCCGGTCCGGGCTGCCCGCCTGCCACGCGTAGGCCCACTCCACCAGGCCGACGTCGCCGAAGAGCTCCTTCTGCGGATGGGTGAGCTCCAGCAGGTGGAGCGGCCTGCGGAAGCCGGTCTCCTCGCGCACCTCGCGCAGGATCGCGTCGTGGAGGTGCTCGTGGACGGCGACGCCGCCGACCACGGGGCCGAACGGCCACTCCTGCACCGGCATGTGCCGGACCAGGAGGTAGCGGACCCGGTCCTCGAGGACCTGGAAGACGAACACCCGGACCCTGTGGTCGAGCCTGAACATGGTGGCGCGGATCGGTCTGCCTCTCCGCTACCGCGTTCCGGCCCGTGCGGCAACTGCCTCGTGGCCGGGCGCGGAGCCGGATCGGCTCGACGTCTCCTAGTGGTCCATCTATCGGACGTTGCCGCGCGGGCCCTGACCGGGGACGTCCAGGTCCGCCATGGCAGCGCGCCGAGGATCCGGGGGGCCGGCCTCAGGCCGGCCGTGCGGCCGGTCCCCGGCGTCAGCGGTCCTTGGCCGCGGGACGCGACGCCGGCGCGCCCTGGCCGCCCTCGCCGCCGGGGGCGAGCAGGCCCTCGAGTCCGGCGCGTCCGGCCTTCGCGGACAGCGCCCGTGCGACGAACGCCAGGGACTCGGGCAGGCACTTGCCGTTGTAGCCGCTCTCCCAGCCGTGGCCGCCACCGTCCACGAGCTTCCAGGTGTGCGCGATCCCGCGCCTGTCGAGCGCCTCGTGCAGGGCCAGGTTGGTCTCGTCGAACTCGTAGCGGTCTGCGCTGCCGCAGTCGAAGTAGATCTGCAGTCCGCGCACCTGGTCCTTGGCGATGGTCTCGGCCAGGGCGATGGGGTTCTCCCCGCGCCACTTGGCCTTGTCGATCGGGTTGCCGTAGATCCGGTCCAGGCCCATGCGCCTGCCGAAGTCGCTCTCGAGCATCCGCTTGAAGCGCGGTCCCAGGTTGTCCGGATCGGGAGGCAGGATCGCGGCGGAGTGCGCGGCGACGGTGCCGAAGAGCTCGGGGTGCTTGAGGGCGATCTTGAGCGCGCCGAAGCCGCCCATGCTCACCCCCAGGATCGCGCGCTGCTCGCGCGACTCCGCGATCCGGTAGGTCTGGCCGAGGTGCGCGAGCAGGTCCTTCACGATGAGGTCCTCGTAGGCCTCGGTGTCCTTGCCGTTCACGTAGAACGAGGCGCGGTCGCCGTTCGCGGTGACGAACACGACGGCGGGCAGGTCGCCGGCACCCACCATCTTGTCGAGCACCTGGGCGCCGCCGCGCACGCCGAAGCGGCGGTGATCCTCGAACATCCCGTGCAGCCAGAGCAGGAGCGGGTAGCGGCGCTCCTTGGCCTCCGGGGTCTCGTACTCCTTGGGCAGGAACACGCCGTAGTTCACGGTGCGTCCCAGGGCCGGGCTCTGGAACGATCGTTCCTGGACCGTCAGGTGCTCCAGACGCGGCGGGGTCCCTCCGCCCCGGCCCTCCCGCGGGCGGGTCTGGGCAGGCAGCAGGAGAGCGAGCAGGGCGGCGACGACCGTGGTGCGTGGCAGCATCAGGAACCTCAGGAGCCTCGGTGGCGCGGAACGGTAGTGTTACGGGCGAGCCCAGGCGCCGAGCAGGAAAAGTAGCCCGCGCGGCCCCCGGAGCGGCCGGACCCGCGGCGCGGCCCGCGCGCCCGGGCTGCGCCGCAGCCCGGTTCGCACGGGGCGCGCCCGAGCCGTGGCGGCCCGTGCACCTCTCCACGACTCCCCGACGATGGACCCCGCCACCGAGCGCATCAAGGCCCTGCTCGCCGGATTGACCAACTACGAGCGCTCGCGTCCCAACGCGATCCGCTGGAGCCTCGACACGATGCACGCGCTCCTGCGCCGGCCGGGCGCACGGCTGCCCGCGGGCAGGCTCGTGCAGGTCGGGGGATCGAAGGGCAAGGGCAGCACCACGGCGTTCCTGGAGGCGCTGGGCGCCCGCGCCGGGCTCCGCGTGGGCGGCTACTACTCGCCCCATGTCTCGACGATCCTCGAGCGCGTGCGCCTGCAGGAGCGCAACGTCGACGAGGCGCGCCTGCGCACCGCGCTGCTGCCCGTGCTCGATCACGTGCGCGCGCTGGGCGTTCCGGCCACCTTCTTCGAGGTGATGACCGCCGCGGCGGTGCAGATCCTGGCCGAGGCGGACGTCGAACTCGGGGCCCTGGAGGTGGGCATCGGCGGACGGCTCGACGCCACCACCGCGGTGCCGGTCGACGCCGCCATCGTCACGGTGGTCGAGCTGGAGCACACGCAGCTCCTGGGTGGCACGGTCGAGGCGATCGCCGGCGAGAAGGCGCACGTCCTGCGCCCCGGGCGGCCGGGATTCACGGCGGTGCAGGGCCCCGCGCTGGCCGTGCTCGAGGCGCACGCGGCGCGCGTCGGCGCGCGCCTCCACGTCCTGGGGCGCGACTTCGCGGTCGAGGGAGTGCGCGCGGCCCAGGGAGGCTTCGCCGGCGTGATCCGCGATCCCCTGGGCGCGCGGCTGCCCTTCGCCCTGCCCCGGGCACCGCGCTTCCTGGTCCCGGCGCTCGCGCTGGCCGTCGCCTGCCTGCGCACGCTCCATCCGGGGTTGGAACTGGCCCTGGACCCGGCCCCGTGCACCTCCCTGCCCGGGCGGTTCGAGGTGTTGGATTCCGCCTCGGATTCGCCCTGGGTCCTCGATGGCGCCCACACCGAGGGGTCCTTGCAGGCGCTGGCGGCCGGGTTGGGCGAGGGGTTCCCCGGCTCCCGGGCCCAAGTGCTCTTCGCCAGCGCGGCCGACAAGCGTTGGCGCGAGGGGTTGAGCGCGCTCCTGCCGATTGCCGATAGCTTCCTCGTCACGGGCCTCACCGAGACCAGCGGCGAGGATCCGGTCGAGATCGTGGCATGGCTCCGCTCGCGCGGTGCCCGGGCCGACACGGTCCGGGATGCCGTCGAGGGGGTGGCGCGCATGCGCCGCCGCCCGGGCCTGCGCGTCGTGACCGGCTCCTTCTACCTGGTCGGCGCGGCGCGTGCGGCCCTGGGCGAGGCGGGATCGCCCTCCACGAAACATCCATGAGCTCGCAACCGACCAGCGCCCCGGTTCTCGTCGAGGACGTCTTCGTCACCGACACCTTCCTGATCAAGGGCCGGCTGGCGAAGAAGTACCACCGCCTGAGCACGGTCCTGGAGGACTGGGAGCGGCTCTTCCTGCCGATCGAGGACGCCACCATGGTGTCGCTGCGCGGGGGCGAGGTGATCCGCACGCCGAGCGTGATGGTGAACCGCCACGAGGTCGTGTTCGCCCACGAGCTGGTCGACTTCGCCAGCGACTACGCACTCAAGCGTCTCGCCACGAACGAAAAGAACGTCAAGATCCGCGCGTTCTACAACGGCAGCGTGCAGATGGAGCTGGCCGGCCTGATCGAGCCGCACGCCTACGACGCCGTGCGCGGCGGCACGCGCCGCTTCTTCGTGATGACCGCCATGCAGCTCCGCGGCGTGAACCTGGACGCCTGCCCCGAGCTCAGCCTGCTCCGGCACATGCCGTACGCGATCGTCCAGCGCGACAAGCTGTCGTACATCTACGACTTCAGCTGACGCGGCCGCCCGGAGGGGCCGGCCTTGCGCGGGAGTGGCGCTGGTCCATGATCGCCGGGCGTGCCCCCCCAGGCGTCGAGCGCTGCCGAGCCGAGATACACCCGCACCGTGCCGGTCGCGGAGGGGCCGGCCGCGCCCTGGGTCGACCGCATGCTCGCCCTCGCGGCCGTCGGCGCGGCCGTCTGGGCCTGTGTGCTGCTGGCCGGGATCCGTCCCGATCCACGCGGCTATGGCACGCACGAGGCCCTGGGCATGCTCGCGTGCGGATGGCCGGCCGCGTACGGCATCCCGTGCCCGACCTGCGGCGTCACCACGGCGGCCTGCCACGTCGTGCACCTGGCACCGCTGCGCGCCTTCGCGACCCAGCCCTTCGGCGCCAGCCTGGCCCTGGCCGGCCTGGGCCTCGCGGGCTTCGCGCTCTACTGCCTGGTGCGCGGCCGCTCGTTCCTCGAGGTGCTGGTCCGGCTGCCCCTGGCGCGCCTCCTGCTCGGCGCGATCGCGCTCCTGTTCCTGTCCTGGGGCTACGTGTATCTGCGCCTCTAGACGCCCGCCTTGCGCGGCGCGGCAGCGCGGCCTACACGGCTCGCGCTGCGCACGAGGCCTTGCCGCACGCAGTGCCGGACGTGCATCCTCGCAAGCCGTTCCCACCGCGCGCCGGTCCGCCTGCCGTGTCTCCCATGACCCAAGACATCACCCACTTGCTCACCTCCGACGCTCTCTTGAGCCAGCTGCGGTGGCGCTACGCGGTCAAGAAGTTCGACGCGACCCGCAAGATCGCCCCGGACACCTGGGCCGCGCTGGAGGAGAGCCTGGTCCTGGCGCCGTCCTCGTTCGGCCTGCAGCCGTGGCGCTTCTACGTCGTGCACGACGCCGGGCTGCGCCAGCAGCTCGTGGCCGCGTCCTGGAACCAGACCCAGGTCGTGGATGCCTCGCACATGGTCGTGTTCGCCCTGAAGAAGGGCCTGGGCAGCACGGACGTCGAGCGCTTCATCCGCCGCACGGCCGAGGTGCGCAGGGTCCCGATCGAGTCCCTGGCCGGGTACCAGAAGGTGATCGACCGGTTCGTCGGCCAGCCGAAGGAGCGCTTCGACGTCGATGCGTGGTCCGCGCGCCAGGTCTACCTCGCGCTGGGGAGCTTCCTGACCGCGTGCGCCGTGCTCGGCATCGACACGTGCCCCCTGGAAGGCATCGATCCGGCGAAGTACGACCGGATCCTGGGCATCGAGGCGGAGGGCTACCACACGCTGGCGGGATGCGCGGCCGGCTACCGCGCCGCCGACGACAAGTATGCCTCCCTCCCCAAGGTCCGCTACGCGCAGGCCGACGTGGTCGTGCCGCGCTGAGCCGGCGCGCGTGGCTCAGCGCCGGCGGCCGCGGTCGTGGTCCTCGTGCATGGCGCGGTACGACGCGTAGCGGCTCGGCGCGATGGATCCGTCGTGCGCCGCCGCGCGCACCGGACACTCCGGCTCGACCAGGTGGCTGCAGTCGGAGTACGCGCAGCGCGAGAGCAGCGGCTGGAACTCCCGGAACCAGTGCGGCAGCTCGGCGGGGTCCACGCCATGCAGGAAGAACGCGCGGATCCCCGGCGTGTCGAGCACGTGCCCGCCGCCGGGCAGGGCCAGGAGCTGGGTGTGCGTGGTGGTGTGCCGGCCCAGGTCGCTCCGCCCCAGCTTGCCGGTCTTCAGGTCGAGGCCCGGCACCAGCGCGTTGAGCAGCGACGACTTGCCGACGCCGGAGGTGCCGCAGAGCACGGTGATCCGGTCCTTCAGCGCCGCACGCACCGGTTCGAAGGTCTCCGGGTGCTTCAGCGTCGTGAGGTGCACCGGGTAGCCGAGCCGCTCGTACACGGCGCGCCAGTGCGGCGCGCGCTCGTGCCGGTCGCGGTCCACCTTGGTGATCGCCAGGAGCGCGGGCAGTCGCTCGCGTTCCGCGCCGGCGAGGATCTGGTCCACCAGGAGCGGCTCGAAGCGCGGCTCGGTGATCGCCGCGACCACCAGCACCTGGTTCACGTTGGCGGCCAGGACCTGCTCGCGCCCGTCCTCGCCAGCGGCGCGGCGGGCGAGCTTGGAGGTGCGCGGCAGCACCTCGTCGATCGCGCCGCCCTGTCCGTCCAGGGTGACGCGCACGCGGTCCCCGACGGCGATCGGCCGTTTCTGCGCGGGATCGACGGCGAAGAGCTTGCCTCGCAGCGGGAGTGCGTGGACCCTGCCCTCGACCTGCACGTGGCAGACCTTGGCATCGATGCGGAGTACGAGACCTTCCATGCCGGGCGCCGGGCCGGGAGGCGCGGAGCATACGGTGGTGGGCCGGCTGGCGCCGAGTCCCACGGGTGTCCTGCATCTCGGCAATGCGCGCACCTTCCTGCTCGCGTGGCTCTCGGTGCGCGCGCGCGGCGGGGTGGTGCGCCTGCGCATCGAGGACATCGACGGGCCGAGGGTGCGGCCGGAGGCCACGGCGCAGACCCTGGAGGATCTCGCGTGGCTGGGCCTCGACTGGCAGGGCGAGGTGTGGATCCAGAGCCAGCGCCTCGCGGAGTACCGGGCGGCGGCCGGGCGCCTCGTCGCGGCGGGCCTCGCCTATCCCTGCGTGTGCAGCCGCAAGGAGGTGGAGGAGGCGGCCAGCGCGCCGCACGAGTCGGGGGCCGACGGACCCGTGTACCCGGGCACCTGCCGCGGCCGGTGGCGCAGCGTGGCCGAGGCCCGCGCGGCCACCGGCAAGGACGCGGCGCTGCGCTTCGTCGTCACCGCGGATGCGGTGCCGTTCGTGGACCGCTTCCTGGGCCCGCAGGCGGGCGCGATCCGGGGTGACTTCGTCATCGCCAAGCGCGACGGCGGTCCGGCCTATCAGCTCGCGGTGGTGGTGGACGACGCGGCGATGGGCGTGACCGAGGTGCTGCGCGCCGACGACCTCCTGCCCAGCACGCCGCGCCAGCTCCTGCTCTACCGGGCGCTCGGCCTGACGGCGCCGGAGTTCGCGCACACGCCGCTGGTGGTCGGCGCGGACGGCCTGCGTCTGGCCAAGCGCCACGGCGACACCGCGCTGCGCAGCCTGCGCGCCCAGGGCGTGCGCGCGGAGCGGGTGGTGGGCCATGTCGCGGCGTTGAGCGGGCTCGTGCCCGCGGGCACGAGCTGCCGGCCGCAGGACCTGCTGGCCGGGTTCGACCTCCGCCGCGTGCCGCGCGCGCCCGCGGTGGGCGTGCCCTTCCCCTAGCCTCGGGCGGCGCCGCGCCCGGGCGCTGGCGCGCCGTCGCCGGCGGCGTCCGCGGCCGGGGCGGGATCGGGCGCGTACTCGCGCTGGCCGGCGAGGACGTGGGCCGTGAGGAACACGGCCGAGCCGGTGGCCATCGTCGCCATCAGGACCCACTCGAGCCACGTGCCGCGGCCCGCGTTCGCGAACGGGAACACGTTGAACGAGAAGGTCCCCGAGACGACCAGCGGCGGCGTCCAGGCGCCGGAGCTCCACTGGTGCACGCGCATCCACAGGTAGTGCATCCCGCCGAGGAACAGGACCTGGGTCAGGAGCAGACGGCTCAGCGGCCGGAACGAGCGCAAGGCCATGCGCACGGTCTCTGCCAGGGCCTGCGCGGGCCGCACCTGCGAGCGCACGAGGACCGCGGGGAGCGGCGCGAGCAGGACGTGGGGCAGGAAGCAGAGGACCATCCCCGGGCCGAGCGGCCGCATGAGGACGCTCACCAGGTAGAGGCCGCCGTAGAGGGCCGTGAAGCCGAGCGCGAGCGGCAGCGTGAACAGGCGCAGCCCGCGCGCGAACGCGGCGCTGTCCACCGGCCGGCCACGCAGGTGGGCGAGCACGAGGCCGAGGTGGCCCGCGCTGGTGAGCGCGGTCAGGCCAAGCAGGATCCAGTTGCCCGCGTCGCGGCCGCCCGACAGGATGCCGCCGCTGTACGGCACGTCGCGCCAGCCGCGCACGCCGAACGGGTTGGGCGTCGCGGCGTTGCCGAACCACTCGTCGACGCAGAGCGCGCCGAACACGACGGCCATGGCGGCCGGCACCAGGAACGCGGGCTTGGAGAGGGTGAGGCGGCCGGCCTCGCGCAGCACCCCCTTGCGGCACAGCAGTCCGAGTCCGCCCAGCGCCAGGGCTGCCAGCATCAGCGCGGGGCCGGGGTGGATGGCGTAGCCGTGGACCTGGGCCGACATGGCGGTGGCGTTGCGACCAGTGGGGGAAAGATTTCGGCCGGCGGCGCTCGGGCGGGCGGCGGGCCGCGGGGTCCGTTACCCTACCCGGCCCGCCATGGATCCCAACCCGTCCATCACCTCCCCCAAGAACCCCCTCGTGCGGCGGTTCCAGGACGCCGCCCGCGGCGCACCCCCCGAGGTGATGCTGGCCGAAGGGATCAAGCTCGTGTCGGAGGCCCTGGAGGCCAAGGTCCCGGTGGAGGAGGCGGTGGTGGGATCGCGCCTCCTCGGCAGCGAACTGGGCCGCAACGTCCGGCGCCGCCTGGAGCGGGAGGCCGGCCGGATCCACGAGGTCAGCGACTCGGTCCTGGAGCGGATCTCGGGCGTGAAGACGCCGCAGGGGGTGCTGGCGATCCTGCGCCGGCCCGCCTACCAGCGGGACGACCTGCTCGCGCGCGGCGCCGCACCCCTGGTCGTGGTGGCCGCCGGCGTGAAGGACCCGGGCAACCTGGGCGCGCTCGTGCGGGTGGCCGAAGCGGCCGGGGCGAGCGGGCTCCTGGCCCTCCAGGGCGGCGCGGATCCGTACCGCGACAAGGCGCTGCGCGGCTCGGCCGGCTCGGTGTTCCGCCTGCCCACGCTCGGCGAGCAACGCGTCGAGGACGTGGTCGCGCTGGCGAAGCAGCACCGGCTGCAGATCGTCGTGGCCGAGGCGCAGGCCGCCGCGGGCCGCGAGGTGGTGGCGTACTGGGACGTGGACTGGCGCAAGCCGACGCTCCTGGTCCTGGGCAACGAGGGCGAGGGCGTGCCCGAGGCGCTGGCGGCGGCGGCCGGCGTGCACACGAGGATCGACATGGCGCCGCCGGTCGAGAGCCTGAACGTCGCGGTGGCGGCCGGCGTGCTGCTCTTCGCGGCGCGCCGCCAGCGGGCCTGAGCGCCGCGGCGCAGGGAATCGCGATGACGCTCTTCGAGCCGGTCCGCGCCGAACCGCCTCCGCCCCGGCCGCTCGCGGACCGGATGCGGCCGCGCGACCTCGACGAGTTCCTGGGCCAGGAGCACGCGCTGGGCGAGGGCCGCGCGCTGCGCGCGGCGATCCTCGCCGGGCAGGCCGGCTCGCTGATCCTGTTCGGGCCGCCCGGGGTGGGCAAGACCACGCTGGCGCGGATCGTCGCGGAGCACTCCGGGCGCGAGTTCGTGACCTTCTCGGCGGTGCTCTCGGGGGTCGCCGAGGTGCGCCGCGCCATGGCCGAGGCCGAGGAGCGGCTGCGGCGCGAGGGCCGTGGCACGCTGCTCTTCGTGGACGAGATCCATCGCTTCAACAAGGCGCAGCAGGACGCGTTCCTGCCGTACGTGGAGGCCGGCTCGATCGTCCTGGTCGGGGCGACCACGGAGAACCCTTCGTTCTCGATCGTGGCGCCGCTCCTGTCGCGCTGCCGCGTCGTGCAGCTGCTGCCGCTCCCGGCCGATGCGATCGAGCGCGTGATCGATCGCGCCCTGAGCGACGCCGGGCGCGGCCTCGGCGCGCGGCGGCTGCAGCTCGCTGCCGAGGCACGCGCGGCGCTGGTGCTGCACTGCGCGGGCGACGCACGCCGCGCCCTCACCGTGCTGGAGGCGGCCGCCGCCACCGCGATCGACGGCGACACGATCTCCGCCGCGGGGATCCTCGAGGCTCTGCAGAGCCGCGTGCTGCGCCACGACCGCGCCGGCGACGCGCACTTCGATCTCCTGAGCGCGCTGCACAAGAGCCTGCGCAACTCGGACGTGCAGGCTGCCGTGTACTGGCTGACCCGGTTCCTGGAGAGCGATGCCGACCCGATCCAGGCGGCGCGCCGGATGGTGGCGATGGCGGCCGAGGACGTCGGGCTCGCCGACCCGATGGCGCTGCAGGTGGCGGTGAGTGCGATGCAGGCCGCGCACCTGCTCGGCCTGCCCGAGGCGAAGCTGCCGCTCACCGAGGCCGCGATCTACCTGGCCGCCGCGCCCAAGAGCAACAGCGTGGTGCAGGCGATCGAGGCGGCCAGCCACGAGGTGCGCAGCGGCGCCGAACGTTCCGTGCCCCTGCACCTGCGCAATGCGCCCACCCGCCTGATGGGCGAATGGGGGCACGGCAAGGGCTACCAGTACGCGCACGACTTCCCGGGCGGCGTGGCGCCGATGCCGTGCCTGCCGCCGGAGCTGGTGCGGCGGCGCTTCTACCAGCCCGGCGAGCGCGGCTTCGAGAAGAAGATCGCCGAGCGCATGGAGGAGGCCGAGCGCCTGCGGAACCAGCCGTGACCCGCGGGCCGCACGACGACGTCAAGGCCGTACCCGGCCGTGGGCGGCTGGCCTTCGGACTCTCGGGCTGGAGCTATCCCGACTGGAAGGGGGTCGTGTACCCCGCGGGCTGCCGCGACACGCTGGTGTACTGCGCGGAGCAGGTCGACTTCCTGGAGGTGAACTCCAGCTTCTACGCGCCGACGCGGCCCGAAGTGGCGGCGAGCTGGGTGGCGCGCACCCGCGCGCTGCGCACCTTCTTCACCGCCAAGCTGCCGCAGGCGTTCACCCACGAGGATCGTGACGATGCGGAACTCGTGCGCGCTGCGCGCGCGGGCTTCGCGCCCCTGGCCGAGGCGGGGCGCCTGCGTGCGCTCCTGGCGCAGTTCAGCTACCGCTTCGTCGCAGGCGAACCCGCGTTCGCCCGGCTGGCGTGGCTGCAGGAACGCTTCGCCGACCTCGCGCCCCTCGTGCTCGAGGTGCGCCACCGCTCGTGGCAGGAGCGCGCCGCTCTCGAGCGCGTGCGCGCGCTCGGCTACAGCCTGGCCCAGCTCGACTACCCAGGGGCCCGCACCGGCTTCGGTCTCTGGACCACGGGCGTGTACGGGCCGAAGGACATCGCCTACCTGCGCCTGCACGGCCGCTCGCCGGCGTGGTTCCAGGCCGGCGCGGGCCGCGACCAGGTCTACGACTACGAGTACCCCCCGCACGAGGTCGAGGAGATCCGCCGCCGCGTGCAGGACCTCGCCTCCGCCGCCACCCTCGTCCTCGTCGCCGCCAACAACCACTTCCACGGCAAGGCCATGAAGGTGATCCAGAACCTGATATCGACTCTGAGCAATCTCGACGGTCGCGTTACGCCCTCGTAACCACCGCGCTCCCCTCGACGCCGCCGGTACGTTCCGCCGCCTCCTGCAGGTGCGCCGGCCACAGCCGCAGGAACGCGCGCAGGAAGAGCGCCATCCGCTCCAGCTCCGCCGCGCGCCAGCGGCGGCCGGGCTCTGCCACCAGCAGCCAGCCGTCCTGCAGATGCAGGTAGCGCGGCGCCGCCTCCAGCAGCAGCGCAGTGGCGCGCGGATGCAGCAGCTCGACGGCGAAGCGCCGGTCGGGCGAGCTCACGTGGTACCGGCGCGAGAACTCGGCCGACTCCACGTCGATGTCGGGGAACCCGAACGCGGCGGCCACGCGGTCCAACGCGTGGTGCCCGCGGATCACGACCGGGGGGTGCCCGGCCAGCGGCAGCCGCGCCAGCCAGTAGCTGAAGTGCCGCCGCATCGTCGTGCGTCTGCCGGTTTCCGCGTCGCGCCACTCGCAGCGGAAGTCGCCGCCGCGCAGGTCGACCATCCCCGCACGGGCACCGTCCAGCCGCCCCTCCAGGTAGTTGTAGGGCAGGCCGCGGTCGCCGCGGTGGAACAGTGGCAGGTGCGGGTGGCGGAACTGCAGTCCCGGCGGTCCCTCCGCCGCATAGCGCAGCCCGAGCCGCATCCCCACCTCGAGGATCGCCTCGGCGCGGCGGCCTGCGAGGTGCGCGCGGTACACGAACACGCCGATCGGCGCGGCCAGCGCGCCGAAGAGCAGCAGGAGGAGCAGGACCGGGTGCACGACAGAGCGTGCATCGGCACTCCGCGGCGCCCGGGTCGACCCCGCCGCCGCCGCTCCGGCGCGATCAGTACTTGGGCCGCCTCTCCAGCAGCCATTTCGGCCCGTACCAGCGCCCCAACTCGAGGCGCAGGCGCCCGGCCTGCACCAGCGGGTCCTGGGCCGCCAGCGCCTCCGCTTCGGCCCGGTCCTTCACATCGAAGAGGAACACCCCGATCAGCGGATCGCCGCCCGGCCGGTCCAGCATCGGCCCGGCCAGGACCAGCTTCCCGGACCGGGCCATCGCCTGGATGTGGGCCATGTGGCCGCGCTGCAGTTCGTCGAGGCGGTCCTTCGGCAGGCTCTCGGCCCGCTTCTCGCCGGCCTTGAGGAGTCCGAGCCAGTAGGTGTGCATCGTGCCCGGATCCGGCGCGCCATCCTGCGTGGCCGGCCGCGACGCCGGGGCGTCCTGGATCCGCGCCGCCCCCGGCGTGGGGACCAGCGCGGCGAGCAGGGTGGAGACCGAGGCGAGCACGGTGATCGCGGCGATGCGCATGCCCGAACGATACGCCGCCGCCGCGATGCCGCCACACCGGGGACTACGGCGAGCGCAGCGTGACCACCAACGGCTCGGTGAGGACGAAGCAGCTCCCGCGGGTGAGCAAGGACAGGACCTGGAACGAGAGGCTCGCCCCGGCGCCGTCGGCCAATTCGAGCGGCAGGTCGACCTCCAGCGAGCCCCCGGCGAACGGCAGCCCGATCGCCGTGGCGAGGTCGACGTGCAGCGCGCTCCCGCCGCAGGCGAGCGGGGCCGGCACGTCGAGGATCGTCCGGTTGCTCGGCCCGCCCGCCACGAAGATCACGGACACGCTGCCGGCGGGCGTAGTCGACTCCACCCGCAGCGTCGAACCGAGCACCGGCGGCGAACCGGCCCAGATCTGCCGGTGCGAGGCGTGCGGGTGCAGGGTGCCGGCGTCGGCCGGGGCGAAGTACTCGTGCGTCGCGTTGTTCGCGCCGCCCTTGCCGTTGCCGCCGAACACCATCGTGCGGCCCCGATTGGGGTCGTAGGCCGCCGCGGGGTTCTCCACCGCTGCGGGCGGCACGCCCAGCGCCGCGCGCGACGCCCAGGTGGTGCCGTCCCACTCCCAGGCGTCGTTCATGAAGCCGCGCGCCGGGTCGTAGCCGCCGAAGAGCACGACGCGGCCGCGCGCGCGGTCGTAGCTCATGGTGTGGTTCCAGCGCGGGGTGGGCGCCGAGCCCGGTTGCCGCTGGCTCCAGGAGAAGCCGTCGTACTCCCAGGTGTCGCCCAGGGCGGCGCCGGTGGGTGTGCTGCCGCCGAAGAGCACCACGACGCGGCGCTGCTCGTCGTAGGCCATGGCGTGCGTGTCGCGTGCCGCCGGCGCGCCGGCGACGGCGCGCGTCTTCCAGTTCATCCCGTCGAAGACCTGGAGGTCGTTGACCTTCGTGCTGCGGTCGATCGAGCCGCCGAACACCAGGGCGCGCCCGGTGAGCGGGTCGCGGGCCATCGCGTGGTTGCAGCGCGCGGGCCGCAGCTGGGCGATCGACTGGATCCACGAGAAGCCCGAGGAACGCCAGAGCCAGGTGTCGCCCAGGAACGTCCCGTCGGCGCCGATCCCGCCGGTCATCACCAGCTGATGATCGAACAGGGATGCCGCCGGCTCGGCGACCATCGCCATCGCCGAGCGCGGCGAAGGACGGTACGTCGGCGCCAGGAGGCCCCAGTGCTCGGCCTCGAAGATCCACGTGTCGTTGAACGACACGTCGCCGTCGCGTCCGCCGAACAGGATGAGTTCGCGCGAGAGCGGATCCGCGGCCATGACGTGGTCGCCGCGCCTCGGCGGCAGGATGCGCCGTTCGTGCTGGGACCACACGCCGGCCTTGCGCTCCCACACGTCGGCGAAGTAGTTGCCCGGCGTCATGTCCTGGCCGCCGAACACGAGGAGCGACTTGCGCCGCGTGTCGTAGACCATGCGCTGGCCGTAGGCCATCGGCGGCTGCGGCGACTGGAACGCACTCACCCAGTCGTCGTTGCGCAGCTCGTAGGTGGTGAGCTGGCTGGTCACCACGAGGCACTGCGCCACGCGGTCGAACGCCAGCGCCGGGTCCTTCACGTTGGTCGGGTTGTTGACCGTGAAGATCCGGCGCCAGTACGTGCCCATCCACTCGAACGTGTCGTGCAGCAGGCTGACGCCGTCGAAGCCGCCGTGCAGCACCACCCTGCCACGGGCCTCGTCATAGGCGAGGGCATGGCGCGCACGCCGTCCGGGGGGACTGGTCATGGTCACCTGGGTCCAGGTCGTGCCGTCGAACTCCCACGTGTCATTCAGGTAGGCGCTGCCGCTGAAGCCGCCGAAGAGCACGAGGCGGTTGCGGGTCCGGTCGAAGGCCATCGCGGTGTCGCGGCGCACGCCGGGGCCGGCGGCCGTGGCGACCTGGGTCCACGAGCGGTTGACCCCGTCCCACTGCCACAGGTCGTTCGCGAACTGGAACGGTGCGTACCGCTCGCCGCCGAAGAGCAGCACCCGCCGGCGCGGCGGGTCGTACGCCATCGCGTGGCTGCGCCGGCTGCCCGGATTGCCCGCCGGGGTCACCTGGTTCCAGACCTGCCCGTCGTACACCCAGGTCTCGCCGTTCAGGCTGGAGCCCGTCGGATCGCCCCCGAACACGACCATCTCCTGGTTGCTCTCGTCGTACGCCGCGCCCGCGTCGATGCGCGGTGACGGGCGGGGGGTGGGTGCGTTCCACACCGTCCGCGGCCGCCACACGCTGCCGTCCCACTCCCAGGTCTCGTCGCTGGAGCCGTTCGCGGTCACGCCGCCGACCAGCACGACGCGACGCCGCGCGGCGTCGTAGGTGAGGCTGTGCAGCTCGCGCGGGCTGGGCTTGGTGGACAGGCTGAAGTTGAACCAGCGCGTGCCGTCGTACTCCCAGGTGTCGTCGAAGAGCGTGCTGCCGTCCTTGCCGCCGAACATCACCAGCCGGCGCCGCGCCGTGTCGAACGTGATCGCCGTGTTGTGGCGCTGGAACGGGTTCAGGAAGGGCGTGACGTCCGACCAGTTGCTGCCGTCGAAGGCCCAGAGATCCGCGAGCGAGCCGTTGCGGTAGCCGCCGTACAGGAGCACCCGGCCGCGCACCGGGTCGTAGGTCATCGCGTGGTTGCTGCGCTGGCCCGGGCTGGTCGCCGGCGCGCGCTGCGTCCAGGTGTTGCCGTCCCACTCCCAGGTGTCGGCCAGCACGCCGCGCGCCGGGTCGTAGCCGCCATAGAGCACGGCGCGCCCGCGCCCGGGGTCGAGGGCCATGGCGCTCACCCAGCGGGCCGTGGGACTGGTGGGCGAGGAACCCACCTGGATCCAGGAGCCGTTGCGGTAGCGCCACAGGTCGCCGCGCGCCGCGCCCGTGGTGGAGCGCCCGCCGAACACGAGGAGCGAGCCCGGGAACACGTCCGGGCAGCCCTGCGCGTAGTGCCGTTCGGGCGGCGCTCCGGCGTCGGGCAGGCGGATCCAGGACAGGCCGTCCCAGAGCCGGCTCTCGGCGAGCGAGACGCCGTTGCGCAGGCCTCCGTACACGAGCGTGCGGCCCTCCACCGGGTCGTAGGCGGCGACGTGGCTGTCCCTGGCCTGGGGCGCTTCGAGCCGCTGGACCCAGGTGACCTGGGCCGGCACGAGGGTCGCGAGGGTGCACAGGACGGGGGGAAGGACGGCGAGCGGGCGCATTCTGGACCTCTTCGAACGGGTGCCAGACCTGCCAGCGGCAGCGTGCCGGAATCCACACTGCCGGCGCGGGTGCCGGGTCTCAGCCCAGGTCGGCGCGCGGCACCACCCGCTCCAGGGCCGAGTCCAGCTCGAAGAACTCGGGAGCGGAGAACCCGAAGAACCTCGCCAGGAGCGCGGTCGGGAACATCTCGCACCGCTGGCGCATGTCCCGCACGTTGGCGTTGTAGAAGCGCCGGGCCGCCGCGATGCGGTCTTCCGTCAGGGCCAGCTCCTTCTGCAGGCCGAGGAAGTGCTGGTCGCTGCGCAGCTGCGGGTAGGCCTCGGTCACCACGAAGAGCTGCTTCAGCCCGCGCAGCAGGTCGGCCTCGTCGCGCGCCTGGCTGCCCGGGCTGCCGTGGCTGGCCTGGGCGCGGTTGCGCAGCGCCACCACCTCCTCGAGGACCTCGCGTTCGTGGCGGACGTAGCCCTTCACCGTGGCGACCAGATTGGGGATCAGCTCGTAGCGGCGCTTGAGCTCCACGTCGATCCCCGACCAGCTCTCGCGGATGTGGTGCTGGAGCCGCACGAAGTGGTTGTAGTTGCCGACCAGCCAGAGCAGGACCAGGGCCACCACGCCGCCGATCACCCAGGGGACGATCTCCATGTCGCGTTCGCTACCGCTCGGGGAGCAGGTGCTCGGGCCAAAGATCGAGGAACGCGCGCGCGAACGCCAGCGCGCGTTCGAACTCCTCCACGGACCACGTGTCGATGCCGAAGTGCAGGCAGAGCCGTCCGCCCGCCAGCGCGAAGAACTCCGGGCGCGCCTCGAGAAGCAGCTCCATGGAGCGCGGCTGGATCAACGCGTGGGCGAAGCGCCGGTCCCTGCTCCGGACGTGGAAGCGGCGCGAGAATTCGTCCGATTCGAAGTCGATGTCGTCGAAGCCGAACGCCTGGGCGATCCGGTCGAGGACGGTCTCGGCGCGGATGTGCAGGTCGGGACAGGCGAACGGCAGGCCCACGACGAGGTAGCTGAACTCGTAGGTCGTGGTGCGCCGGTTCTTGCCCGAGCCATGGGTCTGCCGGTACTCGAAGTCGCCGGCGGCCAGGTCGCAGCGGCCCGCCCGCCACTGCACCTCGCCCACGAGGGTGTTGTAGGCCCGCTGCGAATGCCCCTCCGCGAACGGCTCGAAGCCCTCGCGCAGCCGTTCGGCGCGCGCGTCGTCGTCCCGGACGTATCCGAGCCCGTGACGCCCGGCCAGGGCGGCCAGCGCCTCGCGCCGCGCGCGCGCCACCTTGGCCGCGTGGATCGCGCCGAAGATCCCCAGGCCGATCAGCAGCAGGAGCAGCGCGATGAGGAGAACGGGATCCATCTCGTCTCAGCCGCAGCTGCGCGCGGGCGAGCGGAAGATCGCCAGATGGTCCGCCGCGGCGGTCACGCCATCGCCGCCTCGACCTCGGCAACGAGTTCGTGCAGCATGTTCGGCGAGAGGTCGAAGCGCACTCCCGCGGCGGCGAAGAGCTCGGGCAGGGGACGCGTGCCGCCCAGCGCCAGCCCGCGCCGGTAGGCCGCCACCGCGTCGCGCGGGCCATGGCGGTAGCTGCGCCACACCTGCAGCGCCGCCACCTGCGCGATCCCGTACTCGATGTAGTAGAGCGGGTGGACGAAGAGGTGCATCTGCGCGGTCCACGAATGCGCCAGCGCGTCCTCGAGGCCGCTCCAGTCGATCCCGGGTGCGAACCGGGCGCGGATGTCGACCCACGCGCGGCAACGCGCCGCCGCGTCGGCGTGGGGGTGCTCATACACCCAGAGCTGGAACGAGTCGATCGAGGCGATCCACGGGAAGATGCGCAGCAGTCCCTCCAGGTGCTTGCGGCGCACGCGCCGCGCGGTCTCGCGCGGGTAGACCTCCTCGGCGTGCTCGAGCCCCATGAGCTCCATCGACATGCTGGCGGTCTCGGCGAACTCGATCGGCGCCTCGCGGT
>JADLFX010000024.1 GCA_020849665.1 Planctomycetota bacterium | reverse complement strand
GAGAAGTCCACGCCTTCGCGGTCCACGAAGTACGTGGTGATCCCCTCCCCGCTCATGTCGTTGTCGTACGTGTCGGCCTGCTGGTCGAGGTAGAAGTCCCCGTCCTGGTCGACGCCCCAGACAAAGGAGTCCGGGAGGTAGGCGAGCACGCTCTCGATCGCCGTCCGGGTCGACTCCAGGTTGAAGCGGATGTCGATCCGCTGGTCGAGCAGGGACTGCGGCCCCACCAGCTTGGCCAAGTTGAAGCGCACGTAGCGGTTGCGACCGTCGGTCGTCCCCGACTTCGAGCTCGCGAAGACGAGCTCGGCCACGATTTCGCGGATGGTGCGGTCAAGGAAGGCCCCGGAGTACTGCGACTCCTCGAGCGCGGCGATCAGCCCCTCGCCCTCGAGCGTGACGACGCGCGAGTCGGGGTCGTAGCCCACGCTCGCGACGCGACCGCGCCAGAGCACCGTCGAGACCACGTTGCCGAGGTTGCTGCCGTCGTACTTGACGCCCAGCAGGACCTCGCCGCCGAGCCAGTCGTTGCCGGTCCAGGAGTCACCCGGCGGCTCGACGAAGTAGCTCGCCCCCGTCGCCTCTGTGGACGAGCCAGGTCCCACGAAGGTGTCCGGAGGCCGGAACCGCACGCGCAGGGCGCCGCAGCCGCCGATCCGGTGGTGCGTCCACTCCGCCTCGAGGACCTGGCCGGAGACCAGGCGTTCGATCGCCGACGGCGGCGAGTCCGTGTAGGGCTGCCACTCGAGCAGGGCGACCACGAGCTCGCCGACGTTGCCGGGGTACTGCTCGGCCGGCTCCCCGAAGGTCGCGAAACCGTCGGTGACCCACCACTCGCGCGTGAAGTGGCCGAAGTCCCGCGAGTTGGCGATCGACGGCGAGGTGGTCAGGCCGAGCCCGGGGAGCGCGTTCTGGGTGACCAAGTCGATCGGCGAGCTGGTGTCGAGGTGGACGCCCGCGACCGTCCCATTGACCAGCCCCGCCAGCTCGGCGCGGCCGGCCGCCGTGTTCCACTGGTAGCCCAGTGAGAGCACGTCGCCAGGCCGGACGATGGTGCCCGCGAAGGTCGCCAAGATGGAGACGACCCCGTTCACGTACTTGAGGAGGTCGATCCCCGCGTTCCAGGCGCGGGCGGCATAGCCGTCCCCCACGCCGGCGGTCGCCTTCAGGGCCGTGGCGGGCATCAGCGCGAGGCCGACCGAGGCGCCCGCATTGGTCTCCACGTGGCAGCGCACGTGCACGGTGTGCGCGCCGGTGTAGCCCGTGGGGTTGGAGATCCCCAGCGTGTTGAGCGGCTCCCTCCACTCGGCGAGCGCCTGGCCGGCGCCGGCGTTGTTCTTGCCGTGGATGACACGCGCCGCGAAGTCCTCCCGGACGCGCGCCTCGAGCACGGCCGAGCCACTCGCGCGCACCGTCCAGGAGGCGAACGTGTCGCCTCGCTCGATCGCGAGCATCCGGTACGGGCTCCAGCGGCCGCGGCGTCGCATGGCCTAGAGGCTCCAGTACTGCTCGTGCCAGGTGACCGAGACGTTCCAGGAGGCCCCGGCGCCCACGTTGTGGGCCATCTCGAGGGTGTTGGAGACGCCCGGCACCAGGCCCCACCAGATCCCCTCGATGGAGTAGGGCGTGATCGGGGCGGAGAGCCCGTCGCCGAGGGCACCCTCGCGCAGATCGAGGACGATCTGGTCGCCGCCCCCCATGCCGAGCCCGGTCAGCTGCAGCTGCTGCCCGGTGTTGATCAGGGTCAGCGTGATCTGCTTGTCCGAGAAGCCGGCGCCGGCGTTGCCGATCGTGATCCTGGGGAAGGTCGGGGCAGTTGCCGCATTCGAGCCGAGGACGAGCGTATGCGGCCCCGCGCCGGTGGGCGTGAAGGCGATCGAGCTCTGCGTCGGGTTCTCCCAGGTAGGCCAACGGCTGCGGAACTGCGCGCCGAAGCGGTAGACCAGGCCGGCCGACCCTGAGACGAGCGCCAGGTCGACGTCCCCCAGCAGCCGGCAGAGGATGCGCCGGTCGCTGTAGAGCTGCAGGTGGTCGTCGCCATTGGTGATCGCCTGCAGGAGCGCGTCGATCCGGTCCCGGATCTGCCCGGTGTCCGACGTGCCGCTGATCGTGCCGGCCAAGGCCACCTCGACGCCCTCGAGGCGGTCCTTCGTGACGATCGCGCCGTCGGCCTTGAGGCGGCCCTCGAAGGACGCACGGTGGAGGAGGCGCGCCCGACAGCTCTCGATCGCGATCCCGTTGGTGTCCGTGAGGGAGAAGGACCCGAACTTCCGCGCCTCGGTCCGGGCGGCCATCAGATCGTCCTCCGGTGGCGCGAGCCAGGCAGTGCGCGGAGCACGGCCTGGGCCTGGCGTTCCATCTCGCGGCCGAGGTCAGCCAGGGCGCGATCGCGGTCCTCGGGCAGCAACGACACCCGGTCGATCTGGACGTGGACCTCGACCCGCGCCGGGCCCATCGCGTCGCGGAAGAAGTCGGCGGCCTTCGAGAGCGGGAGCGCGAGCTCTGGCTCGCCGGCCTCGGCGAGGATCGCCGGCACGCCGCCAGGCCGGGGCATGACGAGACCGCCTTCGGCGAGCGGGACCGCCATGGCCGCGACGGTCGCCAGTTTGCCGGCCGTGAGGGCCTCGACGTAGGCGAGCCCACCTGTCTTCGCCGCAGTGCCGAGCGTGGCGATCGAGGCGGCGATCGCCGGCACCGCCCAGACGGTCCCCAGGGCCGCGGCTGTCGCCGTGACACCCGCGATCGCGGCCGCTGCAGCCGCCGCCGCCTTGCCCTGCGCAGCCGTCGTCGCGGTCTCGATCTGGAAGATGCCGGCGATGGCCTTCGAGATCATCGTGGTGAGCGGGGAGAGCACTGCGTTGATCGCCTGGCCCACGAGGCGGAACGGAGCAGCCAGCGCCTGCGCGAGCTGGCCGATGCTCAGCTTGATCGGGTCCAGGGCGGCCCCCGTCATCTGCCCAATGAAGATCCCACGCACGTCCTGCCCGAGGCGCTGGAAGGCCTCACGGACGCCGACCTGGCGGTCGAAGCTGTCCACCACGGAGCGCGTGAAGGCATCGGTGTATGCCGATCCAAGGGCCACGGCCTGTTCGATCGCCTGCTGCATCGCCTCGAGCGCCGCCGGATCCATGGGCTGCTGCTTCTGGCCCTTCTGCTCCTGGAGCTTCGCGAACGAGTTGATGATCGCGCTCAGCTTCTCGTCGTAGAGCTTCGCTTTGGGGATCTGGGCAGCCAGCGCACCGGACCCGAACTCGATGGCGGCTGCGAAGGCCTTCATAGACTTCGAGCCGAGATCGACGTCGGTGTTCAGGGCGCGGGTAGCGGACGCCGACTCGATCAGGGCCTGGCGCTGCTTGTAGATGGCCTGGAAGTCCGCCGAGCCGCGCCAGGTCTTTGCGAGGCCCATGTCGGCGAGAGCTTCCTTGATCGTGATCTGGAGGCCCAAGATGCCCGCGCGCATCTCGAGGAACGACGCGGAGACGGTGTTCCCGACTCTCAGTGCCGCGGAGCCGATGTCCTCAAGCCCGCCGACGATCATTGCTGCGCCGCGGACCGCTCCTCCCGCGACCGACCCTCCGAGCATCACGACCTTCCGCACCAGGTCGTCGAAGGTCTCGGCGAACTGGCGCACGTTCTCCGGGTCGGAGAGGAACTCCTTCAACGAGCTCGCGAGCGACCCTGCGAGGTCCGTCACCGCCTTGAACGTCCCGGTCGCGGTGATCAGGAAGCCCAGCGACTCGCGCACCTCGTCGATCTGGTTGCCGAGCTTCTCGAACGCCGAGGTCGGCAGCTCGCCCACGGCCTCGGAGACGCCCGTGCGCAGCTGCTGAATCACGCGCGCGAAGGCCTCGGTGCGGGGCAGGGTCTCGTCGACGGCGATCCCCAGCCGGCCCAGGTCGTTGGCTGTGCCCTGGAAGAACTTGCCGAGCGCCATCATCAGCTGCTCGGGGTCCTTGCCGAACGCGACCGCCCGGTCCTGGACGGCCTCGATCGTGCGCATGAGCGCGTCGCCGGTGATCCCGAAGCTCGCACCCAGCGAGGCCAGGCTCAGGGTCACGTCGTCGCTGAAGGTGGTCAGCTGCTGGCGGCGGTCAGCGAACTCCCGCAGCTGCTGCACCTGCTCACGCACGTTGTCCGTGGTCTGGGCGAGCGCCGCGGCCAGGCGTACCTCCGCATTCGCCTGCTGCTGCGCCTGGCTGATCAGGCCCGCGAACGCGTCCTTCAGGGACCCCAGCATCCGGATGGCGCCGGCGCCGATGATCGTCCAGTCGCGCAGGCCTTCACGCAGGCTGCGGAGCGTCCCGCCGGCGCGCCCCATCGCCCCGTCCAGGGCGCGCCAGGCTGGCCCGCTCCGGTCGAGGGCGTCGATGTGCACGAGGAGGGTGCTGGTCACGCGATGCCTCCCAGGTCGACGACGGGCCAGGGACCTTTCCCAGCGGAGAGCAGGCGCTCCACCCGCCCACGCCGCTCCCGCCGCTCGTCACGGTCGGCCTGCAACAGCACCGAGAGCACGCGCACGGGCACGGTGATTGCCTCGTCGTAGCTCATGCCGATGCGCAGCGCCCTCAGGATGACTCGGTCGGAGTCGCCAGCGCCGAAGCGAAAAAACGGAGCAGGCCCTCCTTGTTCCTGTGCCAGTCCTTGAGCGTGAACTCGGCCTGGAACTCCTCGAGGCGCATCGCCCAGTTGCCGGCGAGGATCTCCTCGCGCTTGCGCCCTTCCTTGCGGACGAGGAGCCAGACCAGGACGGAGACGTCCTTGCCGATCGGCTCGTTGAGCACCTCCCCGAGCTTCTTGCCCGTGAGCTTCTCGAGGTCGGCCAGGTCGAGCATGGAGAGCTCCTGCATGCGGAGCTGCTTCCCATTGCCCAGGACGAGGGTGTCGGAGTTGGGGACGACTTCGGTGGCGGACATGGTGAGGTTACGTGGGGTAGGTGTTCTGCCCGTTCTGGAGCTGGATCGAGGTGATGGCCGGATTCGAGGTGTCGCGGTAGGCCACGAGCTTCAGGGCGCAGGTGATCACGCCCAGGTTGCGGACCCGGCTCTCGGCCGGCGACTGGAGGGCCAGCTCGTTGAAGTTGAAGGCGAGCTGCCGCGTGGCGGTCACCGCATCCGCGAGATAGAGCGTTCCCGAGGCGAAGCGTGAGCCGCGAGGGTCGTTCAGCTGCGTGAGGAACGTGTCGTCGTCGGTCTCGACCTCGCACTCGAGCATCACCTCGCGCTTGCCCTGGGGGTAGGACATGAGGGGCTCGATCGAGCTCACGTCCCTGCGCAGCTCGATGGCGTTGCGGATCGAGATCGAAGCCGAGCGCGCGATCCTCGGCGTGCCCGAGGGCAGCTGCACGAACGCCGTCGCGCCGGCCAGGGCCTGGCCGGTCGGGGTCGTGATGAACTCCGCGTTGAAGGCCGGCGTGCTCTTGGCCCCGATGGTGTGGCCGCGGCCGACGAAGCCCAGCGTCAGCTCCACGTGGGAGCCGGGCTCGAACTTCATCGACCACTCGTTGATCAGGCAGCCCTGGTAGAAGACCGAGTTCGCGGAGTGTCCGCGGTAGACCTCGATGCAGAACCCCCGACCGGCGCCCGAGTAGACGTAATGCGAGCCGCTGTTCGGCTCGATCGGCCCGAACGTCCACACGTAGGGCGACGTGCCGGTGGCGGTGACGTTGTGCCCCGTCAGGTGCCGCAGCAGGTACTGCAGGTGGTCGTAGGTCGCGCGCAGGACGATCTGGCCGCTGACCTGACGGTGACCGGGATAGAGCGTCGCGACCTGCTTGTCGTAGGTCGACAGGTCGTCCATGTCGAGGATCACTCGCTCCAGCTGGATGCCGTCGAACTCCTCGAAGACGCGGAACCAGCTCTTGATGTCGGCCGCCGCCCCGTCGGTCAGGAAGGGCAGGTCGCCGAAGCCCACGTATGCACCGAGTCCGAACCTAACCATGGCGTCACCTCACACCCTGCTCGAGCGACCGAGCACCTCGAGGGTGATCGCGGTCGCATAGACCTGCTGCTCCTGCTGCTGCGAGACGAGCGCGTCCTCGTCGGGGTCCAGCTCGATCGCGACGGGCAGCGCGTGCACGATCACGTAGCCGGGGACCGAGGCGCCCATCGTGTAGGGCTGCCCGGAACCGCGGACGAAGGCCTGCGCGAGCTCCTGCGTGCGCTGGATCTTGCGCGCCACGACCTGCTGGCCGTTCTCCCAGGTGTCGACCAGCACCAGGCGCAGCGTGGTCCTCGTTCCCACCAGGTCGCCGCCTACGTCGGCGAGCTCGCCCTGGCCGATCTCGATCCCGATAGAGGAGGCTTTCACCAGGACCGCCGGCAGGTCGTTTGCCGGGATCGGGTTGGCCGCATAGAAGGCCAGGTCGCCCTCCTGCACGAGGACGGGCGTGAAGCTCAGTTCGGCAGCGAGCACGGCCGCGTTGATCCGGTCGATGGCCGCCTGGATCAGCTCGAGGGTCTTCAGGTTGGCGGTCACCGCGCCCGCCCTCCCTCGCGGTCGATGGCGTCGAGCTCGCGGCGGAGCTCCTTCTCGAAGACCGCCTGCACGGCGCTGGCGGAGTCCTGCAGTGCGGGCACGAGGAACGGCGCCGGCCGGGTGCCCTTGATCGCGATAGAGGCGGCGATCGCGTAGGCGAGCCGCGGGTCGGCGCCGGCACGGCGGGAGGCCCACTGGCGCAGCGCGCGGACCGGCGGCGGCAGGCCGGGCCGGCGCCCGTGCTCGACCCAGAAGCCGTAGTTCACGTCTCCGCGCCCGGTCGCCTTGGCGGCCAGCCCGGGGCCCACGGCGGCGCGCAGCCGCGCCTGGTCGACCGCCCAGCCCATCGAGGCCCGCAGCTGACCGGAGGCCACGGAGCGGTTGCGGGTCAGGTTCTTCTGGGCGGCCTTGGTGACGACCTCGCCGGCGCGGTTGAGGCCGCGCACGATCGCGCGGCGGAGCCGCTCTGGGCCCTTCGCCAGAACCGCCCGCAGTTCGGGCAGGTTGGTCCGGATGCGCAGCTCGATCATCCGGCCCTCTTGCGCTTCAGCGCGACCTGCAGGTGGTGGTCGGCCGAAGGGTCGTGCTCGTGGTAGGGCTCGAGCCCCTCGACGGTGAAGACCAGGTTGGGGGTGCGGTCCGTCCAGAGGACCTCGTCACGGACCTGCAGGTCGGTGCCGGCGGGGAAGAAGCCGACCCAGGAGTCGCTCGAGAGGATGCCCATGGGCCCGCCGGCGACGGTGGTGCCGACCGGCTGGAGCAGGCACCGCACGCCGGTCCCGACCGTGGTCTCGGACGGGGTCTTCTTGCCTCCGCTGACCGTGTGGCCGGGACGCTGCACGGTCGCCGTATGGATCAGGAGCGTGTCGATCACGACGACGCGAAGACCATGGGGGGCCTGCGGTAGCGGTCGAGGACCATGCGGACCTCCGCGGGCATCGGGGCCGTGACCGATGCCTGGCCGTAGGTGACGCTGTAGGCGCCGATCGAGGTGGAGAGGACGCCGAGCTTGCGGCGCTTGGCGAAGATCGCCGAGCACCACAGGATCGCCGCCTCCTTCAGGTCCTCCGGGACGGTGGTGTAGCCGCCCACGTAGACGACGCGCACGTTCTGGACGCCCTCCGGGAACACCCCCCGGACACCCAGGTCGGGGACCGAGGCGCTGGGCAGGAGCCGGATCCGGCCCGCGGCGTCGGTCGCGTAGGAGCTCGAGGCGATCAGCGTGGCCGCCCCCCACGCGCGCGCCGCGTCCACGTGGACGGAGGTCACCGAGACGATCGGGTAGCGCAGGACGAACAAGTCGGGGCAGCCGCTGCCGTCGTAGTACTCGGTGACGTCGCCGACGGGCGCCTCGATCGTCCGGTTGCAGTAGCGGTCGACCATGGCACTGACGCGCGCCAGCAGCGAGGTGAAGAAGGCGTCGAGGGCGGATCCGGAGATCCCCTCGTGCTCCTTCAGCTCGCTGAGCGACGCCAGCACCATGGTCCCCCGGGCTCAGTCGATGTTGACGATGGCCACGACGGCGGGCATCGCGTTCGGCGTGGCGGCGTTCTGCTCGAGGGCCATGAAGCCCCAGCGCGCCGTGCCGACGACCATGTTCTTGCCCGAGGTGATGTCCTTGTCCGTCTCGACGCGGACGTCGCGGCGGTCTCCCAGCCGGAAGTTCATCCGGTTGAGCAGCACGGCGGTCGAGAGCGTGTTGGGGCCCGCGGTGGTGTTGTTGCCCGCGGTGGTCACGGCGTTGCGGCGCTGCTCGACGCCAAAGCTCACGAAGATGGGCACGCCGTAGATGCGGCTGAGCTCGCCGGTGAGGATGGTCGCCGAGGGCCCGTACTTGTCGACCGTCAGGA
This sequence comes from Planctomycetota bacterium, assembly GCA_020849665.1. GTDB lineage: Bacteria > Planctomycetota > UBA1135 > UBA1135 > UBA2386 > JADLFX01. The sequence goes on along the minus strand of JADLFX010000024.1, from coordinate 1,328 downwards.
TCGGCGAGTTCGCCTCGGTGAGCAGCTTGAGCCAGCTCTCGGCGTTGAGCAGGAGCGCCAGGTCGGCGGTCCGCTGCGCTCCGAACTTGCCCATGGCGGCCAGTGCCGAGGCGACCGTCGCCGCGGTCAGGAACGTGCCGCCCCCCGCGACCACGCTGTTGTTGCCGCCGCCGTCGACGATCGCGAAGCGGCGGAGCCCCGAGAAGGACGAGTTGAAGGTCCGGGCGCCGGCGGACGCGGTGTCGTAGTCCTCGTCGAAGTGGTTGGCGCCGTCCGAGTCGCCGTTGACGAGCGACTCCTCGAGGCCCTCGCCGAGCGCGCGGATCAGATCGGAGCGGATCTCGCCCGCGACGGCGATGATCGCGTCCTCGGAGGCCTCGTCCGAGAAGGCCTGGTAGTTGGCGAAGGTGTACGCCGTCAGCGTGCGCTTCGCCGTCGCCAGCGTCCCCTCGGTGACCGCAGTGTTCTCGGAGCGGATGTACGCCCGGCCCGGGGTCGACCGGATCGGGTAGTCGAACGGGTTGGTCGGCATCTGCACGACCGGGAACAGGTTCACGGTCGGCACCGCGAGCCGGATCTGGTCGAGCAAGTTGCTCGCCATGCCGGTCGGCACCCACTCGTCGCCGGTACCCACGCCCGTCGAGGTCAGCGCCTTGCCGGTGACCTGGGCCAGGTCGCGCGTGAAGCGGTCCCACCGCTCGAAGAGCGCATGCCCCTTGAAGCGCTCGAGGTAGAAGGCCTTCTCCCCGCCCGCCTGGGCCTTGAGCTTGGCGAGCTTCAGGTCGCCGTACTTGTAGGCCATGAGCCGGTCGACGATGTGGACCTCGTCGGCCAGCTCGAAGGCGGCCTTCACGTCGGGGTCGACCGCCAGGCGCGGGCGCAGCTCGCCGCGCAGGCCCTTCTCGTAGAAGCACACGTGCTTCAGGTGCTGCGCGTTCAGCTTCGCGACCGAGTCGATGCCGAGATCGACCATCTTCTTCGCGGCGCCCGAGACCTCGCCGCTGGCGGTCTTGCGCTGGACGTCGTCCTTCCAGGCCTTCTCGATCTCGTCGACCTTGCCGGTCAGCTTGCCGATCTTCTCGTCCAGCTCGGCCTTGGTCGCCGCGCCCTTCTTGAACTCTTCGATGGAGGCCTTCGTCTGGGTGACGAGGTCCATCACGGTTGGCTCAGGCATGTCCCTTCCCTCAGCTCTGTGACCCGGTCAGGCAGGAGAGGAGCTCCTGCACCGCCTTGATGTCCGCTGCGCCGTTGTCCTTGGCCGTGGCGCACATCACGGCGAGCCGGAGTTCTTCCAGTGCCGCCAGCTCGTCGGCGTTGACCTGGTCCCG
>JADLFX010000023.1 GCA_020849665.1 Planctomycetota bacterium | reverse complement strand
GCTGAATCCACCCCCCCGGCCCGTCCGAAAAGGTGTCCGTGAAGGTGCTCCTCCTGACCCGCTCGCCGATGCGGCTCTTCCGCGGCTGCGGGAACACCGTGCGCCGGTTCAGGGAAGGACTGCAGCGCCGCGGCCATCTCTGCGAGCTGCTCGGCTCCGAAGACGACGGCGGCATCAAGGAATCCCTCGAGGGCACCATCGGCCGCTTCAAGCCCGACATCGTCCACGCGCACGACGCCTCGATGGGCGTCGCCCTGCTCGGTCTGCGCACGCCCTGGGTGGTCTCGCTCACTGGCGAGGACCTGCACGTGCGGATGCTCGACGACCGCGAGGGCCCGCTGCTCTGCGAGGTGGCGCGCCACGCGCATCGCGTGCTCGTGCCCGACGCCGAGGCCGCCCGCGCGCTCGAGGAACGCGTGCCCGACGCGGTCGGTGCGATCGACGTGGTGCCGCGTGCCGCCCTGCGCCTCGACACCAAGGGCACCGACCTGCGGCGCTCGCTCGGGATCTCGCGCCAGCGCTTCCTGGTGCTGCTGCCGGGCGGGCTCCGCCCGGTGAAGGGTCAGCACCGCGCCCTCTCGCTGATCCCCGTGCTGCGCGGCCACGGCGTCGACGCGGAGATGATCGTGGTCGGGCCCGAGCAGGACGAGGAGTATGCGAAGGAGGTCCGGGAGCGGGCCGCCCAGGTGCAAGGCATGCGCGTGCTCCCGGCCCTCTCGCCGGAACGCATGGGCGCCGCCTATCAGGACGCCGACGTGGTGCTCAACACATCGCTCTTCGAGGGCTGCTCCCCCGTGATCCTGGAGGCCGGCGTGCTCGGTCGCACGGTCGTGGCGAGCAACGTCCCGGGCAACGCCCAGCTGATCCGCCACAAGGAGACCGGCCTCCTCTACCAGGACGAGGAGGAGATGGCCCGCATGGTCCTGGCGCTGGCACGCAACCGCTCCGCCTGCGGGGCCATGGGGCTGCGCATGCGCGAGGACTTCGCGAAGCGCTTCTCCGACGAGCGCGAGATCGACCTGCTGCTCAGCGCCTACGCGGCGGCCTGAACGCCGCGCGGCGCGCCCCTCCGCCCCCGCCGGGGCGCGGCCCGGGCGGGGGTGCTGCCCGGCGTGCGCCGCCTCGCCCGTGCCATTCCTTGCGACCCCGGCCGCAGCTACCTTGAGGGGCCCATGGCAACCCCTCGCGCCGCCGTCCCCGCCGCCTTGCTCGTGCTCGCCGGCGGGCTCGCCGCGCAGATCACGGCGCTCAGCCCCAACTACCGCGAGCTGTCCTTCTCGCGCAACCGCTCCACCAACTACTCCGAGCTCCTGCTGATCCGCGGCGGCCTCGGCGGGCAGGTGGCGGCCGGCGAGGACAAGGACGTGGGCAAGGAGAACGACTTCGTGCCCGACGGGCAGGCGTGGCTGCACACCGAGGGGTTCGGCGCGAAGACCTCCGCGCTCGACGCCTACGCCGGCCGTGACGGCGTGTACGCCGGCATCCGCGAGGGCGACATCGTCGGCGACGGCAACATCGGCCGCCTGGAGCTCACCGGCCGCTTCTTCCCGTTCTATCGCGAGGGCTTCTATCGCGACGACTCGTTCATCTCCACCGGCCGCTACGAGGGCAAGGACTACGGCGCCGCGCTCAGCGTGGGCCGCCTGCTGCGCGATGACGCATCGCTGGAGGTGGGCGCCTTCTATCGCTGGTACAAGTTCGAGCGCAACGAACAGACGCCCGCCAACTACGTCATCCCCGACGACCACGAGACCTACGGCGGGCAGGCGTGGTTCGAGCAGCGCACCCTGCAGTTCAACCGCCAGACCGGTCGGCCCGAGCAGGGCTACCTCGCAACGATCGGCGCCGTGGCGGAGTGGAACACGTCCAAGCAGCGCTTCGGCATCCCGGGCAACTACGAGAGCCAGCTGCCCGAGCTCGTGTACCGCGGCCGCGCGCGCCTCGAGTGGTACTTCCCGCAGGGGCAGGACAACACCTGGGAGTTCATCCTCGACGGGTCGCTCAGCGACTCCCAGGACCGCGTCTTCAACTACGACGCCACCAAGCCGGTCGGCCACACCTACGTCGATGCCGACCTGCGCTACCGGCTGGAGCTGGGTGGCGGCATCTATCTCGCGCCGATGCTGAAGCTCGAGTTCATCCGCATCCTGGAACAGACCGGCGCCGGCACGCAGAACAAGTTCTTCTACGGCGGCGGGCTCTACGGCGGGATGGACTTCTCCGATGCCCTCGGCCTGGTGCTCAGCTACTCGTACCTCAACAACGAGAGCCGCCCCAGCCCGTCCTGGAACGAGGACCTCTACGGCGAGCACCAGTTCTTCATCGGCGTCGAGCTGCGCCTGATGGCCACCCAGCGCTGAGCGCCGGGTCCGGGCGGACCGGGCGCCGGCGGCCCGGGCGTTCCGAACCCTGACACGGGCAGTCCGCGATCCGGACAGGGCAGCGGTCGTTCCAGGCGTCCCGCCAGGATTCCGGGTGCTCCCGTGGCGGGCACGCGCCTTGCGCCTGCTGCCGCCCGACCGCCATGACCCCACGCACCGCCCTGGTCCTGCCCGCGTTCCTCTGGTCCGCGTTCCTGTCCGCCTGCCTGCCCGGCCAGGGCAGGGTCGCCGCCGTCCCCCGGCTCGAGTTCGAGCCGAACCTCGGACAGCTGGAGGCGCCCGTCACGCACGTGGCCCGCGGCCCGGGCTACGCCGTCCTGGCCGGCGCCGAGGGGTTCGCGCTCCGCCTGCAGCACGGCCGCGCGCGGCAGGCCGAGATCGCGTTCACGCCGGTCGGCGGCAGGCTCCAGGCGCCGCTGGCGGAGGCGCGCGGCCCGGGCACCGCCAACTACCTGCGTGGCAAGGATCCTTCGGGTTGGCGGATCGGCGTGCCGCGCTTCGCACGGCTGCGGTACCCGCAGGTCCATCCCGGGATCGACCTGATCCTCTACGGCAACGGCCAGGAGCTCGAGTACGACTTCGAGCTCGAGCCTGGCGCCAGAGTCGCCGCGATCGAGCTGCGCGTGGCCGGCGCCCGGCTGGCGCTGTGCGGCGACGCGCTCGACCTGGAAACCCACGTGGGCACCCTGCGCCAGCGCCCGCCGGTGGCGTGGCAGTGGTGCGCCGGCGAGCGCCGCGAGGTGGCGGTGCGCTACGAACTGCGCGGCGCCGACCGCTTCGGCTTCGTGCTGGGGCCGCACGACCCGTCCCTGCCGCTGGTGGTCGATCCGGTCCTCGCCTACGCGACCTGGATCGGTGGCAGCAACTGGGAATACGTGCTCGACGTCGCCGCGGACCCGCAGGGCAACGCCTACGTGGTCGGCCAGACCGCCTCGCTCGACTTCCCCATGGCCGGCCCGATCCGCGGCACCATCGACGGCGTCTACGACGCATTCGTGGCCAAGCTGAATCCGGGCGGCACGGCGCTGCTCTACGCGACCTACCTCGGCGGGAGCGGCCCGGTCTACACGCAGGCCGAGGCCGCGGTGGCGGTGGCCGTCGACGCGACCGGCGAGGCCGTGATCACTGGATTCACGGACGCGACCGACTTCCCCACCACGACCGGTGCGGCCCAGCCCAACAACCGAGGCGGCTACGACGCGTTCGTCTGCCGCCTGAACGCGACAGGCTCGGGATTCGTGTTCGCCACCTACCTGGGCGGCGCGGGCCGCGACCTCTACGCCAACCTCAGCTCCTCCGCGCCGGACGGCGGCGATGTGGTGCTCGATGCCGAGGGCAACGCGATCGTCACCGGCACGACGCGGTCCGCGGACCTGCAGGTGGTGCAGGCGCTCCAGCCGCGGCTGGCCGGCGATGCCGACGCGTACCTCGCGGTGTACTCGCGCACCGGCACGCTGCGCCGCCTCACCTACTTTGGCGGCGGCAGCATGGACACGGGCCTCTGCCTGGCGCTCGGTCCCTCCGGGATCGTCGTCCTGGGCGGCGGCACCATCTCGGCCGACATGCCCGTGACCCCTGGCGCCTACGACCCTTCGACCACCGGGCGCGGCTACGTGTCCGTGTTCGATCCCACCGTGACCAACCTGATCGGCAGCACGCGCTTCAAGGGCGTGCCGCAGGCCGTGGGCATGGATGCCACGGTGAACGTCTACGTCGCGGGCGCCACCAGCGACCCCGGCCACCCAGTCACGCCGGGGGGCATGGTCACCGCCTGGCCGGGCGCGGCGGACTCGTCGCGCAACACCGAGGGCTTCCTGGCGCGCTTCGACCTGCCCCTCACCACGCTGCAGTGGAGCACGCTCGTGGGCATCTACGACTCGGCGGATGGCATCGTCGACCTCAAGATCGACGCGCGCGGCTATCCCGTGGTGGTGATGCGCGGCAGCGTTCCGGGCGCGTCCTTCCTGCCCGGCCCCAACGGCGCGCGCGTGGTGAAGATGTCTCCCGACGGGCGGACCTGGTGCAGCGAGCTGCGCTTCGCCGTCGGCTCGCACACCCTCGCGGGCATGGATCTCGGCGCCAACGGCTCGGTGTGGGCCGCCGGCCACTCGTCCTCGACGGCCACCATCACGCCCGGCACCGGCGCCTACCAGGCGACGATCCGCGGCCAGACCGACGGGTTCGTGGTGCGCGTCGACGAACGCCTCAACGGACTGCGCAACCTGGCGCTCACGCGCCAGCGCGTGGTGCGCGGCGGCGCGCTCTCCGCGACCGTGACCATCGACGGGCCGGCGCCGGCAGCCGGATACCTGGTGACCCTGAACGCGTCGCCCAGCGGGATCGCGGTCTTCCCGGCCTCGGTGACGATCCCTGCGGGCATGTCGCATGCCTCCTTCGACATCCAGGTGCCCGCGGACCGGCCCGAGACCACGATCACGATGAGCGCCACGGTGGTGGGCGGCAGCGTGCAGGCGGCATTCCGGATCTGGGCCGGCCCGACGTACGCGCTGCGGCCGCTCCAGGTCGGCACGGGCGAGGTCCGCGCGCGCGACATCAGCGACGCGGGCGTGACGGTCGGCACTGGGCTCGCCGGCGGTGGGTACTCCGCCTGGCGCCACGATGACCGCGGCGGCTTCGTCGCCATCGCCGCCAACGACGCCGTGGCGGTCAGCGCCAGCGGCATCGTCGTGGGCGGCATCGGCTACGAGCAGGTGTATCGGCTGCTGCCGGGCGGCACGCCGCAGACGCTGTTCGCCAACGCCGAGGCCGGGGGGGTGAACGACCGCGGCGACATCGTGGGCACCAGCACGGCGTTCACGACGGGTGGCTACGGGCGCGCCTATCTGTGGAGTGCGACCGGTGGCATGCAGAACCTCGGCACGCTGGGGGGCTCGGCGAGCTACGCATACGGGATCAGCGCCGGCGGCCTCGTGGTCGGGGAGTCGTTCGTGACCAGCGGCGGCCGGCGCGCGTTCCTGTGGCAGCAGGGCGTCGGCATGCGCGACCTCGGCGCCCTGCAGGGCCACGCATGGTCGACCGCGTACGCGATCAACGACTTCGGCGAGGCCTGCGGCATCTCCGCGGACGCGTCGTACAACGCTCCGCGCGCGGTGCGCTTCGAGGGCTCCTCGCTGGTGGATCTCGGTGTGGTGGGGAGCGACGTCCACAGCCTGGCCTACGACCTGAACAGCCACCGTCACGCCGTCGGCTTCTCCGCTACCCGCGGCGCGGCGAACAAGCGTGCGTTCCTCTACACGCCGTCGCGCGGCATGGAGGAGCTGCGCGAGCTGCTCGATCCGGAGGAGGCGCTCGGCTGGCGGCTCGACGAGGCCAGGGCCATCAACGACCTGGGCCAGATCGTGGGCCAGGGGATGCGCGCGGGCAGCGCGAGTGCCCAGGCGTTCCGGCTCGATCCGATCGCGGCCGCGACCTACGGCAGCGGCTGCCCCGGAGCCAGCGGCCGCGTGCCGGCGCTGGCAGGCGAAGGCCGACCAGGCGCCGGGGAGACCGTGACCCTGGTGGTGGCCCGCGGCGCCGCGTCCGCCCCAGCCGTGCTGCTCGTGGGTGCCTCGCAGGTGGATCTGCCGGTGCTCGGCACCTGCCGCCTCCTGGTGGGGGCGCCGTCCGTCATCGGCTTCACGCTCGACTCCAGCGGTCGCGCGCGCCTGCCCGTGGCGGTGCCGGTGCGGATGGCCCAGGGCTCGGTGTTCGCCCAGGTCTTCGTGGCGGATCCTGGCTCGTCGAGCGGCCTGGTCAGTGGCAGCAACGGTCTGGAGCTGCGCGTGCGGTAGCCATGTCCCTGGCTACTCGGCCGCGGCCAGGGCGAGGCGCGCCACGGTCTCGACGTGGTAGGTCTGCGGGAAGAGGTCGAAGGCGGTGACGTCGAGGAGCCGGTAGTCGGCGCCGAGCAGCACCCGCAGGTCCCGCGCCATGGTGGCCGGATCGCAGCTCACGTAGTGGACCCGCGGCGCGGCGAGCTGGGCGAGGAGCGGCATGGCCGCGCGCGCGCCGATCCGCGGCGGGTCGAGGACGACCAGGTCGGGGGGCTGCGCCTTGCCGGCGGCCACCGCACGCAGGAGGCTGCGCAGGGCATCCTCCACCCTGGCGCTGCGCAGCGTGGCGTTCTCGCAGCCGTTGCGGGCCAGGTTGGCGCGGCCGATGCGCACGGCGTGGGGGTCGCTCTCCACGCCGGTCACCTGCGCGTGGTTGCGGGCGAGGGGCACGGTGAAGAGCCCTACGCCGGCGTAGAGATCCAGGGCCGCGTAGCCGGCGCGCTCGCCGACGGCATGGGCCGCGAGTTCCTGGAGGAGCACCCGGTTGCCTTGGAAGAACGTCTGCGGGGCGAACCCGAAGGTGTCGGCTCCGACCCCCTGGGTGATCGGCTCGACGGCGAACCCGGGCAGCGGCGGATCCGTGGCGACGCCCTCGGCGCCCGCGGCCATGTCGAGGACGCGCGGGAGGCCGTGCTCCGCGCCCATTCCGCGCAGGCGTGCCAGGCCGGCGTTGAGCTCTGGCACGAGGATCGGGCAGCTCTCCACCTCGCACACCTCGCGGCTCCCCGCGCGGTGGAACCCGATCGCGGGAGGTTGGTCCGGCCCCCGCGGTGCGATCTGCCACTGCGCCCGGATCCGGTAGCCGAACTCCTGGGCGCTGCGGATCGGGATCTCCCGCTGCCACCAGATCCCCCCGATCCGCTTGAGGGCGTGTTGGACGAACTCGACCTTGGTCCGGAGCTGGGCCGGATGGTGCAGGTGCTGCAGCTGGCATCCGCCACACGTGCCGAAGTGCCGGCAGGGAGCGGAGCGGCGGTCCGGAGAGGGAGCGAGGACCTCCCGGAGCTCGGCCCTGGCGAAGGTCCGGCGCACCTCCCGGACCTGGGCGCGGATCCGTTCCCCGGGCGCCACCAGCGGCACGAACACCACGAAGCCCTCGTGTCGGGCCACCCCCTCGCCGCCGAACGCGATGCGCTCGACCTCGAGATCCAGCAGCTCGCCGACCGCGACCGGGGTCATGACCGCGAAGGTATCCGCTGTCCCTCGCCGGGCCTCGGGCCGGCGGACCCCGGGCCGCCGCCGCGGGAGGGGGTGCCGGATCCGGGGGGTGGGAGTCTGGTCGCGGCGGTTCCTTGGCTACAGCGCCAGCCAGAGCAGGAAGTTGGCGACGAACACCAACCCGACCAGGACCATGTCCACGAAGCTCGGATGGCGGCGGACCCGGCGCAGGGCGGCAAGCAGCGGGGAGTGGCTGGGTGCGGGGCGGATCATGGCGAGGGTCTTCATGGCGATCGGTCGGCCGGGCGTTGCGCAAGCCGCGTGCCGCTATCTGGAACTACCTCCTAGAGCGCTGAATCGCGGGAAAGCGCACCGTGTGACCGCGGTACTGGCTTGCCTGGGGTGCACTCCGGTGCGTGCGGTGTCTCGCGGGCGCGACAACGAACCAGGAGACGGAGGACTCCGGCGCCGGTTACGGGCCGCAGGCCGCGGGTCCCCGGCCGCGGCCGGGTCGCGTGGCGGCGCCCCTCGCCGCCCGCCACCAGACACCGGGCCCGGCTGACCCGGTGGCGTGCTCAGCCCACGAACACCGGCTCGGCCGCCGCCCGCGGCAGGATGCCCGCGGCCATCCCGCGCTCGAGGAGCAGGCGCACCCCCGCGCGGCCCCGGGGGCCGAAGTCGCGGGTGAACTCGTTCACGTACATCCCCACGAAGCGGTCGGCGTCGGCGAGATCGAGGTCGCGGCCGTAGCGCAAGGCGTGGCGCAGTGCCGGCTCGCGGTGGGCCAGGGCGTACTCGATGGAGCGGCGCAGCACCCTGCCGATGCGCGCGCAGAGTTCCGGGCCGAGGTCCAGGCGGACCACGTTCACGCCGAGGGGCAGGGGCAGGCCGGTCTCTTCCTTCCACCAGGTCCCGAGGTCGACGCACAGGTGCAGGCCGATGCGCTGGTAGGTGAGCTGACCCTCGTGGATCAGGAGACCGGCGGCGAAGCGTCCGGCCGCCACCTCGCCAGGGATCTCGTCGAAGGGCACGACCCGGTGGCGGAAGCGCGGGGTGTGCAGCTTGAGGGCCAGGAACGCGCTGGTGAGCGTGCCGGGCACCGCGATCTCCACGTCGCCCAGCGCGCGCGGGTCGAGGGGCGCCTTGCTCACCACCATCGGGCCGTAGCCGTCGCCGATGCTCGCGCCGGAGGAGAGCAGGCCATAGCGCCCCTGCAGGTGCGCGAACGCGTGCAGCGAGACGGCGGTCACCTCGAGCTCGCCGCCCATCGCGCGACGGTTGAGCGTCTCGATGTCCTGCAGCACGTGCTCGAAGCGCAGGCCCTCCTGATCCACCAGCCCCTCGCGCATGGCGTAGAACATGAATGCGTCGTCGGGGTCGGGGCTGTGCCCGAGCAGGAGCGGCCGCGGAGCCTGGGACATGGCGGCAAGGATTCCGGCGCGTGGCGCGCTTTCAACCCCCGCGGCGGCACGATCGCCGCGCGCGGGGGCGCGGCCCGCTACTGGAGCACGAGTTCCAGCCCCTCGGAGGCGCTGAGCCCCAGAGGTAGCAGCGGGCAGGTCGTCCCCCAGGGCCACACGCCCTGGGCATGGAGCCGTGCACCGCGCAGGCCGGGGTCGCCGGGCAGCGGCAGGGGGAGCGTGCCCAGCCCCGCGCCGTCGGACCGCCACGGCAGCGTGAGGAGGGCTCCGCCCGAGAGCGCGACGTGCAGCCGGACGCCGAGGGCGGGGTAGAAGGTGCCGGCCAGGTCGCCCGTGCTCCCCAGCAGCGCCACGCCGGTCGCGCTGCGCGGCGCGCGGTCGCAGTACAGGGCGAATCCGCCCGCGCCCAGCTCCGGCGGCCCGCTGGCGTGGAGCCGCTGGGCACCCTCGCAGCCGGGCGTGCCTGTGCCGTAGCTCTGCACGCCGGCCGGGCGCAGTTCGCGGGTGGCGATCCGGAACGCCGCGTACGGGCCATCCACGTATGCGGCAGCGGCGAAGAGGGCGCGCCCGGAGCCCAGGCCCGTCACGTCGGGCGTGCGCTCGTAGTCCTCGCCTTGCCACACCGCGAAGCCGCGGGCATCCAGCAGGGTGCCCGTGGCGCTGACGCGCACGCCGTACACGTCGGGCTCGTAGTCGTAGAACCACGCGTTGTTCTGGAGGGACTGATAGCACACGACGTACTCGCGGCCGGTCCAGGCCACGGCCGCACGCGACTGGCCGCCGGAGTCCGCGGCGGTCAGGTTCAGGAGGCTGCTGGCGAGCGTGCCGTCCGCCAGGATCACGCGCGCGAAGACCTCGGTGTTGGTCCAGTTGCTCCCCGACTGGCAGACCACGAGGGCATGGTCGCCGGCGCTGGCCACGTCGCTGCTGCCCCAGTCCTGGATGTTCACCGTGGCCGGGTTGGGGCCCGGCGTGACGATCCCGGATGCGTCCACGAAGTCGGTCTCCAGGTCGCTCTGGTGGCTGTTGTGGGTCCAGTGGCGCTCGGTGACCACGAGCCAGCGCTGGCCGAGCGCGACCACGCGCGCCCGGGTCGCGTAGCTGTTGCCCAATCCGAGCGGGGTTGGGTCGAGCACTGCGCCGTCGGTGCCGCGCACGCGCGCCCCGTACGAGAACACGTACTGCGGGTAGGACGGCGCGCGGATCCCGGTGACCAGGAAGTCGCCGCCCAGGGCGGCGACGTCGGCGCCGCCGCCGAGCAGCACCGCGATCGGCGCAGGATCGAGGAACGTCCCGTCGGCGCGCATCCGGCGGGCCTGGATCTGTCCGCTCTCGCTCCAGACGACGAGGTAGCAGCTGCCGTTCCACGCCGCGCCGCCCGCGTTCAGGTTGGCGTGGGTGGCGCTGGCGACCTGGATCGGTTCCAGATCGAGGGCCGCGCCGTAGGCGTCGACCCGCTGCGCGAGGATGCGCGAGCCTGGGGCCGAGAGCGCGCGGAAGGTCAGCAGGTACTGCTGCGGCCCGGCCGCGACCCGGGGTTCCTGCAGCGTCTCGGAGCCGACGCTGTAGGTCCGCTCGGTGCCTGCGCTGCCGTTGCCGCGGAACGGCGTCCCGAACACGTCGCTGGCGCCGTTGCGGCCGTCGTGCCAGGCAAGGAGTGCGCCGCCGGCGGGCAGGGCGCCGAGCGCGGGGCCGTACAGGTAGTTGGGCGAGTTCTCCGGGATCGCCACGCCACCCGGATCCAGCAGCGAGCCGCCGGCGCTCACGCGCGCGGCGCGCTGCGCGGTGGTGCCCAGGTGGAGCCATGCGACGATCCATTGCGTTCCGTCCCAGACCACCAAGGGGTCCTGGGCGTTGTCGTTGGGCCTCGCCCCGGAGATGGGCAGGGGCGTGGGGTCGAGGAGCCGCAGGTCGGCGCCCAGGCGCGCGCCCAGGATCTCGCCCTGGTACTGGGCGTTCTGGAAGGGCCAGGCGAGGAAGTGGTTCGTGCCGTTGCCGGCGAGCGCCGCGACCTTCTCGTGCACCAGCACCGGATTCGCGTCGATGGGCAGCAGCGCAGGGGTGAAGCGGCGGCCGCGCAGGCCGTTGTCGCCCCACGTGAACAGGTAGGCAGCGCCCGCGAAGGAGGCACCGACCGGGGAGAGGATGTAGTAGGTCTCCGGGACCACGAGCACGCCGCCCGGGTCGAGCACCGAGCCGGCCGCGGTGATGCGCCGCGCGCGGATGCCGCCGTTGCCGGCGCTGTAGCCGGTGTAGGCCACGGCCCAGCCGGCGCCGTCGCTCGCCGCCGCGAAGCCGCCGCCCGTGCCGTCGATGCTCACCACGATCGGCGCCGCATCGAGCACGAGGCCTTGCGGCGACACGCGCAGCGCGGCGACCTGGTAGGCGAAGTAGCCGCTGCCCGGGTCGACCTGATTGCTGTAGACGACGAGCCAGGCCTGGCCGCTCCACACCACCTTCGGCGCGGTCTGGTTGCCGGGGTCCTTGGTGACCGGAAAGGGCAGCGGGTCGAGCGGGATGCCGTTCGCATCGAGCCGCAGGCCGAAGAGATCGCTGTCGCCGGCGCGCCGATCCTCGAACACGAGGAGCGACGATCCCGAGCCTGCGGCGCAGGCCGCACCCTGTTGCACTTCGGCGGCCGGGCCGACCGTCGGCGAGCCGGGGAGGAGGCGGCCTGGTTGCAGGTTGGGGGACTGTGCCGACGCGGCGAGCGCGAGGGAGAGAGCCAGGGCGGGGAGAGCGAGACTCGGCAGCATGGTGCCTCCGGTGGGGGCTCGGACGGGGGTCGCGGGATGCGCGGCCACAGGCCAGGGCTCGCGCCGACCCTGCACCGTCGCGATGGGGGCAACGCGGGGCGCGGGTGCGGTGTTTCGGGGGCTCGAGCCCGGCGCGGGTGGGGCCGGTCGCCCCGGGGCGGCCCTGGGGAGCCCCCCGGTCTCCCGGACTGGAGCGGGTGGGTGCGAGCGGGCGGGCCGCGTGCGGTCGGAAGGATCGGGAGGGTGGTCGGCCGGGCGGCGGGGGCTCCATGTCGATCCCCGCCACCCAGATGCGTCGGCCCCATGGGGGAGGGCGGGGATGCGCGTTCCGGCGCCACCAGCATGTGCGCCGCGCGGCGGGACCCGCCCCAGGCGGCCAGGGCAGGCCATGCGGGATGCCGTGCGGTTCGCCCCTACGATCGTCATTGCACCCATGCCCGACCGGCGCAGACATCGCGGACCCGCGCCAGAGGACGGGCGGCTCTTCGCCCAGGACCAGGAGGCCGGGCTCGCGCGCGCGGCGGCCGAGTTGGGCTGGCTCCTGGAGCGCGGGTACGCGCTGCCTTCGGCGCTGAAGCTCGTGGGCGATCGCCACGCGCTCACCGCGCGGCAGCGGCTCGCGGTGCAGCGGGCGGCGTGCACGCCTGCGCAGGCGGAAGGGCGGGCGGCGCGCCGTCTGGCGGCCGGCGCGCTCCGAGGACGGCGGATCGTGGTGGACGGGTTCAACGTGCTGACCACGGTGGAGGCCGCACTGGCCGGCGGTGTGCTCCTGATCGGCCGGGACGGGTGTCTGCGCGACATGGCGAGCGTGCACGGCACGTATCGCATCGTGGCGGAGACCGGACCGGCGCTCGAGCGCATCGGCACGTGGCTGGAACGGCATGGCGTCGCCGCGGCGCACTGGCTGCTCGACGCGCCGGTCGCGAACAGCGGCCGGCTGGCCGGGTTCCTGCGCGAGCACGCGCAGGTGCGCGACCGCCCGTGGACGGTCGAGGTGGTGCCCAGTCCCGACCCGGTCCTGTGCGTGGCGCAGGACCCCGTGGCGACCTCCGACTCGGTGGTGTTGGACCGCTGCGCGACCTGGGTGGACCTGGCGCGCGCGGTGGTGCGCGACTCGGTGCCGGGGGTGCGCGTGCTCGATCTGTCCGGCGGCTGAGGTGGCTTGGGCTGGCGTGCGTTACGGGCGCGTAACGGAGCCGTCGAGATTGCTCAGAGTCGGTATGCGGATTCGATCAGGGCGCGGGGGTCGCCGGTGCGGCGGTGTTTGGTGCGGAACGCGCCGGCGGAGTCGAGGGTCTCCTGGAGGTCGAGGCCGCGGCGGTGGCCTTCGTCCACGACATCGATCAGGTCCTGCAGGTAGTCGATCTGCTCCTGGAGCAGTTCCAGGCCGCCGGGGGCGCCGACCGAGGGGACGACCTTGAGCGCCTCGTTGCCCTTGAAGTCCTTGCGCAGCTCCTTGAGGACGCGCAGCCACTGGCGCACGGCTCCGCCGCCCGGCGGTGCGGCGGGATGGACGCCAGACTGGACCAGATCGCCGACCACCAGCACCTGTTCCTGGTGCAGGTAGGCGAACGTGTCGGCCTCGGTGCGCGCGACGCCCTTGTGCTGCACGGAGACCTTCTCGCCGTCGAGATGCAGGTAGAGCGTGCCTTCGAACGCGAGGTCGGCGCCGCGCGCCTTGCGCTGCATGGCCTCGTGCACGAGCTTGTGGGCCACCGTCTGCACCGCGTCGCCCGCGGCGCGGCCCACGTCGCCGGCGTTCGGGTCGGGTGGGCCCAGGAGGATCCGGTAGCGCAGAGGGACGCGCTCCTGTTCGCGCAGCGCGCGCGCGGCCTCGGGCTCCAGCGGCGCGGGCGAGGGCTCGATCAGCACCGCGCCGGTCTCGCCGTGGAACCACACGACGTTGCCGCGTGCCCCGCGCAGGACCTCCACCCTGGCCGAGAGCGGGCGCCGCTCCGCGGTGCGGACCTCGCCGGCCTGCGGTGCGAGCAGGAGCACCGCCGGCACTCCGGCCAGCGCGGTCAGCGAGGCGACCCCGAGGAGCGTCTTCATCGCAGGTCCCCGGGCGGCCCGCCCAGCTGGAGCGCCGCCGGCGCGGGGGCGCTGGGCAGGAAGGTCTGGAAGATCGTGGTCA
Organism: Planctomycetota bacterium; assembly: GCA_020849665.1. GTDB lineage: Bacteria > Planctomycetota > UBA1135 > UBA1135 > UBA2386 > JADLFX01. The sequence continues at coordinate 39,165 of JADLFX010000023.1, read as the reverse complement.
CGGCGTCGCGGCCCCCGTCGATCTGCACGCGCATCCGGAACGGCGCGCGCAGCCCGGAGACGGCGCGGTAGTCGTCGAACTCCGCCGCCAGGGACACGCGCCCCACGCCGTGGCGCCACTCGTGCGTCTCGAGCCGGCGCGGCAGTCCGCTCTCTGCGTCGATCCACAGCCGCGTCCGCTCCTTCGTGTCGTCCACGGCCTCCAGGATGCCGAGTTCGCGGCCGCCGCGCCGGTGCACGCCGACCAGCCGCCACGCGGACTCGCCACGCGCCACGGCCCCGAGGAGCAGGAGCGGATGCAGCGCGGGGTAGCGGGCCAGGGACTGGGCCTCCGCCGCCGGCAGCTCGACGCGCTCCCCCGCCACGGCCTCGCTTCCGCCCGTGCCGCTGGCCACCGTCTCGATGGTCGTGGCCAGCACGGTGCGGCGGCGGCGGAACCGGTCGGGGAGCGCGAACCAGAGTTCGTCGCCGGCCGTGGCGCCCAGCGGCGACTCGACCCGGGCGCGAGCCTGCCAGCCGCGCACCGCGGCCAGCGCGTCGCGGCCGCCCAGGGCCTCGGTCGCGAGGTCCAGGAGCGGCCTGGCCGCGCCGATCTCGACCGCCGCACCGCCCTCGTCCTCCAGGGGCAGGGTCTGCGGGAACGCGTCGTCCAGCTCGCTCGCGCCGGGATGCGAGCCTGGGTTGCCGCCGACGACGACGATCCGGCACGTGTCGCCGAGGGCGGCCGCGGCGCCGCCGAGCTCCGGGGCGCGTGCCTCGAGCAGCGCCTCGCGTGTGGCACGCCACGCGCGATCCTCGACCCGCGCCAGGGTGCGCGCCGCGGCTGCCAGCAGCCAGGTCTGGCCGGATTCCTCCTCGGCCAGCATCGCAAGCCGCACGCGCAGCAGCGCGGCGCCGGCCTCGTCGTCGCGCGGCGTGCGCGCCACCAGCGAGGCGAGGGCGGCACGCAATGCCTCGACCACGCGCGGCGCCTCCGCGACCGGTACGCGCGCGGTGAACGCGGCGAAGCGGCGTGGTCCGTCGAGCACCGTGCGGGTCTCGAGCGCCAGTTCGCGGCCGAAGACGCGACGCAGCTGTTCGCCGGCGCGGCCGCCGACGCCGCCCGCCGAGAGGCACTCGAGCAGCACCTGGGTCTCCGCGGCCTGGGGCGCGCCGAGGAGCGGGAGCGGGGCGAGCAGCGCGATCTCGGCCAGCGGCACCTCGAGCGGCACGAACACCAGGCCCGCCATGGTCGGCACCTCCGGCGGCGGCGCCGCGGCGGGCGAGGCCATGGTGGTTCCGGTCCACGCCTGCACCGCGTTCCGGGCCAGCGCCAGGGCGTCCTCGGCGGCCCGGCCGGGCACGCTCACGGCCAGCACGGCGCCGAACGGGCGCAGGAGCAGGCGGTGCCACTCCTCCACCTCCTCGGGCGTGCGCTGGGCCAGCGCCGCGACGAATTCCTCGGGGGGCAGGGGCTGGTTGCCGAGCACCCGCGCGCCGGTCCACAGCAGTGGGCTCAGGAGCGCCTCGCCGGTGAGGGCACGGCGGGCCCGCGCACGCAGCCGCTCCAACTGCGCGGGCGCGGCCACGGGCCGGGCCAGGGCGGCGGCCAGGTGGCCGAGCGCGGCCGGGAACTCGGCGGCCGGCACCTCGAGCGAGAGGCGCACGTGGCCGCCCGACACCCAGAACTCCACGCCGCCTCCCAGCGCCTGCACGCGGCGCTGCAGCGACGGGGCGCCGCCGTCGGCGGCCTCCAGGAGCATCCAGGTCGCGAGGTCGGCGAGCCCGGGCTTGCCGGTGTTGCGTCCCACCGGCAGGAGCAGGACGGCGTGCGCGATCGTGGCCGTGGGCCCGCGCGCACCCGCGTCGTCGCGGGCCAGGATCGTGAGGCCGCCCGGCACGCTCTCGCGGGCGAGGCCCGCCGCCTCGCTGCGCAGCGTGGGGATCGCCAGGTTCGGACGCGTGGCGCCGGGCGTCCCGCTGCGCTCCCGCGGGAGGGGCGGCGGGTCGCTGGGGAGGGGCACGGTCTCGGTGGCGACCTGCTGCGACCAGCAGGCGGCGAGGGCGAGTGCCAGGAGGGGTGCGCAGCCGCGGCTCACCGGCCTCGCTCCGTGGGTCGGGCGGCCAGGACGCGCAGCACGATGCGCCGCTCGCGGTCGAAGAGGCCCGCCGCCGTGCGCTGCAGGCCGGCGGCGTCGAGCCTGGGGTCGCCGCGCAACACGTCCTCGGCGGCGCGTCCCTCGACGAAGAGGGCGGTCGCCAGATGCACCGCCAGGGGCCCGTTGGCGGCGAACGCCCGGGTGCGCGCGGCGCGCAAGGCGCTGTGGGTGCGCTCGAGTGCGGCCGCGTCGGGGGGCTGGGTGCCCGCCTCGTCGAGGAGCTGCGCGATCTTGGCGGCCAGCACGCGGGTGTCCTGGTCGCTGCGCACGCGCGGATCGAAGACCTCGAGCAGCAGCGTGCCTCCGTCCCAGTCCGGGTACGGCAGCCATGCCTGCACGCGTGCCTGCGGGTGGCCCTGCGCGCGCAGCGCACTCACCACGTGCCCCTCGTCGGGATCGCCGAGCCACGTGGCCAGGGGCAGGAGCGACGCCGGCGCCGGCGGCGCGGGCAGGAAGTGCGCCACGAGCACGCCGCCGCCGTTCCCGGTGCGGATCAGGCCCTCCCGCGCGCCGGGGTGCGCGCGCGGCGCGGTCTCGGCCTCGTCCTTCCACAGGCCGGTGCGGTCGAACACGCGCTGCAGCATCGCCTCCACTGCCGGTACGTCGAAGCCGCCGACCAGGACGTGCAGCGTCCGGGGCGGCGCCTGCACGCGCCGGTAGAGGGCCACCGCCTCGGCGCGGGTCGGCTCCCGCAGCGACTCCGCCGCGGGCAGGAAGCGACGGTAGGGGTGCTCCTGGAACGCCAGCCGCAGGAGCTCCTCGTGCGCCGCGCCCAGCGGCGAGACGGCGCGGGCCGCGCCGAGCTCCCTCCGGGTCGCGGCGAGGCGCTCGCGCCAGCCGCGCAGCACGGCGTCCTCGCGCCGCGCCAGGAGGAGTTCGGCGACGCGCGGCAGGCCATCGAGCGTGGCCACGACCTCGACCAGCGTGGCCTGCGGCAGTCGGCTGACCGTGGCGCCGCTCGCGGGCGCGGCGCGCAGCGCCCGTTCGAACGCCAGGGGGTCGCCGAGCGCCTCCGCCTCGGCCCTCGCCCTGGCGAGCTGCGCGGCCGCGGCCTCGGCCTGGGTGCCGGCCTGGCCACGCGCCGCGGCGAGCCGCGCCTCCAGCGTCTCCTCCTCCGCCAGCGCGGCGCGTTCACGCTCCGGATCGAGCGAGCCGAGCGAGCCGGTGCCGCTCAACGAGGCCGCCGTCACCGCGTGGGCGAGGCCCTCCAGTCCGGGCGGGTCCGCGAGCGGGCCGGAACGGCTGGCGACGACCCAGTGCACCACGGGCGGGCCCGAGGTGGGCACCAGCACGAAGCGGGATCCGTCCGCGGTCTGCACGCTGCGCACCGCGGGTCCCGGGTCCTGGGCCGCGGCGTGCGCCGCCAGCAGGAGCGCCGCGGGGAGCACCGCACGCACGCGCATCACGGACCCTCAGTGCTCCGCCAGCTCGAGTTCGTCGGTCGGTCCGACCCGGCCGCGGGGCACCACGACACCGCGCTTGCTGTCCTCCACGAAGTCCAGCATCTCGCGAACCAGTGGGTCCGTGCCCAAGCTCTCCCGGACGGCCGCAATCCGGTCGTGGATCGAGCCGGTGCGCCAGAAGAGCAGGCGGAACGCGCGCTTGAGCCTGATGATCGACTCGCTGGGCAGGCCGGAGCGCCGCAGACCCACGAGGTTGAGCCCCACGAGGCGGGCGCGATCCCCCTGGACCAGCGCGTACGGCGGCACGTCGCGCGACACCATCGCCCCGGCGCCGACCATCGCCAGGGCGCCGACCCGGGCGTACTGGTGGATGCCGCACACCGCGCCGAGGATCGCGCGGTCGCCCACCGTGGAGTGACCGGCGGCCATGGCGCCGTTGGTGAACACCACGTTGTTCCCGACGATGGCGTCGTGGCCGATGTGGCTGGCCGCGAGCAGCATGTTGTTGTCGCCCAGCACGGTCACGCCCTTGCCGAACGGCGTGCCCGGATGGATGGTGACGTACTCGCGGATCTGGTTGCCGCTGCCGATCCGCAGCGCGCCGACCGGCGTCTTCTCGGTCAGCTTCTTGTCCTGCGGGCGCGCGCCCAGCGCCGCGAACGGGAACAGCTCGTTGCGCTCGCCCAGGATGGTGTCGCCGTCGAGCACGACGTGGGAGTGGAGGATGCAGCCGTCGCCGATCCGGACTCGCGGGCCGACCAAGCAGTAGGGGCCGATCCTCACGTCCTTGCCGATCTCTGCCCCTTCCGCCACCACCGCGGTCGGGTGGATTCCAGGTCGTTCCGGAGTCATGCGGTCGGAGGCGCGCGGGGAGGTCAAGGCGGTTCGGGGTGGACGCTCGGCATTGTGGGAGGAGCAGGGGCTGCCGGCAACGGGCACCTCGCGGCGCCGGAGCTCTTGTCGTAGATCCAGGGGAATGCAGGTCTACGAGATCCGCGCGGCCTTCGGCCTCGACCATCTGACGCCGGCGGAGCGTCCCCTCCCCGAACCCGGACCGCGGCAGGTGCGCGTGCGCCTCCATGCGCTGTCGCTGAACTACCGCGACCTGATGATGGTGCAGGGCACGTACAACCCCCGCCTGGTACGCCCCCGCGTCCCGGTCTCCGATGGAGTGGGGACCGTGGTGGCACTGGGCGCCGGCGTGCAGCGGGTGCGCGTGGGCGACCGCGTGGCGGGCACGTTCTTCCAGGGCTGGGTGGATGGGGACCTCGACGAGGCGAAGGCGCGCACCGACCTGGGCGGCACGCGCGACGGGCTCCTGGCGGAGGAGGCCGTGCTCGAGGAAGACGGCGTGATCGCGGTGCCCGACCACCTCAGCGATGCGGAGGCCGCGACCCTGCCTTGCGCGGCGCTCACGGCCTGGAACGCGGTGGTGGAGACCGGGCGTGTCGCGCCGGGCGGCACGGTGCTGGTGCAGGGCATGGGCGGCGTGTCGACGTTCGCGCTGCTCTTCGCCAAGCGGGCGGGCGCCCGGGTCGTGGTCCTGTCCAGCAGCCCGGAGCGGCTGGACCGCGCGCGCGCGCTGGGCGCCGACGAGGGCGTCGACTACCGGCGCGAGCCCGAGTGGGACAAGCGCGTGCGTGCGCTCACGGGCGGGCGCGGCGTGGACCTGGTGGTGGAGGTGGGCGGCGCGGGCACGTTGCCGCGCTCGCTGCGGGCGGTGCGCATGGGCGGGACCATCGCGCTCATCGGCGTGCTCGCCGGCGCGGGGCAGGTCGATCCCCTGCCCGCGGTGATGCGCCAGATCCGCCTGGCAGGGATCTTCGTCGGGAGCCGGGCGATGTTCGAACGCATGAACGCGGCGATCGCGCTGCACCGCCTGCGACCGGTCCTCGACCGGGTGTTCCCGTTCTCCCAGGCGGTGGCCGCGCTGCGCCACCTCGAGAGCGGCAGCCACTTCGGCAAGATCGTGCTCGCGCTCGGCCCGGGCGCCTGAACCGGACGCCCGCGACCGGCTCGGTTCGCCGCGCCGGGCTTGCAATGGCGGGAGTGGCCACCGATCCTGCCGCGCCTCCCCATGAAGGTGTTCAAAGGCGAGACCGTCTCCGGCGGCATCGCCCTCGGCCCCGTGTTCCTGCAGGGCTACGAGGACGTAGAGGGGTTCCCGCCCAGGATCCCGTCCAGCGAGGTGCCGAGCGAGATCGCCGACCTGGCGCGCGCGGTCGAGGAGAGCCGCCGGCAGATCGAGGAACTCAAGGACAAGCACGAGGGCAAGCTGGGGGAGAGCGAGCAGCGGATCTTCGACACCCACCTCGCCTACCTGCAGGACCCCAAGTTCCGCGGCGAGATCGAGCGGCTGGTGCGCGAGGAGCGGTTCAGCGTGCGCGCCGCGATCCGCAAGGTCGTCGCCGACTACGACCGCATCTTCCAGCTGGTCGAGAACGACTACCTGCGCCAGCGCGCCTCGGACTTCCGCGACCTCGCGATGCGCGTGCTGCGCAACCTCGCCGCCGGCGCGCAGGCCCGCGCCCAGGCGCCGGCCGGGCGCTACATCCTGGCCGCGCGCCAGCTCACCACCACCGACATGTTCAGCCTCGACAACGAGCGGGTGGAGGGGATCGTGGCCGAGGAGGGCGGCATGGACAGCCATGCCGCGATCCTGGCGCGCTCGATGGGCATCCCCACGATCACGGGCGTGCGCGACCTGCCGGCGAAGCTCGAGAACGGCGACTTCGTGATCCTCGACGGCGGCTCCGGCGAGCTGATGGTGCAGCCGGACGAGCGGCTGCGCGCCGAGTACGAGCAGTCGGCACAGCGCCAGCGGCAGGCCACCGCCAACGCGCCCGCGCCCGGGCAGAAGCACGCCACGCGCGACGGCACCGAGATCCGCCTGCTGGCCAGCTGCGGCAACGTCGGCGAGGTGAACCTCGCGCGTACCTTCGGCATGGACGGCATCGGGCTCTTCCGCACCGAGCTGCTCTTCCTGGTCGAGAAGAAGACCCCGTCCGAGGACATGCTGGTGCACCACTACAAGGAGGTGCTGCGCCAGCCCAACGGCCATCCGGTGAACTTCCGCCTGCTCGACGTGAGCAGCGACATGCCGGTGACCGGCCTCAGCGTGGGCCCCGAGCGCAACCCGGCGATGGGCCTGCGCGGCGTGCGCGCGCTGCTGCGCGAGGGCCAGCTCCTGCGCCTGCAGCTGCGCGCCATCCTGCGTGCCGCCGCGGGCGTGCGCCAGGTGGCGGTGCTGGTGCCCTGGGTCACCACCGCCCAGGACCTGCAGCGCGTGCGCGCCGCGATCGTGGAGGAGCGGCTGGCGCTCAAGAAGCGCGGCGAGCCGGTCGCCGAGAGCCTGCAGTGCGTGCCGATCCTCGAGGTGCCGGGGGCGGCGTTCCTGCTGCACACCTTCCTGGCCGAGTGCGACTTCGCGGTGGTGGCGGTCGACAACCTGCAGGCCCACCTGCTCGGCGCCGACCGCGACAACCCCAACGTGCGCGAATACTACGAGGCCATGCACCCCGCGTTCTTCGAGCTGGTGGCGCGCATGGCGCGCGAGGCGCACCGTCTCGACAAGAAGCTCACGCTCTTCGGCGAAGCGGCCGCGGATCCGATGCGCCTGCCGTTCTACCTCGGGGTGGGCCTGCGCTCGTTCTCGATCGCACCGGTGCGCCTGAACGGCACGCTGAAGGTGCTCCGCCGCTTCTCGATCGAGGAATGCAAGCGCATCGCCGAGCGCGTGCTCGAGGCGCCGCGCAGCCTCGACGTGCAGCGCGTGCTGGTCGGGCTGGCCGAGCGCTGAGCGCGCCGCTCACCAGCTGGGTACCCCCTTGCGCGCGAGGGTCCGGTGCCAGTCGGCGGTGAGGTCCATCCACAGGGCGAGTCCCTGCCAGGGGGCGAACCCGCGGTAGGCCCGCTCCACCGCGGCGTCGCTCGGGGGGCGGCGGCGCCCCTGCATCCGGGCCAGCTTGCCGCGGCACCAGGAGTCGAGCGCCAGGTCCTGGTGGCGGCCGAGCAGGCGCAGCGCCTGGCCGGCCGCGTACGGACCGAAGCCGGGCAGCGCGAGGAGCCGGCGGCGCAACTCGGCGGTGTCGAGGTCCGGATCGCAGAAGTGCGCCTCGGCGTGGCGGCTGCTCGCGAAGCGCTCGGCCAGGGCGGTCACGTGCGCGGACCGGTAGCCGGCCCGCACCTGCTCGCGCCAGAACGCCGGCGGCTGCGCCGCGCAGGTCGCGGCGTCCGGGAACGCGGCGCGGCCGCCCGGCGAGCGCGGGCCGAGCAGGTCCACCGTGCGCTGCACCATCTTGCGGGTCGCGGCCCACGAGCAGTTGGTGGTGAACAGGATCTTCAGCAGGTCCTCGAAGAGCGTGGGCGCGCGCAGCAGCCGGCCCGCCCCGCACCGGGCGACCCAGCGCAGGCGCGGCTCGCGGGCGCAGCGCCGCCAGAAGCCGCCGAGGTCGAGGTCCAGGTGCAGCATGCGTGCGAGGCCGCGACGCAGCTCGCCGAGCTCCGGCCGGGTGAGCGGCCGGGGCGCGAGGGCCCGCGCGCGCAACCTGGCGCCGCGCTGGTCGACGCGCACGTCGAGCGCCTCGCCGCCGGCCACGAGCGTGGTCAGCAGCGCCCGGTGCTCGATCAGGTAGAGGTGGGGGGCGAGGTCGATCCAGCCGTGCGCGAAGAGCGTCGTCGCCAGCCGGAAGGGCCTGGGCGGCGTGAGGCTCAGGGTGTGGATCTGGGGCCTGGCAGGGGTCACCGCACCAACCATACGCGGCGCCTGCACGGGGCGGATCGAGCCGCGCCCGGCTCCCTCGCGCTGCGCGCCGCCGGGCGGGGGTCGTTCCCGTGGCGCGCGCCCCGCCGCGCCCCCGTCGCCGGAGCGCGAGGGAGCGGCTCAGCGGCCCCGGACCGTGCCGATGTCGAGCACCTGACCGTCCTCCAGCATCACGACCCGGGTGAACCACGGATCCGTGGTTCCAGGGCCCGTCACGCGCAGCTCGTAGCGTCCCGGCGGGACCTCGACGAGCCGCGCACGGCCCGTGCTGTCGGTCACCCCTGAGCCCACGCCGATCTCCGCCTCCCGGTGCCGCGGCGGCCCATGCCGTGGCAGCCGCGACGGCTCGTCCGAACCGGCGGGGATGCGCGCCGCCCGAAGCGTCGCCCCGCGCAGCGGAGCGCCGCCCGGATCGAGCACGACGACGTCGACCGTCGCGCCCGTGATCTCGAGGTCCAGCTCCAGGGTCTGTGCCGCCTCCGGGAGCCGTACCTCGCGTTCGAAGAGGAGCGGCGCGTCGCCGCGACCGTAGCCCAGGTGGTAGAGGCCTGGCCGCAGCAGCAGGATGGCGAAGCGGCCGTCGCCGTCCGTGCGGGAGGCGCCGCCTCCGACGCTGGTCAGCTCGCCCTGCGGCACGGCGAGGACCATGGCGCCGGGCACGGGCCGACCGCGGTTGCGCACCTTGCCGCGCAGCGACGGCCGCGCGGGCGGGGCGAATTCCACGACCGTGACCCTGCCCGCCTCGAGCTGCACCGTGCGCGCGGCCTCGCGCAGGTCCACGGGGTCCAGGTTGATGCCCACGGTGCGGCCGTCGGGACGGGCCTGCGGCAGCGCCTGCATCCAGACGCGGTGTCCGCCCGGCTCCAGCGCCGACATCCGCGCGCGCAGATCGGCTCCCGGCGTCAACTGGCGTTCGACCGGAGCCGCGCCGTCCAGCGGGCCCACCACCTTGGCCACGAAGCGCAGCAGTCCCGGTCCTCCGGGGTCCGGGAACGCGACCTCGAGGGTGGCGCCCGCGGTCGCGGTGCGCCTCGCGGTGCCCGGTTCCGTGGCGCCGCCAGACGGCGTGGTCGCCGGCGGAGCGACCCGTGCCGGTTCCGGGGCGGGCCGCGTCGCAGGTTCGGCCGCCGCCGCCGGCGTGGTGAGGGGGGCACGCTCGAGCGCCGCGGGTGCGTCCGCCGCGCGAGTCGTCGGCCCGCTCCCGGCCTCCGTCCCGTCGCGCAGCAGGAGCCAGACCGCCAGCGCGAGCACCGCGCACGCGCCCAGCACCCGCAGCAGGAGCGCCGGCGTCGCCCGGTGGCCCTCGTCCGGATCCGCCGCCCCGCTCATGACCTACGCCCCAGCACGCGCACCTGGAAGCCCAACTCCTGGCTCAGCGCGACCATCTCGCCGAACACGTCTCCGTATGCCACGGCGACGTGGTTGGAGAGGTAGTGGGCCATCAGCGTGTCCCGCGTGATGCCGAGATCCGCGGCCATGAACGGCCACTGCCGCGTGGTGCCCTCCCACCACGCGTCGCGCACCTTCTGAGGCAGCTGCACCACTTCGCCGCGGCCCACGTCCATCCACAGGCGGCCGTCCCTGAGGTAGGCGCGCGCCCAGGTGATCGGCCCCGGCAGGCTCTCGCCCGCGAAGGTGCCGCCCGGCGTGGGGAAGTACATGGCCGGCTGGCGATAGCTGTGCGTGCCGCGCAGGGTGTCCGGCTCGTGGTTGAAGGCGTAGGCGCCGCACGAGCCGGAGTTGAGCAGCACCCAGAGGAAGCGGCCCTCGTGCACCGCGCCCCAGCGCACGTCGTGGAACATCACCGCGTGGTGCAGGCCCTTGCGCTGCAGCAGCCGCTTGAGCATCTCCATCGGCAGCGCGTTGCCCTGGTCGGCCTCGGTGGCGCACACCAGCGTCCGGCCGTCGCCCTCGGGCCGGCACGCCGAGTTGAAGAGTCCCTCGGCGAAGTCCGAGGGCGGACGCAGCGGGATCAGCCCGAGCTGGTACTGCCAGCCCAGGCAGTCGGCGCGGTACTCCTGCGCCATGTCGAGCACCGCGAGGTAGTCGCGCAGCTGCTCGCGCGTGCTCTCCTCGGTGAAGTCCTGCGCGTCGGCCTCGCGCCAGTGGAAGGTCACGCCGCGGTCGCGCACGAAGCGGAACGCATCGTCGATGCGCCGGTCGCTCACGCGCCGGCCCTGGTCGAGGATCCAGGCCTGATCGATCTTGTGCTCGGTGAAGCCGTGGCGGTTCAGCAGGCGCGGGCCGAAGCAGCCGTTGATCATCCCCATCGACGTGTCGCCCAGCATGAGCAGCAGGGCGCGGCGCCGGCGCAGGTCCTCGGCCACGCCGCGGGCCAGGCGCGCCGCCTCCGCGCTCACCGGGGCCGAGTACGCCACCTCGTCCTCGGGCCAGTGGATCCGGCCCGTGCGGCACCATTCGTCGAGCCGGCCGAGGAACGCGGCGTCGCGGGTCCAGTCGGCGGCGTCGGTCCACAACCGCGCGAACGGGCGTTCCAGGCTGGCGAGGCACGCGCCGGTGTTCAGCAGGCCCACCAGTCCCGGCCAGCGGCCCGAGAAGTTGCTGGCCAGGAGCAGCGGGTTGTCCTTGCCCACGACGCCGTCGGTGGTGTGCGGGCCGTAGAACCAGTGCACGCAGATGCCGATCAGCGGATCGTCGATCGGTCCCAGGCGCTCGATCGCGTGGTGCGGGCGCGACAGGAAGCCCTCGACGCGATAGCTGTCGCGGCCGAGGTGGCGCAGCGCGCGCTCCATCTGCACGGTGGCCTCCTGGATCGAGGGGAGGGCGACCTCGTTGGGACGCGGGCGCGCGTCCCCGGGCCAGAACAGGGCGATCTTCATGGTGGGGGTTCAGGGTGCGGCCGCGGCCTCAGGGCGCCGTGCGGCGTGCTCGCTCGATCAGCTCGCGCAGCAGGGCGCGGGCCCGGGCCGGCGTGGGCAGCGTATACGCGGCGCCCTCCACGCGCGCGCCGACGTGCACGGTGACGGCGTGCGGGGGCAGGACCGCGTACATGTCCTGGTCGGTCCGGTCGTCTCCGATGCAGAGCACGAAGGTGTCCGGGCCGGCCGCGCCGGCGACGCGCTGCGCGTAGCTGCCCTTGCTGATCCCCTGGGCGCGCACCTCGACGATGCGGTGGCCGTGGATGACCTCCACGGGATCGTTGGCCAGTTCGTGCTTGAGGTAGTTCACCAGTTCGCGGGCCCGCCACACGCCGTAGTCCGGATCCGCCATGCGGTAGTGCCAGGCCAGGGCCGCGGTCTTGGACTCCACGAAGGTCCCGGGCACGTCCGCGCTGACCTCGGCCAGCACGCGGATCACGCGTTCCATCCACCGCAGGTCGGGGGGCGCGACCGATTCCCAGGCCCCGCCCGGCGGGCGGGCGGCGAACCCGTGTTCGCTGGACAGGTGCAGGGGCAGGGCCCCGAACCACGCGTCCATGTTGGCGGTGCGGCGCCCGCTGACCAGGTGCACCTCGGTGTCCGGCAGGGACGCGAGATCGCGCAGGAGCTGGAGCAGCGGGGGCGGCGGCACGGCCTCGGCGGGCAGCAGGGTGAGCTCGCGCAGGGTGCCGTCGTAGTCGAGCAGCACGAGGCGCCGGCGCGCCCTGCAGAATGCGCCGAGGAGCCGGTCGAGGTCATCGCCCTCGAGGCTGCGCCGCGGCGTGGCGGCCCGTCCCGCCGCCGCGGCGCGCGCCAGGTGTTCGGCGAAGCGGGCACCCCAGCGGTGGCACTCCATCGACCGCACCCGCTCGACCATGGTCTGCAGGCGCGCCGTCCGCTCCGCCTCGGGCATGGCCAGGGCCACCTCGATCTGGTCGGCCGTGCGGTCGACGTCCCAGGGGTTGGTGAGCAGCGCGCCGGGCAGGCAGTGCGCGGCGCCGGCGAACTCGCTGAGCAGGAGGACGCCGCGGCCCTGTTCCTGGCAGAGCGCGTACTCCTGCGCCACCAGGTTCATCCCGTCGCGCACCGGCGTGACCATCGCGACCTCCGCGAGACGGTAGAGGGCCACCACCTCCTCGGGTGCGAGGTCGCGGTGCAGGTACTGCACCGGGGTGACGCCGGGTCGGCCGAAGCGGCCGTTCAGGCGTCCCACCATCTCCTCGATCTCGCGCTTGAGGCTGGCGTATTCGGGCACCTCCAGGCGCGAGGGCACGGTGACCTGCAGGAGCGTGAAGCGCTCGGCCCGCCCGCGGTCGCGTTCGAGGAAGCGCTCGAAGGCGCTCAGCTTGAGCGGGATGCCCTTGGAGTAGTCGAGGCGCTCGACGCCCAGGAGCACCCGGCGCCCGGCGTGCGCCTGGGTCAGCTCCTGGAGGCGGCGTGCCACCTCGGGGCTGCGCGCCAGCGCGGCGTAGCGCTCCACGTCGATGCCGATCGGATGGCAGCCCAGCGCCACGCGCCGGCCCTCGAAGTGGATCCCCTCCAGGTCGCCGTCGAGCCCGAGCACGCGCAGGCAGCAGGAGCGGAAGTGGCGCACGTAGTCGTGGGTGTGGAAGCCGATCAGGTCGGCGCCGAGGAGGCCGCGCAGGATCTCCTCGCGCACCGGCAGCAGTCGGTAGAGCTCGGAGGAGGGGAACGGGACGTGCAGGAAGAACCCGATCTCCAGGTCGGGGCGCGCGCGCCGGAGCAGTGCCGGCACGAGCATCAGGTGGAAGTCGTGCACCCACACCCGGTCGTCCGGGCGCAGCACGGTCAGGATCGCCTCGGCGAAGCGCTCGTTCACCGCGACGTAGTGGCGCCAGTCCTCGGGCGTGAAGACGACCTTGCTGGGGAACGAGTGCAGGAGCGGCCACAGCGCTCCGTTGCTGAGGCCCTGGTAGTAGTGCTCCTCCTCCGCGGCCTCCAGGAACACCGGCACGAGGCGGTCGCGGTCCAGGAGCGAGCGGACCTGGTTCTGCCGCCCCGGGGGGACCACGGTGCCGGGCCAGCCGACCCAGACGATCCCGCCGCCGCCCTGCAGGCCGGACAGCGCCGCCGCCAGCCCCCCCGCGGCGGGCTGGGCGCGCAGCGCCTCGTTCTCGAAGTGCAGCCGCACCGGCAGCCGGTTGCTCGCCACCACCATGCGGACGCCGGCTGGGCTGCGTTGCGGCGCCGGGCTCGTGGGGGGCGGAGGCATGCGCGTTCGGCGGAGCGGTCCAGTATGGCTGGCAGCCGCGGCATGCCCAACCCGCGCCGGGGGAGTTCCGCGAGGTTTCTCTCGCGCGCACGGACCGCCGCGCGCCGGGCCCCGGCTCCGGATCGCGCCACTCCGGCGTTCCGCGCGGTGCCCCCGCATGCAACACTCACGGCCTGCCATGCTGCGGATCGGATCGATCGCCCTGTCCCTGCCCGCGGTGCAGGCGGCGCTGAGCGGGTACAGCGACCTGCCCATGCGCCGTGTGGCGCGCGCCCCCGGCGCGCCGTTCTGCCTCCACGAGGTGGTGCTCGACGAGCTGGTCCTGCGGCGCGGGCGGTCGAGCCGCGAGGTCCTGGACCTCCCTGCCGACGACCACCCGGTCGGCGGCCAGCTGCTCGGCTCCGTGCCGGAGACCTTCGGCGCGGCCGCGCGCGCGATGGTGGACGCGGGCTACGACGTCGTGGACCTGAACTTCGGATGCCCAGTGGCGAAGGTGCTCGGCCGCGGGCGTGGCGGCTGGCTGCTGGCCGAGCCGGTGCGCGCCCTGGAGATCGTGGAGCGCGTGCTGCAGGCGGTGGCCGGGGACGTGCCGGTCACGGTCAAGATGCGGCGTGGCCTCGACGACTCCGCCGCGGCCGAACGCGACTTCTTCACCATCCTGGACGGGTCGTTCGCGCGCGGCGTGGCGGCGGTCACCGTGCACGGGCGCACGGTGCGCCAGAAGTACGCGGGCGCGAGCCGGGCCGGGTTCCTGGCCAGGGTCAAGCGCCACGTCGGCGACCGCACCGTCCTCGGCAGCGGCGACCTCTTCGGCCCGCATGCCGTGGCGCGCCTGCTGCGCGACACCGGCGTGGATGGGGTGACGGTCGCCCGCGGCTGCATCGGCAACCCGTTCGTGTTCGCCCAGGTCCGGGAGCTGCTGGCCGGACGCACGCCGATGTTCCCCACCGTGGCCGAGCAGCGCGCGGCGCTGGAGCTGCATCGCGACGCGGCCGTGGCCTGGTACGGCGAGGCGCGCGCCGCGGGGGCGCTGCGGGCGCACCGGATCAAGGCGGCGCGCCTGCATCCCGAGCCGCTCCTGGTGCGCGACGCGTTCGTCCGGGCCCGCACCCTGGCCGAGTCCGACGCGGTCCTGGCGCGCTGCTACGCCAGCGGCGCGGCCTGGCCGGCGCCGCGCCCCTGGACCGAGGCCGACGAGGCCCTGCTCCGCGAGGGCGCCGCGACCACATGCGCGGACGGCGCATCCGACCCGAACCTGGAGTCCGTGGCTTGAGCCTCGACGTCGAGCAGATGACCCTGGTGCGCGAGCCGGCGCCACGCACGATCCGCAAGGTGGTGGTGGTGCTGCCCGCGTATCGGGCCGCGAAGACCCTGGAGGCGACGGTGCGCGCGATCCCCAGGGATCCGCCGGTGGAGCTCCTGCTCGTCGACGACAAGAGTCCCGACGACACGCTGCAGGCGGCGCAGCGGCTGGGCATCCGCACCATCGCCCACGACCGCAACACCGGCTACGGCGGCAACCAGAAGACCTGCTACCGCGCTGCGCTGGAGATGGGCGCGGACGTGGTGGTGATGCTGCACCCCGACTACCAGTACGACCCGCGCGTGATCCCCGCGATGGTGGAGATCCTGCGGCTCAACATCGCCGACGTCGTCACCGGCAACCGCATCCGCAACCGCCAGGACGCCCTGCGCTGCGGCATGCCGGTGTGGAAGTACTTCGCCAACCGCTTCCTGACGATCTTCGAGAACGTGTTCATGGCCCAGAACCTCGGCGACTTCCACTCGGGCATGCGGGCCTACGTGCGCGAGGTCCTGGAGGCCGTGCCCTTCGAGGCCAACTCCGACGATTTCGTGTTCGACAGCCAGTTCCTGGCCCAGGCCGCGTTCCTCGGCTTCCGCATCAGCGACGTTCCGGTCCCCTGCCGCTACTTCCACGAGGCCTCCTCGATCAACTTCAAGCGCAGCATGCGCTACGGCCTCCTCACCGTCTGGACCGTCCTCCTCTTCCTCCTCGGCAAGCTCGGCCTCTACCGCCACCCGATGTTCCGGAAACGACTCTGAGCAATCTCGACGGTCGTGTTACGCCAGGGGAACAACCGGCGCGGCCTCCGCGCGCGGGCTCCGTCCTCGCGGCGGATCGCGTCCTCCGGGTGGCGGCCGGGGGCTAGTAGCGGGGCGCGGCCAACTCCACGGTGGCCGGCCGGCTGGCCCCCTCCGGCACTTCCACGGTGACACGGTCGCCGCGCGCGAGCGAGCCAGCGATGCGCGCGGTGCAGCGGTAGTTGCCGGGGGCGAGGCCCTCGATGCGGAAGCGGCCCCCGCGCACCGGAACCGCGACCTCGAGCAGGTGCGGAACGCCCGCGATGGCATCCTTCGACGGCAGCCGGAGGGGCACCGCGGTCACGATCACCAACTCCCCGGGAGGCGGATCGCCGACCAGGGTCCCTTCCACGACCCCGAGCCCACGCGGCGGCGCCAACTCCACGGCGTGCACGCCGGCGCGATCGGCCCGCAGCCACAGGGCGAGGGCCGTCCATGGCGCCTCGGTCCCGGCCAGGAGCCGGACCTCGAGGTCGCCCCGGACCTGGCCTCCCACGTCGAATGCGCCGGTCGCGTCCGGCGTCACGCGCACGGCCTCCTCCTCGTTCCGTCCGCCATAGCGCGACACCTGCACGGCCAGCACGTCGGTGCCGAAGCTCGCCGGCGCCGCCACCGTGCCCACGAGCCGCACCTCCGGTTCCAGGAGGACGCGCACAGGCTCGGGATCGCGGGCCTCCCCCACGGCCACGCGCACGCGCTGCGGAGCCGATCCGTCCGCCGCTGCGCGTACGTACCACGGTCCCGCGTCCAGACCGGCGACGGCGAAGCGTCCTTCGCGGTCCGTGCGCACGTCTGGCGGCTGCAGATGCGTGAGGATCCCCCGGGTGCGCACCGGCAGCACGCCGACGCGTGCCCCCGCGACGGGCGTTCCGGTCGCGGCATCGGCCACGGTGCCGCGAACCGTGCGCCGGGTCTCCAGACGGAGCACGCAGGCCCCGGGGTCGGGCTGCGTGCCGGGCCGGGCCGTCCCGAGCGCGATGCCACGCGCGCCGCGCGCGGTCACGTGGATCGCCGCGCGGGACTCCTTCCCGTGCTGGGGCAGCCACACCACCCCATCTGCCGTCGCCACGGTCTCCTCGGGGCGGTGATGGCCCGGCCGCTCTCCTCCCAGGTCGATGCGGAGTGGCTCGGTGCACGGCTTGCCGTCCGGGTCGAGCACGGTGAAGGCGACGCAGGTCCGCGGCGGCAGGCGCAGCTCGGGCAGATCCGCCGGCTCGAACCCGAGCACCGCGCGGCCGGGGGCCTGCACCACCAGCAGCGAGCCGAGCCGCGACGCTGCCGCAAAGTGGAAGCGCCCCTCGCGGTCGGTCGTGGCGAGCAGCGGCTCCGCCGCGAGCCCGGTGCGTTCGTGCAGGAGCACGCCGGCGCCGGGCACCGGCGTTCCGTCGGTGCCCACGACCCGGCCCTCGATCCGCGTCGGCGCCAGGAGCTGCAGGCGCACCTCCCCCGCGAGGCCCGGCACGACCTGCACGTCCAGAGTCGCGGACGTGAGCCCCGGCGTCTCGGCCAGCAGGCGCAACTGGCCCGAGCTCGTGCCGCGGAGCACGAAGCGTCCCTGCGCGTCGCTGAAGGTCTCGGCCTCCGGCGCGCCGAACTCGCCGGGCCGCGCGCTCACGAGGACCCCGGCACGGGGCCTGCCTTGAGGATCCAGCACGGATCCGTGGACGGTCGCGCCCGGGCGGAGCACGAGATCCAGCGGGCCCGTCGCGCCGGATGGCACGGCGCGCCGGTGGATCTGCCGGCCCTCCGCGCGCACCTCCAGCTCGTTGCCGCGCTCCTCGCCGTCGATGCCTTCCAGGTCGAAGGAGCCGTCCGCGGCGGTGCGCACGTCGAGCTCTCGCTGGAACCGGTGCGCGACCCGCGCCCCGGCCAACGGCGTGCCGGTGGGATCCACGACACGCCCGCGGATCCGGAACGCCGCGCGCAGTACATGGCGCGGCTGCGCCACCGAGCCGGGCGGCCCGCTGCACACCTGAACGCGGCGCGGAGCCTTCCCCGGGGCGCGCAGGTCCGCAGCGAACACGTCGCGCGCCGGACACGGCAGCTCCACCACGCCGTCGCCATCCTCGTCCGCGAAGCGCAGTTCTCCCAGCGCGACCGTGGCCCCCGGCACGCTGGCGCCCTGTGGATCGACGACGTGGATCCGCACCCTCGCCTCGCACGGGTGGAGGATCGCGTTCAGGGTCCCGGAGGGGCCGCGGACCGGGTCGAGCAGGACGTCCCCGGCGAGGCACCACCAGCCCGGTTCCGCGCTGGTCACGCGCAGGATCCGCGGCACCAACGGATCGGCCGGCACTTCGATGGTGAACCTGCCGTCCGGGCCGGTCACCAGCGTGTGCGTCCGCGGCTCCCGCCAGAACACCGTCGGCGGCTCCGCGTACCACTGCAGGCGCACGCCGGCGCGCGGCCTGCCCTGGTCGTCGGTGGCCTGTCCCCCGACCCGGTGCGCGGCCGCGCTCCGCGACGCGGGCGCCGCGTCCGGCGCCGACGCGGGGGATTCCTGCGCGCCGAGGACGGCGTGCGGGACGCAGGCCGCTCCGAGGAACGAGGCCAACCGCGCGCAGTGCGCGGCGAGCCGGGCGAGTCGCGGGTTCGGCATGGCGTGGTGCGTGCAGGGGCGCCGAAGGAGACCGGGATCCTAGCGACCCCGGTCGAGTCGCGGCGGCGGCCCGATGCGGAGCGGCGCGGTCGGGCGGAGTTCCGCCTCAGGTGCGGGGCTGCCGCGTCCGATGGGTTTCCGGGGCACAGATGGTCCCCAAGGTGACTCCATGCGCGCACTCGTTCGTTCCGCGGCACTCCTCCTGCTCCTGCTCGGCACCGCATGCACCTCGGTCGATCAGGTCGACGTGCAGAAGCTGCGCGAAGTGCACGGCCTCGAGTTCTCCATGGACCCCGTGCCGGCCGACGCGATCGCCCAGCGGCTCGTCGTCGTGGAGGACAACGGCTTCTACCCGTTCGGCCTCTTCCCCGTGTTGAAGGCCAATCTCTACACGGCCGTCGCCGAGGTCGCGAAGGTGGCGCACCAGGTGCAGGGCCAGGGCGTGGCCAACCTGACCGTGCACTGGATCCCGCCCGGGTTGATCAACCTCTTCGGCACCCCGCTCTTCCCGTGGACCGGCACGATCCGGGTGAGCGGCACCGTGTGGCGGCGTCCGGAGCGCGCGCGCTAGGCCGCCGGCGGGCGGCGAGCCGCGGCTTCCCGCCGGCAGCGTGGTCGGGTAGGGGTGGCATCCGCCCATGTCCGCGCCACCGCTCGCGGAGTTCCTCGCTCCGCTATTCCTCTCGCACGGCGCTCCCGACCTCGTGGCGGGGGAGGAGCCGGCGCGCGCCTTCCTCGAAGGCCTGGGGGCGGCGTTGCCGCGTCCGCGGGCCGTGGTGGTGGCGTCGGCGCACTGGACCACGCACGCGGTCGAAGTCGAGACCGGGGCCGCGCCGCCGACCATCCACGACTTCGCCGGCTTCCCCGTCGCGTTGCACCGGCTCCGCTACCCGGCCGGCGGTGCTCCCGAGCTGGCCGCGCGGATCGTGTCCCTGCTGCGCGGCGCCGGGATCGCGGCCGAAGGGCGGCAGCGCGGCCTCGATCACGGCGCGTGGGTGCCCCTGCTCCTGGTCTACCCCGACGCCGGCGTGCCGGTGCTGCAGGTCTCGGTCCAGCCCGCGCGCGGTACCGACCACCACCTCGCCGTGGGGCGTGCGCTCGCGCCGCTGGCACGGGAGGGGGTGCTGGTGCTCGGCAGCGGCGGCGCCTCGCACAACCTCGCGGAGTTGGATCCAGGCGGCGGTGCGCCGCCGGCGTGGGTGCGCGCGTTCGACGCGTGGCTCTCCGCAGCGGTCGAGGCGGGCGACGCGCAGGCGCTGCTGAGATACCGCGCGCAGGCTCCGCACGCGGCGCGCAACCACCCGAGCGAGGAGCACTACCTGCCGCTGCTCGTGGCCTACGGCGCGGCGGGGCAGGGCGCCGTCGGCCGTGTCCTCCACCACAGCCACACCTATGGCGTGCTGAGCATGACCGCGTTCGCGTTCACGCCGAAGTGACGGCACCTCCGCCACACAGCCCCACGGCGCGCAGCCGCAGGGCGTTGCCGATCACGGAGAGCGAAGAGAGGGTCATCGCCGCGCTGGCCAGCATCGGACTGAGCAGCACGCCGAGCAGCGGGTAGAGGGCGCCGGCCGCGACCGGCACCGCGAGGAGGTTGTAGCCGAACGCCAGCACGAGGTTCTGGCGCACGTTGCGCAGCACGGCGCCGCTCAGCCGCCGCGCGCGCAGCAGCGCGCCGAGGTCGCCGTGCACCAGGACGATGCCGGCGCTCTGCATGGCCACGTCGGTGCCGGTGCCCATGGCGATGCCGACGTCCGCGGCGGCGAGCGCAGGCGCGTCGTTGATGCCATCGCCAGCCATCGCCACGCGCCCACCGGCGGCGCGCAGCTCCCGCACGAGCGCGGCCTTGGCGGCGGGGGAGAGCCCGGAGCGGGCATCCGCGACCCCGAGATCGCGTGCCACGGCGGCCACGGTCGCCGCGGCATCGCCGCTGGCGAGCAGCAGGCGCAGGCCGGCGGCGCGCAGGGCCGCCAGCAGCGCAGGGGCGTCTTCGCGCACCGGGTCGGCGACGGCGAGGAGGCCCGCGGCCTCGCCGCCCACCGCCACGAAGAGCACCGAGGCGCCCTGGCCGCGCAGCGCTTCGGCCCGGTCCGCCAGCGCCGCGGCGTCGACGCCGGCCTCGGCCAGGAACGCGGCGGACCCGACGAGGACCGCGAACGGTCCCACCGCACCACGCACCCCCTTGCCCGTGTGGCTCTGGAAGTCGCGCACCGGCGGGGTGCGCAGGCCGCGCGCACGCGCGGCCGCGACCACGGCGCGGGCCAGGGGATGCTCGCTGCGCTCCTCGACCGCCGCGGCGAGGCGCAGCAGATCCGCCTCCTGCCACGCAGGCGATGGCTCGACGCGCCGCACCGCGGGTCGTCCCTCCGTCAGCGTGCCGGTCTTGTCGAACACCAGCGTGTCCACGCCGTGCAGTGCCTGCAGTGCCGCCGCGTCACGCACCAGCACCCCGGCGCGGGCCCCGCGCCCCAGGCCGACCATCACCGCCATCGGCGTGGCGAGCCCGAGCGCGCACGGGCAGGCGATGATCAGCACCGACACCGCGGCGAGCAGCCCGTGCGCGAGGCGCGGCTCGGGTCCGAGCCAGGCCCACGCGGCGAAGGTCAGGACGGCGGCGCAGACGACCGCCGGCACGAACCACGCCGCGACCCGGTCGGCGAGTTCCTGGACCGGGGCGCGCGAGCGCTGGGCCTGGGCCACCATCCGCACGATCTGCGCCAGGAGGGTCTCCTGGCCCACGCGTTCGGCGCCTACCAGGAGCGCGCCGGCGCCGTTGAGGGTGCCGCTGCGTACCGGGTCGCCGGGGCGGCGCGCCACCGGCATCGGTTCGCCGGTGAGCATGGACTCGTCCACGTGGCTCTCGCCCTCGAGCACCGTGCCGTCCACCGGGATGTGCTCCCCCGGACGGACGCGCAGGCGGTCGCCGGGCTGCACGCCGGCGAGCGGCACGTCTGCCTCCTGGCCGGCTGCGTCGAGGCGGTGGGCGAGGTTGGGGGCGAGCGCGAGGAGCTCGCGCAATGCCCCGCCGGCGCGCGCACGGGCACGCAGCTCGAGGACCTGGCCGAGGAGCACCAGGGCGACGATCGCAGCGGCCGACTCGAGGTACGGTTCGACCCCGCCGTCGTGTCCGCGGAACGACGCGGGGAAGATCCCCGGCGCCAGCACGGCGAGCGCGCCGTGCAACCATGCCACGCCGATGCCCAGCCCGAGCAGCGTGAACATGTTGGGCGAGCGGTGGCGCAGCGAGGCGGCGGCGCGCGCGAAGATCGGTGCACCACCCCACAGCACCACGGGGGTGGCGAGGCAGAGCTGCGCCGCGCCGCTCCACGCCCATGGATGCGCGCGCGCCATGCCCGCCATGGCGATGCCGGCGGTGGCCGCGGCCAGCGGCAGCGACACCCACAGGCGCCGGGTCATCAGGGACAGCTCCGGATCCTCCGCCACCGCGAGGCTCGGCAGCGCCGGCTCCAGGGCCATGCCGCACCTCGGGCATGCGCCCGGGCCCTGCTGCACGACCTCAGGGTGCATGGGGCACGTGTAGGTCGCGTGCGGATCCTGCGGTGGTGCCGGCTGGCGCGGGCCGGTGTACTCCGAGGGTCGCGCCAGGAAGCGCTCCCGGCACGCCGCGCCGCAGAAGAACCACTCGCGCCCGCCGTGGCGGCACGAGAACGGCGTGCTCGCCTCGTCGACCTGCATGCCGCAGACCGGGTCGCGGGCGAAGCCCTGGGGCAGGGGCGCTTCGGTGGTCATGGCCTGGCCGGACTCTACGCGCTGCTCCGCGCGTTTGTGCCAGGGCGGCGCGCGGCTAACGTGGGGCGCGTCATGGCCGCCACGCGCATCCGCCCCGCCGAGCCCCGCGACGTGGCGACGATCCTGCGCTTCATCCACGAGCTGGCCGAGTACGAGCGCCGCAGCCACGAACTGGCGACCAGCGCCACGGCGCTGCACCAGCACCTCTTCGGGACCCCGGCGATCTGCGGGGCGCTGCTCGCCGAGGCGGACGGCGTGCCGGTCGGCTTCGCGCTCTTCTTCACCAGCTACTCGACCTTCAACACCGCACCGTGCCTGCACCTGGAGGACCTCTACGTCCTGCCGGCCGCACGGGGCCAGGGACACGGCAAGGCGCTGCTCGGGGCGGTGGCCGAGCTGGCGGTGCGGCGCGGCTGTGCGCGCCTGGAGTGGACCGTGCTGGACTGGAACGAGCCGGCGATCCGCTTCTACCGCTCGCTCGGCGCCGCCCTGCTCGCGGACTGGCGCATCTGCCGGGTGCAGGGGGCGGAGATCGCGCAGCTGGCGCAGCGGGCCCGCGGATGATGCTGCCGCTGCGGAGCGCGCACGCCTCGGTCTCGCGCCGGCGCTCGTTCCTGGAGTCGCTCGCCGGATTCCGCGGCGAGGGGATCGAGACGCTCCTGGGCGAGACCGTCGTGGACCTCGGCGGTGGGGCGGCGCAGGCGGTGCCCACCTACACCAACGCCTACTGGACCGCGCGCCAGCGCCAGAGCCATTCGCTGCACGAGGTGTCGTACCGGGCGTGTTTCAAGCCGCTGCTGCCGCGCTTCTTCATCGAGCGCCTGACGGAGCCGGGCGAACGCGTGCACGACCCGTTCCTGGGCCGCGGCACCACGGCATTGGAGGCGGCCCTCATGGGGCGGCGGTCCGGCGGCTGCGACGTGAACCCGCTGGCGCTGCTGCTGGCCGCGCCACGCCTGACCCCTCCGTCCCTCGAGCAGGTGGCCGCGCGGCTGGCAGAGATCCCGTGGCGCGACGCGGTCGAGCTGCGCGACGATCTCGCGGTCTTCTATCACCCCGACACGTTGCAGGAGGTGTGCGCGCTGCGGCGCTGGTTCCTGGCGCGCGCCCCGCTCGATCCGGTGGATGCCTGGATCCGGATGGTGGCGCTCAACCGGCTCACCGGGCACAGCCGCGGCTTCTTCTCGGTCTACACGCTGCCGCCCAACCACATGGTGCCGGTGCAGGCGCAGCGGCGCCTGAACGCCGAGCGCAACCAGGTGCCGCCGCGGCGCGACGTCCCGGCGCTGATCCTGCGCAAGACCGCGCAGCTCTTCCGCCACCTCACGGCGACGCAGCGCGGTCACCTGGCCGCGGCCGAGCCCCGGCTGTGGACCGGCCGCGCGCAGGATCCGGGCCCGTACCCGCCGGCGAGCGTCGACCTCGTGGTCACCTCGCCGCCGTTCCTCGACGTCCTCGACTACCTGCGGATGAACTGGCTGCGCCTGTGGTTCGCCGGCATCGAGGGGCGGGACATCGAACTCACGAGCACGAGTTCGCTGCCCGCGTGGCAGGAGGCGATGCTGCCGGCGTTCCAGGAGATGGCCAGGGTCCTGCGGCCCGGCGGCTTCGCCGCGTTCGAGGTCGGGGAGGTGAAGTGCGGCCGGCTGCTCCTGGAGGAGGCGGTGCTGCCGGTCGCGCTGCGCGCCGGCTTCGCGCCGGTGTGCGTGGTCGTGCATGCGCAGTCGTTCACCAAGACCGCGCGTTGCTGGGGGATCCTCAACAACCGCGTGGGCACCAACTCCAACCGCATCGTGGTCCTGGAGCGCCCCTGAGGGGGGTGGCGCCCGGCCGGCCCTTGCCAGCGAGGCGATGGCCGGCATCCGGCCACCGTGCCGGGGCCGGAGCCGCCGGGTAGCCTTCTCGGTCCCATGGCCCCTCGCCTCCTCCCCGCGCTCCTGGTCCCGCTCCTGGCCGCCTGCGGCGGCTCGGGCTCGTCCGGATCGAGCGTGACCACGACCCGCACCGCGCTGCGCGCGTCGGGCGACCGGGTGGCGGGCGGCGAGGCCGACGCGCTCGCGGCCAGCTTCCTGGTCGCGGCCGGTCAGGGCGCCGCGTTCCCCGGCTGGCCCGCCTTCACCATGGGCGACGCGCGCCTCGCCGAGCGCATCGTGTTCCACGCGGTCGCGGCCCTGGAGGCGCAGACGCTGGGCACCGGCGCCGGCGCGACCACCGAGGGCTCGGCGCGCAACCGCCGCCTCGCGGCCGCGCCGGGCGCGCCCGCCGACCAGAACGCCAACGGCACCAACCTGGACGAGACCTGGGCGCTCGATCTCGTCGCGCTCGCGCAGCGCGCCGGGGCCGCGGCACCGGAGGGCACGGCGGCGCAGCTCCTGCCGTGGCGCGAGTCGAGCGCGGCGCTGCAGAATGGCGGCGGCGGCCTGCGCCGCTCCGGCCATGCGCGCCATCGCACCGAGGCCGCGGCAGGGGTGGGCGAGGTGGAGATGGAGCAGCTGGGCCGGGCGATGCTCGCGCGCACCGTGGCCGGGCTGCGGCTGCTCGCGGAGTCGCGCGGCAGCCAGCCCGGCGCCGATCCCGAGCGCGGCCGCCTGGGACTGCTGCTCCTGCAGCAGGTGGTGGCGATCGAGGACACGCTGCTGAACGCGCTCTTCTTCGACGGGAACGCGCTCGGCCGGCTGGCCGAGCCGCGCACCTACGACCCGGCGCGCGGCCGGCGCTGGCTGACGCGCTCGCTGCGGGTGACCGTCGATCCGCGCCTGGGCACGGCTCCGGATGCCTACACGCCCGTGGACCGGGCCAGCGGACTCGCGGCGCTCGCCAGCGTCTTGCAGGCCAGCGCGGTCCTGGCGTGGTGGGGCAGCGACGCCAATCCCGAGCCGGCGCTGCGCGACCTCCTGCAGGGCAATCCGTTCGGCGAGCTGCCCGGCCGCGTGCGCGGCCGCGTGCTGCAGCCGCGGCTCCTGGGCGACGACGCCGAGGAGATCACCTGGGACGAGCAGATCCGGCCGCTGCTGCACTCGCGCTGCCTGGGCTGCCACAACAACACCTTCGGCTCGGCGAACTTCAGCGTCGAGACCTACGAGCGCGTCCTCGCCGGCGGCAACAACGCGGCGCAGTACCCCACGGTGGTGCGCGGCGACCACACGCGCAGCCTGCTCTGGCAGATCCTGGGCGGCAACACGGTCCCCGCGCCGCGCATGCCCCAGGGCGGCCCCTACTTCGCGCCCGGCGAGCGTTCCCTGGTGGCCGACTGGATCGACGGCGGCGCGCTGCGCTCGCCCTCGCAGCCGCCGCCCGTGCCGCGGATCGGCGCGGATCTGGCCACCGTGCTGGTGAAGAACCTCGAGGCGATGCACTTCGACGCCGCGACCGGAGCGCTGCTGGAGCGCCACGAGGGCGACGCCGCCGTGCGCGTGGCCGGCGCCGCGGCCACGGGCGAGGCGCTGCTGGCCCTGGCCGCGGTGGCGAGCGCCATGCCGGGGGCGACCCGGGCCGAGGCGCTCCTCGGCGCGGCCGCCGCGTTCGCGGCCGCGCACCTCCTGGACGCCGAGGATCGCGCCGTCGACGGCTACGACCTCGCGCAGGGCAGGGCGCTGGGCCGCGGCGACCTGCGCGCGCAGGCCCGGCTCTGCGCCGGCCTCCTGGCCGCGGCGCGCGTGTCCGGCCGTTCCGACGCGCGGCTCGCCGGGCGCCGGCTCGGGCGCGTCCTCCTGGGCACGTTCCACGATCCGGCGCGCAGCCAGTTCTACACGCGGCCCGAGAGCGCGGCGATCCGCCACACGCCGGCCGACATCGCGGCGGTGCTGGAGGCGCTGCGCGAAGTGGCGGCCGACGGCGCCATCCTGGACCCGGATCCGCGCGCGGTGCACGACCGCTTCGTGGCGCGCACCCTGCGCGTGGCGGTGCTGGCGGAGTGGGACGGACTGGGCGAGGTCCTCGACGACGGGCGCGCCGACAGCGACGGGAACGGCATCTCCGAGCCCGGCATGGCCGGCGCGCGCGGGCGCGCGCCGCTCTTCGCCGCCGAGGTGCGCGAGGGCCCCGATGCCGACCCCGGCCTCCCCGGCGGCGCCGTGTCGTGGAGCCGCGACATCCTGCCCCTCTTCCGTGCCGCCTGCGCAGGCTGCCACGTCGACGGGGCGGCGCGCGGGCTGTACCGCCTCGACACCCTGGAGCTGGCCCGCACCCCGGGCGAGTCGGGCGGGGCGTACCCGCTGATCGTCCCCGGCGATCCCGAGAACTCGTTCCTGTACCGCAAGCTCGTGGACCGCACGCCCCGGATCGGCGCCCAGATGCCCCTGGCCAAGCCGCCCCTGGATCCGCGCCACAAGGAATTGGTGCGCCGTTGGATCCTGGAGGGCGCCCTGGGACGCTGAGCGTGCCCCGATGAAGATCAAGGACCTCTTCCACGGCCGTGCACCGGTCGTCTCGTTCGAGTTCTTCCCGCCCAAGGCGGCCGACGGCACCGAGGAGCTCTATCGCGCCGTGCAGACCCTCAAGGCCTGCCGGCCCTCGTTCGTGTCGGTGACCTACGGCGCGGGGGGCAGCACCCGCGACCGCACGCTCGACCTCGTGGCGCGCATCAAGAACGAGCTGGGCGTGGAGACGATGGCGCACCTCACCTGCGTGGGCGCCACCCGCGACGAGATCGCGGCGACGCTGGATCGGCTGGCCAAGGCCGGGATCGAGAACCTGCTCGCGCTGCGTGGGGACCCGCCGAAGGGCGAGCACAGCTTCGTGCGGCCGGCGGGCGGGTTCGGCTACGCCGCCGAGCTGGTGGAGTTCGTGCGCACGCGCGGCTACCCGTTCTGCATCGGGGCGGCCTGCTATCCCGAGGGCCACGTGGAGACGCGTGACCTCGACCTGGATCTGTCGCACCTGAAGCGCAAGGTCGACGCCGGGGTCGACTTCCTGGTGAGCCAGCTCTTCTTCGACAACGCCGAGTGGTTCGCGTTCGAGCGCCGCGCGCGCAGCGTGGGGATCACCGTGCCGATGGTGCCGGGCCTGATGCCGGTCACCAACGTGGCCCAGGTGGAGCGCTTCACCCAGATGTGCGGGGCGCGCATCCCGCAGGAGCTGCGCCGCCGCCTCAAGATCGTCGCCCAGGATCCCGCCGCGGTGGTGGCCACGGGCGTGCTGTGGACCACGACGCAGGCGCGCGAGCTGCTCGACCAGGGCGCGCCGGGCGTGCACTTCTACACGCTGAACAAGTCCTCGGCGACGCTGGCCGCGCACGCGGCGCTGGGGTTGTGACGCAGTGGGGCCGCCGCGCGATTGAGCCGCGCGCGCATGCGGCTACAAGTGGCGCCGTGCCGCAACCCGAGCTGCCTGCCTCCGTGTACGCCGCGCGCCGCGCCCGGCTCCTCCGGCGCCTGGGCGCGGGCGTGCTGGTCCTGCCGACCGCGCCGCAGCTGCTGCGCAACGGCGACGTGCACCACGCGTTCCGACCCGCCAGCGACTTCCACTACCTGACCGGATTCCCCGAGCCCGAGTCGGTGCTGGTCGCGGCGCGGCACGGCGCGAGGCTGCACACCACGCTCTTCGTGCGGCCGCGCGACCCGGAACGCGAGACCTGGGACGGGAAGCGCTACGGCGTGGACGGCGCGCGGCGTCACTTCGGCGTGGACGAGGCGCAGCCGATCGCCGCGCTGTGGAAGGAGCTGCCGAGGCTGGTGCAGGGCCACGCGCGGCTCTTCCACACCCTGGGACGCGATCCCGAGTTCGACCGGCGCGTGCTCGCGGCCTGCGCGCAGGCGGCCGCGGCCGCGCGGCGTGCCGCGCCGCCCGCCCACCCCGAGATCGTGGACCCCCTGCCCGCGCTGGGGCTCCTGCGGCTGGTGAAGGACCGTCACGAGCAGGCGGCGCTGGCGCGGGCCGCCGACATCAGCGCCGCCGGGCACCGGCGTGCCATGCACTGCGCGCGCCCCGGGATGCGCGAGTACGAGGTCCAGGCGGCGGTGGAGGCCGAGTTCCGCCGCCTGGGCTCGCGCCGCAACGGCTACGAGTCGATCGTGGCGAGCGGCCCGAACGCCTGCATCCTGCACTACCACGACAACGACCGCACGCTGCGCGCCGGCGACCTGCTGCTGCTCGACGCGGGCGCCGAGCTCGGCCACCACACCGCGGACATCACGCGCACCTTCCCGGTCTCGGGACGCTTCACGCCTGTGCAACGCCGCGTCTACGAGATCGTGCTGCGCGCCCAGGTGGCGGCGGTCGCCGCGGCGCGCTCCGGCGCCAGCTGGCAGCGCCCGCACGAGGTGGCCCTGCGCCGGCTCACGGCGGGGTTGGTGGAGCTGGGCGTGCTGCGCGGCAGGGTCGATGCGCTGGTGGCGAAGAAGGCGTTCCGGCCCTGGTACATGCACGGCACCAGCCATTGGCTGGGCATGGACGTGCACGACGTGGGTCCCTACCAGGACGTGTCCGGCCGGCCGACGCGCCTGCGGCCCGGCATGGTCCTCACGGTCGAGCCCGGGCTCTACTTCCCGCCGGGCGACCGCCGGGTGCCGCGCGCCCTGCGCGGCATCGGCGTGCGGATCGAGGACGACGTGCTGGTCACGGCGCGCGGGCCGAAGGTGCTGACCGCGGGCGTGCCCAAGACGGTCGCCGGGATCGAGGCGCTCTGCGCGGCGGGGCGGTAGCTACACCGCCACCAGGAAACCTGGTCCGTCCTCGCGCACGCGTCCCGCCGCGCGCAGTGCGGCCACGGCAGCATCGACGGCCGCGGCGAGGCGCGGGCCGGTGCGGGCGTAGCCGAGCGTGCGCGCCACATGGTTCGCGATCGCGGTGGCGCGCAGGCCGAACTCGCGGCGCAGCACGAGCAGCACCGCGGCGGCGAGTTCCTCGGGCGGGATCAGCTCCGCCTCGGTGACCGGACACCCGCCCCCGCGCCAGCGGATCGCCACCTCCTGCTGGCCGGTGCGCCACAGGAACTCGCCGCGCTGCTCGATCCTGCCCGCGGCGAGCGCGGCGCGCAGGCCGCGTTCGAACGCCGCGCGGGCGGTCTTGGCGGCGCGGGTGCCGAACCACGAGGCGAGCACGCGCGTGGCCTCCTCCACGTGGATCGGGCCCTCGTGCTCGACCAGCGCGGTGAGGGCCTGGCCCAGCACCCCGGGGGGCACCGAGGCGAGGGACGCGGTGGCGGCGAAGGTGCGCGCCTCGCGCGCCGGGTACGGCACGAGGCCGGCGCCCGGACCCTGTGCCGCGGGTGCCTGCTCTTGCGCCGCGGGATCGGGCCGTGGCGCGGGGTCCGGCGCGGGTGGCGCCGCGTCGTCCGCGGCGCCGGCCGACGGCTCCGGCTGCGGCGCGACCGGCGCCGGCGCGGTGGCCGGCGCCTGAGCCGTGGCCAGCACCGCGCGCGCCGCGGCGTCGATCCGGGCGGCGAGCTCCTTCAGCACCCCCTCGCGGCGGCGGTACCACTCCGCGGACCACACCCGCGCCACGTCCCAGCCGAGCCGGCGCAGGACCTCCTCGCGCAGGCGGTCGCGGTCGCGCACGCCGCCGCAGTTCCGGTACACGGCGCCGTCCGCCTCGATGCCGAGCAGGTAGCGGCCGGGCTGCCGCGGATCCACGATCGCGAGGTCGACGGCGAAGTCGCGCGGTCCGACGCGCGCGTGCACCGTGTGGCCGAGACCGCGCAGCGCCTCGGCGAGGTCGGCCTCCACGGGCGAGGGCGGGCCCGCGGGTGCCGCGTCCGCCGGCGTGCGGCCGTGCTCCGCCACCCGCAGGTACTCCCGCAGCGCGGTCACGCCGCGCGCCGTGCTGGCCGAGGCGTCGAGGTCATGGGCGTGGATCGAGGCGAAGACCTCGCAACGGCGCCGCGCCCGCGTCACCAGCACGTTGAGGCGCCGCCAGCCGCCGTCCTGGTTCAGCGGGCCGAAGTTCATCGCCATCCGGCCCTGTGCGTCGCGCCCGTACCCGACGCTCAGGAAGATCACCTCGCGCTCGTCGCCCTGGATGGTCTCGAGGTTCTTGACGAAGAACGGCTCGGCGCCCTTCTGCGCGAAGAACTCCTCCAGGCGCGGGTCGCGGGCCGCGCGGCGCAGGGCCTCGAGGCGGTCCTCGATCGCGCGCTGCTGGGCAAGGCTGAACGCGCCCACGCCCAGGCTCAGCTCGGGGTGCTGGCGGGCATGCTCGAGCACGGCCTCGGCCACCGCCTGCGCCTCGACCGGATTCTGCTGCGTGCCGCCGCGCTCGTACACGCCGCCTGTGACGAACCGGAACGCCAGGCCCAGCGGCCCGTTGCCCACCTGCGGGCTCGGGAACACGCGCAGCGCGCCGTCGTAGAAGGCGGTGTTGCTGAAGCCGATCAGGCTCTCGTGGCGGCTCCGGTAGTGCCAGCGCAGGGTGTGGCGGCAGTGCCCTGGCAGGCGCGCCACGCCGAGCGAGAGGATGCTCTCGACGTCCCGCTCGGTGCGGTCCACGTCCGGGTCGGCCCCATCCGCCGCGCCCGCGTCGCCCTGCTTGGCGAAGAAGCGCGTGGGCGGCAGCTGCTTCTCGTCGCCGATCAGCACCATCTGGCGGGCGCGCGCGATGGCGCCGAGGGCATCGGCCGGCTCGACCTGGCTGGCCTCGTCGAAGATCACCACGTCGAAGCGCAGGCCCTCGGGGGCGAGGAAGTGCGCGACCGAGAGCGGACTCATCAGGAAGCAGGGCTTGAGCGCCTGGATCACTTCGCCGCAGTCGGCGAAGAGGCGGCGGAGCGGCATGTGGCGGCGCTTCTTGCGCAGTTCGGCGCGCAGCAGTCCGAGCCGGCTCTCGCGGTCTGCGGAGCCGCCGAGGGCCGGCCGCCGCTCGCGCGCCCGCGCCGCGACGCGGGCGCGGTTCGCCGTGAGCCAGGCGCGGTCGGCGGCGCGGAAGCGCTCGACCAGGCGATCATGGTCCAGGCCGCGGAACCCGCCCAGGGCCGGGCGCAGCGTGCCGAGGTGGTCGAGGAGCAGCCGGTGGAACTGGCGCTCGTAGGCCGCGGCCAGCCGGCCGCGCGCGGGCGCGCCGGCGGCGCCGGTGGCGAGCGCCAGCAAGGCCGCCGTGCGCGGCGTCTCCAGCGCGCGCCGCGCACGCACGTGGTCGGCCCAGTCCTGCAGCCCTTCGGCGTTGCGCGGCTCGGCCATCCGCGCCTGCAGCGCGGCGAACGGCGTCGCGGCCAGGTCGCCGCCGAACCATGCCTGCACCGTGCCCTGGAGCGCGGCACACCACTGCGCCGCGGCGTCCTGGAGCCCGCGGCCCAGGCGCGCGCAGGCCTCGGCCACCTGCGTGTCGAGGTCGCGGAGGCGCACCAGATCCGTCAGGACCTCGACGTCCTGCGCGGCACGCAGCCGCGTGCCGGGCCGCAGGTGGCGGGCGAGGGTCTTGCCGTCGCGGTACCACGACGGCCTGCACCAGCGCAGGAGCGAGCCGGCATCGCGCCGGCGGCGCTCCAGGATCGGCAGCCATGCGATGGCGTGGGCGATCCCCGGCTCCGCGAGCGGAGCGATCCGCTCCCGGACGAGACGGCGGTCGACCGCGACGGACAGCACCGCGCGCACCTCCTCCGGCAGAGGAGCCTCGGGGGGTGGGGCCGCGGGCGGTTCCGCCACCATGGTGCGCAGCGCGGCCAGGGATTCCGGCGGCTGCGTGCCCAGCGCGGATCCGAGGGCGCGCGCGGCCTCGGCGAGCGCGCGCAGCTCTCCCTCGACCCGCGCGGCCAGGCCGGGCAGCTCCTGCTGCAGGGCCACGCCGGCCTGGGTCAGCCCGGCGCCGCGCCAGGGATGCCGTTCCGGCGCGCCGACCGCGGCGAGGCTGCGGTCGAGAGCGTGCACGGCCTCGAGCACGGAGCGCAGCTCCGCGCCGGTCCACTCCGGCAGGTCGGGGATGGGCACCGGGAGCTCGGGCGCACCGGCCAGGGCGAGCGCGGTGCCCAGGATCTCGTACGGCGTGCGGCCCAGCGGCTCGTGCGGTGCGTGCAGCGCGTCCACGTACGCCTGCAACCGCGCCGCGGACTCGTCGACCAGCGCGGGATCGCCGTCGGTGCCGCCGTCGTCGCGCGGCTGCTCGAGCGTGCGCTGGAGCTCCTCCAGGACCGACCGCTTGCTGGCGTGGCGGCTGTGCAGCTCGAGCAGGAACTCGCCGAGGCCGGCGGCCTGCAGGCGGGCGTGCACCACGTCGAGCGCGGCGGCCTTCTCGGCCACGAAGAGCACCGTCCGGCCCTGGGCCAGGAACTCGGCGATCAGGTTGGTGATGGTCTGCGACTTGCCCGTGCCCGGCGGGCCCTCGATCACGAGGTCGTCGCCGGCACGCGCCGCGAGGATCGCGCGGTGCTGGCTCGCGTCGGCGTCGACCACCAGGTAGGAGCCGCGCGCCGTGGGCGATCCCGGCTCCACGGGCGCGTGCGGCGGCGCGGGCCGCGGCGCGTCGGCGCCCAGGAGGGAGGCCACGCCGCGGTGCGCTTCCAGCGCGTCCTGTGCCGGCCACGCCTCGGGGTCGAGGTCGCGGTACAGCAGGAGCTTGGCGAAGCTGAAGAGGCCCAGGTGCAGCTCGGCGTGCACGCGCCAGCCCGGCAGGCCCTGCAGGGCCGCTTCGACCTTGGCGAAGTACTCCGTCGGCACGAACCCCTCGGCCTCGAGGTCGCCCTCCGGCAGGGCCACGCCGTGGATCCGGCGCGCCAGCTCCAGCAGGTTCGGATTGACGAAGAGATCCTCCTGCACGGCGTGCACCGTGTGGCGGCTCTGCACGCTGCGGCGTTCCAGCTCCACCGGCACGAAGAGGAGCGGCGCGCGCGAGGTCCGCCGCGTCTCCGCGTCGACCCACTCGACCGTGCCGAACGTGAGGTAGAGCAGATTGGTGCCCAGCTCCTCCAGGGCGCTGCGCGCCTCGCGGGCGAGGTGCAGGAGCCGCTCCTGCAGTCGTGTGCTCTCCAGCGCCGTCTGCAGCCTGGCGTCGTGGTGCCGCGGTTCGGGGGTCTCGCCCTGCGCGAGCGGGGGCAGATCCAGGCCGAGGCCGCCGGCCGCCGGGCCCGCGGGCACGATCGCGGCCGTCGGGGGGGGCGCCTCCTCGGCGGCGAGGAAGTGCAGCGTCTTCTCCCCCTCCACCAGGAGGCGCCAGATCGGGTCCGGCTTCTCGTCCACGATCGGCAGGACGGCCCGGCCCTGGTCGGGAAGGTGCAGGAGCCGGTTGCGACGGGTCAGGTCGAGGAGCTCCTTGCGCAGCTCCGCGAGCTTCGACGGGAGGTCGGGCGCCATGATCGTGGGCGGTGGTTCTACGCGGCGGCCGGGCCCCTGGGCAGGACGAGGTCGGCGGGACTCCGCACCGCGGGGCGGAACCTGCGCAGAATCTCCGTCACTTGCCAGCGCGCGCGACGGTCTGGGTCCTGGTCCTCGAGGAGTCCCACCATGCACATGACCTGGCGTACCCGTCCGCATCTTCCCCGCGCCCTCCTTCCGCTCGCCCTCTTGCTCGGGGCGCTCCCGGCGCGGGTCGAGGCGCAAAGCAGGCTCTACGACCTCCGCGTTCCGATCGGTGGGTTCGGGACCGGTGTGATCGGCCTGGGCGATCTCGATTCGGACGGCCACGCCGACTTCGCCGCCGCGGGCGGCGGCCAGCTGATCGCCTGGTCGGGCCGGTCCGCCACGCAGATCTACAAGGTGGTCGTGGGTCCCACGGGTGGCGGACTCGTGGGGGTGGGCGACCTCGACGCCGACGGTGTGCAGGACTTCCTCTTCACAGCGGCTGACGACGGCACCAACGGTCAGAACTCCGGGGCGGTGTACCTGATCACCGGCAAGACCGGCGCGACGCTCAAGACCTGGACGGGTGCGGGGGCCGACCACCGCTTCGGCACCTGCGCGGCGTTGATCGGGGACGTGGATCGTGACGGCAAGGCCGACTTCGCGTTCGGCGCCCCGGGCCACCCCGGCACCAACTGGGGCGCGCTCTACTTCGTGTCGGGTGCCGACCGCACGACGGTGCTGTACGCGTTCTTCGGCGCCGCGTCGGGCGACCAGCTCGGCGTCGGTGTGCTCGGCCTCGGCGATATCGACGCGGATGGCCATGCCGACTACGCGTACGGGGTCGGTGGCCAGCCCAACGTCGCCGCTTCCTACACCCGCGTCGTGTCCGGTCGCTTCCGGACCACGCTGAAGACCATCACCGACACTTCCGGGGCCGGCATCGGGAACAACATGGTCGGCGCGACGCTCGTGCGCCTCGGCGACGTGGATGCCGACGGCACCGCCGACTTCTTCGTGGGCGGGCCCGGCCTCAGCACCGGCATCGGCGAGGTCTACTCGGGCAAGACCCTCGGCCTGCTCCTGCAGACGCAACCCGTCTATGCCGGTTGGGCCGTCGCCGCCGCGGACCTGGGCGACGTCGACCTAGACGGTCACGCCGATTTCGCGGTCGGCGGGGCCAATGCGCGCAGCGGCGGGACCTTTGGCTGGCACGTGGGCCTGGCGCGCCTCTACTCGGGCAAGACCGGGAACATCCTGCGGGACCTGTGGGGCGTGAATCGTGGCGATGCCGTGGGAGCGTCGCTGGCGCTGGCCGGCGACGTCGACCGGGACGGCCGCCGTGACCTGCTCGTCGGCAGCCCTGGCCGCACCGGCTTCCAGGTGTACTCGACGCGCGATCTGCGCCTTTGGTGCGAGGCGCACACGCTCTCGATCGCCACGGGTGGCGCTGCGAAGTACCACCTGCAGGCCGGCAGCGTGCACGCTGGCAAGTTCGCGTTCGTGGTCGGCAGCTTCACCGGCATGGAGCCCGGGATACCGCTCGGCGGGCATCTGCTGCCCTTGGCATTCGACCCGTACCTGATCTACACGGCGAGCAACCCCAACTCGCCGCTCTTGCCGGCCTCGCTGACGGCACTGGACGGCAATGGCGATGGCACCTGCGACTTCCAGATCGTGCCCGGGGTCGATCCGGCGTGGATCGGCCTCACGTTCTGGCACGCATATGTCGTGTTCGGCCCGGGGTTCTCGTCGTTCGACATGGCCAGCAACGCGCGCCCGGTGCGGCTGGTGAACTAGCGAGACCGCAGCCGGAGACCAGCGTGCTCAGGGCCCCAGTCGCCGCAGCGTGTTGCCCAGGCGCGCGAGAGCGCGCGCCAGGAGCGCCTGCACTGCGTTGGCGCCGGGCTTGCCCAGGCGAGCCGCGATCTCGGCGCGCGGCAGGCCCTCGAAGTACGCTAGGCGCAGGACTTCGCGGTAGTGCTCGGGCATGGCGTCGAGCGCGCCCAGCACGAGCTGCCGGCGCTGCTCGATCTCCACGTCGCGGCTGGGCGTGTGCGAGGTGCGCAGCAGCTCGCCGAGATCGATCGGCTCCGGCCCGCGGATCTCGCGCCCGGCGTCCCGCCGCTGCCGCTGATGGTAGCGGTGGCGGTCCGCGATCTTGCGCGTCGCCGTCGCGTAGAGCCACGCGGCGAAGGCTGCCTCGCCTTCGCCATGGTCGTCGAAGCGCTCCAGGCGCTCCAGGATCTCGCGGCAGGTCGACTGCACGAGGTCTTCGGCCGCATCGCGATCGCCGGTCCGTCCGCTGCCCCGGCCCCGCACGAACGCCTCGAGCCGCGGCAGGTGGCCTGCCAGCAGTGCGGCCAGCGCGTCACGGTCCCCCGCACGAGCTCGCGCCAGTCGCGCCGGGAACTCATCGCCACCCGGCGCGCCGCCCTCGTCCGGGGGAGTGCCCTGCTCCGCTCGCTCCGTGCCCGAGGTCATGCGCCGGGACTATAACCAGGCCCCGGAGCAGGCTCGTACGGCCCACGTCGCCACGCTCACCGGTCCACCTCACTCACCATGCAACCGGCACTCCGTGATCCCGACGACGACGAGCGGCTGGAGTCGCTGGTCGCGGAGTGCCTGAGGGGTCTCTGGTCGGA
Organism: Planctomycetota bacterium; assembly: GCA_020849665.1. Classification (GTDB taxonomy): domain Bacteria; phylum Planctomycetota; class UBA1135; order UBA1135; family UBA2386; genus JADLFX01. The sequence continues at coordinate 3,453 of JADLFX010000023.1, read as the reverse complement.
AGGCTCCGGTGCCGTCGAGCGGGTATGCGCCGAACACCCGGAGCTGGCCAGTGAGATCCGCGCCAGCATCGCCGCCCTCGGCCCGCTGACCTCCACACCGTTCTGGAGCGAGGCCCAGCCGCATCGCACCATGCCGGCGGAGGACAGCCGGGTTCCCGAACAGCTCGGCGACTACCTGCTCTTGCGCCGCCTGGGCGGCGGCGGCATGGGCGTCGTGTTCCTCGCCGAGGAGCGGGCGCTGCGGCGACGCGTGGCGCTGAAGCTGATCCGCGCCGAGCACCTGTACCTGCCTGGAGCACGCAAGCGCTTCCACCGCGAGGTGACCGCGGTGGCCCAGCTCCAGCATCCCGGCATCGTGAAACTCTTCTCGGTCCATCAACAGGTCGGCATCCCCATGCTGGCCATGGAATGGCTGGAGGGCCGCAGCCTGGGCGAGATCCTGCACGCGCTGCAGGGACGCAACCCTGCGGAGCTGCGCGGACTGGATCTGGCGCACGCGGCCGGGATCGACGTGGCCGCGCTGCCGGCGGAGCGGGCACGCGTGTTCTCGGGCTCGTGGGTCGAGTGCTGCCTGCGGATCGTCGCGGACGTGGCCGACGCGCTCGGGCACGCACACAGCCGTGGCGTGATCCACCGCGATGTGAAGCCCTCCAATGTGATGCTGACCGTGCAGGGTCGGGCGGTGCTGATCGACTTCGGCCTGGCACGGTTGGCCGAGCCCGGAGCGCTGACCGAGACCGCCACCCAGCCGGGGTCGCTGGCCTACATGTCCCCCGAGCAGGTGCGGGGCGACGGCGGCCGCGCGGATCCGCGCAGCGACCTGTGGTCGCTGGGCGTGACGCTCTTCGAGCTCCTGACCCTGAAGCTGCCGTTCACGGCTGCGAATGGCGAGAGCCTGCGGCGCAGCATCCTGGAGGCCCGGTTCCCGGAGATGCGGCGGTGGAACCCCGACCTCACCTGGGAAGTCGAGACGGTGTGCCGCTCGGTGATGGACCCGGATGCCGAGCGCCGCTACGCGAGCGCCGCGGAGTTCGCTGCCGATCTCGACAACGTCCTGGCGCGCCGGCCGCTCCGCGCCCGCCGCGCCGGCCCGTGGCTCCGGGCGCGCCGCTGGGCACAGCGCCAGCCGGCGCGCGCGGTGGCCCTGGGCATGTTGGCCGCGATCCTGCTCTTCGGTCCGCTCGCGCTCTGGTGGCAGGAACGGCGCGCAGCGCACCTGGTCCGCGCCGCGCAGACGCAGGTGGAGGCGTTCGGGCTCGGAGCGCTGGAGGTCGTCGAGCGGATGCTGACGCGCGTGGCCACGCACGAACTCGAGCACGTGCCGCGCTCCGGGGCGCTGCGAACGGCACTCCTGGCCGACGCCGTGGGGTACTACGAGGCGTTCCTGCGCCAGGGAGTCCTGACCGAGCGCTTCGGCGGCGAGAAGGCCTGGGTGCAGAAGCAGCTCGGCGAGCTCTACGTCGCGCTGGGCCGCGCGCGCGAGGGCGCCGCGCTCCTCGGCGATGCCGTGCGGCAGCTCGCGGAGCTGGCCGACGCGCACCCGCAGGATGGCGAGGCGTGGGAGCGGCATCGGCGCGCCCTGGCCGCGCTCGGCGCAGCACTGCAGCACCTTGGCAGGACGGAGGACGCCGCCAGTGCCTATTCCGCCGCGCTGGCCAGGGCGCGCGCCTGGCCGGAGGGCCATCCGTTCCAGCGCGCCGATCACTTCACGACCGCGTCGGTCCTGAACGCCATGCACGAGCCGGCCGATCGACGTGCCCAGCCGGCGGGTGTGGAGGCCGCGCGGCGTGCGGTGCAGATCTTCACCGAGCTGTGCGCCGCCGACCCGGCCGAGCCACGCTACCTGCGCGGCCTCTGCGCGGCCGAAGGCAACCTGGGCCAGATGCTGCTCTACGCGGCTGCGCCGGTGCCGGCGGGACCCGCCACGCGACCGGCCGTGGGTCCCCACCCGGCCGAGGCACCCTTGCGCCGCGCCCTGGAGGTGCACGCAGCCCTGGCGGCGCTCGGGCCCGTGACGCCCACGGATCGTCAGCGCCGGGTCGCCGACCTGGCGCGCCTGGGCAGGACCCTGCTCCCGTCGAGGCCGGAGGAAGGTCGCGCGCTGCTCCAGGAGGCGATCGCCGAGGGCGAGCGTTGCGCCGCCGAGTACCCGGACCTGGTCACGGCGCACTGGAGCACGGTCGAGGCGCTCACGGTCCTGGGGGCGCGCCTGCCGCCCGGCGACCCCGAGCGGGAGGAGCTCCTGCTGCGGGCCACGCGCCGCGCCGAAGAGCTGCGCCGGAGCGGGGAGCCGAGTCCCACCTCCCTATGGCTGATGGCAGAGACCTGCCAGCGGCTGGCCGCCACCTACGTCGATCGGCTCGAGGCGGCGGAGCCCTGGCACCGCGCGGCGATCGAGGTGGGCGAGCGGATCCTCGCGCACTTCGGCGAGCTCGTGCCGCTGGTGCAGTCGCTGCAGGACCAGGGCATGGCCTTCGATCGGCACGGGCGCACCGAGGAGGCGGAGGCAAGCTACCGCCGGGTCCTGCAGGTGTGGTCGGACGCCGACGCACGGGCGAGCCAGGCCCCGGAGGCCGTTCGTGTCGCGCTCGGCGCCGGCAGCCGCCTCGGCAGGCTCCTGGTCCGGAGCGGCCGGCTGCCGGAGGCCGTCGATACGCTGCGGCGCGCCCGGGATCTGGCATTGCGCACGGCGCCAGAGGGCGGGGCGGCGGTGGTGAGTGCGATGCATCTGGCGACGGCTCTGGTCGAGAGCGGGCGGCTCGGCGAGGCTCGCGCCGAACTCGAGCGGACCTGGGCCGCGGCGGGAGTCGAGGAGCGCTCTCCGGCCGAGCGCCAGGCGCTCGATGCCCTGGGCCAGGCGCTCATGGCCAGCGAGTCCGCCGACGCTCCCGAACTCCTGGTGCGCGTCGCAGCACGCATCGCGCAGCTGCGGACCCGGTCGGCGCCGCCCCACGTGCCGGTTCCGCCCCCCGGCCGGTCGCCCCGTGTCGGCCCGCGCCATGCGCCTTTGGACCTCCTGCGCGAGGCCGTGCGACGTGGCTACCGCGACGCCGCATTCCTCGAGTCCGAGGCGCTCGCGCCGCTGCGCGCGGAGCCGGGTTTCACCGAGGTGCTGGAGAGCGCGCGGCGGTAGTCGTCGCCCGAGGTCAGGGCCGGCGCAACGATCCGCCGTCCGGTCCGGTGGCGGAGTGCGCCGCGCGCGGATCCGGCTCACTTCCCCGCCAGGACCTCGCACGTGTCGATCCACACCTCGCCGCCCAGGACCATCACGATCTGGAGCACCGCACGATCCGCGCCGGCGAGCTGCCAGGTCCGCTCGAGCCTCTGCCAGTCCGAGTCGCCGGGGAGCCGGGCGACATCCACGTCCTCGTGCACGACCTCGTCGCCGCGATAGAGGAAGCACTTCACCCAGGCGTTGCGCGCGCCCTTGGTCTTGACCCAGACGCGCGCGGT
>JADLFX010000022.1 GCA_020849665.1 Planctomycetota bacterium | reverse complement strand
GCGCGGGCGGCGGCGGCGATCTCGGGGTCCTGGTCCTTGGTCATCTCGATGAGGACCGGCAGGGTCTCGGCCACCCCGAGCGCGCCGAGCGAGCCGAGGGCGAGGAGGCGCGTCGGCTTGTCGCCCTTGCGCGCCTGCTCGAGCAGCGCCTCGGCGGCGCTGGTCGCCTCCAGCGCGCCCGCCCTGCCGATGCGCTGCCAGCGCTCGGTCTGTTCGACGTAGAACTCGATCTCGCGCAGCGCCTTCTGCGCCGCCTCGCGCACCTTCTCGGATGGGTCGCGCAGGCGCTCCAGGAAGAGGGGGACGTGCGACTTGTCGAGGGCGCGGGCCATGCGCTCGATCGCCTCGATCCGCAACGCGGCGCTCTTCGACTCGAGCCAGCGGCGCAGGCGCTGGTCCTCGTTGGCGGGGTCGAGGGCGAGGATGGCGGCGAGGGCGGCGCGCTGGTGCATCTCGGGGATCGCGCCCTCCAGGTAGCGCTCGATCGCGGGGATCGCGGCGGCGTCGCCGGAGGCCTGCAACCAGTGCAGCGCCGGCAGGCTCAGGTCGTGGTTCGGGCTGGAGAGGAGCTCCACGCAGGCCTTGGTGAGCTCGGGCGTCCACGTCCAGTCGAGCCGCGTCGAGCGGGGATGGAGCTGGAGGGGCAGGTTCGCCTGGAGGACGGCGAGCAGGACCTTCGGGCGCAGGGCGGGAGGGCCCTGGGCCAGGAGCGTGTCCGCTGCCTCGAGCAGCACTCGCGAGTCGACCTTGTCCCGGAAGAGCGCGGGCAGGGCCTCGGCCAGGGGCTGGAGCGCCTGGACGGGGATCGCACTCAGGGCGGTGCGCAGGTCCTGCCAGAGGGCATACTCGCGGGACTTCGAGCAGCGCTCCACGAGCGTCGTCCAGGTGGCGAGGTCGAAGTCCGGCCGGAGGCGGGCCTCGCGCATCGAGTGGTTCAGCCAGCCCAGTCCACGGCCACTCTGTCGGGCGGAGGGCGACGCGTCGTCGCGGCGCCCCTCGACCCAGGTCCATCCCGCCGTGGGATCCAATCCCAGCTCGTAGGCCTCCGCGGCGACCTCCGCGAACACCGGCGAGGAACCGCGCAGGAGGCAGAAGAGGAACCAGCTGCGGAGCTCCCTGCTGAGTTCCGGGCGCAGGGCCACGCGTCCCATGGCCGCGGCCAAGTCGGGGTCGAGGGGGATCTGCGCGGCGATGAGCAGGCCGTAGGTGGCCGCGGGGTGGGGCAGGCCGGCCAGCTCCTCCAGGACCTGGACCTTCTGCGGATGGGTGCCGAGCGCGAGCTGCCGGAAGAGCAGCGAGGCCTGCTCCCTGGAGAGTCCGCCCCTGTGCAGCGTCGCCCGCAGGTACTCCGCGACCACGGGGAAGGCCTCGTCCGGCAGCCGCCGCGTCTCCAGCCATTTCGTCGCCTCCAAGGCCCGCGCGACCGCGGGCAGCTTGGAGCCGCGGAGGAGGTCGACGACGGTCGGGATCGCCGCGTCGCTCCAGGAGGGGAGGACGAACTCGAGGAAGGAGGCGAGTGCACGCTGCCGGTGGTCGCCGGCCTTCCAGGTGCGCAGGGCTGCGCAGGCCTCGCGCACGGCGTCGAGGTGGAGGTCCTTCGCGCTGCCCCGGAGATTCGTGCGCTCCTCATCCTTGAGGCGGTCGGTGGTCACGACCTGGTGGCCTTCCTGCTCCGTGGGAGCGGGGCTCGCCAGGAGGGCCTGGAACCAGAGCCGCTGCCCCTCGACCGACCGCAGGAGCCAGAGCGCCCGCGTGATCGCCGGGCCGGCCTGCGCCGGCCGCGCCTTCAGCTCGCGCTCGAGCAGGAGCCGGAACTCGGGCACGAGCCCGAACCCCTCGATGTCGCCAGGCAGGGCGTTCAGAGCCCTCTCCCGGACCTCCCACTCGGGATCCATCAGGGCCAGGCAGAGGAGGGCCGGATCCCGCGCGGTGCGCCAGCACCCGGCAACGCGCGCGCGGAGCTCGGGCTCGGGGGCCTCCAGCGCGGCGGACATCAGTTGTGAGTAGCTGGTGAGCCATGCACCTTCGAGCTTCCAGATCGTCGGGTCCTCCGTGAGCGTGGCGATGGCATGCTCGCGCACGAAGCGGTCCGCGCTGCGGAGCAGCCCGGCGTACGCCGTGCGTGCAGCCACGTGCTTCCAGCTCAGCGTGAAGAGGGCGGCCAGCGCGCGTGCGAGAAAGGTGCGATCGGCGGTCTCCAGGCGGATGGCCTCCACCAGGGGTTCGACCGCGGCCCGGCCGGCGAAGTCGAGGTCCTGCTCGGCCCGTCCGGCCACCTCGGCATACGGGCTCCGCAGGTCCGCGATCGCCCGCCGCACCACGGCCGCGATCTTGGGATCCACCTTGTCCTGCAGGGCCTCCTTTGCCTTGGCGGCGGCGTCGCCCTGGCCGTCGGCGGCGCGGGTCAACGCGGCGCGGGCCTCCTCCTCGCGGCCGAGGCGGCGCAGCGCGAGGCCCAAGCGGAGCTCGGCCTCGGTGCGGGCCGGCGCCTGCGCCTGGGCATCCGCGGCGACCTGGCGATAGAGGAGGAGGGCCTCGTGCGGGTCGTGCTCGTGCTCCTCCAGGACCGCGGCGCGCGAGAGGAGCCGCGTGGGATCGCCCTGCGCGGCGGCGGGCGCGGGGAGCAGGAGTGCCAGGAGGCCGGGCAGGATCGGGTTCAGGCGTGTGCGTTCCATGGTTCGTTCTCCACGTCCAATGGACGCGGGATCGGCACGCGCCTTGTCCGGGCCCGGTCCGCAACTTGTCGGGAAGGTGTCAAGCCGGGTCCTCCTGGAGGAGCAGCCGGTAGCCGACGCCGTGCACCGTGAGCAGGTGGCGCGGCGCGGCGGGGTCGCGCTCGAGCTTCTGGCGCAGGTTGAGCACGTGGGTGTCGATCGTGCGCGTGCCCACGAAGCGGTCGCCGCCCCAGACCTCGTCGAGGAAGCGGGAACGGCTCACCGCCTTGCCCGCCTCGGCGTGCAGCAGGGCCAGGATCGCGGCCTCCTTGGGCGAGAGCGGGTGCACGGTGCCGTCGCGGCGCAGCTCGAACGCCGCCAGGTCCACCAGCGCGTCGCCCACGGCGAAGGTCTCCGCCGGCGGCGCGGCGGGCTGCGCGCGGCGGAGCTGCGCGCGCACGCGCGCCAGGAGCTCGCGCAGGGAGAAGGGCTTGGTGACGTAGTCGTCGGCGCCGAGCTCGAGGCCCAGGACCTTGTCGCTCTCGTCGCCCCTGGCCGTGAGGATCACCACCGGCGTGCGGCGGTCGCGGGCGCGCAGCTCGCGCAGCAGCGCGAGGCCGCTGCGGCGCGGCAGCATCAGGTCCAGGAGCACGAGCGCGAAGCGGCGCGTGCGCAGGGCCTGGGCGGCGCTCTCGCCGTCGGCCGCGGCGACGACCTCGTGGCCCTCCTGGCGCAGCGTGTCGGCGAGGCCGGTGCGCAGGGTGAGGTCGTCCTCGACCAGCAGGATCGCCGCGTTCATGCGCGGCCTCCGGCGAGCGGCAGACGGAACTCGAAGCACGCGCCCGCGCCGCCGTCGGCGGGGGCGAGGCAGACCAGATCGCCGCCGTGCCGGCGCACCAGCTCGCGCGCGAGGTGCAGGCCGATGCCCAGTCCGGGCACGTGGCCATCGCGCTGCGCGGCGCCGCGCTGGAAGCGCGCGAAGATCCGCTCGCGTTCGCCCTCCGGCACGCCGGGGCCGAAGTCGCGCACCGCGATCGTGTAGGTGGCGCCGTCCGCGCGTCCCGCCACCGTGATCCGCAGGCCGCCGGGCGCGTACTTGCGCGCGTTGTCGAGGACGTTGAGGAGCGCCTGGATCAGGGCGCCGCGGTCGGCGGCCACCGGCGCGGGGACCGGCGCGAGGTCGGTCGCCACGTCGAGCCCGTCGCGCTGGCAGAGCGGCCGCACCAGCTCCGCGGCCTCGCGCGCCACGTCGTCGTACCGCAGCGGGCGCGGATCGAGGGCGCGCTCGCCGCGCTCCAGGCGGCCGAGGTCGAGGACGTTCTCGATCAGGGTGGAGAGGCGCGCGGTCTCGCCGGCGAGGAGGCGGTGGTACTCGCCGCGCCTGCCCTCGTCGGTCACGCGGCCCTGCTCCAGCATCTCGGCCAGGAGGCGGATCCCGGCCAACGGCGTCTTCAGCTCGTGGGTCACCGAGGTGAGGAACTCGGCGCGCGCCTGCAGGGCGAGGGTCTCGCGGCGCACGGTGCGGAACGCGAGCGCCAGGAGCAGCGCGAGCAGCGCGCCGAGGGCCACGAGCAGTGCGGCGAGGGCCCGCGGTCCGCTCCAGCGGAAGCCGGAGGCCGCCTCGGCGACGATCCCGAGCTGCCCCGGGATCACCGGCTCGGCCGCCTCGGGCAGCGGGTTGGCGAGGGCGAACTCGCGCCCCGGATGGAGCGCGCGCAGCTCGGCCGCGCCCAGGCTGGCGCCGCTGCCGCTGCTGCTGCCGTTGCCGCTGGCGGCGTCACTGCCGCGGGTGTCACTGCCGCGGGTGTCACTGCCGCCGGCAGCGTCGGGGAACCACACGAGCAGCGTCGCTCCGGCGAGGACCGTGCCGGGCCCCTGCAGGGCCCGCAACGCGTCGCGGCGCTCGTGCACCGCGCGGAGCAGGGCGCGGCGCGCGGCCGCGGCGCCCTGCCGGGCGGCGAGCGGCGCGAGGTCCAGGTCGGGGCGCAATTCGGCGAGCCGCGCCAGGACCGCCGCGGCCTCGGGCTCGTCCAGGCCGCGCAGCGCGCGTTCGCTCCAGGACGGCAGGGCGCGTCCCGTGGCGGCGTGCAGGAGCAGGAGCGAAGGCGCGAGGCGCGCGACGGGCTCCGCCGGGAGCGCGGCGAGGTGCGCGTCGCGCGCCGCGGCCGCGCCGTGGCGGTGGGCGTGCCAGGCGAGCACCAGGCGCAGGGCCGCGTCCGCCTCGGCGTCGCCGCCGGCCTCGGCCAGGGCCGGCGCGAGCCGCGCGGCGAAGTCCTCCGCGCCGTCGCCGTCGGGGGTCGCCGCGTGCGCCTGCTCGATCTGCTGCGCGGCGCGCCATGCCGCGGGCGTGCCCGGCACGCGCGGCGGGGGCGCGAGCAGCCAGCCGACCTCCTCGGGTACGACCACGGCGCCATCCCGCACGGTGAAGCGGCGCTCCGCCGCCACGGCGTCGAGGAGGCGCGGATCGGCGAGGCGCCGGCGCAGGTCGCGCGCGGCCTCGGCGCGGCCGCGCTGCGCCTCGGCCTGCAGCGCGCGGAAGAGCCCGACGAGGCCGGTCGCCAGGAAGCCCGCGCCCGCGAGGAGCGCGAGGACGACCAGGAGGGCGGCGGGGTTGCGGCGGCGGGTGGGGGGCAACGGCGGGAGTTGTAGGGTCTGGCCCCCGGCGCTTGTCAGGAACCCGTCAAGGGGATCCTGGCCACCGAGATTTGTCGGGACCCCACCGTTGGGGTGTGCGCGCGCTCCGGCGCCACCAGGCCATGCGTCCCGCAAATCTTGGTGGCCAGCATCGGGCGCTTGGAGGTTAGGGATCCGTTAGGTATAGGGAAGGGCATGGCCCGCTCGGTCCTGCACCTCGACATCGATGCCTTCCTGGCCTCGATCGAGCAGATCGTGGAGCCGTCCCTGCGGGGGCGGCCGGTGGCCGTGGGGTCGGGGGTGGTGGCCTCGCGCTCGTACGAGGCCAAGGCGCGCGGGGTGCACACGGCGATGGCCGTGCGCGAGGCGCTGCGCGTGTGCCCCGAGCTGGTGGTGCGCGACGGCGACGCGGCGCTGGCCGAACGTTTCCGCGCCAAGGTGGCCGAGGTGGTGCGGCGCTTCACCCCGCTGGTGCAGGTGTGCTCGCTCGACGATCTCTACGCCGACCTCGGCGGCGTGCCGCTGCCGGAGGGCGGACCCGCCGCGCTGGCGGCGCGGATCCGTACCGCGGTGCGCGTCGCGACCGGGCTCTCGGTGGCGCAGGGGATCGGCACCAGCAAGGTGGTGGCGCGGGTCGCCACCACCCACGCCAAGCCGGGCGGGATCCGCGTGGTGGCGCCGGGCGAGGAGGTGGCGTTCCTGGCGCCGCATGCGCTGCGCGACCTGCCCGGGATCGGCGCGGGCACGGCGGCGATCCTGGAGAGCCACAACCTGCACACCATCGGTGATCTCCTGGCGGTGGAACGGGACCTCCTGGTGCGCACCTTCGGCGCGCGCGGCGCGCAGCTCTACTGGCGTGCGCGCGGGCTCGACGACGACCCCGCGCACGCTGCCGCGCCGGTGCCCGAGGCGCCGTCGATCGGCTCGCTCTCGCGCGAGACCTCGTTCGAGCCGACGCTCGAGGGCGCGTTCCTGCACGCGATGCTCGGCTACCTGCTGGACCGCGCCGCCGCCGAGCTGCGCGCGCAGCGGCTCGTGGCGCGCACCGTGCACGTGAAGGTGCGCCACGTGGACGGCGTGGAGGGGGCCAGGTCGCGCACCCTGGCCGCCGCCACCGACCGCACCGATCTGCTGGGTACGCTGGCGCACACCCTGCTGCACGAGCTGCGGGTGCGGCGCGTGCTGGTGCGCCTCGTGGGCGTGGCCCTGCAGCAGCTGGTGCCGCAGGGACCGCGCCAGGGCACGCTCTTCGGCCAGGAGGCCGAACGGCGCCGCGCGCTCTTCGCCGCGGTCGACGCGGTGCGGGCGCGCCACGGCTTCGGCAAGCTGGTGCTCGGACAGGCCGGCGCGCTCCTGGGCGTGGTGCGGAACACGCGCCAGGGCTTCCGGCTGCGCACGCCGTCGCTGGCGAGATGAGGGGGTGCCGTGGTCCTGGTCCTGGCGCACAGCCACTACTCCCTCCTGCGCGCGCCCTGCGCGCCGCGCCTGCTCTGCGAGGAGGCGGTGCGCCTGGGCCACGAGCATCTCGGGCTCGCCGACCTCGACGGGCTCTACGGCTTCCTGGCGTTCGCGCGCGAGGCGCGGCGCGTGCGCCTGCGCGCGCTCTTCGGCGTGGAGCTGGTGCAGGGCGGGCGGCGCCTGGTGGCGATCGCGCGCGACCGCGCGGGCTACGCGTCGCTGTGCAGCCTGGTGAGCGCGCGCCACCTCGACGCGGACTTCGATCTGGCGCGCGACGCGGCGCGCCACGCCGAGGGGCTCTTCCTGCTCAGCCGGGATCCGCGCCTGCTGCTGGAGCTGGCCGGGCGCGCGCCCGAGGAGGCGCTCTTCGCGCTGCTGGAATGGCCCGCGGAGCCCGAGCTGCTGGCGGCGGCGGCGGCGCTCGGGGTGCCGCCGCTGGCCGCGTGGCCGGCGTGGTACGCGCGGCCCGAGGATCGCTTCGCGCAGCAGGTGTTCCTGGCGGTGGGCCAGAACGCGGCGCTGCCCGAGGGCGAGGGCGAGGGCGACGAGGCGCCGGAGGACGACGACGCGGCGGCCGTGCCGGCGCCGCCGGGGCGCGAGACGTGGCGGCCGAAGCCCGCCGAGTGCCGGCCGCTGCCCACGCGCGACGAGGTGCGGCGCTTCACGGAGGCGCATCCCGAGGCCGCGGCCCGGGCTCGCGCGCTGGTGGAGCGGTGCACGCTCGACTTCGCCGGCGACGCGCCGCCGGTGTTCCCCGACTTCCACGTGCCGGAGGGCGCCACGCCGGCAGGCGAGCTGCGGCGGCTGGCCGAGGCCGGGCTGGCACGGCGCTACGGCGCGGCCGGCGCGGCCGGCACGGCGGTGCGGCGGCGGCTGGAGCGCGAACTCTCGGTGATCGAGGCGATGGGGTTCGCGCCGTACTTCCTGGTGGTGCGCGAGATCGCCGGACTGGCGTGGCAGCGCGGCATCCCGGTGGTGGGGCGCGGCTCGGCCGCCGACAGCCTGGTGGCGTACTGCCTGGGGCTCACGGAGGCCGACCCGGTGCGCTACGGGCTGCTCTTCGAGCGCTTCCTGAATCCGGCGCGCCGCGACCGGCCCGACATCGACCTGGACTTCTGCTGGCGGCGGCGCGACGAGCTGCTCGAGGCGGTGTACGCGCGCTTCGGCCGCGAGCACGTGGCGATGATCGCCACCTACAGCACCTGCGGGCCGCGCGGCGCGTACCGCGAGGCGGCCAAGGCCCTGGGCCTGCCGCCGCGCGAGGCGGACCGCCGCGCGGCGCTCCTGCCCTGGCACGACCGCGGCGGCTCGCTGGCCGAGATGATCGCGGCCACCCCGGGCTTCCTGCGCGGCGGGCCGGCGCTGGAGCCCGAGCGCGAGGTGCGGATCGCGCACGCCGCCGATCTGCTGCTGGCCGCGCCGCGCCACCTGGGCATGCATCCGGGCGGCGTGGTGATCACGCCCGATCCGATCGTACGCCACGTGCCGCTGCAGCGCGCCGCCAAGGGGCTGGTGATCACCCAGTACGACATGCGCTTCGTCGAGGAGCTCGGGCTGGTGAAGATCGACCTGCTCGGCAACCGCGCGCTCAGCATCCTGGCCGACGCGCTGGGCCACCTGCGCGCGCACGGCCTGCCGGCGCCGGACCTGGAGCGCATCCCCGAGGACGATCCGGCCACGGGGCGGCTCCTGCGCGAGGGCCGCACGCTGGGCTGCTTCCAGGTGGAGTCGCCGGCGATGCGCACGCTCCTGCGCCAGATGCAGGCCGCCGACATGGACCGGGTGATCCAGGCGGTGGCGCTCGTGCGGCCGGGCCCGTCGGCCTGCGGCATGAAGGAGCGCTTCGTGCGGCGCGCCCGCGGCCTGGAGCCGGTGACGGTGGCGCACCCGGTGCTGGAGCCGGTGTTCCGCGACACCTTCGGGCTGATGCTCTACCAGGAGGACGTGATCCGCGCGGCCATGGCGGTGGCCGGGTGCGCGGCGGAGGACGGCGACGTGCTGCGCCGCCACCTGGGCAAGGTGCACGGCGGCGAGGCGGCGCAGCGCGACGCGTTCCTGGTGGCCGGGTTGAAGCGCGGCCTGGACCGCGACGCGAGCGAGCAGGTGTGGGAGGAGATGGCGCGCTTCGCCGGGTTCTCGTTCTGCAAGGCGCACGCGGTCACCTACGGGCGGATCGCCTACCGCTGCGTGTACCTGAAGGCGCACCGGCCGGCGGCGTTCCTGGCCGCGATGCTCTCCAACGACGCCGGCTACTACGACAAGGGCGTGTACGTCGAGGAGGCCAAGCGCTGGGGCATCCGGCTGCGCGCGCCGCACGTGAACCACAGCGAGCGGGCGTTCACCATCGAGCCCGACCCCGGATCGCGCGGCGGCTTCGCGATCCGCGTGGGCCTGATGGAGGTGCGCCACCTGCCGGCGCCGCGCCAGGAGCAGATCGTGGCGGCGCGGCGCGCGGGCGGGCCGTTCGTGCGGCTCGCGGACGTGGTGGCGCGGGTGCCCCTGCACCGCGAGGAGCTGGAGAACCTGATCCTGTGCGGGGCGGCCGACGGCCTGGGCGCCAACCGTCCCGAGCTGCTGTGGCGGGCGCGCGTGGCGCGCGGCGCAGGCGGTGCACCGGCGGCGCCCGGGCTCTTTGCCCCGGCGCCGGAGCCCGAGCCGCGCTTCCCGAGCCTGCCCGAGTACACGCCCGAGCGGCGCGCGCAGCTGGAGATGGAGCTGCTCGGCTACAGCCTGGACCTGCACCCGGTGCAGGCCCTGGCGCCGGAGGGCGGCGCGTTCCTGCCGATCGGCGCGGTGGAGGAGCACGTGGGCCGCACGGTCACGGTGCGCGGCATGCTGGTGGCGCTGCGCCGGCTGCGCACGCGGCGCGGCACGCCGATGCTCTTCTTCTCGCTCGAGGACGCCACCGGGGTGGTGGAGGCGTCCTTGTTCCCGGACCGCTACCGCGCCCTGGCCGGCCTGCTGCAGGGCCGCGGGCCCTTCGTGGTGCGGGGCCGGGTCGAGGCGCAGCACGACGGCATCGGCCTGCGCGTCCTGGCGCTGCGCGAGACGTGATCGGCGCCACGCCGGCGCCGAGGAAAGTGGCCGACGGCCGCGGCGCCCTGGTTACACTCCCGCCGGCCATGCCGGATCGGCTCATCCGCAAGATCCTCGCGCCGGTCGAACTCAGCGAGCTGGGGGAGACCGCGATGGACTACGCCGTCCGCCTGGCGGAGCAGCTGCGGGCCGAGCTGGTGCTCTTCGCCGTGATCGACACGCCCACCACCGTGCGCCTGATCGGCGCGCATCGCAAGGCGCGCGCCGGCATGGGCGAGAGCTTCGACACCAGCCTGCTGAGCGAGGCGCGTGCGCGCCTGCAGCAGGTGGTGGACGAGGCCGCCCGGCACGGCGTGCGCGCCATGGGGCACGTGACCATCGGCGAGGACGTGGAGGAGCAGATCCTGAAGGAGGCGCTCCTGCAGAAGGTCGACCTGATCCTGGTCTACTCGCGCGGACGCATCGGCCTGATGAAGGCGCTGCTCGGCAACACCGCCGGGGACATCCTCAAGGCCGCGCCCTGCCCGGTGCTGGTGGCGCCGATCTAGGCGGGCGGGCGCGCCCGGGGTGGCGCGCGCGGGCCCGCGGCGGACGCTGCAGCGGGGCCCGCGCCGAGGTCTCTTGGGGCGGATCGTCCGGCAGACCACGCCGCCGTCCGCAAGGCCGTCGCGGCTCACGCGGCTTCGTGAGACGATCCGCCCATGGCCCGACGCAAGGTGGCCGCGGAGGCACGGCCTCGCACCGCGACCGATTCCCACAGACCCGCACCCGCGCGACCACTGCGCCCCGAGGAGCTGCGCTGGGAGTGCAAGCCGCTGCCGCGCAGCAAGAACCCGCCGCGCGCCTCGCGCCTGCTCGGACAGGACCGCGCGCTCGCCGCGCTGCGCGTCGGGCTCGATCTCTACGGCCCGGGCTACAACCTCTTCGTGTCGGGGCTCATGGGCTCGGGCCGCAGCCAGGTGGTCGGCCACGTCCTGGAGGAGCTGGAGCCGGCGTGCCGCCTCACGCCGGACCGCGCGTACGTCCAGAACTTCACCGAGCCCAACCGCCCGCGGCTGCTCACGCTGCCGCGCGGCAAGGGCCCGGAGTTCCGCGACGCGCTGGAGGAGCTGGGCCGCGGAATCGTGGACGCGGTGCGCACGGCGCTGAAGACCCGCAACCACAAGAACGCGCGGCGGCTGGTGCAGCGCGCCGCCGAGAGTCGCGAGCAGCGCCTGATGGACGTGCTGGCGCGCCAGGCGCACAAGGAGGGGTTCACGCTGATGCAGCTGCCGGGCGAGGACGGCGGCACGGTGAGCGACCTCTATCCCATGGTGCGGGGCGAGACGACCAGCATCGAGCAGCTCTACAACATGGTCGGCGAGGGCCGCCTCACCGTGCGCGAACGCGACCGCCTCCTCAGCCGGCGCGACGAGCTGCTCGAGCGCCTGGAGGAGGTCACCGAACGGGTGCGCCAGATCCTGCGCCGGGTGGATCGCGAGCTCGCCGCCATGGACCGCAAGGTCGCCGATCGCGTGCTGGAGGCGCACTTCCGCGATTTCGCGCGCCAGTGGCCGCAGCACGAGGTGCGGGTGTTCCTCGACGAGGTCCGCAACCACCTCGTGCGGATCCTGGAGGAGTGGCTGCTGGAGCCCGAGGCGGCGGAGGGGCCGGGGCCCGAGCCGGCGCCCAACCAGCCCGGCCCCGCGCCGGCCGCCAATCCGCAGCCGCAGCCGCCGGCCGCGGCGCAGGACAGCCTGCTGCCCGAGCTGGCGGTGCATGTGGTGAAGACCAGCGCCGACGACTCGTGCCCGGTGGTGGTGGAGGCGAACCCCACCTACACCAACCTGTTCGGCAGCATCGAGCCGGGGCGGGACGGGCAGCGACCCGGGATCGCGAGCATCCACCCCGGCGCGATCCTGCGCGCCGACGGCGGCTACCTGATCCTGAACGTCCCCGACCTGCTGGGCGAGCCCGGCGTCTGGGTGCAGATCAAGCGCGCGCTGAAGTTCGGCCGCCTGGAGGTGCGCGAGTTCGATCCGTCGGCCGGGACCACCGCCGGCACGCTGCAGCCCGAGGCGATCCCCATCGACGTGAAGGTCGTGCTGATCGGCGAGCCCGGCATGTACGAGCGGCTGGCCGAGGAGGACCCGCAGTTCCTGGAGACCTTCAAGGTGCACGCCGAGTTCGAGCAGACCGTGCCCGCGAGCGCCGCCAACCTGCGCCGCTACGCCGACTTCCTCGGCTGGCTGGCGCAGAGCGAGGGCCTGCGGCCCTTCGAGGCCGACGCCGCCGCCGCGGTCGCGGAGTTCGGCGCTCGGCGGGCCGGCCGCCGGGACCGGCTCTCGACGCGCTTCGGCGAGCTGAGCGACCTGGCGCGCGAGGCCTCGTACCTGTGCGCGGCCGAGGGCGACGGCGAGGTGCAGCGCCGGCACGTCGAGGCGGCGCTGCAGGCGCGCGAGCGGCGCATGGACCTGGTGCGGGTGGAGGAGGAGCGCGACTTCGCCGAGGGCTACGTGCTCCTGCGCATGCACGGCACCGCGGTGGGGCAGATCAACGCGCTGATGGTGGTCAGCACCAGCACGTTCAGCTACGGCCGCCCGTGCCGCGTGACCGCCTCCACGGGCGCGGGCTCGCTGTCGCGCTCGGGCCTGCTGAACATCGAGCGCGAGGCGATGCTCTCCGGCCCGCTGCACGACAAGGGCGTGCTGATCCTGGAGGGCTACCTGCTGGACCGCTTCGCGCAGGAACACCCGATCTGCCTGCAGGCGACCCTGTGCATGGAGCAGATGTACACGGGCATGGACGGCGACTCGGCGTCCGGCGCGGAGCTGTGCGCGCTGCTCTCCAGCCTCGCGCAGGTGCCGATCGACCAGAGCCTCGCGATGACCGGCTCGGTCAACCAGAAGGGCGAGGTGCAGGCGGTCGGCGGGATCAACGAGAAGGTCGAGGGCTACTTCCGGCTCTGCGTCCGCAACGGCCTCGACGGCCGCCACGGCGTGATCCTGCCCGAGGCCAACGTGCCCGACCTGATGCTCGACCGGGAGATCGTGGCCGCGGTGCGCGAGGGACGCTTCCGCATGTACGCCGTGGGCCATGTCGACCAGGCGATCGAACTGCTCACCGGGCTCCCGGTGGGCGAGGTGCACGCGCGCGCCGCGCGGACCCTGGAGCGGTTCGCGCGGCACGCGCAGAACGGCGAGGCGTGACGCGCGCGGCGCGCCGCTTCCCTCGGCGCGGGGCGCCGGCCACACTTGGCGCCATGTCGAGACCCCGTGCGCGCGCCGTCCTCCTCGCCCTGGCCCTGGTCCCCCTGGCGGCGTGTTCCAGCACGCCCGCCGGCTCCGCGAGCGCCACGCCCGCGGCCGCCCCGGCCGCCGGCGAGGACGCGCAGCGCGAGCTGGAGCTGGCCCGCATCGAGCTGGCGATCGCCGAGCTGGACGCCGCCGCCAAGGAGCGGGATGCGCGCCACGAGGTGGAGAAGGGCAGACGCGAGCTCAACAAGGCCCGGCGCGAACTGGAGAACTTCGACGGGCGGGACGCGCCGGTGCAGCTGGACGCGGCGCAGGTGCAGCACGACGAGCGCCGCTTCCGCGCCGAGGAGGCCAAGGCCGAGCTGGCCGAACTGGAGGCCATGTACCAGGCCGAGGAGTTCGCCAAGACCACGAAGGAGCTCGTGATCCAGCGCGCCCGCCGGCGCCTGGAGATCGCCGATCGCGAGCTCGCGATCGGCGCCCGGCGCCTCGGGATGCTGAAGGACCACACGCTGCCGCTCAAGCGCGCCGACCTGGAGCACGCCCTGCAGGACGCGCAGCGCGCCCTGGAGAAGGCCGAGGCGGGACTGCACAAGGCGGGCGTCGAGAACGACCTCGCCCTGCGCAAGGCGCGCAAGAAGCTCGACGAGCAGGAGAAGAAGGCCAAGGGGGCCAGGGCGTGAGGCCCATCGCGCTGCTGCTGGTGCTGCCCCTGGCCGGCGCGGGCACCGCCCAGGAGTCGCGCCCCACGGCCGTGCGCGACCCGCGGATCGAGCGGGACGCGGCGGAGGCGCGGGCCGGCTACGACCGCGCGCTGGCGGCACTGCTGCGGATGCAGCGTCCCGACGGCGCCTTCGCGCTGGGGACCCTCGAGAACAGCTTCGAGATGGTGTTCTCGGTGGAGACCTTCCACGCCTGGCGCGTCGCCGCGCACGCGCTCGCGTGCCTGGCGCTGATCGACGCGCCGGTCACGCCGGAGCGGACCCGGGCGCTGGAACGGGGGCTGGAGTGGTTCGGACGCGCGCGCGCCCCGCTGCGCGGCAACGACTGGGACAACGACGCGGTGTGGGGCTGGGTCTACGGCGTCGGCATGGCGGTGCGCGCGAGCCAGGATCCGCGCTGGTCCGGCACCGAGCTCGGCACGCAGGTGGAGCGCCGGGGCCGCGAGTACCTCGGCTGGCTGGAGCGCAACCAGGTGCCCGAGGGCGGGTTCGGCTACTACGACGACCCGACCTTCTCGCGCCGGCCGAAATGGGCCACCTCGTTCACCACCGCGGCGGTGATCCCGGCGCTGGTCGAGTGCCGCAGGATGGGCTGGAGCGAGGACGGCGACATGCTCCGGCGCGCCGCCGAGTACCTGCGGCGCTGCCGGCTGCCCAACGGCGCGATCCAGTACGACCTGCGTCCGGTGCCGCGCTCGTTCGTGGGCGAGAGCATCGACACGGTGAAGGGCAGCCTGGGGCGCATCCAGGTCGCCAACTGGGCCCTGCACCACGCGGGCGATCCCGGCACCGACGTCGCCCGCGTGCGCGCCGGCGTGGAGCTCTTCTTCACCCACGACCACTTCCTGCGCGTGGCGCGCATGCGCCCGATCCCGCACGAGGCCTACTATGCCAACGCGGGCTACTTCTTCCTCTTCGGCCACTACTACGTGGGCCAGACGATCCAGCTCCTGCCCGAGGCGGAGCGCGAGGCCTGGCACCGCAAGCTGCGCGGCCGGCTCCTGGCGGTGCAGCGCGACGACGGTTCGTTCTGCGACTTCCTCGGCTCGAGCTACCTCGTGGCCGCGGGCACGGCGTTCGGCGCGATGGCGCTGCGTGCCGGCCTGCCGGATCGCTAGCGCGGGAAGGGCGGCGCGGGCGGCGCGGAGAGGGAGAGCCACTCGATCGCGCCGATCGGCCCCCGCACGCTGCCCACCGCCACGGCGAACTCGCCCGCCTCCTCCAGCGCGCGCAGGCGCGGCGACGCCAGATAGGCCGCCTGCACCTGCGCCAGCGCATGCCGGATCTCGGGGCCGTGGCGGTCGCGGGTCGGTCCGGCCGCGGGCCGGGACGCCGGGCCGGCGGAGGCGAGGCTGCGGCAGGGCTCGTGCACCAGGACCACGGCCAGCGAGACGCGGTCCTCCGTGGCGAGGCGCTCGAGGTGTGCGATCTCCTCGCGCCGCAGCGTCGGGCCCGGGGAGGTCATCACGACCAGATCCTCGGCCGGGACGTGCAGGAGCGCCGGCAGGTCGCGGGCGGCGTCGGCGCAGGCGAAGACCACCGCCAGCGTCGCGCCCGCGCCGCCCGGCCGGCGCAGGGTCCTGGGCGCGCGGCCCTGGAGGCGGGCCGCCCGGGCCTCGGCGTGCTGGTCGCGCAGGTGCGCGAAGGCCACGGCCGGCGGCACCCCGATGTCGGCACGGTGCGCCGGCACCGGCGGCGCGGTCCGCCCGCCGCCCTGGGGCAGGAAGGCGCTCAGCGCGACGAGCAGGGCCAAACGACCGGAGGGCATGGCTCCTGCGTCGGCGTGGATCTCAGTCCCACTTGACCTCGATGCGCGCGCGCGTGCGTGGCCGCGGTGCCATCGGGCCGACCAGGAGGAACCCGGCGACGAACCCGCCCACGTGCGCCCAGAACGCCACGCCGCCGCCGGCCGACGGGCCGAGCAGGCCCGTCACGCCCATCAGCGCCTGGATCACGAGCCAGTAGAGCAGGAACGCGGCGGCGGGCAGGGTGAAGAAGAGCGGATAGAACCCCAGCGGCACGAAGGTGAGGATCGGCGTGCCCGGGTGGAGGCGGAGGTAGGCGCCCATCACGCCGCCGATCGCGCCCGAGGCGCCGACCATCGGCAGACCCGAGGCCGGATCGGAGATCACCTGCGCCGCGAGCGCGGCGAGGCCGCAGAGCACGTAGAAGACCACGAACCGGACCCTGCCGAGGCGGTCCTCGACGTTGTCGCCGAACACCCACAGGAACCACATGTTGCCGAGGATGTGCATCAGGCTGCCGTGGACGAACATGTGCGCCAGGGTGCGCAGGATCGTGCGGCCGTCGTCGGCCACCGGCGCGAGGTAGGTGCCGTCCGGCAGCCGCAGGCCGTGCGCCGCCTGCCCGGTGTAGTGCCAGGCCACCGCGCCGTACGCGCGCGCGGCGCGGTCCAGGTCCTCCCATGTGAGCAGGAACACCACGACGTTGACGGCCACGAGGGCCTTCACGACCAGGGGCAGGTTGCGGGTCGGCAGGGCGTCGCGGATCGGGAACATCGGGTGCGTGGGACGCGTGGCCCGCCTTCGGGCCGCGGCGAGTTTCACCGGCGGGCGAGACGCCCGCTATAGTCCGCGCCCACTTCGGCCATGGACCAGCAAGGCAGCAAGGCACGCGACGCGGCGCTCCAGGATCTCGAGCAGGTGGTCATCCGGTTCGCCGGGGACTCCGGCGACGGCATGCAGCTCACCGGCAACGAGTTCACCCGCACGACCGCGATCATGGGGAACGACCTCGCCACCTTCCCCGACTTCCCGGCCGAGATCCGGGCGCCGGCCGGGACGCTGCCGGGGGTGTCCGCCTTCCAGCTGCGCTTCGCCAGCGTCGACATCCACACGCCGGGCGACACGCCGGACGTCCTGGTGGCGATGAACCCCGCGGCCCTGAAGGTGCACATCGGCGAGCTGCGGCCGGGCGGCCTGCTGATCCTCAACACCGCCAAGTTCCGCGAGACCGAGCTGAAGAAGGCCCGCTACGAGTCCGACCCGCGCCAGGACGGCTCGCTGGACGCCTACCGGCTGGTGGAGGTGGACCTGGAGCAGGTGACGCGCGAGGCGCTCAAGGACGCGCCGCTCGACGCCAAGGCCAAGGACCGCTGCAAGAACATGTTCGCGCTGGGGATCCTGTACTGGCTCTACCACCGCGACCTGGAGCCGACCCTGCGCTTCATCGACGAACTCTTCGGCCGCAAGAAGCCGGAGATCGCCGACGCGAACAAGGTGGTGCTGCGCGCCGGGTACAACTACGCCGACATCACCGGCCTCTTCCAGACCACGTTCCGGGTCCCGCGCGCCACGTTCATGGCGCCGGGCCGGTACCGCAACATCATGGGCAACCAGGCGCTCTGCCTGGGCCTGGTCGCCGCGGCCAAGCAGAGCGGGCTGCCGATCCTGCTGGGCTCCTATCCGATCACGCCGGCCAGCGACATCCTGCACCAGCTCTCGGGGTACAAGCACCACGACATCGTCACCTTCCAGGCCGAGGACGAGATCGCGGCGGTGTGCGCGGCGATCGGCGCGAGCTACGCGGGCGTCCTCGGCGTGACGTCCACGTCCGGCCCGGGCGTCGCGCTGAAGTCGGAGGCCATCAACCTCGCGGTGATGACCGAGCTGCCGCTGGTGATCGTGGACGTGCAGCGCGGCGGGCCGAGCACCGGCCTGCCGACGAAGACCGAGCAGGCCGACCTGCTGCAGGCGATGTTCGGCCGCAACAGCGACAGTCCCGTGCCGATCGTGTGCGCCACGACTCCGGGGGACGCGTTCGACGCGGCGTTCGAGGCCGCGCGGATCGCGATCGAGTACATGACCCCGGTGTTCCTGCTCAGCGACGGCTACATCGCCAACAGCTCCGAGCCCTGGCGGATCCCCGACGTGAGCAAGCTGCCGAAGATCCCGGTGCGCTTCGCGCCGGCGCGCAACGACGGGAGCAAGTTCCTCCCCTACGAGCGCGACCCGCGCACGCTCGCGCGGCCGTGGGCGAAGCCCGGCACGCCGGGCCTCATGCACCGGATCGGCGGGATCGAGAAGCAGGACGTCACCGGCAACATCAGCTACGACCCGAAGAACCACGAGCACATGGTGCACACGCGGGCCGGCAAGGTGGCGGGCATCGCCAAGACCATCGCTCCGTTGCAGCCGCTGGGTGCGGCCACGGGCGACGTGCTCGTGCTGGGCTGGGGCAGCACGCGCGGCTCGATCACCGCGGCGGTGCTGCGCCACCAGAAGCAGGGCCGGAAGGTGAGCGCCGTGTTCCTGCGCCACCTCAACCCGTTCGCCCCGAACCTGGGCGAGCTGCTGCGCGGATTCCGCAAGGTGATCGTCCCGGAGATGAACCTGGGCCAGCTCTGCATGCTGCTGCGCGCACGCTTCCTGGTGGACGCCGAGGCGTTCACCAAGGTGCAGGGGCGGCCGTTCACCACCGAAGAGATCGAACAGAAGATCCAGTCGGCCCTGGAGGGCCTCAAGGCATGAGCCCGCTGACCGAGTCCACGCCTCCCGCGGCCAACCCGCCGCTCAGCAAGAAGGACTACAAGTCGGACCAGGAGGTGCGCTGGTGCCCCGGCTGCGGCGACTACGCGATCCTCAACTCGGTGCAGGCGACGTTCGCCAAGCTGCAGAAGCAGCTGCACGAGACGGTGATCATCTCGGGCATCGGCTGCTCGAGCCGCTTCCCGTACTACATGGAGACCTACGGGTTCCACACCATCCACGGGCGCGCCCCGGCGATCGCCACGGGCACCAAGATCGCCAATCCGGCGCTCGACGTGTGGGTGGTCACCGGCGACGGCGACGCGCTCTCGATCGGCGGCAACCACTTCATCCACGC
This sequence comes from Planctomycetota bacterium, assembly GCA_020849665.1. Classification (GTDB taxonomy): domain Bacteria; phylum Planctomycetota; class UBA1135; order UBA1135; family UBA2386; genus JADLFX01. Next base: position 39,598 of record JADLFX010000022.1, on the reverse strand, counting down.
GATCCGGCGCAACGTGGGGATCAAGATCCTGCTCTTCAACAACCGGATCTACGGGCTGACCAAGGGCCAGTACTCGCCGACCTCCGAGCAGGGCAAGGTCACCAAGTCGACGCCGTACGGGTCGGTCGACTACCCGTTCGACCCGATCCGCCTCGCCATCGGCGCGGGCGCCACCTTCGTGGCGCGCTCGGTGGACATCTTCGCGCCGCACCTGGAACACGTGCTGGAGCGCGCGGCCGCGCACCGGGGCACGGCCATGGTGGAGATCTATCAGAACTGCAACATCTTCAACGACGGGGCCTGGAAGCACTTCACCGACAAGGACGTGCGCGACGACCGCGTCCTGCACCTGGAGCACGGCAAGCCGCTGCTCTTCGGCAAGGACAAGCGCAAGGGCATCCGCTTCCGCGACGGGTTCCACCCCGAGATCGTGACGCTGGGCGAGGACGGCGTGCGCGAGCAGGACATCCCGGTCTACGACGAGAAGGACCCGAGCCCGACCCTGGCGATGGCGCTGGCCAGCATGGATGAGCACAAGCTGCCGGTGCCGATCGGGGTGTTCCGGGTCCAGGACAAGCCCACCTTCGAGGAGGGTGTGCAGGCCCAGGTGGCCCAGGCGCGGACGAAGAAGGCCAAGGAGACCCTGCAGGACCTGCTGAACGCGGGCGAGACCTGGGATGTCGCGTGAACAGGAGGCTGGGCCTGCGTGCGGGGCTCGCAGGAGGCCTTCGATTCCCGTAACAGGGTCGTGAGCCAGCCCCGTACCGCCCTGACCCTGGTCGTGGTCCTCCTCGTGGGGGCGGTGGCCAGCGTCTTTTGGTGGGGCGGGGCCGGGGCACCAGCCGAGGAGCCGGTGCCCTACTACGAGGCCGAGGACGAGGGTGACGCGGGTGCGGCGCCGGCGGCGGCGACGGCGCCTGCGGACGGCCTCGAGGGGGAAGCCGGCGCGCGTGCCGCCTCGCCCGGCGATGCGGGGGTCCGGCAGGCCCTCGACGAGCGTGCCCTCGCGGCCCGGGTGCGCGTGCTCGACGTCTCCGGGAACGCCATCGCCGGGGCCACGGTGCGCGGCCGGGTGGCGGACGTGGAGGTGCGCGAGACCAGCGGCGTCGACGGCGAGGCGGTGCTGGAGCTGCCGCCCGCGCCGACGCTGGTCGTGCGCGTCGAGGCACGCGGCTTCGTGGCCTGCGGACTCGCGGACGTGGGGTTCGGCCAGGAGGTGGAGGTGCGCCTGCGGCCGGCCGCCACGATCCTCGGCCGCACGGTGAACGAGGCGGGCGAACCGTTGCGCGGCGTGCGGGTGCGGGCCTTCGGGCCCGAGAAGGGCGCCAGCGGCGGGCCGCGGGTCGCCGACAGCGACGCGGCCGGCAACTTCCGCCTCGAGGACCTGGTGCCGGGCACCTACGACGTGCGCTGCGACGGCCTGCCCGAGGCGGGCGCGCCGCGCGCCGCGGTGTTCCTCGGGGTGTACTGGGCCGCGGGAGAGCAGCGGCAGGAGTTCCCGCTCGCGCCCGGACGCACCGTCCGCGGCACGGTGCGCGATCGCACGACGAGCCAGCCGGTGGCCGGGGCGGAGGTCGAGGCGCGCGTCGAGCTCGCGCGCACGATGCTGGGCGATCGCGGCGTGGCGGCGCGGGTGCGCAGCGACGCGGACGGCGCGTTCGTGCTCGCGGGCCTGCCGGTGGGCGGCGGACGGATCCGGGTGAACGCCGACGGCTACACACCCGAGTTCCGCGGCCTGGGCGTGCGCGAGCCGCGCGGCGAGCAGATCGAGGAGTTCACGCTGGTCCGCGGCGCCACGGTGCGCGGCACGGTCGTGGACGCGCACGGGGCGCCGGCGGCCGAGGCCGAGGTGTGCATCGCGTTCGGCTGGAACAACCGGATCCGCCTCGGCGAGGCCGTGAAGTCCGACGCCGAGGGGCGCTACGAGCTGCGCAACGTCCCGCCGCGGGACGGACTCCTCGTGGTGGCGAACAAGCCGGGCCACGCGCCCGGCGGCGAGGTCCTGGGCAAGGTGCAGCCGGGCGAGGTGCGGGAGGCCGTGGGCATCCGCTTCCCCGCGGGAGTCGCCCTGCGCGGCACGATCCGGGACGAGGAGGATCGCGTGGTCGCGGGCGCGACGCTCACGCTCGTGCCGCGCAACGTGCAGCAGCGCTTCCGCTGGCAGGCGGCCAGCGGCGGCGACGGGCGGTTCGCGTTCACGGACGTGACGCCGTTCCCGTACGAGCTGCGCGTCGAGGCGGTGGGCTACGTCCCGCTGCAGCGGCCCGTGGACGTGGACCGCCAGCGCAACCCCAACGAACTCGGCGAGCTGCGCCTGGCCGTGGCGCACACGGTGGAGGGCAGGGTGCAGGTCCTGCCGTACCGCGCCGGCGCCGCCGAGGCGCGGGTCACGCTGGTGGCGCAGAACGTGAAGGACCCGCCCACGTTCACGACCTTCACCGACGCGTACGGCCGCTTCGCGGTCGACAACGTGCCGCGCGGCCGCTACCGGATCCGCGTGGAGGGAGCGGACCTCCTGCAGCGCCAGGATCAGATGCTGCTGCTCGACGTGCCTGCGCGTCTGCCCGCCAAGGTCTACGTCGACGGCGTGCCGGCGCACGAGACGGGCGCGATCGCCGGGCGTCTGGTGCAGCAGACCGACGGCAAGCCCGTCCGCGACTTCGTCCTCAAGGGCGTGGACACGCGCCGCATGGTGGTGGGCGAGGGTGGGTTCTACGCCAGCGGGATCCCCGCCGGCCGCTACGACCTCGTGATCGAGGCGAAGGGGCTGCAGCGCATGGCGTTCCCGGGCGTGCAGGTGCGTGCCGGGCGGGTCTTCGACCTCAACACGCTGTGGATGCCTCCGGGCGCGGTGTTGGAGGTGCTGGTCGTGGATCCGCGCGGCCGGCCGATCCCGGCCGACCAGGTGCGCGTCGTGCTGGAGGACCAGCAGGCCATCAACCTGCAGGCGAGCCTCCAGCCCGCGGCCGTCGACAAGGCGCGCGGGCTGTACCGCTTCGAGGCCCTCGCTCCGTCGACCTTCCAGGTGAGCGTGCGTGGGCCCGGCAACCTCCTGCCCGCGCAGCGGCAGGTCCTCGTGCCCGACGCGCTCGCGCCGCGGCGCGAGCGGATCCAGCTCGCCGAGAAGCCCAAGCCGAAGCCCAAGCCGCCGCCGAAGGCGCAGCCCGGCCGCAATCCGGGATCGCAGAAGGGGCCGCCGCCGGCCGGGAAGTCCGAGGGCAAGAAGGGCTAGGAAGCGCGACCGGACCGGGCCGCACTCTCGTCCAGATCCTGGATTCCGCGCGCGCGGCGCGGTCGCACACGCGACTCTCCCGCGGCGCCGCCGCGCTGCGACGGGAAGTTGCGCGATTGTCCAGATCCGGAGCGGCGCGCGGGAAAGTCGCGAACGACGTGTCCCCGCAGAGCGAACAAAGGACGAGCTAGCCTTCGTCAGAGTCCTGGGCGCGGTTCCGTCGGATCCGGCCCTGGTCCGGACGCCCTGGTTCCTCCCGGCGGTCGGACCACATCTCTCCTTCCTCTCCCTCCCATGAACAAGTCCCTCGCTGGCCTCGCCAGCATCCTTGGAGTCTGCGCCGGTCTCTCCGCGCAGGGTTTCACGTCCCCGATCGGCCTCGAGAAGCTCGAGGGCAACGGGATCAGCGCCAACAACTACGGTTCGTTCACCGCCTCGCGGATGCAGTACTGCGACGGCAACCAGCGCGGTGCACCGAAGCCGATCGGCAAGGTCAGCTTCCGCCGGGATGCCTACACGGCTCCGCTCACCAGCGCCGGTGCGCGCACGCTGGACCTGGGCTTCGTGATGGCCCACACGGACGTGTCGGTGGCCGCACCGTCGACCACGTTCGCGACCAACTACAAGGGCGGCCTCTCCTCGCAGGTGTTCACGGTCAAGTCCGTGAACCTGCCCGATCTGAACGCGCAGCCGGGCGTCCTGGCCCCGTTCAACATCACCCTGCCGTTCGACACGCCGTTCGTCTACAACGGCAACGACGACCTGCTCTGGGAAGTCACGGGCAAGAACAACACCAACACGGGCGCCTACTACCTGGACACCCAGACCAACGGCACCACGGCGGGTGGCGGGATCGGCAGCGGCATCTACCTGGGCTGGCAGGGCTGCACCGTCCCGGGCAAGACGGTGGGCTTCGACATCATCTATCCGTCGTTCCCGGTCACGGATGCCGCCAGCGTCAGCACCGTGCGCCTCTACGCCACCGGCGGTCCCAACAGCTCGCCCGGCATCCTGGCGATCGGTCTCTCGGACCCGAATCTCGCGGGCCTCTTCTGCGCGCCGCTGCGCACCAGCGCCGACATCGTGATCCCGGTGAGCACGGATGCCACGGGCAACATCGCGACCTCCGCGGCGCCGATCGCCCTGAGCTTCCCGTTCCCCGGCGCGTCGCAGTTCGACCTGTACGCGCAGTTCGCCGCCCTGGACACGGCGGTCCCGGCGCTCTACCTGTCGGACGCGTTCGCCGGCTCGGTCGTGCCCTACTCGGCCCCGGTCGTGCGCAAGGTGTACGCGGTCCGCAACACCACCAGCGACGTCGCGGCCTCCGGCAGCGCGTCGACCTTCGCGATCGTCGTCAAGTTCGAGTGATCCTCCTCCGATCACGGCCGGACGTGCCGTGATCCGGACGCGGCCGGTGGCGGGGCGACCCGCGCCGGCCGCGCTCGTTCCGGGCGGGCCGCGCCCGCCTCAGAGGCGCACGCCGGCCAGTGCGAGGACGCGGTGGAAGTGCGCCTCGCCGACCGGCTGCACCGAGAGCCGCGAGCCCCGGCGCAGCAGCTCCATTCCCGCGAGGGTCGCGTCGCCCTTGAGCCGTGCCATCGTCAGCGGCTCCGGGAACGCCTGCACGATCTCGATGTCGACCATGTACCACGTGGGCGCGGCGGGGTCGCTGCCGGAGTCGAAGTGCGGGTGTCCGCGCTGCCACGCGGTGGGGTCGGGGTAGCCGGCACGCACCACCCGCGCGACGCCGACCACGGCCGGATCGGGGCCGCCGGAGTGGTGCAGGAGCACGAGGTCGCCGGCGTGGCACTCGTCGCGCAGGAAGTTGCGGGCCTGGTAGTTGCGCACTCCGTCCCAGCAGGTGCGCCGCTCGCGCGCGAGGTCCTGGATGGAGTAGCTCTCCGGGTCCGACTTGAAGAGCCAGTGGCGCACGCCCCTGGCGCGCGGCACCAGGACGGCGCGCCGGCCGCGGGGCGCGCGGCGCGGGCGGCGGGCGCGTTCGGCCTGGGCTGGTCTCCGGGCGGGCATGGCGAGGTTCTAGCCGGCGCCCGGTCGATGCCAAGCGCGGGTCGTGCGCCTTCGGTCCGACGCCTGGGCTCGCTAGGATCGAGGGGATGACCGAGTCGCATCCGCTCGCGCGTCCCGAGCCCCTTCCCGGCGGCGCTGGCCGCTTCCACTACTTCCCGCTGGCCGCTGTGGAGCGGGCCGGGCTGGGCAAGCTGTCGCGCCTGCCGTACTCGATCCGCGTGCTCCTGGAGGCCGCGCTCCGCAACCTGGACGGCTACCTCGTGCACGAGGCCGATGTGCGGTCGATCGCCGGCTGGCAGGCGAAGGACGCGCAGCGGCCGGAGATCCCCTGGCTGCCGGGGCGGGTGGTGCTGCAGGACTTCACCGGGGTGCCGTGCGTCGTCGACCTCGCGGCGATGCGGGCGGCGATGCGCCGGCTCGGCGGGGATCCCCGCAAGATCAATCCGTTGGTGCCGTGCGATCTGGTGATCGACCACTCGGTGCAGGTCGACTACTTCGGCAGCGCCGACGCCCTCGACCGGAACGTCACGCGCGAGTTCGAACGCAACCGTGAGCGCTACGAGTTCCTCAAGTGGGGGCAGCAGTCGCTGAACAACTTCCGGGTGGTGCCGCCGGCCACCGGCATCGTCCATCAGGTCAACCTCGAGTATCTGGCGGGCGTGGTGCTGACGCGCGACCAGGGCGGCCACCGGGTCGTCTATCCGGACTCGGTGGTGGGGACCGACAGCCACACCACGATGATCAACGGACTCGGGGTGCTGGGCTGGGGCGTGGGCGGGATCGAGGCCGAGGCGGTGATGCTGGGCCAGCCCATCTACATGTTGATGCCGGACGTGGTCGGCTTCGAGCTGCGCGGCCAGCTGCGGGAGGGCGTGACCGCCACCGACCTCGTGCTCACGGTCACCCAGATGCTGCGCAAGAAGGGGGTGGTGGAGAAGTTCGTGGAGTTCCACGGCCCCGGCGTGGCAGCGATGTCCCTCGCCGACCGCGCGACGATCGCCAACATGGCGCCGGAGTACGGCGCCACATGCGGGTACTTCCCCGTCGATCAGGAGACCCTCAACTACCTGCGCCAGACCGGCCGCGATCCGCAGCAGGTGCAGCTGGTGCACGAGTACTGCCGCGCCCAGGGCCTCTTCTGGACCCCGGACGCCCCGGTGCCCGAGTTCAGCGACACGCTCAGCCTGGACCTCGGCAGCGTGGAGCCGAGCCTCGCCGGACCCAAGCGCCCGCAGGACCGCGTGCCGCTCGCCAGGATGAAGGACGAGTTCCGGGCGCATCTGGGGAAGCCGATCGCCGAGCGCGGCTACCAGCTCCAGGAGAGCGCCCTGGGCAGGACCGGCAAGGTCGAAGGCAGCGACGCCACCCTCGCCCACGGGGCCGTGGTGATCGCCGCGATCACCTCGTGCACCAACACCAGCAACCCCAGCGTCATGGTGGGGGCCGGGCTGGTCGCCAAGAAGGCGGTCGAGAAGGGTCTGCGCGTGCCGGCGCACGTGAAGACCAGCCTCGCGCCGGGTTCGCGCGTCGTGACCGACTACCTCGAACGCGCCGGGTTGCAGAAGAGCCTCGATGCGCTGGGCTTCCACACGGTCGGCTACGGGTGCACGACCTGCATCGGCAACAGCGGCCCGCTCCCCCCGGCCGTGAGCAGGGCGATCCGCGGCGCGGACCTGGTCGCGGCGTCGGTGCTCAGCGGCAACCGCAACTTCGAGGGCCGCGTGAACCCCGACACCAAGGCCAACTACCTCGCGTCGCCGCCCTTGGTGGTCGCCTACGCGCTGGCGGGCACGGTGGACCGGGACCTGACCAAGGAGCCCCTGGGGAAGGGAAGGGACGGCAAGGACGTGTTCCTCAAGGACGTCTGGCCGAGCAGCAAGGAGGTCGCCGAGACCATGGCCCGCAGCGTCGATCCGGCCATGTTCCGCGACCGCTACGGGCGTGCGCTCGAGGGTCCCGCGGCGTGGCAGGCGATCGAGGCGCGCCAGGCCGACCTCTACACCTTCGATCCCGGGAGCACCTACATCCAGGAGCCGCCGTTCTTCCTGAGCATGGAGCGCAAGCCCGGGAAGATCCCCGCCATCACCGGCGCGCGCGTGCTCCTGATGGTGGGGGACTCGGTCACCACCGACCACATCTCGCCCGCAGGGGACATCGAGGAGCGCAGTCCGGCCGGCCAGTACCTCAAGGCGCGCGGGATCGCGAAGGAGGAGTTCAACAGCTACGGCTCGCGGCGCGGCAACGACCGGGTGATGACCCGGGGCACCTTCGCCAACATCCGGCTGCGCAACCTCCTGGCCCCGGGCACCGAGGGCGGCGTGACCCTGCACCTGCCCAGCGGCCAGACCATGTCGGTCTACGACGCCGCCGAGGCGTACAAGGCCGAGGGCACGCCGCTCCTGGTCCTGGCCGGGAAGGAGTACGGCACGGGTTCGTCCCGCGACTGGGCGGCCAAGGGCACCTTCCTGCTGGGCGTGCGCGCGGTCCTGGCCGAGAGCTTCGAGCGGATCCACCGCAGCAATCTGGTGGGCATGGGCGTCCTGCCGCTGCAGTACCTGGCAGGCCAGAGCCGCAGCAGCCTCGGGCTCTCCGGCCACGAGGTGTTCCGTCTGGAGCTGGGGGAGACCCTCGTTCCCCGCGCGACGCTGACCCTCTTCGCCACCGATCCCAAGAGCGGGGCGACGCGCAGCTTCGAGGTGCGCTGCCGGATCGACACGCCGGTGGAGGTCGACTACTACCGCAACGGCGGCATCCTGCAGACCGTGGTGCGCAAGCTCCTGGGCTGAGCCCGCCCTCCCCAGGGGCCGCCTGCCGCCGCACGAGGGGCGGCACACCGGGATCCCTGCCGGGAATCCTCGGCACGAGCGTCCGTAGTGGGCGGCTTGATCTCACCCGCCTGGGCACGCTCGATGACCGATCCACTCCCTCGCCGCGACGGGGACCGTGTCTCCCAGGGCGTCACCACGGCACTCGCGCTCCACGCCGTGATGGTGCCCTGCTTCCTGGCGCTCTCCATGCTCCTGGCGGGCTCGCCCGCCTGGGAGCGCTTCTTCGCTCCCACGGGGCTGGGCTGGAGCCAGGCGACCTACCTAGGACCGACACTGCTGGTGCTGCTCTGGGGCCGGCGGTGGCGGGCCGTGGGCGGCGTCGCGTTGGTGGCGGGGGCGACCGGGTTGATCGCCTTGGGCTGGCACGCGCTGCTCGGCTGAGTCCCCGATACCGGGGGCCTGGCCCGTCCGGCGTGCCCCCGGGGCCGGCGGGTGCGGCGGCGGCGCGAAGCTGTACCTCGGGAAAGAACCGGGCCATCGCTAGAATTGCCCCCTTCGTTCTTGCCACCCAAGGAGACAGCGCGCGATGGCCCCTGAAACCCGTACCAAGCCCATCCAGGACCAGATCGACCTCGAGTTCGAAGGGAAGCGAGTCACCCTGCCGGTGGTGAAGGGCAGCGAGGCCGAAGCCGCCATCGACATCGCCAAGTTGCGCAGCAGCACGGGGTTGATCACGCTCGACCCGGGCTATGGCAACACCGGATCGTGCTACAGCGGGATCACCTTCATCGACGGCGAGAAGGGGATCCTCCGCTACCGCGGCTACCCGATCGAACAGCTGGCGGAGCGCAGCAGCTTCCTGGAGGTGGCGTGGCTGCTCATCCAGGGCGAACTGCCCAGCCAGTCCCAGCTGGCGAACTTCCAGCAGCTGATCGTGCGCCACACGATGCTGCACGAGGACATGCGCCGCTTCTTCACGGCCCTGCCGAAGGACGCGCACCCGATGCCGGTCTGCGCGGCGGCGATCGGCGCCCTCGCCACGTTCTACCAGAGGCAGGAAGACGAGCAGTTCCGCCACGACGTCGCGGTGCGGCTGATCGCCAAGATGCCGACGATCGCGGCCTGGTCGTACAAGCACTCGATCGGCCAGCCGGTGCTCTACCCCCGCAACGACCTGCCGTACGCGTCGAACTTCCTGCGCATGATGTTCGGGACGCCGTGCGAGGACTACGTCGTCGATCCGGTGGTCGCCAAGGCCCTGGATCTGCTCCTGATCCTGCACGCCGACCACGAGCAGAACTGCTCGACCAGCACCGTGCGCATGGTGGGCAGCTCGCGCGCCAACCTCTTCGCCAGCATCTCCGCCGGCATCAGCGCCCTGTGGGGCCCGCTGCACGGCGGCGCGAACCAGGAGGTGATCGAGATGCTGGAGGCGATCGAGGCCGAGGGCGGCAACGTCGACCGCTTCATGCAGCGCGCCAAGGACAAGAACGACACGACGCGCCTGATGGGCTTCGGCCACCGCGTGTACAAGAGCTACGACCCGCGCGCGGCGATCCTCAAGCGCACGTGCAAGGAAGTGATCGGCAGGGTGGGCGGCAGCAGCCGGCTGCTCGAGATCGCAATCAAGCTCGAGGAGATCGCGCTGCGCGACGAGTACTTCGTGAGTCGCAAGCTCTACCCGAACGTCGACTTCTATTCCGGCGTCATCTACAAGGCGATCGGCATCCCGGTGAACATGTTCACCGTGCTCTTCGCGATCGGCCGCCTGCCGGGCTGGATCGCGCACTGGATGGAGCTGCGCAACGACCCGGCGTCCAAGATCAACCGCCCGCGCCAGATCTACACCGGCCCCAAGGAGCGCCCCTACGTGGCGCTGGAAGCCCGCCGCTGATCCGCCGCGCCGGCGGTCGCATCATGGACCGCTCGCCCCGGCGCCCCCTGCGGGACCATCGGGGCGGCGCCGCCGCACGGTCCACGTGTGGACGGCCGTGGCCCCCAGGATCAGCCCGCCCGCGGCGAGCGTGTAGCCGCCGGGCACCTCGCCCTGCAGCCACCATGCGAAGAGCGGGTTGAGCATGGGCTCCAGCAGGAGCAGGAGCGAAGCCTCGAACGCCGTCACCAGGCGCAGGCCGCGCTGCACGAGCAGGTACGCCGTGCCGATCTGGAACACGCCGAGGTAGAGGATCCCGGCCCAGTCGCGCCAGCCGGTCCCGTCCGCCAGGGGCAGGGCCATCACCGCCGTGCCCAGGCAGGCGCAGAGATTGCCGGCCACGAGCGCGGCCGCGCTGCCGCTGCCCTGGCCGCGTGCCAGCCAGCGCAGGCCGACCATGGTGCCCGCCCAGCCCACGCCGCTGGCCACCGCGATCCAGTTGCCGAGCAACGGATCGGGGGCGGTGGCGGCCGCCGCCGGCTCGTCGAGGAAGCAGAGCAGCAGCCCCGCGGCGAGCGCGGCGAAGAAGACGAGGTCCCGGCGGCGGATCGGCTCGCGCAGGAGCAGGGGACCCGCCAAGGCGATGTAGAGCGGCGCCGTGGACTGGATGTAGATCGCGCTGGCCGCGGTGGTGAGCTTGTTGGCCAGGACGAAGGTGACCATGGTGGCGCCGTAGCCGGCGCCCACGAGCAGGCTGCGCCAGGACCAGCCGCGGCGGGCGCTGGGCAGGACCAGGAGGAGGAACACCGCGGCCACGCCGCTGCGCAGGCACGCCACCTGCCAGCCGTCGAACCCCGAGCCCTTGATCGCGGCCCCGCCGGTCGAGAAGAGCAGCGCGGCCAGGAGCAGTTGCGCGCGGGGCAGGAGCAGGCCTTCGGCATGCATGGCGGGGCCGGGAGTCTAGGGGTGGCGGGGTCCGTCGCTCCCTGGAGAATCCCGGGCATGCACGTCTCCTCCTGGTGCTGTGTCCTGCTCCTGGGCGGCGCCGCGGCCGCGCAGGCCGAGATCCGCGCCGCCAAGGATCCCGGTCGCATCGTGGTGGCGGAGGTGGGCTTCGCGACGCCCGAGTGCGTCCTGCACGAACCCGCGCACGACGTCTACCTGGTCAGCAACGTGCACGGCTCGCCCTTCGCCAAGGACGACAACGGCTTCATCAGCAGGGTGAAGCCCGACGGCAGGGTGGAGGCGCTCAAGTGGATCGACGGCGCGGCGGCCGACGTCACCCTGCACGCGCCGAAGGGAATGGTCCTGTTGGGCGATCTCCTGGTCGTGACCGACATCGACACCGTGCGCTTCTTCGCGCGCGACACGGGCAGGCCGGCGGGGGAGATCGTGGTGCCCGGCGCGACGTTCCTGAACGGCATCGCTGCCTCGCCGCACGGGGGCGTGATCGTGACCGACAGCGGCTTCAAGCCGGCCAAGGACGGGTTCGGCGCGAGCGGCAGCGATGCGATCTGGTCGGTGGAGTGGCGCGGCAAGCCCGAGCGGATCGCCACGAGACCGAAGGTGGCGCGCCCCAACGGCGTGGTGGAGACGGCGTACGGGATCTACCTCGTGACCTGGGAGACCGGCGAGCTGCAGAGTCTGATCGACGAGGACCTGCGCACCCTGGCCCGGCTGCCGAAGGCCCAGCTCGACGGGCTCGTCAACCAGCGGGATGGCAGCTGGCTGGTGTCCAGCTGGGAGGGGCGCTGCGTGTACCGTGTCGCCGGGGACCGGGACGCGGACGGCAAGCCGACCACGCGCGTCGCCGTGGTGGCGTCCGACCTGGAGTCCCCGGCGGCGATCGGCGTGGACACGCGGCGCAACCGGCTCCTGGTGCCGCTCTTCACCAGGGACGCAGTGGTGATCACGCCCCTCCCCGCAGCGCGCTGACCAGCTGGTCGAGGCTGTCGGGGTTGCGCAGCGCGGCGCGGTTGGTGACGGCGCGGCCGTGCGCCATGTCGTTGGCGGCGCGCTCGCTCTTCTTGCCGCTGTGCGTGTAGGGCAGCTCGCCGACCTGCAGGATGCGCGCGGGCACGTGCGCGCGGGAGCAGGTCTCCTTCAGGGTCGTGCGGATCCGATCGACGAGGTCCTGATCCAGGGTGCGCCCGGCGCGCAGCACCACGAACAGGATCAGCTCGCTGGTCTCCTTGGGGCGGTACTCGATCGCCAGGGCGTCGGCGACGTCCTGGACGGACTCCAGCGCCGAGTAGAGCTCGGCGGGACCGATGCGCACCCCGTGGATGTTCATCACCCCGTCGCTACGGCCGTGGATCCGCGCCCCGGTGGGGGTTTCCTCGAGCAGGTCGCCGTGGGTCCAGCAGCCGGGGTTCTGGGCGTAGTAGGCCTGGTGGTAGCGGCGCCCGTCCGGGTCGTCCACGAACCCGACGGGCCGGCTGGGGAAGGGGGCGGCGCACACCAGTTCGCCGACGCCGTTCGCGTCCGGGTGCAGGGCACGCACGTCCATGCCCAGGCTCCTGGCCTGCAGCTCGCCGGCGTGGACCGGCAGCCAGGGATGGCCCTGGAGGAAGCACCCCAGGAGGTCCGTGCCGCCGGAGATCGACGCGATCTGGACGTCGCGGCGCACCTTCTCGTGGATCCAGTGGAAGAGCGAGTCGGGCAGGATCGAGCCGGTGCTGTACACGGTGCGCAGCCGTGGCAGATCGAGCTTGTCGCGCACCGAGATCCGCAGCGTGCGGCAGACGTTCAGGAACGCCGGGCTCAGGCCGAGGTGGGTGACGCCGAGGCGCGCGGCGTGCTCGAACGGCGCCCGCGGCGTGGGGAAGGTGGGCGAGCCGTCGTAGAGCACGACCGTGGCGTGCACCGCCAGCGCGGAGATCAGCCAGTTCCACATCATCCAGCCGCACGAGGTGAGGAAGCAGATCCGGTCGCCTTCGTGCAGATCGCCGTGCAGGAGGTGCTCCTTCAGGTGGGTCAGCAGCGTGCCGCCGGCGCCGTGCACGATGCCCTTGGGGCGTCCGGTCGTGCCGGAGCTGAAGAGCACGAAGAGCGGGTGCGCGAACGGCAGCCGGGCGAAGTCCACGCCGTCCTCGCCGTGTGCCGCGAGGCGGTCGAGATCCGTCCAGGCCGGGGATGCGGAGGGGCCCGGGTCCGCCGCGTCCAGGGCCACGGCCAGGCGGAGTCCGGGCAGCGCGCGGATCACGGCCGCGACCCGGCCGCGCACGTCCTCGGCGGCGCCCTGGTAGGCGTAGCCCGAGTGACAGAAGAGCACCTTGGGGTGCAGGGGCTGGAAGCGCTCGAGCACGGCTCGCTCGCCCATGTCGGGGGCGCACGACGACCAGGTTGCCCCGAGGGAGGCGGTGGCGAGGCACGCCACGACGCTCTCGATCCGGTTGGCCGCGATCGCCGCGACGTGGTCGCCCGCGCCCAGGCCCGCGGCGCGCAGGCCGGCGGCGACGGCGCGGACCCTGGCGCGGAGCGCGCCGCGCGTGAGTTCGCGCGTGGTGCCGTCCTCGCGCACCTCGATGAGGGCGGGGAGGGTGTCCTGGCCCAGCAGGAGATTCTCGGCGTACGAGAGCCGCAGCTCCGGGAAGAACCGCGTCCCCTCGACGCCCGCGCCGATCCGCGCCGGCGCGAGGGAACCGCTGTGGCGCACGCCGGCGAAGTCCACGAGGAGGCGCCAGAACTCGTCCATGTGCGTCACCGACCAGCGGTGGAAGGCCTCGGCGTCCTGGCGCAGGTCGCCAGTGGACGCGGGAGCGCCGCAGGTCGCGCGGGCTTGCGCGGCGAAGCGCGTGAGCTGGGCACGCGCCACGCGCTCCGGCGGGGGCGACCAGATCGGCTCGCTCATGGTCTGCGCTGGTCCATGGGTGGCTGCAAGGCGGCGGGGCGGCGCGGGGCCGTCCCGCGGGCGGGTCATGCGTACGCGATCGGCCGCAACGCGTCGGCGTAGCGCAGGGTGGGCTCGGTCATCCGCTGCAGGGCGGCGCGGTCCACGTCCTCGGCCATCTCGACCACCAGGAGACCCTGCGGGGTCACGTCCAGCACCGCGAACTCGGTGATCACCCGGTGCACCACGCCCTTGCCCGTGAGCGGGAGGGTGCAGCGGCGCAGGATCTTGGCGCCGCCGTCCTTGGTGCAGTGTTCCATGATCACGATCACGCGCCGCGCGCCGGCGACGAGGTCCATGGCGCCGCCCATGCCCTTCACCATCTTGCCCGGCACCATCCAGTTGGCGAGGTCGCCCTGCTCCGAGACCTCCATCGCGCCGAGGATGGTCATCGCGAGGTGGCCGCCGCGGATCATGGCGAACGACGCGGCGGAGTCGAAGAACGACGAGCCGGGCAGCTCGCTCACGGTCTCCTTGCCGGCGTTGATCAGATCCGGATCGACCTCGTGCCGGCGCGGGGAGGGTCCCACGCCGAGCATGCCGTTCTCCGAGTGCAGGTGCACCTCGATGCCCGGCGGCACGTGGTTCGCCACGAGGGTGGGCAGCCCGATGCCGAGGTTCACGTAGTTGACCTGCCCGGCGGGGAGCCCTGCGAGCTCGCGGGCCGCGCGCCGGACGATGCGTTCGCGCTTGTCCATGGTTGGCTTGGTCACCGCCGCAGCGGCTCCCGGTGGATTCCGTGGTTGGTGTGCGCCGGCCGGTTCACGGCGGTGCGGGCCTCAGTCCCTGACCTTCAGGCGTTCGATCGGCTTGGTCCGCTTGCTGGCCACGAAGAGCCGGTCGACGTAGATCGCGGGTGTGTGCACCTGGTCGGGCGGGATCTCCCCCGGCTCGACCAGCTCCTCCACCTCGGCGACGACGATGCGCCCGGCGGTGGCCATCAGCGGGTTGAAGTTGCGCGCCGTCTTGCGATAGACGAGGTTGCCGAGCCGGTCGCCGCGCCACGCGCGGACCAGGGCGAAGTCGCCGGTGATGCCGCGCTCCATCACGTACATCCTGCCCGCGAACTCGCGCGTCTCCTTGCCCTCGGCGACGGGCGTGCCGAAGCCGGTGGGGGTGAAGAACGCCGGGATCCCCGCCCCCCCGGCCCGGATCCGCTCGGCCAGCGTCCCCTGGGGCACCAGCTCCACCTGGAGTTCACCCGAGAGCATCTGGCGCTCGAACACCTCGTTCTCGCCCACGTAGCTGCTCACCATCTTGCGGATCTGCCTGCGCCGCAGCAGGTGGGAGAGGCCGTGCTCCGTGGTGCCGGCGTTGTTGCTCACCACGGTGAGGTCGCTCACGTCCATGCCGGCGAGCGCCTCGATGGCGTCGAAGGGGATCCCGCACAGGCCGAAGCCGCCGATGAGGAGGGTGGCTCCGTTCGGCACGTCGGCCAGCGCGGTGCGTGCGTCGGCGAGAATCCGGGTCATCGTTGAGGAATCGGCAAGGTGAGGCTGGCGACCGAAGGTGTAGCCGCGCGGTCGCCCCGACGTCCATGCCTTGCGCGGATCCGGAGCCCGGCGCAGACTCCGTGGCAGCGATCTCATGCGCGTGCTGGATTCTCCCCTGGCCGTCCAGAAGCAGACCGAAACCGAGACCACGACGGCGGTGCTGCCGTCGTTGGCACGGCCCTGGAACGTCGTGGTCCACGACGACCCCATCACGCTGATGGTCTACGTGACGCAAGTGTTCATGGAGGTGTTCGGCTATCCGGAGCCGCGCGCCCGCGAGCTGATGCTGGAGGTGCACCAGACCGGACGGGCGGTCGTCTGGACGGGAGGACGCGAGCCGGCCGAGGCCTACGTCCAGAAGCTCATCGGCCGGCACCTGCGCGCCACGCTGGAGACCGCCGACGCGTGATGCGCGTGGTACGCCAGGAATCGGGGGACGTGGATGTGCGGGAGGCCTCGCCGCTGGTGATCGACACCCTGGCGCACCTCCCGGAGTGGATCCAGAGCGACGATCCCCGCGCCCGGCAGGCGCTGCTCCCCGAGGTCTACGAGGACCCCGACGAGGAGGCGCAGTGGCGGCACTACGTCGCTCCCGAGCTCGAGCACCTCTTCCTCTCGCGCGCGGAGATCGTGCGCAAGGACCTGGGCAACCTGCGGCCTGACGGCCCGTTCTCGTTCGCCTTCGAGATCCCCGCGGGGCACGCCAAGGCCTGGATCGCGGCCCTGCAGGCCGGCAGGGTCGTGCTCTTCCACCTGCACGACCTTAGCGCCGCCGACCTGGAGTTCGACCTGGACCATCTCGAGGACGACGCCAAGACCCTGGTCCTCCTGCGCATGGAGGTCCTGGGGGCGCTCCAGCACCTGCTCCTGGAAGCGGGCACCTGAGCGCAGGCTCTTCCTCCTCCCCGGTCGCGCGCTAGGATCCTCCGCTCCGGAAGCAAGTCCCGGTCCGGCCCCGGCAGCATCCTCCGCTCGGGGCCGGGCCGGGGCGATTCCTCAGCGGATCTCCTGGCGATCCACGCCGTCCGCGTCCTCCTCGCCGGACAGCGCCGGAGAGGCCTCGAAGCGGTCGGCGCGCAGCCAGAACGCGTGCTCGACGGTCGTCTGGCCGTGGGTGACGCGCAGGCGGTACTGGCCGGCCGCGGGCGCGGCTCCCTGCCCGCCCCGCCGGCCACCGCCGAACATCCCGCCGAAGCCCGCGCCCCGCGGGTTCCAGGTCACGGTCTGCAGCCCGGCCTTGGCGGGACCGTTCTGGCGGAAGACCACGCGCTCGCTGGCATCCAGCACCTGGATCTGCACGGGGTCGTCGACGGACTCCTTGAGGAAGTAGGTGAAGGTGGGGCTGGTCTCGGGATTGCGCGCCAGCCAGCGGCGGTGCCCGGTGTTGCCCTTGCCGTACGCCGAGCCGCCGGTGCGGCCGTCGCGCGGCGCGAACACGTGCAGCGCCCGGCCCAGGACCTCAGGGTCGAGCTCCTCGAGCACGTCGGCGGCCAGCACGTAGAAGCCGCGGCCGTGCGTGCCGATCACCACGTCGCGCTCCCGCGGATGGACCACGAGATCGTGCACCGCCACGGCCGGCAGGCCGCCGCCGAGGGGCGCCCAGGTGCCGCCGCCGTTCCAGGATACCTGCACGCCGTGCTCCTGGCCGACCAGGAGGACGTTCTTGTTGCGCGGATGCGCGCGCACGACGTTGATGGGGGAGGCGGGCAGGTTGTGCGCGATGTTCAGGAACGACTCGCCGCCGTCGGTGGTCTGGTACAGGTACGGAGTCCGCAGGTCCTCGCGGTAGCCCGTGAACGCCACCCAGAAGGTGTCGGCGTCGTGCGGCGAGCACTCCACGCGGCTCACCCAGAGCCCGCGCGGCACGCCGGCGAAGCGGTCCGAGAGCTCGACCCAGCGGCCGCCGCCGTTGCGGGTCAGCCAGACCCGTCCGTCGTCGGTGCCCGCCAGCAGGAGACCCTCGCGGCGGGGCGACTCGGCGAGCGTGGTGATCGTGCAGTGCGGGACGTTGCCCTTGAGCTTGTCCGGGTCGTTGGTGGTGAGGTCGGGACTGATCGCGGTCCAGGCATCGCCCCGGTTGCGCGAGCGGTGCAGGTACTGCGAGGCGAAGTACACCGTGCTCGGATCGTGGGGCGAGATCAGGAACGGCGCCATCCAGTTGAACCGCAGGGCCGGCTGCCCGGTCGCGGCCCGCGGCTTGATCGCGCGGCGCGTCCCGGTGTCCACGTGCAGGCGCGAGAGGCCGCCGAACTGCGACTCGCTGTAGACGATGTTCGGTTCGCTCGGGCACACGGCCACGTAGAAGCCGTCGCCGCCGTTCAGCTTGGTCGCGTCCGCGCGGGTCGGGCCGCTGCCCGCGGTGGCGCGGCTCGGGATCGCCCAGGTGCCGTTGTCCTGCGTGCCGCCGTACACCCAGTACGGTTCGCGGAGGTCGACCGAGACCGTGTAGAACTGGCCGATGGGCAGGTCGTTCAGGTGGTCGCAGTGGCGGCCGCCGTCGTACGTGATGGCCATGCCGCCGTCATTGCCGATCAGCATCACCTTGCTGTCCTCCGGGTGGATCCAGAGGGCGTGGTGGTCGACGTGCACGTCGCGGAACACGTCGGTCTTGAACGTCTTGCCCCCGTCCTCGCTGACGTGCACCGGCACGGAGAGGACGTAGAGCCGCTGGTCGTTGCGCGGGTCGACGCGGATCTGGCCGTAGTAGTAGCCGGGGCTGCCGCCCACGGGGGTGGAGTTGGTCTTCTTCCAGGTCTTGCCCCGGTCGTCGGAGCGGTAGATCTCGCCACCGACCACCCGCCGGCGCTCGGCCGGCGCGCGGTCCTGCGCCTGCGGCGCTTCCTCCGGCTCCTTGCCGTCCTCGCGCGGCTCGCGCCGGATCGTGGCGTCGGCCGGCTCGGCGGTCTCGGTGACCACCGGGCGGCCGGTCGGCGAGGGATTCAGGTTCTCCACGGTGGCATAGAGGACCTCGGGGTTGCCGCGATAGAGGTCCAGGCCGATGCGGCCGATCTCGCCGCTGGGCAGGCCGCCCTGGACGCGCCGGAAGGTCTCGCCGCCGTCCTCGCTGCGCCAGATGCCGCTGCCCGGGCCGCTGCCGTCGAAGTCGTGGGCCCGCCGCCGGCGCTCGTAGCTCGCGGCGTAGACGTACTTGGGATCCTTGGGGTCGATGGCCACGTCGACGAACCCGGTGTCGCGGTTGACGTGGGCGACGCGCTTCCAGGTCTTGCCGCCGTCGGTGCTCTTGTAGAGGCCGCGGTCCTCGTTCGGCGTGTAGAGCGCGCCGAGCGCGGCCACGAACACCACGTCCGGATCGGTGGGATGCACCGCGATCCGGCCGATGTGTTCGCTGCCCGCCAGGCCCAGGTGCTGCCACGTGCGGCCGCCGTCCGGGCTGCGGTACACGCCGTTGCCCCAGTACGAGGAGCGCTGGTTGTTGGCCTCGCCGGTGCCCACGTAGAGCACGTCGGGGTTGCTGGGGGCGAGGGCGATGTCGCCGATCGACTGGCAGGGCTGGTCGTCGAAGACCGCCGTCCAGGTGGTGCCCCGGTTGACGGTCTTGAACACGCCGCCGCTGCCGGTGGCGGCGTAGAAGGTGCTGGGGCGCCGCTCGTCGACGGCGAAGTCGACGATGCGGCCGCCGAAGTTGGCGGGGCCGAGCGAGCGCCACTTGAGGCGGCCGAGCACGTCCCGGACCACGAAGTCGTGGTCCTGGTCCTGGGCGGTGCCGTACGGCGCCGCGAGCGCGAGCACGAGGGAGGCGAGGGCGAGGCGGCGCATGTCAGTTCTTCTCCGCGGCGGAGGTCGAGGGGAGGGCCATCGGGTAGGCGTTCCAGGGCTCGGGGTCGTCCTGCACGGTGAACGCCTGGATCAGCGTCTCGTCGCCGATCTTGCAGCGCACCGAGTACGAGCCCGGCTTGAGCGGGTTGCGTGGATCGAGGGTCCAGCGGACCTCCTGCAGGCCGGTCGCGGCCTTGCCGTTCACGAACGCGATCTCCTTGCCGAGGACGTCGTGCACCGTGAGGCGTGGCGCCTGGGCCGGGATCCGCTGCAGGGCCAGGTAGAAGGTCGTGCCGCGGTGCGGGTTCGCGGCGAACCACTCGCGCGAACCGGACACGTCGCGGCTGCCCTGGCGCCACAGGGTCACGGCCTCCGGCGCGAACAGGTGGGCGCTCTTGCGCGCCACGGCCGCGGTGAGCTCGCGCAGGGCCTGGATGTCGAGGATCCAGAGGCCGCGGCCGTGCGTGGCGGCGATCAGGTCGCTGTCGCGATCCTGGAACGCGAGGTCGCGTACCGCGACCGTGGGCAGGCCCTTGCCGAGCCGGAACCACTCCTGGCCCCTGTCGAACGACGCGTAGGCGCCGAACTCGGTGCCCAGGTAGAGCAGGTTCTCGTTGCGGAGATCCTCGCGGCACACGTGCACGGGCTCCTCGGGCAGGTTGGCCTGCAGCGAGGTCCAGGTGTCGCCGTAGTCCTCGGACACGAACACGTAGGTGTGGAAGTCGTCCGACCGGTGTGCGTCGCTGGTCACGTACACGCGGCCGTCGCGGAAGCGCGACGGATGGATCGACGAGATGTAGCGCGGGCCGGGCATCGGCAGCTTGCCGTGCAGCGGCTCCCAGGTCTTGCCGTTGTCCTTGGTGCGCCAGAGCGCGCCGTCGTCGGTGCCCGCGTAGAGGACGCCGGGCACGCGCGGCGACTCGGCGAACGCGCTGGCCGTGCCGCGTGGGGTGAGCGCGAGCTCGGGCGAGATCAGCTCGCTGCGCTGGCCGCGGTCCAGGCTGCGGAACGCGCGGTTGCCGGCGACGTACACGATGCGCGAGTTGTGGGGCGAGAGGAAGAACGGCGTGTCCCAGTTGAAGCGCAGCGTGGCGCCGCGTGGCCGGCTGATGCTGCCGCGCGCCCCGGTGCGCACGTTCACCCAGCCCACGGCGCCGTTCTGGCTGGTGGCGTACACGTGGTCCGGTTCGTTGGGATCCGGGATCGCCCGGAAGCCGTCGCCGCCGTAGACCGTGACCCAGTCGTCCCAGCCGATGCCCTCGCGCCAGCGCGTGCGCGACGGACCGCCCCAGGTGCCGTTGTCCTGCAGGCCGCCGTAGATGCGGTACGGGACCGAGGCGTCGGGCTCGGCGTGATAGAACTGCCCGACCGGGAGGTTGCGGTACACCTGCCAGGTGCGCGTGCGGTCGTAGGTGACGTTCAGGCCGCCATCGCAGCCGAGGAGCAGGCGGTCGCCGTCCTTGGGATCGACCCACACGGCGTGGAAGTCGACGTGGATCTCGCTGTTGGCGGTCTTGAACGTCTTGCCGCCGTCCTCGCTGCGGTAGAACTGCACTCCGCAGCTGTACACGTTGCGGTCGTCCTGGGGATCGACCTCGATCTTGGAGTAGTAGAACGGGCGGTCGGTCAGGCTGTTGACGCGCACCCAGGTCTCGCCGCGGTCCTCCGAGCGGAACACGCCGCCGGTCTCGAAGCCCTGCTCGCCCTGCTGGTCCTGGATGTTGGCGATCTGGCCGTTGAGCATGCCGGCGAAGGGCACGCCGCTGCCGCCGCGCCCGCCCGGACCGCCGCCGCCGGGGCCGCGCCCGCCCTGGCGGGTGGGAATCGTGAACTCGATCTCCGTGGGCGCGGCGCCGCGCTGCACGGTGAGCTTGGAGCGCGTACCGGGATCCAGGGCGGCCAGGGCGTCGAGCAGCCCCTGGAACCCCGCGACCTTGGTGTCGCCCACTTGCAGCACCTTGTCGCCGTCCTTCAGCCCGGCCTGGGCCGCGAGGCCGCCCTCGGCCACCGCG
Source organism: Planctomycetota bacterium (assembly GCA_020849665.1). Lineage (GTDB taxonomy): Bacteria > Planctomycetota > UBA1135 > UBA1135 > UBA2386 > JADLFX01. The sequence continues at coordinate 18,523 of JADLFX010000022.1, read as the reverse complement.
CTGAGCAGGGCGGCGCCCTCGGCGTCCTCGCCGGTGATGCCGAGCATGCCGGCCAGCATCTGCGGGTTGAGGCGGCGGGGACCCTGGGCCTCGCGCGCCGCGTAGGTGAGTTCGACGCTCACGGGCTTGCCGGCGCGCAACGCCTCGACCTTGGCCTTGTCGCCCGGTCTGGCCTGGGCCAGGAGGGCGGTGAGATCCTCGTAGCGGTCGATGCGGGCGGTGCCGACCTGCGTGATCAGGTCGCCGGGCTGCAGGCCGGCCGCCGCCGCCGCGCCGCCTTCGACCACGGAGGTGAGGAGCGCCCCGCCATTGCCGTCCTCGCCGGTGATCCCGAGCGCCGCGCCCGTGGCCTGCGGCCGCGACTGCGCGCCGGGGGCGAGCTCCTTGGTGGTGCCGGTGCCCCAGCCGCTGCGCTCGGTCTCGAGGATCAGGTAGACGATGCGCGGATCCTTCTCGTGGATCGAGAGGCCGCCGCGGCCCCACTGGCAGGTGGGCAGGCCGCGCGTCAGCTTCTTCCAGGTCTCGCCGCCATCATCGCTGCGGAACAGGCCGGCGCCCTTGCCGAAGCGCACCGCGGGGTCGTTGCTGTCGAAGAGGTCGCGCTTGCGCTCGTAGAGCAGCGCGTACACGGTGTCGGGCTGCTTTGGATCGATGCGCACGTCGATCGCGCCGGTCTTCTCGTCCAGATAGAGCACGTGCTCCCAGGTCTTGCCGCCGTCCCTGGTGCGGAAGATGCCGCGTTCCTGGTTCTCCCCCCAGAGCCGGCCGAGCGCCGCGACGTACACGGTGTCAGGATGCGTCGGGTGGATGGCGATGTGGCCGATCTGGAACGACTCGCGCAGCCCGGAGTGGGCCCAGGTCTTGCCGCCGTCGACCGACTTGTAGACGCCATCGCCCCAGGACACGGAGTTGCGGGCGTTCTCCTCGCCGGTGCCCACCCACACGATGTCCGGATTGGAGGGAGCGACCGCCACGTGGCCCAGGGAGACCGTGCTCTCCTTGTCGAACACGGGAGCCCAGGTCGTGCCCGCGTTGGTGGTCTTCCACAGCCCGCCGGAGGCCGAGGCCACGTACCAGGTGTTGCGGTGATCGGGGTGGACGGCGAGCGCGGTGATCCGCCCGCTCATGTTCACCGGGCCGATGTTGCGCCAGCTCACCCCCGAGGCATGCTCGGCCCGGAATGGCGACTCCTCCGGCTGCGTGGCAGCGCCGGCGGTGGCGGTGGCCGGACCCGTGGTGCGGGTTTCCTGGGCAGCGGGAGCGAGGGCGAGGACGAGGGAGACGAAGAGGGCGGAGCTTCGCGGCATGGAGCCTCCAGGGGCGGCGCAGCATACGGGGGAAGCGCCTCCCCTGTTGGAGCGCAATGATCCGGCGCCCCCTTGCCCCCCGGCGGCGCCAACCCGCTATCCTCCCGGCCTGATCGCACCTCGTTCCGTGGCTCTTGCACACTGGAGGAACCCATGGCTCTGCGGACTTCCTGGTTGATCCTGGCCTTGGCGTCGGGCCTGGCCGCGCAGCGGACCTGGATCGTGGACGGAGCCGGCGGTGCTGGGGTGGACTTCCGGGACCTGCCTCCGGCCGTGTCCGCCGCGGCTCCCGGGGACACGATCCTGATCCGCCCCTACCCGATCGCCTACCTCGCCACCACGATCACCAAGGGCCTGCGCATCCAAGGCGCGCCCGGCGTCACGATCGGGGGCCTGCCGCTGGTGGTGAGCGGCCTGCCCGCCAGCCAGCGCGCCGTCCTGCACACGATCGAGGTCTACTACGTCGGGGTGGACGTGACCAACTGCGCCGGCCCGGTGCACCTGGAGGGCTTGAAGGGCGCCCAGGGTCTCTTCGGTCCGGGCGTGAACGTGAACGGCTCGGCCCGCGTGACCATCACCTCCTCGCAGCTCGCGGCAGGTGCGGGTCCGGGGCTCAATGTGCAGGGCAGCACCGTGCTGGTGAGCGGAAGCACGATCCTGGGTCGTGACGGCAACTCCAGCAAGTACCTGTCGCTGCCGGGCCTCCCCGGCGTGTCGCTGGCCTCCGGCACGGTCGTGCTCGGCGCGACCAACGTGAGAGGAGGCAGCGCGGGTGGCGGTTTCCCGGCGACGACGGCGCTGAGCGTCAGCGGCGGCGAGATGCTGGTGGGCGGCGGCGCGGCGCACCTCCTGGACGGGCGCGGCACGGACGCCGCGGTCGTGACCGGCGGCCGGCTGGTCGTCGATCCTGCGATCCGGCTGAGCGGCGCCCTGAGCGGCTCCGGCAGCGGGGTGGTGCTCCGCAGCGCCGCGCCCGCGCTCGCGGCGAGCGCTCTGCGCCCGGGTGCGAGCTGGAGCGTGGATCTGTTCGCGAAGGCCGGCGAGATCTCGGGCACGCTGCTGGGTAAGCCCGCCGCGCCGCTGGCGACGCCGCTGGGGACGCTCTGGCTCGACGCCTCGCTCTTCCTGGTCCTGGACCTCGGCTCCGTCCCGGCGCTCGGCCAACGGACCATCACGCTCACGGTCCCCAACCTGCCGAGCCTCGTCGGCGACACCCTGGTGCTGCAATCCGTGGTCGGCGCGGCCGCGCCGTCGCTCTCCACTCCGGCGTTCCCGACCGGCTCCTGACCGGCCGGGCGCCGCGGCGCCGTCAGCGGTGGCTCAGCCAGCGCTGGTACACCTCCCGGTCGAGGAACTCGTGGAAGCGCCAGAACGCGGGGTCCTTGGGTGACGTGGCGTGATGGCCCATGTCGCCGCCGACCCTTGCGTGCACGCCGTTGTGCCAGGGTTCGAAGGTGTCGACCGAGAGCTCGGCGAGGTCCCGGAACTCCAGCAGGCTGGTCCGGCGGAAGCACTTCGAGGCGACGGTCCCGCCGGCCACGCGCAGGTATCCCGGCAGCGGATAGAGCGGGTCGCCCGTGATCCGGCCGGCGTGGTCGTGGAGCGGGCCCCTGGGGATGGGCGTGCCAGGGTCCCAGGGCTGGAGCGGCGGGAAGCCGAACGTCTCGCGCCACGCCGCGAAGCGCTCCTGGAAGCGATGGTGGAAGTCCAGGAACCCGGCGAAGCCGCGCACCTGCGGCCCGCACTCCGGGAACAACAGCCAGTCGTGCTGCACGTGCCAGCCGGCGTGCTCGTTCAGCACGCGCGTCGGCGGCATGCCATGGCCCTGCGCCTCGACGTGGTTGTACTCGACGTAGAAGTCCTCGGCCTGCAGGTCGGCATGGCGCGTGTTGCGCTCCACCTCCAGGAGGCGGTGCGCATGGAAGCGCGCGCCACGCAGGTCCGCGCGCACGGCGACCAGGCGCGGCAGCGGGCCGATGGCGAAGGGATGGCGCTGGATCGCCGCCGGCAGGAGGTAGCACGCCAGGTCCTGGTTCCGGTAGTCGGCCGGCTGCATGGCCACGGTGCGGAACGGCGCGGCGACGTCCTCGCGGTACTCGCGCAGATGCGGGCCGTGCAGCCGCCACGTGAACGTCGCCGCGCCGGCCAGCGGCGCGGGTTCGAGCACGGCGCGCACTTCGAGGTGCTGGCCCACGTTCACCCGCCACTCGCCCTGGGGCGGGCGCGGGCGGCTCACGCGCTGGATCGAGAGGCGCACCACGGTGGCGGTCGCCACGGCGTCGAACCAGAGCCGCCCCCGGTGCAGGACCAGGGCCTGCGCGTGCAGCGGACCGGCGGGCTGCGCCTGCGGCACGGGGACGGTCGCGGCGGCCCCACCGCGCAGCGGGCCCAGGATCGCGAACGGCTGCGCGAGGCGCAGGGCTCCCCCGATGCCGGGAAGGACCACCGTGCGATCCGCGCCGCGATCGGTGATCAGGACCAGGGCATGCGCGTCCGGGGGCGCGGCGAAGTGCATTTCCACCGTACCCGGCGCGGCGACCAGGTCCGGCGCGAGCCGCAGGCTCGGCTCCTGGCCTCTGGGCAGGCTCGCGGCCAGGAGCGCCACGGCGAGAAAGGCGAGGCGGCGCATGGCGGCATTCGAGCCGCGGGGCATGATCCGGCCAAGGGCCGCCGCCCAGGCCGGTGCGGTCCTTGGGCACGGCTGCACCCATGGGTCCCTCCCGGCCCGAACGATCCATGCTCCCACTCCTACTCGCGTTGCTCGGGGTCCAGCACGGGCCCCAGACCTGGACGTACCCCGACCTGCTGGCCGCGCTCACCGATCTGCGCGCCCTGATCCGCCCGCCCGTGCCGGGCGAGCGCTGCGTCCAGTTCAGCTCGTTCGATCCCGCCTCGCGCCAGGGTCCGGCCGACGCCAAGGCGTGGTTCGCCAACGGCGACGCGGGGCACTTCCTGCGCGTCGAGGAACGGGCGGGGCGCAGGGAGCACGTGCTCGCCGACGTCGCCGGGCCGGGGTGCGTCGTGCGCATCTGGTCGGCCAACCCCAAGGGCACGCTCTTCTTCTACGTGGACGGTGCGGCCGAGCCGACCTGGAGCGTGGACTTCGCGCGGCTCACGTCCGGCAAGGTGGCAGGCGTGGCGGAGCCGCTCGCCGGCGTGCGGGCCCGCGGCGCCAACTGCCACCTGCCGGTGCCCTTCGCGAAGCACCTCAAGGTCGCGTGCAGCGAAGGCGGCTTCTACTACCAGGTCAACGTGCGTGGCTTCGCTCCGGACACGGTGCTGCCCTCGTTCACGCCGGAGTTCCTGATCCGGCACCGCGCGGACCTCGACCGGGTGGCCGAGTGCCTGCGCACCGGCCAGCCGTGGCGCGGACCGGACCCCAGCCCGGGGCCCGACGCGGCGACCCGCGGCGCAGCCTTGCCGAAGGGCCTCACGCAGGTGGAGGTGAAGGGGCCGGCCACCGTGGCCGGCTTCCGCATGCGCCTGCGCCAGGCTGGCCGCCCGCCGGATGGGGGGCTGCTGCGCCAGGTGCTGGTGGCGATCGACGTGGACGGCCACCCCACGGTGCGGGTGCCGTACTCGGAGTTCTTCGCCGCGGGCACCGACCTGCGGACGCATGGGACCGGTCTCGCCGGCAAGCCCCTGCGGGTCGACGAGCAGGGCTTCGCCCACTGCCGCTTCCCGATCCCGGTGCAGCAGGTCGCGCGCATCGGGTTGGAGACCGAGGCCGAAGTGCCGCTCGAGTACGCGATCGCGGCGTCGCCCGAGGCCGGGGTCGAACCCGGCGCGCTCACCCTGCACGCGTCCTGGCACGCGGTGCGCGAGCGGCCCACGCGGCCGTTCTCCGACCATCTGGTCCTCGACGCCAGGGGTCCCGGCCGCTTCGTCGGCTGCTCGCTCCTCGTGCACAACCCGGTGAAGGCATGGTGGGGCGAGGGCGACGAGAAGTTCTACGTCGACGGCGAAGCCTTCCCGTCCACGTTCGGCACCGGTACCGAGGACTACTTCGGCTACGCGTGGTGCGACACCGCGCTCTTCGACCACCCGTTCCACGGACAGGTCCAGTGCGAGGGTCCGGGCAACTTCGGCGACACGAGCGTGTACCGCTTCCAGATCGCCGACGCGGTGCCGTTCCAGCGCTCGTTCCGCTTCGACCTGGAGGTCTGGCACTGGGACCCCAAGATCACCGTCGACTACGCCAGCGTGGCGTACTGGTATGCCCCGGCGGGCTCGGCATCGGGTCTGCCCGCGGTGCCGAAGGCAGCGGAGCGGGGCCTGCGCCGCAGCGAGCCGCCGGCGACGTTCGTGGCCAAGGACGTGCTGGAGGGCGAGTCGCTGCGCGTGCTCGAGGTCAGCGGCGGCCGCCAGATGCCCCAGGATCTCGCCGGTTTCGCCGCGGGCAAGTGGAGCCGCGACACGCACCTGTGGTGGATGGACGGCAAGCCGGGCGACCGGCTGGTCCTGGAGGTGCCGGTGGCCAACCCGGGGCGCCAGCGCGTGAAGGCCGCGTTCACCAGGGCCGGCGACTACGGCATCGTGCAGGTGTGGCTGGGGGATGCGCGGCTCGGAGCGCCGATCGACCTGTACCACGACGGGGTGGTGCCCACCGGCGAGGTGGAGCTCGGCGTCGCGACGCTGGCGCCGGGTCCGGCGCGGCTGGTGCTGGAGCTGGTGGGCAGGAACGAGAAGGCCGTGCCGCGCCACATGGTCGGCCTGGACTACCTGCGCCTGGAACCGGTGCGCGAGTGAATGCCCTCAGGCGCCGCGGCCCGCGATCTGCAGTTCCTGCGCGAAGGGCCTGAGCGCCTCGATCAGGAACGCGGCGTGGTCCTTCAGATCCACTCCGTAGACCTCGCAGGCGCGCAGGACCTCCTCGCGCTCCACCTTGGCGGCGAACGCGCGGTCCTTGAAGCGCTTGAGCACGCTCTCGGCGGTGAGCCCCTGTACGCCGTCGGGACGCACCTTGCAGCAGGCCGTGACGAATCCGGTCAGCTCGTCGGTGGCGACCAGCGCGCGGCTCAGCAGCGTGTCGTACGGCACGCCCCAGCGCGTGTAGTGGGCGCGGATCGCGTGCGCGAGGCGCGCCTCGCCGAGTTCCTCGAGCTGCGCGACGATCACCTGGGGGTGCCGATCGGGATGCGCCTCGTAGTCGGCGTCGTGCAGGAGTCCGGCGATGCCCCACTCCTCGGGGTCCTCGCCATGCTTCGCCGCCAGCGCGCGCATCGCCACCTCGACCGCACGCGCGTGGCGGAGCAGGCTCTCGCCCTTGGTGAGTCCGTGCAGGATCGCCAGCGCCTGCTCGCGGTTCATGGCCGGCGTGCCCCGCCGCCGGCGGGAGCGGCGCGCACGGGCTCGAGGCGGTGCTTCGGGTCGGCGGGCCGGAAGCGGGCGTCCGGGTCGTCGTCGCCGGCCGCGCGGAACGTGGCGCTCACCGGCAGGTGGTCGGAGTAGACCGCGCGCCATGCCTCGCGCGACTCCTGGGCCAGGCGGTCGTGGACCATGCGGGAGGCCTTCACGTACTCCCCGCGCCGCAGCTCGGGGCTGAGGGCGATGTGGTCGATGGGTTCGGGGAAGTGCAGGATGGTCGGGGTCTTCCTGGCGTTTGCGTCGTCGAGGACCTCCAGCACGCCGCCGCGCGTCAGCTCGCCCATCGCGCCGTCGCCGAAGGTGTGGTTGTAGTCGCCGAGCAGGAGCACGTCGCGGTCCTCCTTGGGGTCGCGGCGCAGCCCGTCGAACCACTCCGCAAGCTGACGGGCCTCGAGGCCGCGCTTGCGCTCGTTGTCGGCGCCGCGTCCGGCCTTGAGGTGCACGGTCACGGCGCGGAAGTCGAAACCCTGCTCGCGATCGCGGAACACGGCGCTCACCGGCACGCGATGGAAGACGTCGATCTTGTCGATCTTGCGCGGGAACCCGCCCAGCTCCTCGGCCTGGAGCAGCTCCACGCGCGCGTCGTTCCACAGGAATCCCACGCTGATGCGCGTCGTCTCGCCGGTCTCGCGGGCGGTGAAGGTGCCGCTGCTGCCGAGCACGAACGCCCAGCGCGGGCCGAGTTCGGCGGCGATCGCGCGCAACGGCTCCGGGCCGCCGATCTCCTGCACCGCGAGCACGTCGACGCCCAGTTCGCGGATCCAGCGGGCGATCTTCGCGTGGGCATCCGCGGGACGCGGCGGGTCCTTGCGCCAGCCGAGCTGCTCGAGGTTCCAGGTGCCGACCCGCAGGGCGGGTGCGGCGCCTGGCCGGGTCGTGGCGGCTGGGTCCTGGGCAGGCGTGGTCCCGGCCAGGACGGCCAGGAGACCGAGCAGATGCAGGGGCGCGGATCGGTTCATGCGGATTCGCCTCCGGCCTCACGGCGCAGGCGCGTCATGCAGGCCTGGAAGTGGGTGATGTTGTGGATGGAGAGCAGGATGCCACAAAGCATCTCGTCGCAGACGGCGAGGTGCCGGAGGTAGCCCCGGCTGAAGCGTGCGCAGGTGTAGCACGCGCACGCAGGGTCGAGGGGGCCCGGGTCGGTCGCCCACTGGGCGTTGCGCATCTTCACGCGGCCGGCGCTGGTGAAGGCCTCGTGGTTGCGCGCGTGGCGCGTGGGGGTGACGCAGTCGAAGAGGTCGATGCCGGTGCGCGCCGCCAGCTCGAAGTCCTCGGGCGTGCCCACGCCCATCAGGTAGCGCAGGCGATCCTCGGGCAGGAGCGGAACCGCCGCGGCCAGCGCCACGCGCATCCGATCCTTGGTCTCGCCCACGCTGAGCCCGCCCAGCGCGTAGCCATCGAAGTCGAGTTCCCGCAGGGCCTGCGCGCTGGCCGCGCGAAGTTCCGGGTCGGTGCCGCCCTGCACGATGCCGAACAGGGCCTGGCCGCGCCCGCTCCCGCCCCAGGACTCGTGCACGTCGCGCTGCTCGCGCGCCCAGAGCAGCGTGCGCGCGTGCGCGGCACGCACCACGGCGGGGCTGGCGTCGCCGGGCGGACATTCGTCCAGGACCATCGCGATGTCCGGGCCGAGGTCGCGCTGGATCTCCAGGGCCCCGCGCGGGGTGAGCCGGCGTTCCGAGCCGTCGATCAGCGAGCGGAACGTCACGCCCTGGTCGTCGACGCGCCGATGCCCGGCGAGGGAGAACACCTGGTAGCCGCCCGAGTCGGTGAGGATCGGACCGTCCCAGCCCATGAAGCGGTGCAGTCCGCCCAGCGCGCGCACCGTGCCCTCGCCCGGACGCTCGTGCAGGTGGTACGAGTTGGCCAGGATCAGCTCGGCGCCGGTGCCGCGCACCTGCTCCGGGGTGAGGCCCTTCAGCGCGCCGTAGGTCCCGACCGGCGCGAAGCAGGGGGTCTGGAAGCTGCCATGCGGCGTGTGGAAGCGGCCCAGGCGCAGGTTGCCCCGCGTCGCCAGGAGCTCGAAGCGGAACGGACCGGGCGGCATGCCTCAGTCCGGACAGGGCAGGTCGCCGGCGACGCCGCGGCCGCGGGGCAGCCCGAGGTGATCGTAGGCCTTGTCGGTGGCGAGGCGCCCGCGGGGCGTACGGACCAGGAGCCCGATCCGCAGCAGGTGCGGCTCGAACACGTCCTCGAGCGTGTCCTCGGCCTCGTCCACCATCGCCGCCAGCGTCTTCAGCCCGGTCGCCTCGCCGCGCTGGATCAGCGCCCGCAGGATCCTGCGGTCCATCTCCTCCAGCCCCAGGACGTCGATCCGCAGGCGCCGCAGGCTCTCCTCGGCCAGCGCCACGCTCACGGCGCGCGCGCCCTGCACCTGCGCCAGGTCGCGCGCGCGGCGCTGCAGGCGCAGCGCCGTGCGCGGCACACCGCGGCTGCGGGTGGCGAGCAGCTCGGCGGCCGCCGCGTCGATCGGGAACGCGAGCAGCCGCGCGGCGCGCGCCAGGATCAGGACGATGTCCGACTCGGGGTACGGCTCGAGGCGCTCCACGAGGCCGAAGCGGGCGCGGAAGGGGCCGGAGAGCAGGCCTTCGCGGGTGGTGGCGCCGACCAGCGTGAAGGGCTGGAGGTTGATCCGGATCGTGCGTCCCGCCGGGCCCTGATCCAGGGGCACGTCGATCGCGTGGTCCTCCATGGCCGAGTAGAGGTATTCCTCCACCGTGCGCGGCAGCCGGTGGATCTCGTCCACGAACAGGACGTCGCCCCGCTGCAGGCGGGTGAGCGTGCCCATCAGGTCCTTCGGGCTGGCCAGGGCCGGACCGGAGGTCACGGTGATGGCCGTGTTCATCCCCGCCGCGATCAGGTGGGCGAGCGTCGTCTTGCCCAGCCCCGGCGGACCGGCGAAGAGCACGTGATCGAGGGGTTCCCCCCGTCCCAGGGCCGCTTCGATGGCCACGCGGAGGTTCTCCCGCACCTCCGGCTGCCCCACGAAGTCCGCGAACGTGGCCGGCCGCAGGGCGCGGTCGAACTCCTGGTCCTCGGTACGGGACGGGTCATGGAAGATCATGGCTGGCGGGTGCGCGGCATCATTCGGGATCCCGGGCCGGGACCATACGCGAAAGTCCGCTCCGACCGCAGCCGTGTGCCGTTCCGCCGGTCGTGGAGCCTGCGCCTCCGCCGCGGACCGCCGCTGCGGCCGGCCTCCGGGCCGCGATGGGTGGGGAGGGAGGCCACGGTCGCCACCCCCGGCGTGTGACGCCTGCCGCACGCGGAACTATCCATGGCGTGATCCGCCGGAGTCCGGCCGCGGGCCGGGTCCGGCGGGTGGCTCCGCGACGTCGGACAGGGCACAGGGAGCCGGTACCGCCGGCCCGATCTCGTCCTTGCCTGACGTGGGTGCGGAGATAAGGTTGAACGACCCTCTGTTCCCCGGAATCCAGGCCGAGCCCTGTGGTGCAGGGCCGACTGCCGAGCCTCAATCATGAAACTACCGCGACACTTCGCCACGTCCGTGGGCGGCATCCTGGCGACGACCCTGGGTACCCTTGCCCTGGTGGGCCTCACGGCCTGCGACGACGGCACGCCGAAGGACCCCCTGCTCAGCGGACCCTTCAAGGTCAATTTCATCAGCACCGGCCTGGGTCAGGTCTACCCCTACCGGATCCGCGAGCTCGACAGCTTCGGCAACCCGACCACGACGGTCCTGAACGTCGAGAAGATCGAGACGCTGAAGGCCAACGTGAACGGCAACAACGACGTGCTGCCGGTCGCGACCTTCGGCACGACGCCGACGCTGCCCAACGGCAATCCGGGCAACCACTTCCTGTTCATCCAGTTCAGCAACAAGCTGGACGTGAACACGATCCTGGACAGCACCCTCGCCGGGCAGACCAACTCGGGCCTGACCACCGCGATCTCCCTGGTGACCTACAACCAGTCGACCGAGTCGACCTCGGTGCTCCTGGGGCGCGGGTTCGTGGGGGGGTACACGTACTACAACGAAGGCGGCACCCTGCGCCTGCGCCAGGCCGTCCGCAAGAACTCGGCCGGCAACGCGGTCGAGGTCGTGGACCCGCGCGCGGCGGGATTCCCGCGCGGCTTCAGCGGTGACGTGGACCTGGTCGCGCCGAACTCCTTCGTGTTCGTGGCCGACGACGACGGCGACCTCTCCGACTTCGACATCTTCGACAACACCTCCCTCCTGCAGATCGTCGTGACCAACGCCGTGCGCAACGAGCGCGGCAAGGTCCTGCGCGAGGAGGTCAGCACCGCCACGACCGTCGGCCCGGACAGCACGTCGCCGCAGGTGCGCGGCTTCGCACCCGGGCGCACCTTGGAGATCACCCCCGGCAACGGCCAGTCCAACGTGGACCCGACCGCACCGGTGCTGGTGCGCTTCAACAAGCCGATCCAGCCGGGCACCGTCGGATCGTTCCTGAATCGGGCCAACCTGACGCCTCCCGGCGGCGGCGTGACTTTGGGCGTGACCCTGGGAGCCACGAGCTTCAACGTCATCTACTACGCCGATCCGCTCAGCTTCGCCGACCTCACCAACTACCTGGTGACCCCGGCGTACTCGCTGCCGGGCCAGTCCGGCGTGACGGTGTCGGTGAACAACTCGCGCATCCGTGGCACCAACACGATCCTGCTCGGGCAGGCCGTGTCGACCACGTTCAACACGGGCGATGGCCCCGGCATCGTGAATGCGCCGGTGTCGCCGGAGGCGGTGTACGTGGGCGTGGGTGGCTCCGAGCCCGGCATCTCGGTCATCGACCTGAACGGCTTCGGCCAGGGCACGGGTGATCCGACCACGTCGCGCTTCCCCCTGAATCCGAACATCGGTCAGCCGGGCGTGCGCCCGAACCTCGCCCCGGGAACCAGCCGGTTGGACGGCGGCAGCCAGGGCGCCCTCACGCTGGTGCAGGACTCCGCCGGGAAGACCAAGCTGGTCGGCGCTCCGACCATCGGCCAGGTGGGCGACATCCATGTCGGCTGCCCGCTGGACATCGTCTTCAACAACGAGAACGTCAACGTCAACGCCAGCCGCGCCAACCAGACCACGCCGCTCGGGTTGTCGGGCGCGTTGGGCAACAGCATCTCCGTGGCGCCGCACCCGAACCCGCCGCGGCTGGTGTTCCCGCCGCCGAACACGACCCGCGCCATCTTCGGCGAGGAGCCTTCGGTGACCTCCACGAGCGGGCCCACGGGCACGATCCTGGCCAACGGCGCAGGCTGCATCCCGAACTCCCCGGTCAACCTGCTGCGCAAGGGCAACCCGTTCGCCAACGAGAAGACCCAGGTCGGCATCTACGGCAACCTGATGGAGGGCGTGTTCTACGGCCCGCAGCCGCCGCCCACCTCGCCGCCGCCGCCGGTGCCGTACTGCCCGTTCACCTCGCGCCAGCAGATCGGGCACTTCCTCTACGTGCTGGATCGCGACAACAAGCAGGTGGTCGTGCTGAACAGCAACCGCATGACCATCCTGGACACGATCCGGCTCTCGGATCCGACCAGCATGGCCATGGCGCCGAACATGACCCGCCTGGCGGTCACCAACTTCGCGTCGTCCACCGTGACGTTCATCGACATCGACCCGACCAGCCCCTCGCTGCACCAGGTGGTCGCCGAGACCCGCGTCGACCCGGGTCCCACGGGCATCGCGTGGCAGCCGGACGGCGAGGACGTGTTCGTGGTGAGCTCGAGCGGCAACTCGGCCACGGTGCTGAACGGGCTCGACTACGGCAAGCGCAAGTCGATCAGCGGCTTCTTGAACAGCCCGATCGAGGTCGCGGTCAGCGAGCGCTACCAGACCACGGGCACGACCTCCGGCGTGTACTACGCCTACGTCCTGAACGCGACTGGAACGATCGCCGTGTACGAGTCCGGACCGGACGGCGTGAACGGCATCGGCTTCAACGACATCATCGGCATCGTGCCGAACGTGACGTTCCGGCGGCCGAGCACGATCAAGCTGGACTACACGTCCTCGAACAGCGGCATGTTCGTGGGCCACGTGGACGAGTCCGGCCTGGGCCAGATCTCGCGCCTCGACCTGACGACGTCGCCGATCGGCCCGCAGCAGGTCAACCCGAACCAGGGCGGCTTCATCCAGCAGCCCTCGTTCCGCCAGAAGGAGTGGACCGTGATCCAGCGGTTCGGCGGACTCAACGCCAACACGCCGATCAAGGACCTGCTGTCCGGCAACGCTCCGGTGGACATCGCCGTGGACGAGATGTTCAACAACGGCGCGTCGCCGGGACAGGTGACGCCGTTCTCCACGCAGATCCCGCAGCCGCCGATGAATCACTCGGGCAAGGGCTCGGTGAAGGTCGCCGGCGGCGCGGCGGTCCAGCCGATCCTGCCGAAGCTGATCTTCGTGGCCCTGCGGGACGTGGGGAAGGTCGACATCTTCGAGTTCGGCACCGGCCGCAAGGTCAAGACGATCGACGTGCCCGGCGTGGCGGTCGTCGGCACCTACTGGCGCCAGTAACCGCTTCGCCGCGGTCGCCGCCAGCCGGTGGCCACAGGCAGCACGCACGCGCGCGGGTCCAGGACGCAGGTCCGGGGCCCGCGCGCGTTGCGTTCGGTGCAGGTCCGCGCAGACCGCCGCGCCCGGGCGCCAGGCCATGCAGCAGGAGAATGCGGGCTCGCGGCGCGGGCTGCGGGTAAAACGCCGGGCTTCCACCGAACACGAGGCAGCGATGGCGAGTTGGCAGCGGACCCACACCTGCGGTGAGCTCACCGCCCAGCACGAGGGCCAGACCGTGGTCCTCAACGGCTGGATCGACAATCACCGGCATCACGGCGGGATCCTGTTCGTGGACCTGCGCGACCGCTACGGCGTGACCCAGGTGACGGTCGACTCGACCCGTCCCGGGACCGAGGCCGGCCTCTTCGAGCGGGTCTCGCGCCTGGGGCTGGAAGACGTGATCAGCGTCCGGGGCGTGGTGTCGCGGCGCGTGGGCGACCAGATCAACCGCCAGCGGGCCACGGGCGAGATCGAGGTGATGGCGCAGACCGCCACCGCGCTCAACGAAGCCGAGCCGACGCCGTTCGCGATCGTGGACGCCGCCGAGGCCAGCGAGGAGACGCGGATGCAGTACCGCTACCTCGACCTGCGCCGGCGGCCCATGCAGCATGCCCTGGTGCGGCGCGCCGCGTTCGTGCAGGCGGTGCGGGAGTACCTCGCGGGCAAGGGCTTCGTGGACACCGAGACGCCGATCCTCACCAAGAGCACGCCGGAGGGCGCGCGCGACTACCTCGTGCCCAGCCGCGTGCATCCGGGCGAGTTCTACGCCCTGCCGCAGAGTCCGCAGCTCTTCAAGCAGCTGATGATGGTGGCGGGGATGGACCGCTACTACCAGATCGCGCGCTGCTTCCGCGACGAGGACCTGCGCGCCGACCGGCAGCCCGAGTTCACCCAGATCGACCTGGAGATGTCCTTCGTGGAGGAGCAGGACGTGATGGACATGGTCGAGGGCATGCTGGTCCATGCGTTCCGCGAGGGGTTCGGCATCCGGGTGCAGACGCCGTTTCCGCGGCTCGACCACGCCGAGGCGATCGCGAGGTACGGCAGCGACAAGCCGGACCTGCGGTTCGCCATGGAACTCCAGGACCTGACCGAGCTGGCGCGCCGCAGCGCGTTCCAGGTGTTCCAGCGCGCCGTGACCGAGGGCGGCATGGTGAAGGGGTTGGTGGTCGGGGGCGCGGCCGAGCGCTTCTCGCGCAAGGACATCGACGAGCTCACGGCCTTCGTGGGCGGCTACGGGGCCAAGGGCCTGGCCTGGGCCAAGGTCGGCGCCGACGGGCTCACGGGATCGATCGCCAGGTTCTACGAGGGCGCCGCCGGCAAGGAGCTGATCGCCGCGCTCGCGGCGAAGCCCGGCGACCTGCTGCTCTTCGTGGCCGACAAGCCGGCGGTGGTGCACAAGGCGCTCGGGGAGCTGCGCCTGAAGGTGGGCGGGATCCTGGGGCTGCGCACGCCCGGCGAGTTCCGCCTCGCCTGGGTGACCCAGTTCCCCCTCTTCGAGTGGAACGAGGCGCGCAGGCGCTGGGACAGCGCGCACCATCCCTTCACCGCGCCGGTCGACTGGGACATCACGGAGTTCGGCGTCAACACGGGCCAGATCCGCGCGCGGGCCTACGACGTGGTGATGAACGGCTGGGAGCTCGGCTCTGGCAGCATCCGGATCCACCGCGCCGACGTGCAGCAGCGCGTGTTCGAGTTCCTCGGCATCGCCCCCGAGGCCCAGCGGCAGAAGTTCGGCTTCCTCCTCGACGCGTTCCGTTTCGGTGCGCCGCCCCATGGCGGCATCGCCCTGGGCGTCGATCGGCTGGTCGCGCTCTGCCTGGGTCTCGACAGCATCCGCGACGCGATCGCCTTCCCGAAGACCGCGAGCGCCACCTGCCTCATGACCGGCGCGCCCTCTCCGGTGGCGGCCGACCAGCTCGCCGAACTGCGGATCGCCGCGCTGCCGCGCGAGACCAAGGCGTGAGCGCCGCCGCCCGCTGCGCCCTGCTCGTGGCGCTCGCCGCCTGCCAGGACGCGCCGCCCGCCTTGCCGGAAGGCGAGGGACGGGGGGTCGTGGCCGCCGACACGGCGGCCCCGTCCGGCGGCGAGACCGTTGCCGCCCCGCGCTGGCGGGCCGGCGACGTGTTCGTGTACCGGCGTGCCGGAGTGGCCCGCGTGCAGATGCGCGTGGTGGAGCCGCCCGCGACCCTGCCCGAGGGGCTGGTCCTGCCGGAGGGGGCCTGGGTCCTGCAGGACGAGGACTCGCGCGGGGTCCTGTACCTGGATGCCGAGCTGGCCGAGATCGGCCAGCAGGTGGGCGACCGCACGGGCTCGCTGCGCCTCAACGTGCCGGCCGAGCGCCGCTATCACTGGCCGCTCTGGCCGGGGAAGCGCTGGACCAGCGAGTTCGTGCGCAAGGCACCGGGACAGGCCCTGGCCATGACGGCCGCCTACCACGTGGACGCCGTCGAGGAGATCACCGTGCCCGCCGGGACGTTCCGCTGCCTGCGGATCTGGCGGCGGCTGCGGCCAGTCGGCGATCGGCCCTGGCCGGAGCTCGTGACGGTGTGGTGGTACGCGCCCCAGGTCGGCACCTTCGTCCGCCGGCTGGAGAACTCGGTGATGCTGGAGCTGGAGGCGGCGATGCGCAGCAGCGAAGCGGGCGCTGGAAGCCGGCCCACCCAGGGTTGACCGGCGGGGGAACAAGGGAGAGGCTGGGCGGCGTCACACGTCTCGTCTCGTCTTATCCCCTTTCCCGAGCAGGTAGCTTCATGCGTGCACTTGCCATCCTTCCCGTTGCGGCGCTCTGCGCCGCCGCCACCGGCCAGAACTTCGTCGTCTCGCCCCTCTCGGCCACGAGCGCCGAGGCGAACTCCAACAACACCATCCCGTGGTGGAGCCCCAGCGGGCGGTACCAGCAGATCCACGGGGACCTGCGCGGTGCCCCGCGGGCGTTCCAGGGCATCTTCCTGCGCAAGGACGCGATCAACCTCGCGTCGGGTGTCGCGCGCACGGTGGACGTGGAGCTCTACACCTGTGATTCGAGCTTCGCCGGTTCCTCCACGACGTTCGCCAGCAACTACATCGGTACGCCGACGCGCGTGATCGACCGGAAGAACATCAATCTGCCGGACATCACCACCTCGCAGGGCTCGCCGGAACCCTGGAACATCGCGTTCCCCTTCGACCGGCCGGGCGTCTACACGGGTCAGAACGACTTCCTGTGGGAGGTCGTGATGTACTCGAACACGGCAACCGGAACCTATGCCCTGGACGCCTACTCCGGCACGGATACGGCGACGGGTCCGACCCTCACCCTGGGAACGGGCTGCATCCCGTTCGGCAAGACGAGCGCGATGGGCCTCTCGGGCCGCATCACCGCCCGTCGCTCCGACAACACCCACGGCGTGACCTGGTCGGTCAGTCGCGGCCCCAACAGCCAGGCCGGAGTGCTGCTCCTGGGCCCGGCGGACCCGAACTCTCCGGTACCCGGTCTGTGCGTGAACGTGCGCACCGCGCCACTGATCGACATCCCGATCGCCACCAACACCAGCGGGGCGTACTCCCTGCCCGCGATCTACTTCGGCTTCCAGGCCGCCAACGTGGGGCTGAAGCTCTACTCCCAGGCATTCGTCCTGGATCCGGGTCAGAGCGGCTTGCCGCTCTCCGGCACGAACGGCCTCGAGACCACGGCTCCGGACCTCCCGCCGCCTTCCGACCCGCTGCAGCGGATCTACTCCAACAGTTCGTCCGCGACCACCGGCAGCAAGGAGACCTATGCCTACGGTCTGGTGACGCGGTTCCTGTACTGAGCGCGAGGGAGTGCTGCGCATGCCGGGGCGGCGAGTGCGACCAGCCCCGGCGGCGCGGCCATGCGACCGTGACGCGAGCTCCTGGCCCGGCAGGGCGGGAAGCCTGATCGGCCCAAGGGGCGAGTTGACGCCCCGGCTGCGGCGGCGGATCGTGGGCCCGCCCGCCCCAGGAGTCCTCATGCGCACCCCCACCTGCTGCCTGACCGCGCTGCTTCTGGTGGCGACGGCCTCGGGCCAGAACTTCGTCGTCTCCCCCTCCTTCGCCGCGACCGCCGAGTCGAACAGCGGCAACACCATCCCGTGGTGGAGTGCCTCGGCGCGCTATCAGCAGATCCATGGCGACCTGCGCGCGATGCCGCGGGTCTTCCAGGGCCTCTTCCTGCGCAAGGACGCAGGCACCTCGAACAGCGCGATCGCGCGGACCATCGACACCGAGCTCTACCTCTGCGACTCGAGCTTCGCCGCAGCGACCACGACGTTCGCCAACAACTACATCGGCACGCCCACGCGGGTCATCGACCGCAAGAACGTCAACCTCCCGGCGATCACCAGTTCGCAGGGCTCGCCCGAACCCTGGAACATCGCGTTCCTCTTCGACCGGCCCTTCGTCTATCCGGCGCAGAACGACCTGCTCTGGGAGATCGTGATCTTCGCGAACAGCGCCACGAGCGTGTACTCGCTGGATGCGTACCAGGGGTCGGACACGCTCACCGGTCCCTCCGCGATCCTGGGGACCGGCTGCACGCCCAGCGGCAAGACCAAGCCCGTGGGTCTGGCCGGCAACGTGGTCGCGCGCCGCTCGGACGGCTCGCACACCCTGCGCTGGACGCTGACCGGGGGACCGAACACGTCACCGGGCGTGCTCCTCCTGGGCCCGGCCGATCCGAACACCCCGGTGCCGGGCCTCTGCGTGAACCTGCGGACGGCGCCCCTCCTCGACGCCGCGCTGACGACCGATGCCTCGGGTGGTGCGACGGTCGGACCCTTCGGCGTCGCGTTCAGCGCCGCGGCCGTGGGCTCGCTGCTCTACGTGCAGGCGTTCGTGCTCGACCCCGGGCTCGGCTCGGGTCTGCCCCTCGCCGGCAGCAACGGCCTGCAGAACACGGTGCCGGACCTGCCCGCGGTGCAGGAGCCGATCCAGAGGATCTACGCCACCTCGGCCACGGCGACGTCCGGATCGCGCGAGACGTACTCGTACGGGCTGGTGTCGCGCTTCCTCTACTGAGCTGCGCACCGCCCCCACGCACAGGCGGTCGCCAGGGAGTGCCCGGGCGCCGCGCGCCGGCCGGTGTCATCCGGCCAGGAGATGGCCGGCGATCCAGACCGCCGTGGCGGCGATCACGATCGCGGCCACCACCGCGATCACGAGGCGTCCGGAGGCACGGGCAGGGCGAGGGTCGGTCATGGCGGCTCAGACAGGATGAAGCGGTCGGCCCGCTGCGCATGTGCGCGGGTTAGCCTCGAATCGCTTCGCGGCCAGAGCCGCAGGCGGAGGGACCGACCGATGACCAAGACTAGCCATCTCGCGTTCG
>JADLFX010000021.1 GCA_020849665.1 Planctomycetota bacterium | reverse complement strand
TGTTCCGGTAGGAAGCGGTGGTTCGCCCCTCTCGATGCGCACGCGGAACTCGCCGTTCCCTCCATCCTCGGCCGCGACGGTCAGGACGTAGGTGGTCCCCGCCCTCGTCTGCACGACGTGCCGTGCATCCGTGCCGATTCCGCCGCCCCCGGCTCTTGCGACGCGCTCGCCGGTCCCGGTGCGGAGCTCGAAGGAGGCATCGAAGTCGTACGACTCGACGAACACGGTGACGGTGGCGTCGGCCGCACCCGTCCAGGTGTAGGCGGGGGCGGCTTGGCGAGCCTCCGCCTCGGACGGCAGCACGCCGCTCACAGGGTGTCCGAACTCGAGCCTCCGCTGCGGCTGGTGATGGTCCTGCTCCTGCGCAGCCGGAAGACAAGAGAGAACGGCAGCCAGGACGCTTGCCGCGGGGGCCGGGTGTTGCATGGATCCTACCGAGAGGCTGAGCCGACGGACCCCAGGAGTATTGCCGTGCGCGCGGCGGCACCGCAACGAGCAGCCAGCCCGAGATCACCTGCAGGCTGGAGGCAGGAGGCGCGCGGCTACTGCACCTGGGGTGCGGCAACCGTCAACGAGACCCGTGTGTCCGTCGCGGATACGTTCACGCGGCCCAGGAGCGTCGCCTCTCGAGCCTCGTGCGCCGCAAGGACGCAGTACTCACCCGGAGCGAGTTCCTCGAAGCACACGACCCCTTGCGCGTCCGGAACCGTGCTGTCGGTCGGGTGGCGGACGAGGGCTCCCACACGGTCGCCCTCCGTGGCGGCGAGGGCCAGGAAGAGACCCGCATGCTGCGCCGGACTGCCGGATACACGTACCGCGAGCGACGCACGGGCGAGCGCGATCCGTGCTTCGGCGCCGGGGGCGAGCAGAA
This sequence comes from Planctomycetota bacterium, assembly GCA_020849665.1. Classification (GTDB taxonomy): domain Bacteria; phylum Planctomycetota; class UBA1135; order UBA1135; family UBA2386; genus JADLFX01. The sequence continues at coordinate 17,751 of JADLFX010000021.1, read as the reverse complement.
CCTTCCCGCTCTGGCGTAGCAACCGTCCATCTTCCTCGGCGGTGAGCAGGTACTCGTGTTCGCCCGCCTCCGTGAGAGGTGCGAAGAACGAATCTCCGCGTACCTGTGCGGCGATCTCGACGGTCCTCTCAGGGGTCTTCCGGATGAGGGTCAGCGCCAGGGATCTCGTCTGGGCCCGAAGACCGCGGATCGTGCCGCGGGTGGTTCCCATCCGTGCGGGCACCTGCACGTCGATCTCCTGGACATGGGCGTCCCGGAGATCGACGGTCCGTGACACGCGGAACGTGGTCCCCGACGGGTCTTGCCGTGGGCCGAAGTGCAGGGTCGCGGGGCCCTCGCAAAGCCCGGTGAGTTCGAACCAGCCGTCCCTCGCCACCTGGGCCGACGCGTCGGCTCCGGGTCCACGACCCTCCGAGACCGTGATGGTCCCCGGCACTCCGACCCCTCGCGGATCGCGGACCCATCCACGCACGCATGCGCCCGCGCCGAGGTTCAGGAGGGTGGGCAGTGTCGATCTGGCATTGGCGACGGTGAACTCCACCCGGCACAAGGGCAACCCCTCCGCCATGAAGGACGCGAGATAGCGGCCTTCGGTCAGGTTCCGGAAGCGAACGCTGCCATCCGAAGCGAAGCGCTCGGAGCAGCCCGGCATCTGCGTGTGAGACCGTGGAGCACGCGGATCGAGGACGGGTGGAGCATCGGAGGCGACAGGCAGCAGCATCGCGAAGCCGGCGACGACCGGACGGCTCTTGTGCCGCAGGAGAACGGATGCGTCCACGGATCGCTCGAGTTCGATGGGGACGGCGAGGGTCACCTCGGGAGTCGAGACGTCCACGGGTTCGTAGACGGTGGTTGCGAAGCCGGATCGTTCGACGCGCAGCGAGACCAGCCCCCTGCGCAGTGGCAGCGTGAACCTGCCGCGCTCATCGGTGGACGCTGTCGTCACGGAGTCCTGTTCCAGGGCTCCGCAGCCCGCGCAGCCCTGTGCGATCCAGATCCGGCAGCCAGCCACAGGGCTTCCGATACCGCGTTCCACCACCCAGCCGCGCAGCATGGCGTTCGGCTCCGGCTCCGCGTCCTCGTGCTCGTGCGGGCACGGGGGCGCGGGGCGCGGTCGTTCAGGTTCGTGCGCGGGCAGGGGTAGCTCCGAGCGCGTTGGACCTTCCGGGACAGGCTCGGTGAGGTCCGAGGCCGCACCGGACTCAGGAGCCTGCGACGGTGCCGGAGGCTCCGCAGAGCCGGGCACGAGAGCGAAGGCGGACAGACACATCGCGGCCGACGCCACGACCAGCAGGGAACGATGCAAGCTCATGGCACTCCCTCAGTCGAAGCGGGTCACGGCGGGGCGCGTGTCGTAGGCCTCGCGCATGCTCGCGAAGTCGCCCTTCGAGGGCAGCATCCAGGCGCGCTGCAGCGAGGGGTACATCGTGTCGGTCCGGTCCTTGCTGTGGCCGGTGCCGCCGCCCACCGAATTGATACCCAGTGCGTGACCGAACTCGTGTACGGCGACCTCGATCCTCGACTCAAGCGAGAGTCGCGTGCCGTCTGGGGCCTGCACGGCGAGCCGCACCTCCAGCTGGGTCAGGTTGCCCTTGGAGTTGATCGACCAGACCGTCTCGCCGACACGCGAGGCGAGACGCTCCACGAACTTCACCTTGACGGCCAGCTGCGCAGCGCTGAAGGGCGGGCTGCTGGAACGGAACCGCGTACTGGTGTTGAACGGAACTCCCGTGCGCACCAGCTCGTTCCGCCAGGCGTCCCGAGCAGCCACCACGATGTCGCGGGCTTCGGTGCTGGTGATGCCAGCCGGCAGGACCACGTCGTCGACCTCGATCTGCACGACGGTGGAGCTCGCGCCCCGCGCCGGAGTCCAGCGGAAGAAGCCGTTCGGGTTGACTGCACTGCGGAAGTAGGACGTGCTGTTGCGCTCGACGGGGGCAGGCGTCGAGCGCTTCTTGCTGCCGCCGCAGGCCGCAAGGCCGGCGAGCGCGACACCCACGAGGAGGAGGTGAGTCTTCATGGCATTCGGAGGGTTGTGGTCCGCAGCCGCGGGGCGGCGCCAGGCCGTGCGGCCTGCGGGTACGCCCGCACCGCGCGCTGCTCACCCCCTCCAGCGCAGGCCGTGCTCGAGCGCTACACCGGCGGCGCCTCACCCCGCCTCCGCCGCCCTAGCGCAGGCTCAAGATCCCGGTGGTCCCGAACACCACGACGTCGAGGCTCTCCCCCGGCACGAAGAGGCACGGCGCCACGCCCAGGGCCATCATCGCGTACGGCACGGTGATCCCCGCGAGGCGGAGCCGCGGCGCGAGCGGCGGCTTGCGGAACACCTCGAGCAACGCGCCCGAGGGGCCCTTGCCGTGGATCCAGAAGTGGTCGGCCACCGGGTGGTAGCTCGCCGCCAGGATCTCCGTGCCGGGGCTGTTCGCGTAGCCGCCCACCATCGCATAGGGCGTGAGCGTGAGGGTCCCGCCGCTCACCACCGCGGCCTGCACGTCGAAGGCGTAGCTGCGGTAGGCGGCGGCCGGGAGGGTGAAGCCCACGCTCCCCACGCCGGCTGCGTTGAGCGCGAAGGTTGCGATCGGGACGAGGGTCGCAGGGTCGAGGCGCAGTGTGCCGAAGGGCAGGACCAGCGGAGTCGGCGCGAGGGCGAGTGCGCCGAAGAGCGCCACGCTGGCCCCGGGTGCGCCGACGACCTTGAACTCGATCCGGGTGGTCCGGGCACCGGGGTCGACGCCGAGGCCCACCTCCAGGGTCTGGGCAGGGGCTGGCGGCGTGAGGATCGCGAGCGCGAGCAGGCTGGCGGAGAGGAACGAAACGGCGCGGGAGTTCATGGCGTTTCCTTGGTCTTGGGTCACCCCCCTCCAGCGATGGATGGGCCGCCGACCGGAACGGAATCTCCAGGGTCGGCGCACCTTGGTGGGCCCATGGCTCGGAGGACTTCATGAAGCGCAGCACGTTCCACCCGGGAGCGGCCTCGTCCGCGCTCGTCCTGGCCGGCATCGCCACTCTCCTGCCCGCCCAGGGCATCTGGGTCCGCGGCCGCGCCCTGCCGCCCTATGGGGCGCAGATCGCCTACGACACCGCGCGCGAGCGTCTGGTCGCCTTCGGCGTGGACCTGCGCCGCGCCGCCGGCGGCGTGAGCCAGCTCTGGGAGTGGACCGGCACGAGTTGGGAGCGCCGCGAGTCCGCGCACCACCCATCCTGGCGGGTCGGCGCCGCGCTGGTCTACGACCCGGTCCGCCGCCACGTCCTCCTCTTCGGCGGTGCCGCCGGCTCGGGCCTCGCCTTCCAGGACACGTGGACGTGGAACGGCTACGAGTGGACCCTGCTCCAGCCGGCGACCTCGCCACCACCACGCGTCTGGCACGCGCTGGCCTTCGATGGCCAGCGCCAGCGCGTCGTGCTCTTCGGCGGCAGCGACGCGAGCAATCGGCTCCTGGACGACACGTGGGAGTGGGACGGCGGCAACTGGATCCAGCGCACGCCGGCCGTGCGCCCCGCGGCCCGCGCGCTGCACCCGCTCGCCTACCATGCGGGCACGCGGCGGACCCTGCTCTTCGGCGGCCAGCTGGCGGGCGGGCCGGTCGCGAACGACACCTGGGAATGGGACGGCACGCAGTGGATCCAGAAGCACCCTGCGCGATCCCCCGTGGCGCGCCACGCGCCGGCCATGGCCTACGACCCGTTGCGCGACCGCACCGTGCTCTTCGGCGGCGCGTTCGACGTGATCCCCACGGACGACACCTGGGAGTGGGACGGCGCCACCTGGCAGCCGTGCACGCCGCCGGCCAATCCCGGCGGCCGTACGCTGGCGGGGATGGCCTTCGATGCCGGCGCGCGCCGGCTCGTGCTGCACGGCGGCACGGACCGCTACGGGCGCGAGCCACGCGACACCTGGAGCTGGGATGGCGGCGGGTGGCGCCTCGAGGTTCCGCCCGGGTCGCCGGGACAGCTGGGCGGCGCCACTCTGGCGTACCACGCGGCGCGCGGCACGACCCTGGTGCTGCTGGTCGAGCCCGGCTACCCGATGGGACTCGCCACGTGGACCTGGGACGGCGTGCGCTGGTCGCGGCGCGACACGCCACCGGGCCTCGCCGACCGCAGGCAGATGGCGGTGGCCTACGACGAGACACGCCAGCGCGTGGTGCTCTTCGGCGGCGTGGGCCTCAGCAACGGGACGCGGCTCGCGGACACCTGGGAGTGGGACGGGAACGCATGGACCGAGGCGCTCCCTGCCAGGCGCCCACCGGCGCGGGATCTGGCGGCGATGGCCTATCACCGTCCGAGCAGGCGCGTCGTGCTCTTCGGCGGGTCGGGCCCGCGCGACGACACCTGGGAGTGGGACGGGAACGCATGGACCGAACGCCTTCCGGCGGCGCGTCCGCCAGCCCGCGACAGCGCGGCGATGGCGATCGACCCGGCGCAGGGCCACACCCTGCTCTTCGGCGGCCTCGGCGGAGCAGGGCCGCTCGGCGACACATGGCTGTGGGATGGAAGCGGCTGGACCCAGAGCAACCCCGCTTCGCGCCCGTCCGCGCGCTACCTGCACGCCATGGCGCTCGCGGACGCGCGCGGCCGGGTCGTGCTGTTCGGCGGGATCGGCGCGGTCGGTGGGTTGGCGACGGACGACACCTGGGAGTGGGACGGCGCCGCATGGACGCCGGTGACGACCGGCTTGCGGCCTCCGGCGGCAGCCGGGCACGGGATGGCCTATGACCGGGGTCGTGGCCGCATCGCCAGCTATGTCGATCAGCTCTGGCACTATGGCGATCTGGTCCCGGCGGAACTGGCCCACACCGGACGCGGCTGCCTCGGCACCTCGCCCGGACCCTTCGTGACCGCCAGCGTGCCGGAACTCGGCAGCCCGGGGTTCTGCATGGATCTCGTCCACGCGCGCCCGTCCGCGGCCAGCGCGATCGGCATCGCGGCGAAGACGCAGACCCTCGCCCTCGGCACCTGCACCTACTACCTCGACGCTCCGCCGGTCATGCTCGGACTGCTCACCAGCGCGACCGGGTTCGGCACGCTGCGGATCGGCGTGCCCGACGACCCCACGCTGCGCGGCGTGATCCTCTACGGCCAGGGCTTCGTCGCGGACCCCGCCGGCGGATTCGCTGGCGTCGCGTTCACGCCGGCGCTGCGGCTCACGCTGGGCGACTGAGGCCCGGTGCGGAGCCGCGCCCGGGTGTCACCCATGTGCCCGGACACGCGCCCTCACGCGGAGCCGGAGCACCACGCTGCACTCCCGACCCTGCGCCGCGCCGCTATCCTCACGCCGCGTTGGGCACTCCCGTGATCGCGCACTCCCCCCGCCTGCTGACGGCCCTGTTCCTCGCCTGCGCCGCCGCCGCACAGACCGAGGCTCCGCCGGCCCCGCCGCCTGCGGGTCCCGGTCGCGCGCTCACGCCCGAGCAGGTCGCCGAGCGCCTGGCGACGTTCAAGACCGGCCTCCTGCCCCAGGTGATGCCCCCGAAGATCGCCACCGACGAGCAGGCGAGAGCCAAGTACCTCGCGAAGTGGCAGGCGGTGATGAGCGAGCACTACCTGCTCTTCACCAACGGCCCGACCACGACGTGCAGGAAGTACGCGGTGTCGCTGGAGCGGCTCTACGAGTACGTGCAGAAGGAGCTGCCCTTCGAGGACGTGGACCATCTCCTGCCCTGCTACATCTTCGCCACGCGCGAGGAGTACTTCGCCTTCTGCGTCCAGATCGTCGGCTGGTCCCCCGAGGCGGCACGCGCGACGGCAGGCCACGCCACGGCCGCCTACTACGCCACCTACTACGAGTCGCCGACCGCGCCGGTGGTGTTCCACGAGGCGACGCACCAGATCGTGGGAGCGTGCCTCAAGGTCTCCGGCGTCGGGTCGTGGTTCCAGGAAGGGCTCGCGGTGTACTTCGAGAAGAAGACCTCCGGCGAGAAGCCGGCCGGCACGATCAAGAACGACCTGAAGCGCGGCGACTGCTACCCCCTCACGGAGTTCTTCGCGATCCCGGTCCTGCTCAGCGACCCCAAGGGCAACGGCAGCCGCAACTACGCCCACGCCGGCGCATTGCTCGACTTCCTGATCAACACGAAGCTGCCGCCCGTGGCCGGCCGCTTCCCCAAGTTCCTCGAGGCCGCGCGCGCCGGCCGAGGCTTCGGCCGCGGCGCAGAGGTGAGCGCCAGGCTGGTCAAGGACGTGTACGGACTGACCGTGCCCGAGCTGGAGGCGCTGTGGCGGCAGCACGTGGGCGTGAAGTGAGGGGGGTGCGCACGAGCGTCTCCGGTAGTTGCTCGGCTCTACTTCACCGAGACCGAGCCTCGGGATCGTGAAGCCGGCCGCTACAGGAAGTCGATGGGGGCCGGCTGGAGGGGCTGCGGGACCAGCACGCGAGTATGCCAGCGGTGCAAGGGGCGGCCGGGCTCGAGGCGTGCCTGGCGCCTCTGCACCCAGTGGGTTCCAGGCCAGCACACGCGGCAATGCATACTTGTGACGCGGATGCGCACAGCAGCGTGGGAGGTGATGAGGATGCCGCCCGCTCACTCGCACCATCTGCTCGCCCTTCAGAGAACAGGAGTTGAGCCTCCGTCGCACCTGCGTGTGCTCCCGCGCGCGGGGCGAGAAGCACGGTTTTTGGGTTGGCCCTGCCTGTGCCTCGGAGCTACGGTCCTGCCGCTGAATGCCAGGACACGTCAGCGACATCCTCGGGAGCAGCACGCGACACGCGATGCAGGATCGCAACCCAGGTGATCGGGGCGAAGGGATCTCGCGCGGTTCTGCGACGAAGACTGGGGCGGCCGGAGTGTTGTGCGCCACGTTGTCTCTCGGGCTGATCGCGGCGTGCATGAACCAGACGTTCAAGGGAGCCTGGTCCTACGAGACGAAGCAGAACATCCTCGACAGCTACACGATGCTGAGCGCACGGGTGTTCCTGCCATGGGATGCGCCGGGCACGCTCACCAACTTGCCGCAGGCTCCGGATCCCATTGCGATGAGGCGCCTGCACCTTCGCCTTCAGGAACTGCTCGACGAGATCGCGCTCCGCCACGCCGCCAGCCACGCACGACTGTCCACGACGATGCGGCAGGATCTGCTGCCCGAGATCCGTGTCCGCTTGAATCTGACGACCACTGGGCAGCCACTGGCCCACGTGGAGGAGAATGGGGATCTGACAATCGATCTCCTGGTCATTCAAGCGATGTTTCGGGCCACGGTGATGACTGGCGTGCCCCAGAAGGGCTGGTGGACCTATGGCGAGTACGATCTCTCTGGAATCGAACCCCTGAGTCCGGCGGCAGAGGTGGCCCGCATCGCGGAGTTCCAGGACTTCCGCGGCATGGTGGAACGGGAAACCGGCTATTGCGCCATCGGGGACCTACTGACGGGCATCTTTGCGGTAAAGTGGGGGGACAACGCTGAACGCGTCGCACTCATCGAGGAGCGAATCCTCGGTGGCCTGCTCTTCCTGCTGGCTCATGAGGTGGGGCACCTGGTCCTGGGTCATTTCCGTCACACGCGGTCTGTCGCGGACGAGGCCGCGTTCCAAGCCGCGGAGCTGCAGGCGGATCGATACGCCGCGGCCCTCATCGGCGATGCCAAAGGCGCTGAATGGATCTTCGGCCGCATGTACCGAGTGACGCGCACCATTGGCGGGTTCGACCTGTTCTTCCGCACGGCGTACTCCCTGGCCGGCTTCGAACGTGTCCCAGGCAACGGCGGTTTCCGTCATCCGGAGCCGCGGGCACGGCGTGAGGCAGCCATCGCTGCCTACGACGCCGCGGCGGCACAGGCATCCAAGGAGGACAAGAAGTGAATCGACCCACGACCCTGGCGCGCCGCGCGAATCTCAAGTTGGTGCTGATGTCCGGGGTGCTGACCCTTGGGGCATGCGCGCCCGCGGAGTACGTCACTATTCCGTTCGAGTACCTGTCGATGGCTGCCGGCAACGAGGGCGTCAGGGATGTCGTCGTCCTGCGCCCAGGGGACGAGCAGCGGGCGGTGTCCGACGCGTTGTTCCTTGCGGTGCAGACTCTGGAGCACGGAATCGTCAAGCCTGAGGTGGCAGCAGGGGCCATGCTCCCCACGGGGGAGGTCCTCGAGACTGGATTCGTGAAACTGAGCCCCGAAATCATCGAGCAGCACAACAAGGCGAGCGCCACTGCGAAGCTGCCCCCGGACCGGCTGTACCGCCTCTCCTACCGCGTGGAATACTCGATAGGCGATAGACGCATCGATCTCCGAGTGTGGCCTCACCTGCAGCAACGCGGTTCCGGTGGCGAGTGGCGCGACGACACGCCGGATTACTCCGGTCGGTTCTTCACCGATCGCTTGAGGGGAGAGATCGAGCGCTCGCTGAAGCAGGCCCGGGGTCAGCGATGAAGCGTCGTGCCGTGCTCACCGTGATCTGGCTCGTGGGGTTCCTGCTATCCATCGCCCTGGCTGAGCTGTACTTGCACAGGCGCGATGCCGACGGTCTGCGCATCCTGCTGCCCGAGGACCGATTGCCCGTGATGCAGCCCGTGTTCCTGTTCTTCGGGGGCTACCTGGGTGGCATCCTCGGATTCTGGTTCCTACGGCCGTTCAAGTCCGCCAAGTCCGACGAGGCGGAGCGGTTCCGGTTCTTCCTGGCGCTTGTCTGCACGCTGATCTTCGTTCTGACCTTCGTCTTCTTCGTCGCCTACGTACACCTCTTCGGGCCGGAGGAAGGTGGTGTGCGTGCTCACGTCGGCACTGGAGTCACGATCTGCGGCTGGATGTCCTTCGTCGTCGCGCCGGTGAATCTGTACTACTTCGGTATGAAGGCTGGTCGGAAGGCCACCACATGAGCTGGAACGTCTGCAGCCCTGCTGGGTGTACGATGCGTCCTCTGCTGACCGCCGGCATGCTGAGCCTGGCCGCCTGCGGAACCGTCATGAATATCGTCCGCGATCATGACCAGCCGGGATCGGCAGTGGTGTACGGCGGTGTGGGCCACGACTTGACCGCGTTGACGCTGCCGTTCCGCGCCGGCCAGACCGGACAACCGTTCTGGCTACGGCTCCTGCACGTGCCGATGGGTCTCCTCGATCTGCCCTTCTCGTTCGTCGCGGACACGATCCATCTGCCGTGGACCGTGAGCCATCTCTTCGCGGGTCCCAGCGAGGGAGATCCGGCCACGACCAGGCCGTCCCAGCCACGCTGACTGGGGACCACCGACGCGCGGGCAGACCCCTACGCCTTCTTCCACAGGTGCATCTGCCACCCGTGGTCCTCGCCCTCGTCCACGCGCTCGATCCGGCCGATGTTCTCGTCGGACCAGAACTGCTCCAGGCAGGCGTCGAGGGCCTGCCGGCGTTCGGCCTTGGTCTTGGCGACCTTGCCGATGGAGTCGAGGTCGGCGACCCAGGCGGGATCCACGTCGTCCTTGACGTTGCTCATCGTGCCTCCTCCTCGCTGGCCAGCCGGTAGAACGTGCGCCAGGCGGCGCGGCTGGCCTCCTGCAGCCGGCCGACGAGCACCGCGTCGTGCCTGCGGGTGTCGAACGACTCGAGCGCGCGCGCGAGCACCTGCCACTCGTCGCTGCCCTTGGCGAGTTCCACGGGTTCGGCCGCGCCGGTCTTCATCCGGAGCTTGTCGCCCGCCAGCAGGCGGGACAACACGCGGCGGGAGAGCTCCATCTTGCCCTGCCAGTCGTGGAACCGCAGATACGGCGGGCTCTGGGGGTCGGGCGTCCAGGGCACGGCCACCAGCACGTCGCCGCGCTGGGTCTGATAGAAGGTGTCCTTCTCCGGCAGCAACGCCGCCAGCGCGTCCAGGGCCTGCACGCGCTCGGCCGCCTCGGCGTTCGCGGCGGCGATCGAGTGCAGTAGCAGGTACACGCGCCGCGTGACCGCCGCCTGGGAGAGGTCCAGGGTCCGGGCCAGCTCCGGCGAGTGCTGCACGCTGAGTTCGTTGGTGAGGTTCGCGTGGGTGGGGATCGGCGGACCCAGGTCGCCGCCGGGCAGGATCGACACGTCGAAGCCGAGATAGCCGAACACCAGGGGCGGATCGAAGGTCTCGGTGAGCGACACGCTGCGCGCGCTGGCCGCGGTGATGCGCAGACTGGTGCCGAGCCCCGTGCCGCCGACGGCCGACAAGGCGCTGCCGATGGCGGCGTTGATCTTCTCCAGCGCGTTCGCATAACCCTCGGCCGCGGCCGCCTGCCCGCCCGGCCCGGGAGGCTGCGGCGCCAGCAGCGCGAGCGGGCTGGATTGGCCGGCGTCGGCGCCCGCCGCCGCCTCCTCGGCATTGCGGATGGAGACGTCGACCTGTCCGGCCAGGTAGATCCGGCTGACGACGCGCAGATGGTTGCGTGGCGGCTCGGCGCCGAAATGCGCCAGGAAGGCCCGGTTGCCCCGCGCCCATTCCTGCAGCTGGGCGTAGAGCGAGACCGTGTCGACGCCCAGCGTGCGCGCCTGCTTCAGGGACACCGAGCCGTCCGCGGCCCGCGACCCCATCAGCCCGAGCCCCACCGGCACGCCCTGGATGGGCAGCGCCAGGGTCAGGGCCGAGCCTTGCCGGACGCTGAACGAGTAGCTGGGGAATCCGGTCTCCGGCGCCTCGCTCCAGCTCCTGCCCTGGCTCGGCCGCTGCTGCGAGCGCGGCAGCGGTCCGTCGCCGAAGCCCTGGCGGAAGGCGCGGCCGTAGAACTCGGCGTAGCCCTCGGGGTCCATCCGCACGACGTGATTGTCCAGGGGCAGGAAGCCCTTCCGCCGGTAGATCTCCTGCTGCCGGTCGATGGGCAGCTGCACGAGGAACACGTCTCCCGGCTGCAGGTCCTCGGTGAGCGGATAGACCGGGACCACCTGGCTGGCGCGGATCGTCATCGACCAGTCCCTGGCCACGTTCTCCAGTTGGCTCGCGGACGAGGCGCAGGCGCCGAGCAGGCATGCCAACAGCGGCGTACTCGCGAGCGTGCGGCGGGCGGAGCCGCGGGAACCGGGGCGGCCCCGGTCGAACCCGGGACGTGGGCGACGGTCAGCGTGCTTCATGGACGTTTCCCTCGCGCGCGAGTGTAGGCGGGCAGGATTGCGCGGGCCATGTTCGTGACCCTTGCGCGACCGTTGCCAGCCGGCGGGACCCACCCCTCCGGCGCCGGAACCGGCAGCCGCGTTTTGGCCTCACTCCTTCAGCTCGACCCCTCGCTTGCGCAGCTCGAGCGTCAACCGCAGCACGGCGCGCACCAGCAACTGGCGCACGGCCTCCTCCTTGCGGCCCATGACCTCGGCGATCACCCGGTGCGGCAGGCCGACGACGCGCGCGAGCGTGATCACCTCGCGGTGCTCCGGGCTGAGGGCATCCAGCGCGCTCTCCAGCGCCTGGGCGGTCTCCTTGCCGATGGCGTCCAGGCTCGGTGTGAGGAGGCTGGCCGGCACCGCGCTCTCGTCCGTGCTCGACGGCGTCTCCTCGCGCTGGAGATTCCGCTTGGCGAGCCGGTGGAAGCGCTGCTTCTCGAGGATCTTGTGCAGCGCGGCCGTGAAGAGCCACGCGCGGAAGCGGTCCTCGCCGCGGAACTCGAAGCTGGTCCGCGACTCGAGCAGCTCGCGGCACACCGACTGCACGACGTCCATGCTCGACTCGCGCGCGCGCACGACCGCGTCGAGCCGGATCCGGACGAACGCGTGGAGATGCGGCAGGTAGTGCTGGAGCAGCACCTCCATGGCGGCGGCGTCGCCGCCCTTGGCGCGCTCGTACAACTCGCTGTCGGACGGATCCACGCCGGCCATGATAGGCGTGGGTCCGGCTGCGCGAGCCTGGTACATCTCTCGGTCGCGCGGCGCGCGGCCGAAGGGCACGGCGCCGCCGCCGCGCCTCGTCCATGACGCGGGGCGGGCGCGCGGCAGCGCGCCCGCCCGGGCCTCCTGTGGAGCGTCGTGGACCTCGCCCCGCGGGTCGCCCGGGGTGCGCCCCGTGGCTCCCGGGCGATGGGCCCGCGCCCCGGGCGCGGGCCTTGTCTGCGGCCGACGGGGGGCCGCGGCGGGATCGCGGAGCGCGGCAGGCCTCACTGGATCGTGAAGTCGACCGTGTCGCTGAAGCGCAGCGAGCCGAGGCAGGTGCCGCTGCCGATGGCGAAGCCCTGCACGCCCGCACTGACACCGACCAGAGAGACCTGGCGCGGCAGGGGCAGGCTCAGGGGCGCGGGGAACGGGATCAGCGGGCTGGCCAGATCGAGGCCGAAGCTGCAGCTGCCGCAGAGCGGCGTCGCCGGCACGGGTGTCCCCAAGAGGAACCCCGTCTGGTCCGAGCCCGCGTTGGACAGCGTGAACGTCACCACGTCGCCGAGGTAGGGGCGGCCGCCGTAGTTGACGCCCAGCCCGCAGTTCATGCCGCGGCGGTTGAAGCCGCCGGACGGCGCGCGACCCTGGTAGAGGCCGACGTAGACGCGGTCCGGATTCGCCGCCAGGTGCACGAACGGGACGGCGTAGTCGGTGACGCCGCCGCCGCCGCTGCGCTTGGACGCCACGCAGGGGGCGTCGCCGTTGCCGATGGAGACGATCGCCTCGTGCAGCACCAGGTCGTTGTTGACCAGCGCCAGGGTCCCCGCACCCACGTTCTGGGTTCCGTACCGGCTCACCGCGGCGAACCGGGTGCCGTCGCTCTCGACCCGGCAGTAGATGCCGATGAAGCCGTAGCGCCGGGTCAGGTTGACCTCGGGAATGGGCGTGTTCAGGTTGGCGTCGACCACGCGCACGACCATCTCGGGGGCGGCGGTCTCCTGGCGCTCGTACGAGACCAGGAAGGCCGGGCCATTGGCGGTGTCGGTCAACGGCGACGACACGTAGGTGTACATGTCGTTGCTGGTGCCGGTGCTGATCGCGATGTGCCGCCGGGTGAGGACGCCGTTGGGATCGAGCGCCGATCCGAACACGTCCCAGTTGGTGTCGCTCACGCGGACCATGTACACGATGCACCAGCGTGGCGTGCCGGTCAGGCCATTGCCGTTCGAGAGGGAGATCTGCGGGTTGATGCACGCCGCGCTGGTGTTGTCCACCGGGATCGTGTTCGGGCTCAGGGTGCCGTTGGCCTCCACCTGGCGGGCGAAGATGTCCACGCCGTGCCGCCACACCACGGTCCAGCGCGTGCCCGTGCCCGGGTCGCCGCCCACGTCGGCGGAGAGCTGGTCGGCGTTGGACGCGGGGGAGATCTCGAAGTGCGCGCCCTTGGTGAAGGGCGCCGGCGCGTCCATCGTGCGGCCCCAGATCGTGTACTGCTGGCCGGCGGGATTGCCCGGCACGTAGCGCTCCATCGTGATCAGGAAGCGGTCCGCGCTGTTCAGGTTGGCCACGCGCGGCCAGGAGTGGCTCATCGTGGTCGGGTCGATGGTGGTGAAGGTGCCCGCGATCGGATCGCCGTTGCCGTTGCGCAGCTCGGCCACCACGTCGTGGTCGGTCTGCGAGAACACGTGCACCCACGTGAGGCACCAGCGGTCGGTCGTCGCGTCGTAGGCGACGTCGGGCACGGCCGAGTCCTTGAGCGTCGCGGTGGCCGCAACCGTGGTGACGAGGGGATCGATCACGACGGCGCCCGCGCCGCGCTGGGTGGCCGGCACGTGCAGCCGGATCGTGTTGGCGTGCATCGCGGTGGGGATCTCCACCTTCTCGGTGCCGCGCACCAGCCACGCGGTCCCGTACGCGACGTGGCCGAGATGGTTGCCGAACTGCACTCCGGCCCGCGTGGCGTCCTCCGTCAGATCGCTCACGACATCGAGTTCCACGTCGACGTCGCCCGCGAGCGTGCCGTCGACCTCGAAGGTCTGCTCGACGCCGGTCAGGGTGAGGTCGTAGACCTCGCGCACGAGCCCGCGATCGAAGGTCACCGTCGCGCCGTGGCGCGTCGCCGTGGCCTCGGCGCGGAACTCGAGGTCGCGCCCGCCGACCCGCACGGAACGGAGCACGAAGCGCACCGGGTAGTTGCGCGGCGCATCCGAGCCGAAGAACGGAACGTAGACGAATCCGTCTGCGCCGAACGAGGCCTTGTAGGTGCTGCCGACCGCCCAGAGGCGTCCGTCCCCGGGAGCGTCGAAGAGGACGTGTTCGGCCGCGGGCGCCGGCGCGGCGCGGAGCCAGGCGTCGGTGTCGAGGCGCGCGTTGGCGGCACCGTTTGGATTCTGGGCCATCAGCGCGGAGCCGAGGGCGAGAGGCAACAACCACGTGGGAATTGGCGAGGGGATTCGATTCATGGAGATTGTTCCGGATGGGCACTGCGCCCGTATCCCCCTGAATGAAGGCCCTGCAGCGGCGTGACGGCCCGTCTGCCCCGGGCCAGCGCCCGGCTCCGAGGCCCCGCCGGCAGCGGTGTGCAGCCCGGTGCGCGCGCGCGCCCACCTTGCCATGATCCCGCCATGCATGCCCCCGAGGCCGGCGAGGCCGACCTGCCCCCCGACCTGCTCGAACGCGCCGCCGAGCGGCTCGTCGCCTCCACGCCTGCCGAGCGGGCGCGGGCGCTGGAGGAGATGGTGCGCGAGCACCCCGGCCTCGAGGCCCCGCTGCGCCGTCTGGCCGGCGATCTCGCCGGGGTCGAGCGGCTGCTGGACGCCGGCTTCGGAGCGGGCGGGGAGACGCCGCCCGCGATCGGTCCGTATCGCGTGCTGCGCGTCATCGGCGAGGGGGCATTCGGCGTCGTCCATCTCTGCGCGCAGGACGCGCCGGTGCGGCGCGAGGTCGCGGTGAAGGTGCTGCGGCCGGGCACGGGGGATCGCCAGACCCTCGCGCGCTTCGAGGCCGAGCGCCACCTGCTCGCGAAGCTCAGCCACGACCGGGTCGCGCAGGTGTTCGACGCCGGCGTGCTGCCCGACGGCCGGCCGTACTTCGTGATGGAGTACGTGCCCGGCCTGCCGATCTCGACCTACTGCGATCGCAAGTGCCTGGGCGTGGACCAGCGTCTGGATCTCTTCATCCGCCTCTGCCAGGGCGTGCAGCACGCGCACGCCCAGGGCATCGTGCACCGCGATCTGAAGCCGGCGAACGTGCTGGTGTACGAGCAGGACGGCCAGCCGGAGCCCAAGATCATCGACTTCGGCATCGCCAAGGCCCTGGATCCGGAACCCCACCACGCCGGCGTCCACACCGAGACCGGCCGCATCGTCGGGACGCCCGGCTACATGAGTCCCGAGCAGGCCTCGGGCGCGAGCCGCGACCTCGACGCGCGCGCCGACGTGTTCTCGCTGGGAGTGATGCTCTACGAGCTGCTGACCGGCGAGCTGCCCTGGGGACGGCGGCCCGAGAGCACCGATTCCGAGCCGCCGCGGCCCAGCGCGCGCGTGGCCACGGACACCACCGGCGACGTCGCGCGCCAGCGCTCGACTCCGCAGCGCAAGCTGGCGTCGCGGCTGCGCGGCGACCTGGACTGGATCGTGCTCAAGGCGATCGCGCGGGAGCGCGAGCGCCGCTACGCGTCCGCGCAGGAGCTGGCATCGGACCTGCTGCGCCACCGCCGCGGGGAGCCGGTGCTCGCCGGGCCGCCTTCGCTCCGCTACCGGCTGCGCAAGCTCGTGCGGCGCCACCGGGTCGCGACGTGGGCCGTCGGCGCGCTCGTGCTGGTGCTCAGCGCGGCGCTCGGCCTGAGCCTGCACTTCTCGGCGCGTGCCCGGTCCATGGCCGCCGACATGGAGGCCACGGTGGCGAGCCTCCTGGCCCGTGCCAACGACAGCCGGGTCGTCGACGCGCCGCGGTCCGGGGCGCTGCGTGCGGCACTGGTGCAGGACGCGCTTGCGTTCTACGACCGGTTCCTCGTGGACCGGCCGGCCGCGCCCGGGCTGCGCGAGGGCCGGGCCAAGGCGCTCCTCACCCTCTCGCAGGTGAGCTGGCTGGTCGGCGACTACGCGCAGGCCGAACGGCTGGCGCGCGACGCCATGGGCGAGGCCGAGGCGCTGCTCGCCGCGGAGCCAGGCAGGCTCGCGTACCGCGTCCTGCTCGGCAACGCCCTGCGCAAGGTCGGCAGGGCCTCGAGTTCGGGCGGCAAGCTCGCCGAGGCGCGCGCCGCGTTCGACCGCGCGATCCAGGAGATCGAGCGTTGCCACGCCGAGGCCCCCGAGCGCCACGCGAACCTGCTGGTCGCCGCGCTGGCGGAGTGGAGCTCATCGCGCAACGAGTCGGAGCTGGAGGAGTGCGTCCGCGCACTGCGCCGCGCCGTGGCGCTCCAGGTCGAGACCGCGCGCAGGGAAGGCTCGCTCGCCGCCAAGGTCGACCTCGTGGACGTGCGCACCGCGTTGATCAGCGGCCTCGCCAACCAGGGCAAGGTCTCCGAGGCGGCGCAGGAGTTCCGCGTCCTCGAGCAGGAGCTGCAGGCGACCCCGGACATCGGCCCGGGCCAGGCCAGCCAGGCGCTGGGGGTCGGCGCCACCCTGGCGGGCAGCCTCGGGCAGCACGAGGTCGCCGTGCGTCGGTTCACCGCGGCGATCGCGGCGGCGCGGCGTTGGGCGGAGCAGGAGCCCGAGTGGTCGCAGCCGTGGGAGTCCCTGTTCAACCTGCACGGTTCCCTCGCGCTGCAGCAGCGTGCGGCGGGCGACGTGACGGCCGCGCTCGCCGCCGCCCGTGAGGCGGCCGCCGTGGGCGAGACCCGCGTGGCGCGCTTCCCGCACGACGTCCTGGCCAAGGGCCAGCTGGCCGACCTGCTCAGCCTGTTCGCCTTCGGGCTGCTCACCGACGGGCACCGCGGCCCGCTGGTCGAGGCCGAGCGGTGCGCGCGGCGCGCGGTCGCGCTCTTCGACGCCATCCCCGACTCGGTCGACGCCCGCATGCGCGCCCACGCGCACTGGCTCTTCCTCTCCCGTCTGGGCTTCGTGCTGGACGCCTGCGGCAGCGCGGACGCGCGCGCGCACTGGGACACGACGTTGACGGCTCTGGACACGTGGCGGGAGCGCTACGGCGTCAGTGCCGAGGATGGCCCGCAGTTCGTGGGCGCGGCCCTGGCCGGCGCCCGCAGCCTCCACGCCGCGGGGCACGACGCGCGGGCCACCGCGGCGCTCGACGGGATCGAGCCGCTGCTGGGCAAGCCCGCCCAGGCGCCCGAGCTGTGGGGGCCGAACGTGGCCGAGTTCCACCGCCTGCGTGCCCTGCTGGCGCTCCGGCGCGGCGCGGAGGCTGCGGCCGCGGAGCATGCCGCGCGGGCGATGGCCGAGGGCACCGGATGGCACGGGGCGGTGGCCGGCGGCGAGACGCTGCTCGCGCTCTGGCGGGCGGCACACGGCGCGGCCGCATCGCGGCCGCAATCGGCGGCGGAGCTCTGTGCACGCGCGCTCGCGGCCAACCGCGCGGCGCTCGACGCACTCCTGGCGGCGCAGCAGGCGGCCCCGGACGACGTGTGGGTCGCGCTGCCGCTGGGCAAGGTCCGCGTGCGGCTCGCCGAGCTGCTCGAGGCGACGGGCGAGCGCGCCGCGGCGCGAGCGTTGCTCGACGCGGCGTTGCCCGCGCTGGCGGCGCTGCGCGGCGACGTGCATGCCGACCGCTGGGACGAGGCGCTCTACCAGACGGGCCGGTCCCTGGCGGCGAGGTAGGGAGGTCGTTCCCGTCCGGCCGCCAGGCGACCCTGCGGGACCGGTGCCGGGCGGGACTCAGTTCCGCCGCTCCCCCAGTCGCCCGTCCAGGGTCGCGACCACGGATTCGATGCGCAGGATCCGCTGCAGCAGGCCACGGTGCTCGTGGCCGCCGAGCTCCAGGGCGCGACGCACGGAATGGAGCAGGCCCTGCGTGTGCCGCAGGGCCGCCGCGTGGCGCTCCGCCGCCTGGGCGCGCGTGCTGTGGGTACGGTCCG